>NZ_DATCVK010000204.1:0-51838 GCF_036566905.1 Microbacterium sp. | reverse complement strand
GGGCTCGCACCTGCCGCACCGGCACCGCCCGTGCCCGCACCCGCTCCGGCCGCGCCCGCACCGGCTCCGGGGTCGCCGACCACCGGTCTGGACGGCGCGACACCGGTCCCGGCCGTCGTCGACGCGGAGGTTCCCTCGCGCGTCGTCGCCGGCGTCGCGTTCGATGCGGTCGTCAGGCTGTCGCTGGAGGACCTCGCCCCGACGGCCGGCACCGCGCACAAGAAGACCCGGGCACGGTTCGACCCGTCGCGTGACATCGAAGTCGGCATGCAGCTGCGCGGCCTCGCCTTCGCCGACGGCACCCCGTCGGTCGTCACGACCTCGCTGCCCGCGAACGGGGACGGTCCCCGGCGACTCGTCTTCCGACTGGTACCCGACGCACCCGGGCGTGGCCACATCACCGTGACGTTCACCCAGCCGCCCGTGGTGGCGCCGCTCGCCGTGCTGGCACTGAGCACCCTGATCCTCTCGGACGACGCCGACGACCCGACCGGCGACGTGCGTCTGGTGGCGGCATCCGTCGCCGCGCCGCCGCGCAGCATCGCGGACCTCCCGACCCTCGTGATCGACGAGTCGATCTCACGCGGCCGCTCCGAGCTGCTCATCACGGCGAAGATCGGCAGAACCGTCGTGAAGAACTCGGTGCGTCTCGACGACAAGAGCGCATACGTCGAGGGCATCTACGCGGACCTCGCGGCGATCAGATCGGCGTATCGCCAGGCGGTGGAGGAGGATCCCGACGAGGCCGAGGAGGCCGCCGACACCGTCCGCCGCGATGTGCGCACACTCGGCGCCCGGATCGCGGAGGATCTTCTCGGCGATGAGGTCAACGCCCTGCTGTGGAGCCGGCGCCGGAGGATCTCGCAACTGGTGCTGCAGACGTCAGGGGAACTCGACATCCCGTGGGAGATCCTGCACCTCGTGCCCGTCGGCACGCAGCGACCCGACCCGGAGCGCTACTTCCTCGGCGACCTCGGGCTCACGCGCTGGATGTACGGGACGACACGACCGACCGTCCTGCCCGTCGATACCAGCCGTGTCGTCGCGATCGCCCCCGACTACATCGATCACAATCTGACCCTCCCGCGCGCCCGCGAGGAGATCGAGACCCTCGGCGACCTGCTGGCGCTCAGCCCCCGCCCGGCCGCCGATCCCGTCGCGTTCCGCCAGGCGATCGCGGATGGCTTCGACCTTCTCCACTTCGCCGGGCACGGCCGATGGCGAGACGTCGATCCGCGTGGGCAGGAGATCGCGTTCGCCGCGTTCTCAGAGGATCACGACGACGGAACCGCCTCGTACACCGACTCCGACGCCCGGCGCGACCTGCCCGAACTCGACGAGCCGCAGGCCGCGGCATCCGCCCCGTTCGTGTTCCTGAGCGCGTGCGACGTGGGCCGGCTCCGCTCGGGCGCCACCGGGCTCGGCGGGTTCGCGGAGGTGTTCCTCCGCGGCGGAGCGGGCGTGTTCATCGGGTGCTCGTGGGCGGTTCGCGATGACGTCACCGCGCTGTTCGTCCGCACCTTCTACACGCAGACGCTCGGCGAGGGCGCAACCGTCGGCGAGGCGGTGCTCGCCGCACGACGGGCGGCCCGCGAGGCCGGCGACCTCACCTCGCTCGCCTTCACCGTCTTCGCCGACCCGCGGGCGAAGCTCGTCCGCAGCGGCCTCGCGCGTGACGACCACCCCTGACCTCACCCTCCACCACCAGCAGACAGGACGTGACACCATGCCCGACACCACCGCGACCGCCCGTGGCGCGACGCTCAGCGCCGCGGAGCTCACCGCACTGCGCAAGCACGTCGTCCACACCGAGGACGGCAGGCTCGCCACGGCAGCGAGCGCCAAGCCACGCACCGTCGACGATTTCAAGACCACGGCCGACGACGTCAAGCGGATGATCGACGTCGACCTCGGCGCGTTCGTGGACCAGCAGGCGAAGAAGACGCCGGCCGGCGAGGCGCCCGCGCCCGTTCCGGTGCTCATCTGGGCCCACGGCGGGCTCACCGACAAGGCCGCGGGGCTGCAGACGGCCCAGCGGCAGGTCGGGTGGTGGAAGAAGAACGGCGTGTATCCCCTCCACCTGGTCTGGGAGAGCGGTTTCAAGACCACTCTCGAAGACGTCGTCCGGGGCAAGGCCGGCAAGCGCGGTTTCACCGACCTCACGGATCTCGCCGTGGAGGCCGCGGCCCGGGTGCTCGGCGGGCGGAAGTTCTGGGACGACATGAAGCTCGACTCCGCCGGCGCCTGCCTTCCGGCCGTCGACGGCGGCGCAGCCGGCGGCGCGTACGTGCTCGCGGCGGCGCTGCGGGAGTACATGGCCGCGAACGCCGGCGCCATCGAGCTGCACATCGCGGGGCACAGCGCCGGGTCGATCTACCACTCGCACTTCGTGCCGCGGCTGTTCGAGGGCGACGACAAGGTCGAGAGCGTGAAGAGCGTGACCTTCCTGGCGCCCGCGGTGCGCGTCGACACCTTCGAGGCGACACTGCTGCCCCTGGCCGAGACCGGGAAGATCGAGAACCTGTCGATCTTCACGATGAACGAGAACCAGGAGAGGCGCGACAACACGGCGGGGGTCTACCGCAAATCGCTCCTGTATCTCGTCTCGCGGGCGTTCGAGGCGGAGAAGGATGCCGAGATCCTCGGTCTCGAGGAGCACCTGCGTCGCTCGGGACGGACGATGGCCTACCTCGGCGACACCTCCGAGCGCCTCGTCCTCGGTCCCGTCGCCCGCGGCCGGCGCAGCAGCACGCAGGCGACCTCGCACGGCGACTTCGACAACGACGAGGAGACGATGATGAGTCTCGCGCGGCGCGTCGTCGGCGTGCCCGACAGCGACGAGACCGACCACGTGGCCGTCTTCCCGCGCCGGACGCGCGAGGTCAGCGAATTCACCCCTGCGCCGCGCCCCGAGCCGACCGGCGCCCGCGGTGCCGCACCGCGCAAGCTCGCCCTCTGCATCGGCATCGACGCGTACCCCAAGGACCCGCTGAGCGGCTGCGTGGCGGACGCCGAGGCGTGGGCCGACGCGCTCACCGACGCCGGCTTCAAGGTGGAGTCGATCCACAACGCGGACGCCACCCGCGACGCGATCCTGCGGGCGATGCTCGACAAGGTCTCGTCGGCGCGCGACGGCGACATCGTCGCGATCCAGTTCGCGGGCCACGGCACGTTCGTCCCCGACCTCGACGGCGACGAGACCGACACGTTCGGGCCCAAGGATGAGGCTCTCTGCCCGGTCGACTTCCGCGAGGGTCAGCTCATCGTCGACGACGACCTCGGCGCCATCTGGGACGCGATCCCAGACGGGGTGTCGGTCACGCTCTTCTTCGACTCGTGCCACTCCGGCTCGGTGAACCGCGAGATCACGCCCACCGAGTTCGAGTCGCGGAAGATCCCCGCCGGCGCGACACCGCGCATGACGGTGCTCGACGCGGACGAGGAGGCGGCGTTCCGTGAGGAGCGCGCGGCGTCCCCGGCGGATGCCTTCCGCACGGCCGCCTGGAAGCGGGTCGTCGAGGTCGAGACCGACCGCGCCGCGGTGCCGCGTGCGCAGCGGGCCGACGGCCGGGAGGTGCTGATCAGCGCCTGCCAGCCCGATCAGGTCGCTCTCGAGACGAACGGGCACGGCGTGTTCACGTCGGCCGCCCTCAGCGTGTTCGCCAAGACGCCGGCGCTCACCAACAGCGAGTTCGTCGCCGCGGTGTTCGACATCCTCGACGACACCTACGAGCAGCGACCGATGCTGTCGGCGGCCGGTGCCCTGAATGCGCGCGGCCTGCTGTCCTCGCTGCACGACGCGCTTCCCGCTGCGGCATCCGTCGCGATCGAGACGGACGGCCACCGCGCGCCGGCCGAGATGCGCACCGCCGCCATCGTGGCCATTCTGCGCGCGACCGCCGACCTGCTGGAGGCCGGCGGCAAGTGAGGCGGCTTCGGTAGTCCCGTCACACGGGCGGGCGCGCGTGCCGGAATCGGATGCGCGTGCCCGGCCGGGCCTGCGCGACGAGGTCGAGGCAGGCCGCCGTCACGACCGCGATCACGGGGTAGCCACCGGTCACGGGCCCGTCCGCGAGGAGGATCGTGGGCCGGCCGCTGGGCGGCACCTGCAGCGCCCCCGGGACCATGCCCTCGCTCGGCAGCTCGCCGGTGCGCACGCGGGCGAGCTCGGGCCCGTCGAGGCGTGCGCCCACGCGATCGGCGTGATTCGAGACCGTCCACACGGCGTCGTACAGCGTCGTCAGCGCCTCCGGCGCGAACCAGTCGGCGCGCGGCCCCGGTGCGAGCTCGAGCTCGAGCTCGTCGTCGTGCGGCGCGCCCCACGCCGCGGGCGGCGCGACCGGGATCGGCATGCGGGCGTCGTCGAGGACCCCGACGCCGTCACCGGCGCGGAGCGCCGCAGGTCCGAGTCCCGCGAGCAGATCGGTCGAGCGCGAGCCGAGGGCGGTGCGGCCGTCGAGCCCGCCCCGCACCGCGACGTAGGCGCGCGCCCCGTGCGAGAACCAGTCCAGATGCAGCTCGGCGCCCGCCGGCCACCGATGCGCCGCGTACGGATCGGCCTCCCGCCCGTCGATCCGGACGACACCCCAGGCGCCGGTCACCGCGACCCACAGATCCGTCTCCGCGACGGCACGCAGCCCGCCCATCGTGACCTCGATGGCGGCTGCGCCCTCGGGGTTGCCGAGCAGTCGGTTGGCGGTGCGCAGGGCCCCACGATCCAGTGCCCCCGAGACGGCCACGCCGACGGATGCCGCGCCCTCTCGTCCGAGGTCCTGCAGGGTTGCCAGCAGGCCCGGTTCGAGGATCCGGATGCCGCCGGCTCGCGCGTCGCTCGGGGCTGGAGGGGGCGTGGGCGCGGCGGCGGCACCGGCCTGCGCCATCGGCCGGAACCGAACGCGGGTCCCCGGCGCGAGGAGCGCGGGGGATGCGGCATCCGGGTCGAACAGCGGCGCGGTGGTCGTGCCGATGAGCCGCCAGCCGCCCGGGGTGTCGCGCGGATAGGCGCCGGAGAATCCGCCGGCCAGCCCCACCGCGCCCGCGGGGACGCGCGTGCGCGGCGACTCGAGGCGCGGGACGTCGAACGACCAGTCATCGCTCGCGAGGTAGCCGAAGCCCGGCGCGAAGCCGGTGAACGCGACGCGCCACTGCGCGGCGGAATGCCGTCGCACCAGCTCGTCGGCACCGATGCCGAGCAGGCGCGCGGTGTCATCGAGATCAGCCCCGTCGTACACGATGTCGAGGTCGACGAGCGGTCCATCAGCCCCGGCGCCAGTCCCGGCGTCCGCGGCGGCGGCGAGCGCCCAGGCACGTGCGGCCGTCAGCGGCATCAGCCCCGGATCGACACGGACCAGCAGGGTCCGTGCGGCCGGGACGAGGTCGACGACGCCGTCCGGTCGCGAGGCGGCGAGCGCGGCGTGGAGCGCCAGCACTTCGTCGAGCGCATCGGCTTCGAGGAGGAACGCCCGCTCCCCCACGGGCCGCACGCGCGCATTCAGCACGGCGACCACCTGCGGCTCACCATGGTGCCCGCACCTCCACGCCCGCGCCGTCGAGCGCGGCACGCACCGCGCGAGCCATCTCGACGGCAGCCGGCGAGTCGCCGTGCACGCACAGGGAGGCGGCATCGGCCCTCACGAGCGACCCGTCGATCGCGTCGACCACGCCCTCCCGCGACAGCCGCACGGCCCGCGCCGCCACCTGCTCGGGGTCGTCGAGCAGGGCACCCGGCCGCGAGCGGGGCACGAGCGAGCCGTCGGGCAGGTAGCCGCGGTCGAGGAAGGCCTCGTGCACGAACGGAAGGCCGACGGATGCCGCAGCCGCCGTCATCTCGCCCGGCAGGCCCAGCACCGGCAGCGGCCGCCCGACGACGGCGGAGACGTCGGCCACGACGCGGGCGACGGCGTCGGCCTGAGCCCGGTCGCGGATCACGGCGTGATAGAGCGCCCCGTGCGGCTTGACGTACCGGAGGTCGGCACCGGCGAGGCGCAGGGCTTCGAGCTGCTCGGCGACGGCCGCCGCGAGGTCGGCGGGGTCGATCGCCACGGCGATGCGCCCGAAGTTCTCGCGGTCGGGGTACGACGGATGAGCTCCCACCGCCACGCCGAACCGCTCGGCTCGTGTGACGGCGTCGCGCATCGACACGGCGTCGCCCGCATGCCCGCCGCACGCGATGCTCGCGCTCGAGATCACCGCGAACATCGCCTCGTCGTCGGCGGTCGGCATCCCGTCGACGGTCTCGCCGAGGTCCGCGTTGAGGTCGATCTCCGCCATGGCTCCACGGTACTGCGGCAGCGCCCGGGCGAGCGGGGGACCCCGCGCGTTACGGATCCGTAAAGGCTGGCGCCGCACCGATGCGCGAAATCACTCCGGCAGGCAGGATGGAGCGCATGGCCCGATCCACTGAACGTGTCGCGGCCGGGGCGCCGCTGCTCCAGGTCCGCGACGTCGCCGTCGAGTTCCAGACCATCGACGGCCCGGTGCACGCCGTCGAAGGCATCGACCTCGACCTCGCGGCCGGTGAGACGCTCGCGATCGTGGGCGAGTCGGGCTCGGGCAAGTCGACCACCGCGATGGCGGTCATCGGCCTGCTGCCGGGCAACGGCAAGGTCACTCGGGGCAGCATCATGTTCGAGGGCGAAGACCTCGTCGGCGCCTCCGAGGGCGTCATGCGCACGATCCGCGGCCGCTCGATCGGGCTCGTGCCGCAGGACCCGATGTCCAACCTCAACCCGGTGGCCAAGATCGGCAGCCAGATCGCCGAGACACTCCTCGCGCACGGCCTCGCCACCCGGCGGGATGTCGACCGCAAGGTGGTCGAGACGCTCGCCGCGGCGGGCCTTCCCGACGCCGCCGCCCGCGCGAAGCAGTACCCGCACGAGTTCTCCGGCGGCATGCGCCAGCGCGCGCTCATCGCGATCGGCCTCGCGTGCGACCCGAAGCTGCTCATCGCCGACGAGCCGACGAGCGCCCTCGACGTCACGGTGCAGAAGACGATCCTCGATCAGCTCGACCGAATGACGAGCGAACGCGGCACGTCGGTCATGCTGATCACGCACGACCTGGGCCTCGCCGCAGAGCGCGCCGCACGTGTGGTCGTCATGAACCGCGGACGCATCGTCGAGCAGGGCCCGGCGCGGCAGATCCTCGAGGACCCGCAGCACCCGTACACGCAGGCGCTCGTCAAGGCCGCGCCCTCGGTCGCCGCGGTGCGGCTGCGGCCCGACGTGTTCCGCGCCACCGCTCCCGCGGCGCCGAAGCCCGACATCGCCCCGGCCATCGAGCCGACGGATGCCGCCCCCGCCGCGGTGACCGAGCACGGGGTGACCTCGGCCGAGCCTCCGGCCGAGACCGCGGCCGAGGCATCCGCTCCCGACTACATCGTCGAGGTCGAGAACCTCACCAAGGTCTTCAAGGTGCGCGGCAGCAAGGAGGACTTCACCGCGGTGCAGGACGTGTCGTTCGCCATCCCGCGCGGCGAGACGGTGGCGATCGTGGGCGAGTCGGGATCGGGCAAGACCACCACGGCGCGCATGATGCTGCGCGTCTTCGAGCCGACGAGCGGCTCCATCCGCTTCGACGGCCAGGACGTCACGACGCTCAAGGGCGGCGACCTCAAGCAGTTCCGCCAGCGCGTGCAGCCGATCTTCCAAGACCCCTACTCGTCGCTGAACCCCATGTTCTCGATCGAGCGGATCATCTCCGAACCCCTCGACTTCTACAAGCGCGGATCGTCGAAGGAGCGCGCCGCCCGTGTGCGGCAGCTGCTCGACGACGTCGCGCTGCCTCAGTCGATGCTGCGCCGGTACCCGTCCGAGCTGTCGGGCGGCCAGCGGCAGCGCGTCGCCATCGCGCGCGCCCTCGCACTGTCTCCCGACCTCATCGTCTGCGACGAGCCGGTGTCGGCCCTCGACGTGCTCGTGCAGGACCAGGTGCTGACGCTCCTGCGCGACCTGCAGCGCGAGTACGGCCTGAGCTACCTCTTCATCTCGCACGACCTGGCCGTCGTGCGGCTGATCAGCGACTACGTGTGCGTCATGAAGGACGGGCAGCTCGTGGAGGCGGCATCCTCCGAGGAGATCTTCACCAACCCCCGCGACCCGTACACGCGTCGCCTGCTCGCCTCGATCCCCGGCAACGAGCTCGACATCGCGGTCTGACCGCCGCGCTTCGACAGGCTCAGCGGGCGCGGGTGCGTGGGTCCATGGCCTCGCGCAGCGCCTCGCCGAGGAGCGTGAAGCCCAGCGCCGTGACGGTGATGCAGATGCCGGGCAGGATCGCGATCCAGGGGTTCACGGCCAGCTCGAGCTGCGCGTAGGTGAGCATGCGGCCCCACTCGGCGGTCTGCGGCACGCCGCCGCCGAGACCGAGGTACGACAGGCCGGCGGCTTCGATGACCGCGGTAGCGAGCGTGAGCGTCGCCTGCACGATGACCGGTCCGACCGCGTTGGGCAGCACATGGCTCATCGTGATGCGCCCGCGGCCGAGGCCGAGGGTGGCGGCCGACAGCACGTAGTCGCTCGAGCGCTGCTGCAGCATCGATGCCCGGAGCAGTCGCGCGAAGATCGGCACCTGCGCGGCGCCGATGGCGATCATGATCGCGAGGGGGGTCTGCCCCATCAGCGCCGCGATCGAGACGGCGAGCAGCAGCGAGGGCACCGACAGCAGGATGTCGACGAAGCGCATGATCGTCGTGTCGACCCAGCCGCCGAACGTGGCGGCGACGAGACCGAGGATCATGCCGCCGACGAGGCCGAGCAGCGTCGAGACGATGCCGATCACGAGCGACGCCCGCGCACCCCAGATGAGCTTGGAGAGCATGTCGCCGCCGAAGCGGTCGAGGCCGAGCGGGAAGCCCTCGATCTCGCCGGGACCGGGGATGTGACCGGGGGTGATGTACTGCTGCCCCGGAAGCTCCTCGGGACCGTACGGCGCGAGCAGGGGCGCGAAGATCGCCACGAGAACGAAGATCGCGATGATGACCGCGCCGACCCATGCGCTCGGGTTGCGGCGCAGGCGGCGGAAGACGTCGCGCCAGAAACCGCCGCCGCGGGTCTTCGCAGCGAGCAGCTCCTTGTCGTCGACGGCGGTGTCGTCGACGGGTCCGCCGCTGGGGGCGGGGGGAAGCATCGCGGACGTCATGCCGCACCTCCGATGGGGTTTCTGATCAGCTGAGCGCGCGTCATCACTGCACCCGCACTCTCGGATCGATGAAGCTGTACGACACGTCCACGGCCAGGTTGATGAGCGCGTAGATGACGGCGATGAAGAGGATGAACCCCTGCAGCACCGGGTAGTCGCGCGTGAAGATGGCGCGCGAGAGGAACGAGCCGATGCCGGGGTAGGCGAACACCGACTCGGTCAGGATCGCCCCCGACAGCAGCAGGCCGAACTGGAGGCCGATCGTGGTCACCACCGGCAGCAGCGAGTTGCGCAGGATGAACCGGCCGCGGATCGTGCCGCGGGAGATGCCCTTCGCCATGCCGGTGCGGACGTAGTCCGAGTTCTGCACCTCGAGCACCGAGGCGCGGGTGATGCGCGTGATGATCGCGAGCGGGATGGTCGCCAGGGCGATGCCCGGCAGGATCAGGTGCAGGAACGCGTCCCACGCGGCATCCCACTCCCCCGTGATGATGCCGTCCAAGACGTAGAAGTTCGTGTAGTGCGTCGCGTCGAGGCGCGGGTCCTGGCGGCCGTCGGAGGGGAGCCAGCCGAGCTGCACCGCGAAGATCCACTTCAGGATCACGCCGAGGAAGAACACCGGGATCGTGATGCCGATGAGGCTCGCGAAGACGGCGAAGTGATCGGCGGGCTTGCCCTGCCTGCGTGCCGCCCAGTAGCCGATCGTGATGCCGACGCCCACGGCGAGGATGATCGCGAACATCGTCAGTTCGAGGGTGGCCGGGAACCGGCGCGCGAACTCCTCGGTGACGGGACGCTGGGTCTGGATCGAGACGCCGAAGTTGCCCTGCAGCAGCTGGCCCAGCCAGGTGAAGTACTGGGCGATCAGCGGCTCGTTGAAGCCGTAGAGCTCATTGATCTCGGCGATGCGCTCCGGTGTGGCCCGTTCGCCGAGGAGCGCGACGGCCGGCCCGCCGGGGAGGGCGCGAACCCAGAAGAACAAGAGGATGGTCAAACCGAAAAGCGTCGGGACGAGCAGAAGGAGGCGCCTGCCGATGGTGCGTAGCACGTGGGATTCTCCGGGGACGGCGACCGGCGGTCGCGGGCGGGCGGACGGCGGGACCCGGATGCCCCGCCCCGGCGCGGGCCGGGACGGGGCATCCGGTCACGGCGTCACTCGCTGAGCTCGACCATGTTGTAGACCTCGTCCTGCACCGGGCTAGCCGGGTAGGACGTGACGCGCGCGTCGAACGCGAGCGTCGGCACCGGGTGCGCGAGCGGCACACCGGGCAGGAACTCCATGATCTGCTCGTTGATCGCCTTGTAGGCGGCCTCCTGCTCGTCCTCGGTCGCGAGACCGCGTGCGTCGGTCAGCGCCTGGAACAGCTCGGCGTTGTCGAAGCCCCACTCGTTGGTCGGCAGACCGAAGAACGTGCCCACGAAGTTGTCGGGGTCGTTGTAGTCGCCGGTCCAGCCGAGAAGGTGGATGCCGTGCTCCGTGCCGCCCTGGATCAGGTCGAGGTACTCGACCCACTCGTTCGTCACGGGGTTGATCACGATGCCGACGGCCTCGAGCTGGCTCTGCAGGTTGGTGAAGATCTGCTCGGGGTTCGGCATGTACGGCCGCGAGATGTTCACCGGGTAGTTGAACGTGACCGTCAGCGGGTTCGCCTCGGTGTAGCCGGCCTCGGCGAGGAGGGCCTTGGCGGCCTCTGGGTCGTAGGCGTAGTCGGTGACGTCCTCGTTCCAGCCGATGACGGCCTCGGGCATGAACTGGCTCGCCGCCACCGTGCCCTCCGGGAGCACCTGCGTGATGAGCGCGTCCTTGTCGATCGCCTGCGCGATCGCCTGGCGCACCTTCGGGTCGGACAGGCCCGGAGCGGCCTGGTTCATGCCGAGGTACAGGACGTTGAACGGGTCCCGGTTGACGAGCGAGAACCCGGCGTCCTCGAGCGCCTGCAGGTCGGCGGGCGCGACCAGGTCGTAGCCGTCGATGCTGCCGGCCTCGAGCGCCTGACGGCGTGCCGTCGTGTCGCCGATGACGCGGAAGATGACCTCCTGGACATCGCCCTGCTCGCCCCAGTAGTCGGGGTTGGCCTTGAGGACCGTCTGCTCGCCGAGCGAGATCGAGTCGAACACGAACGGACCGGTGCCGGTCGGGTGCTCCTGGCCGTACTCGCTCTGGATGGGCGCCTCTTCGGTGCCGCCCACCTCGTCGGCCCCGTACTCCTCGAGTGCCGTCGGGCTCTGGATCGAGAACGACGGCAGCGACAGTGCGGGAATGAACCCGGCGAACGGCTGCTTCAGCGTGATGGTCGCCTGCGTCTCGCTGTCGGCGGTGCAGCTGTCGTAGATGGAGTCAGCACCGAAGCCGCGCATGATGACGCCCCAGTAGTACGCCATGCTCTGCGACGCCGCGACACCGGTGAAGGCGTTCTGGCGGTCGAAGTTGAAGCAGACGGCCTCGGCGTTGAAGTCCGTGCCGTCGTGGAAGGTCACGCCCTCTTCGAGGGTGAAGACGTAGGTCGTGTCGTCCGGCTGCTCCCAGCTCTTGGCCAGGAGCGGGGCGGGGTCGGCGGTGCCGGGCACCGTGCCGACGAGGCCCTCGAAGATCTGGCGCGCGACGCGGAACGTCTCGCCGTCGCTCGCGAACGCGGGGTCGAGGCTGGCCGGGTCTCCCGACGCGCCGAAGACGAACGTCGAGTCGACGTCGCTGCTCTCTTCGTCGCTGCCGCCGTCGTCGCGCTGACTCGCGCAGGCGGTGAGGACGATCGCGCCGACGGCGACCGCGGCCACGCCGGCGAGCCAGCGCCTTCTCGCAGTGTGGAGCATGTGCTGTGCACCTTCCATGTCGTGTGGGCTCCGCTGCACGTCATCGTGGAGCAGAGGTGCGCGCAAGCCCTCAGCGGGGTGTGATGCTCCGACGCTACCCGGGCGCAGCACCCGCGTCGGTTACACCTGTGTCTCGATTCGGTTTCGGCGGCGACGGATGCCGTGATCTCAGCGTTCTGCGCAGGGCCCCGCACCGATGCCGGGCAGAAGTGTCAACGACACCCGGCTCGCTGCGGCGTTGCGGCTAACGTGGAGGCATGGCACGCGCACGGGAAGAGGCCGCCGTCCCGGCCGTCCGTCTTTCAGATGGCACACTCGCCCGCGTGGTGCGGTCGTCCTTCGGCGGCGGCTGGGAGCTCGATGTCGACGGCACGCCGCAGTCGCACGTCGACCAGGACGACCCGACCCACCTGCACTTCGAGTACGTCGCCCGCATGGGGGCCGTGATCGACCGGCTCAGGATGCCGGGGCAGCCGCTGACCGCGATCCACCTGGGCGCCGGCGCCCTCACGATCCCCCGCTACGTCGAGGCGACGCGGCCGGGCTCGCGGCAGCAGGTGGTCGAGCTGGAACCCGCCCTCTGGGACCTGGTGCGCGAGAACCTGCCGCTGCCGCGCGGCGCCTCGATCCGGGTGCGGATCGGCGACGCCCGCGAGGCGCTCGGGCGGCTTCCCGCCGGGCTGGTCGGCGCCGCGGACCTCGTCGTGTCGGACGTGTACTCGGGCGCGCAGACCCCGGCACACCTGACGACCGTGGAGTTCTTCACGGAGGCCTCGCGCTTCCTCGCCCCCGACGGCGTGCTGCTGGTCAACGTCGCCGACGGCGCCGGCCTCGCCTTCGCGCGCCGCGAGGTCGCCACGGTGCAGGCGGTGCTCCAGCACGTCATCGTGCTCGCGGAGGTGCAGACGCTCAAGGGCCGCCGCTTCGGCAACCTCGTGATCGCCGCCTCCCGGGCCCCTCTGCCGACCGAATGGCTCCCCCGGCTCATGGCGGCCGGTCCGCACCCCGCCAAGGTGGCGGAGGGCCGCGAGCTCGACGAGTTCGCGCGCGGCGCCCGGGTCGCCACCGACGCCGATGCGACCCCGTCGCCGAAGCCCTCGGCATCCGTGTTCACCCGCTGACCGGCACGACTCGGCGTGGCACGCCCGCGAGGATCGGGGCGGCAGGCACACTGGGATGTGCCATCGGCGCGGCGAAGGGAGTCAGACGTGAGCTACATCAGCGGGTACGATCCCGACACTCTCCGCGAACAGGTGAATCCGAGCCAGTGCAAGGAGCGGCTCGAAGAGATCGGCGAGCAGCGCAGCCTTCCGGCGCTCCTCGAGCGCGTGTGGCTCCTCAAGGTGCTGGATCGCGCCGAGGACGCCCTGGTGATCTCGGAGCAGTCCGTGCGCGTGGCGCGCATGGCCGGCACCCGCAAGGACCTCCTGCGGGCCCGCATCCTCCATGCGACCGTGCTGCAGGCGCGGGGCGCCTTCACCGCCGCCGAGCAGGAGCTCACCACCTGCGCGGCGGAGGCCGAGGGACAGGGCTGGGCCAGCATCGGCGCCTTCGCCTACCAGCATCGGGGCAAGGTCCACTTCGACGCCGGCGACTACGAGTCCGCGCGCAAGGACTTCAAGCGCGCACTGTTCCTGCGCCAGGAGTCCGGCGCCACCGAGGACCAGCTGGAGTCCACTCTCCTCGCGATCGACGCCGCCGACCGGCGCCGGGCCGCGGCATCCGTCGCCAGCTGAGGTGGATGCCGTCGCTCTGAGTGTCGGAGATATGTTCTAGTCTCGCCTCCATGTCGGAACTGCATCGCGTGCGGCACTGGGCCGAAGCCCTCATAGCCGCCCACCTCGACCCCTCGTGGAGCTTCGCGTTCGACAACGCCAAGCGGCGCGCGGGGCTGTGCGACTACACGCACAAGCGCATCAGCGTGTCGCGCTACCTGGCGGCGCGCTACGACGACGACACCAACCACCAGACCCTGCTGCACGAGGTGGCGCATGCCCTGGCGGGTCCTCGCGCCGGACACGGTCCCCGCTGGAAGGCTGTCGCGCGCGAACTCGGCTACGTGGGCGGCGCGACCCACCAGGGCGAGACCGCGACCGAGCTGGCCCCGTGGGTCGGCGTGTGCCCGGCCGGCCATGTCGCCTACCGGCACCGCAAGGCGACCCGGCCCACGTCGTGCGCCAAGTGCGCTCCGCATTTCGACGAGCGCCACGCCTTCACGTGGACCCGGCGCGAGATCACCCGCGCGACGCGCCTGGCCGCGCTCACCCCGCGGGACTGAAGCGCATCAGTACGCGACGAACGAACCTTCGCGCAGCACCGGCACGACGGATGCCGCATCCACCGCGGCGACGTCGAGGACCTCGTCACGGGCACCCCGGTCGAGGAGCTCCTGACCCGAGCCGCTCGCGGTGAGCAGGTGGCGCACCGCGCCGCGCAGGCCGCGGAACGCCTCGCACGCGGCGGCGGACTCCGGCGAGGTGTGGTCGATGCCGAGCGCGCCGAGGGCGTCGACGATCGCGCCGGCGCCGAGCTGGTCCTCGACGGCGAATCTCAGCGGCGCGTCCGGCTCGCGGCCGGCGAGCTCGCCGGCCGCGATCACCGCGATGCTCGTGCGCTCGGCGCGGCGGTGCTGGATGTCGAGCACCGCGTCGGCCACCGCTGCCGCGTTGCGGAGACACCCCAGCAGCACCGTGGCATCCGACCCGCCGGCGGCCTCGGCGATGGCGGCGCCGTTGAGCGAGACCGCGTGGGCGGAGGCGTCGAGCGGCACGCTCTCGCCGCGCGCGACGGCATCCGTCACCGTCGTCGAGAACCGCAGCACGTCGACGATCACGACGACGTCGGCGGGCGCGAGGCGCCGGAGTCCGGCGACTCCCCAGTCGTGGCGGACCTGGTAGCGGCGCTGGTCGAAGGGACTCTCGGGCATCCGTCCAGCGTAGAACGCAGCATCCGGAATCCATGCCGTCGAGCCTCCGCCCCGTGCCCACGCGGAGGCAGGGTGCGAGACTGGAGCATGCGGATCCTGCTGAAGTTCGTGATCGACTGCGACCCCGACGCCGCGTGGCGGGCGGTGCACTCGCCGCGAGCGGTGGCCGAGCTCTACGGCCCGGTGATGGATCTGGCGCCGCTGGTGCCGCGCGGCCTGCCGACCTCGTGGACTCCCGGCGACGACGTGCCCGTGCAGCTGTCGGCGTTCGGCTCGGTGCCGATGGGGCGCCAGCTGATCCACGTCAGCGAGCGGTCGGTCGACGAGCCCGGCGGGCGCGTGCGGGTCTTCCGCGACAGCGGCATCCCGCTGACCGGTCCGCTCGCGAGCCTCGACGTCTGGGATCACCAGATGGCCGTGTCGCCGGCGCCGGGGCAGCCCGGCAAGACGCTGTGGCGGGACCGCCTCGTGATCGGCGGTCCGACCGCGCCGTTGCTGTGGCCGGTGCTGTGGGGCATCTGGCAGTGGCGCGCGGCGCGCGTGAAAGCCCTCGCACCCGGCTGGGCGCACGACCCCGAGCCCGCCGACGCCTGAGCGAGGTCAGGCCTGCGGGATCACCGTGAGCACCCGCGCGGTGTACTCGAGGAACTTCCCCATGAACATGCGGAGGAACTCCTCGGTCGACGCGACGGTCACCTCACCGTCGGCTTCGATGAGTCCCGGCGTGAAGTGGATGTACGCCTCGGGAGTCGTCATCTGGCGCGCGTTGAGGAAGCTCAGCGTGCTGCGCAGCGACTGCTGGCCCACGGCGGTGCCGATCTGCCCCGGGGACGCGCCGATGACGGCGGTCGGCTTGTCGGTCCACGCGCTCTGACCCCACGGCCGGCTGCCCCAGTCGATCGCGTTCTTCAGGGCGCCGGGGATCGACCGGTTGTACTCGGGCGTCACGAACAGCAGCGCGTCGGCCGAGCGCACCGCGGCCTTGAAGTCGAGCGCGGCGTGCGGATAGTCGGTGTCGAGGTCACGGTTGTACAGCGGAAGGTCGGCGTACGAGATCTCGAAGAACTCGAACTCCGGCGGCGCGAGCCGCTGCAGGGCCAGCGCCAGGCGCCGGTTGACGGATTCGCGCGACAGGCTGCCGACGATGACGCCGACGCGGTAGGGCGGTTCGTGCTCCACGATGTCGATCTGCATGATCCCAGCCTGCACCCGCCCGCCGGTCGGCGCACCCCACCGGACAATCGTCCCGTCACGGCGTATCACCCGCGTGCAGCGACCGCTCTTCCCCAGCGGAGCAAACCGCTGCAAGGTGGAGCCGAGGACCTGGGGGTGCGCCATGACCGATGGTGTCGAGTACGCCGAGCCCGCCGACGAGCCGCGCACGCACGTGACGCTGCGGCTCATCGCGCAGGATCCTGCGGTCAGCGGCGACGACGGCAGGATCCTGACGGCACGGGTGAAGGTGCCGTGGTCGCGCATGGAGGACGGCCCGCGCGGGGCCCGGCTGCACGTCGTCGACTACGACACGGCGACGGGTCGCTACGTCAAGCACGAACCGCTGGGAAAGGACGACCTGTTCGCGGATGCCGAGGACCAGGTCCTGCGCACAGATCTGGCCTTCCATGCCCAGCACGTCTACGCCACCGCGGCTCGTACACTGTCGACCTTCGAGACGGCGCTCGGCCGGCGGCTTCCCTGGGGATTCGGCAGCCACCAGCTCTACCTGGTGCCGCACGCGTTCGCCGAGGCGAACGCGTACTACTCGTTCGAGGACCGGGCCCTGCTGTTCGGCTACGTGCCGCCGTCGGACCCCCGTGGCGAGGCCGTCTACACCTGCCTGAGCCACGACGTGGTGGTGCACGAGACCACGCACGCCGTGCTGGACGGACTCCGCCGCCGGTTCCTCGAGCCGAGCCTGCCCGATCAGGCGGCCTTCCACGAAGGCTTCGCCGACATCGTCGCGCTCCTCTCAGTGTTCTCGATGCGTCCCGTCATCGAGCAGGCTCTCGGCAAGCCGGACAAGAGCGGCCGCATCCCGCGCGGCCGCATCCAGCCGGACGCGCTCCGCAGGAGCATGCTCGCCCGCGTCGCTGAGCAGATCGGCAGTGTGCTGACCCAGGGCCGCGGAGCGCTCCGCGAGTCCGCGTTGAACCCGCCTCCGGCGGACTGGGCGAAGCGGCCCGAGTTCCTCGAGCCGCACCGGCGCGGCGAGGTCCTGGTCGCGATCGCCTTCGATCTGCTGATCGAGATCTGGTATCGGCGGCTCCAGGCGCTCTTCTCCCGCCCGAACGGCGAGGCCGCAGGCGGCCGGGGCATCACGGTCGACCGCGCCCGCGCCGCCGAAGAGGGCGCCAAAGCGGCATCCCAGCTGCTCACGATGCTCATCCGCGGTCTGGACTACCTGCCGCCCGTCGAATTCGACTTCGGCGATCTGCTCAACGCCGTCCTGCTGGCCGACAACGAGCTCGTGCCGGACGACGACCTCGGCTACCGCCAGCTTCTGATGGACGGATTCGCCAAGGCCGGCATCCGGCGATCGTCCGACCGGGTCACCGACGTCCTCGAGGCCGAGCTCGCACCGCGCTATCTCGGGATCAACTTCGCCGGACTGCGCAGCGACCGCGACGAGGTGTTCCGGTTCCTGTGGCAGAACGCGCGCCGTCTCGATGTGTCGACGGACTACTACACGGTGATCGAGTCCGTCCTGCCGACGCAGCGGATCGGTCCCGACGGCCTGATCGTGCCGGAGTCGGTCGCCACGTATGTGCAGATGGCGGACATGACGGCGCGAGAGTTCACCGACGAGTCCGGGCTGCAGCTCTCCCCCGCGATCGCCCCGAACACCCCCGTGCAGCTGTTCGGCGGCGGCACGCTGATCTTCGACCAGTTCGGCAGGCTCAAGCTGCACATCCACAAGCGTCTCGACGACTGGCGCCGGCAGCAGAAGCGGCTCGACCACCTCGAGCGGACCGGGCGTCGCGACGCGTCGGCGCGCCTCGGATTCTCGGACGGGATTGCCCGCGGGCAGACGTTCGCCGAGCTGCACCGCACCGAGCAGAGTTCCGGGGAGACATGGTGAGCACTCCGATCCGCGTCCGCGTCCGCATGTACCAGGTCGGCTTCGGCGACTGCTTCCTGGTGTCGGTCGAATACGACGCGCCGCTGCCGGACGGCCGCGGCGAGCGGCACATCCTGATCGACTTCGGCACGAGCCATTCGCCCCGGGAGGGCATGGCTCGCGGGCGCATGGGCGACGTCGCGGCGCTCATCGAGGAGCACACCGGCGGTGAACTCGACGTTCTCGTGGTGACCCACCGGCACCGCGACCATCTGCGTGGGTTCGAGGTCGACGCCGGCGCGGCGATCATGAAGCGACTCGCACCCAAGCTCGTGGTGCGATCGTGGACCGAGGATCCCGAACTCCCGGAGACCGCGGACGGCCCGGCGGTGGCGTCGAACGAAGCGGCAGGCGTGAGTCGCGCGTCGGCGAGGTACGCCGCTCTTCTCTCGCAGGCGCAGGAGGAGGTCGCACGGCTCGCCACGCTCGTGGGACTCGACGACGAGGTCCGGGCGGCCGCCGAGGACCAGCTCAAGAACGCCGAGGCGGTCGCCCTGCTGAACGAGCTCTCGCGCGACGGCCGCGGCCGCTATCTGCACGCCGGCATGGACTCGGGCATCGACGACGTCGTCCCCGGGCTCACCGCGACGGTGCTCGGCCCTCCCACCGTCGATCAGGATCCACGGGTCGCGCAGCAGCGCGAGGAGGACCCGGAGTACTGGCTCACCGCACTCGGCGCGTCACTGCGTGTGGTGGGGTCGGCCGCCGAGACCGATGCCCGAGCGCCGATGACGCATGGGCCGGGCCCGGTCCGCTGGCTGATCGACCGGCTCGCGAACCAGCGCTCCCGCTCCGCCGCACGACTCGTCCGCGACCTGGACGAGGCGCTGAACAACACCAGCGTCATCCTGCTGCTGAAGGTGGGCGGCGTGTCGCTGCTGCTCTCGGGCGACGCCCAGATCGAGAACTGGCGGCACACGCTCGATCAGCTGAGTGACGATGCGGACCTCCGCGACCGGCTGGCGAAGATCGACCTCTACAAGGTGGGCCACCACGGCAGCCGCAACGCGACGCCACGATCGCTGCACGCACTGTGGAAGGCGCGCGCCGCTGACCTGCCCCGGCTCACGGCGGTGATGTCGACGCGGCAGGGGGTTCATGGCAAGAACGACAACGCGGTTCCGCAGGAGCACCTCGTCGAAGCGCTCCGCGAGGTGGCCGATCTCTACTCGACCGACGACCTCGACGCCGGCGAGGAGTATGTCGAACTCGTGGCGGATGCCGCTCGCGGCCCGTTCCGCCTCGTTCCCCGACCCGCATGACGGATGCCGCGGCGCGAAAGCCTGCGCCGCGGCATCCGGGTCCCGCCTCAGTCGGCGAGCGCCTCGACCGGGGCGACGCGCGTCGCCAGCCGTGTCGGCACGACCGCAGCCACCAGGGTGAGGATCGCCGTCGCGACCACGATGATCGCGACCGGAATCCATGGCACGGCCGGCGCGACCAGCGTCGGCGCGGCGAACGAGGGCGGCATGGGCACCGCGCCGAGGAGCGACTGCGCCCCGGCCCATCCGTAGGCGGTGCCGAGCACGAGTCCGGTGACCGTCGCGGTGATCGTGATGTGAGCGGCCTCGAGCAGCACCATCCGCCGTACCTGGCCCGTCGAGACACCGAGCGCACGCAGCAGTCCGAGTTCGCGTCGGCGCTGCACGACGCCGATCGTGAGGAGGTTGACGAGCCCGACCGCCGCGATGACGGCCGAGACGGCGACCAGGCCCATCATGATGCCGGCGAACGTGTCGAGGAGCGTGTTCAGCTCGTCGGGCGCATCGCCGCCCGCCGACGTGGTGAGCACCGCCTTCACCGTCTCGAGCGCGACCGCGAACATCGTCACGAGCGTCACGCCCATCACGACGCCGATGGCCATCCGGCTCGAGCGCTCCGGATAGCGGAGGGCGTTCTCGGCGGCCAGGCGCGCCGTGGCCGATCGCCCGAAGAGCCGGCCGACGAGCCGCAGCACCGGCGGCATCACGAGCGTCGCGCCGAGCGCGAGGCCCGTGAACGAGAAGATCCCGCCGAAGAAGGCGACGATCACCCCGAGCGGCGTGACCAGTCCGAGCAGGATGCCGACAGCGAGGAGGGCGCCGCCGATCGCGAACAGCGCGATCGCGACGCCGTTGCGCGTGCCTCGCCGGGTGAACGCGTCGTGGGATGCCTCGACCGAGCCGCCGAGCGCCTGCAGCGGCGTGACCGTCAGCACCCGGCGCGACCCGGCCCACGCGGCGATCCACGTGGTCAGCGCGACGACCACGGCCGGGATCACGAGCACCGCCTGCACGACGGCGTAGTCGACGCCCTCGATACCCAGCGCCCAGCTGGCCAGCACGACACCGGCCCACGACACGAGCGTGCCTCCGACGAGTCCCAGCGCGGCGCCGATGACGCCGACGACCAGACCCTGCCGCGCGACCTCGGAGCGCTGCGAGCGCGCCGAGGCGCCGATCAGGCGCAGCAGTGCGATGCGCCGCGTGCGTCCGGCGATGACGGTGGCGAACGTGTTCGCGGTCACGATGGCCGCGACGTACACGGCGACGCCGATGAGCAGGACGCTCATGATCGCGAGCACGATGGCGAGCATGCTGCTCAGCCCGAGGTACGGATCCGCGCGCAGCACGGCCGCGATGAACCCGGTCGCGCTCAGCAGGATCGCCCCGAACGCGCTCGAGATCGCGGCGACGAGGATGCTCGCGCCCATGCCGCGCTCGCGCAGCCAGGCGAGCGGGGCGGCCGCACCCGACGACGCGGTGACGGATGCCGCCGGCTGCGGCATCCGTCCCGTCTGGGCGACCGCGGTCACGACGTCACCTCCGCGACGGCGTGGCCGACGGCCGACGCGGCGGCGACCGGCGCCCCTGCGCTCAGCTCGGACGCGAGCATGTACGCCGAGATCTCTTCGGCGCTCTGGCGCGGCTTGTCGGCGACGATGCGGCCGTCTCCGAGGAACAGCACGCGGTCGGCGTGCGAGGCGGCAACGGGGTCGTGGGTGACCATCGCGATCGACTGGCCGTGCTCGCGCGTGGCGGCGGCGAGGAGGGCGAGCACCTCGCGCCCCGAGCGCGAGTCGAGGTTGCCCGTCGGTTCGTCGGCGAACACCAGATCGGGCGCCGTCGCGAGCGCGCGGGCGATCGCGACGCGCTGCTGCTGGCCGCCCGACAGCTGATGCGGCCGGTGGCCGAGGCGGCTGGTGAGGCCGAGGCGCTCGACGAGACCGTCGATGCGCGCCCGCTCGAGCGCCGTCGGACGGCGTCCGTCGAGGTCGAACGGCAGCAGGATGTTGCCGAGGGCGTCGAGGGTGGGCACGAGGTTGAACGCCTGGAAGACGAACCCCACCCGTCGGCGGCGCAGGATGGTGAGCTCGAGGTCGGAGAGACCGGTGATGTCGGTGTCGCCGATCCAGGCCCGCCCGGAGCTCGGCGCGTCGAGGCCGGCCATGATGTGCATCAGCGTCGACTTGCCCGATCCCGACGGACCCATGATCGCGGTGAACTCGCCGCGGCGGATGCCGACGCTCACGCCGTCGAGCGCGTGCACCGTGCTCTCGCCCGTGCCGTACGTCTTGCTGAGCTGCTGCACCCGGGCGGCGAGGCCCAGGTCGGTCGATGAGAGTTCCATGACTTCGACGTTAGGAACCCGCACGCGCCCCGCGCGTCGCCCGGACGAGGCATCGGCGTACATCTCCGGGATGATCTTCCCTGCGCCGCCTCGCAGGACTATCGTCTCGTCCAGCCCGACCCGCGTCTCGAGGAGCCGCCATGCCCGCTACGCCCCTGCCGCCCAGCGGCGCGCTGCCCGAAGCCCCGAAGACGTGCGATGCGAGTGGGATGGTGGAGATCCATCGCCTCTTCCGCCGCGGGTTCGGCGAGGCGCCCGATCTCATCAGACGGGTGCGCACCGGCGACACCGCGCACGCAGCGGTCGTCGCCACGCAGCTCGAGACCCTGTCGCTCGGACTGCACGCACACCACGAGGGTGAGGACGAACGGCTGTGGCCGGCACTCGATGAACGAGCGCCATCCTGCGCCGCGCACGTCGAGCGCATGAAGGCTCAGCACGCCGAACTGCTCGTGCACCTGAGCGCGATGGATCGAGCACTGCCGGCGTGGCGCGCTTCGGCGAGTGCAACGGATGCCGCGCCCGTGCTGGCCGCCCTCGACGGCGTCAATGCGGCGATCGCGGTGCACCTCCCCGACGAGGAGACCAACATCGTGCCCGTCATGGAACACACCATCACCGAGGCCGAGGTGGAGTGGTTCTCGGAGCACGGCCGCAAGTCGATCCCCAAGGGCCAGATGTGGCAGCAGCTGGGCGAGATCCTCGCCGCGCAGCCCGACGGCGGCGACGAGTGGCTGCACAAGCACATGCCCGCGCCCGGCCGGCTCGCCTGGCGCTGGATCGGCCGACGCAAGTACGCCGCCCACCGCGTCGCGCTCGAGGGCCGCTGACCCACCGGGGTCGGCCGCGGGGGTCAGGAGGCGTCGGGCGAGGCTGCCTCGTCGGAGGTGATCAGGATCGCGTTGCCGTCGGGGTCGTCGACGATGGCGGCGTAGGGACCCACGGTCTGCGTCGGCGGCATCCGGCCCCGGTAGCCGGCGTCCACGAGGTCGGCCCACGTGCTGTCGACGACCGCGTCGTCGCCGACGTAGAACTCCAGCATCTGCGAATAGCCGCCGCCGGCGGGCGGCGCCCAGGTCGGGTCGTAGCGGGAGGCGAACCCGGTCGTGATCAGCAGCGTGACGCCGCTGCCCATGCGGTGCGCGACCACCGGGCGAGCGGGGTCGGGGTCGGCGATGTCGAGCCCGAGCCTGCGGTAGAAGCGCACCGATGCGTCGAGATCCGCCACTTCGAGGACGACCATGCTCAGCTGCAGTTCCATGCGCCCGATTCTGCCGAACGCAGCACGGCGGTGGGCCGGAACTACGCCAGGCCGTGCTCGAACGCGAACACGACGAGCTGCACGCGGTCCCGCAGCCCGAGCTTCGTGAGGATGCGGCTGATGTGCGTCTTCACGGTGGCCTCCGAGAGGAACTCGCGTGCGGCGATCTCCGCGTTCGAGAGGCCGCGCGCGGCGAGGGCGAAGATCTCGCGCTCACGGTCGGTGAGGTCGCCGTAGGCCGGCGGCACCGGCCGGGGCGCGGCATCCGTGAAGCGCTCGAAGAGCTCCCGAGTCGCGGATGCCGCGATCACGGCCGAGCCGGCATGCACCGTACGGATCGCGGCGAGCAGGAACTCGGGATCGGCGTCCTTGAGGAGGAACCCGCTCGCGCCCTGGCGGATGGCCCGCGCCGCCGCCTCGTCGAGGTCGAAGGTCGTGAGCATCACGATGCGGGGCGACGCAGCTCCGGGCTCCGGGGCATCGGCGAGGAGTTCCGCGGTGGCGGCGAGGCCGTCCATGACGGGCATGCGGATGTCCATGAGCACGACGTCCGGCCGAGACCGGCGCACCGCGTCGATCCCCTCGCGGCCGTCGGCGGCCTCGGCGACGACCTCGAGATCGGGCTGCGAGTCGATGAGCATGCGGATGCCGGCGCGGAACAGCGCCTGGTCGTCGACGAGCACGACGCGGATCATGCGAGATCTCCGATCGGGATGTGCGCGCGCACGGTGAAGGCGCCGAACTCGTCGGCCGCGTCGAGGCGGCCGCCCGCGAGCTGCGCACGCTCGCGCATGCCGATGAGGCCGTGGCCGAACCTCCCCGGCTGGGTGCCCGGCACGATCGGGTTGCGCACGTCGAGCTCGACGCGATCGGGGAGCCACGCGAGCCGCACGTCGACGGGGCCGCCGGGGGCACCGTGGCGGAGCGCATTCGTCAGCGCCTCCTGCAGGATGCGGTAGACGGCGAGCTGCACGGCCGCCGCCGGCTCGCCCTCGGCCGAACTGCGCTGCGGCGCGGGGTCGACGTCGACGCGCAGCTCCACGCCGGCGGCGCGCACCTGTGCGTAGAGCTCCTCGAGATCGGCGATCGTCGGCTGCGGCCCGTCCCCCTGACGGTGGCGCAGCTGGCCGAGGAGCAGCCGCACGTCGGCGAGCGCCGAACGCGCGGTGCTCGAGATCGTCGCCAGCGCGTCGGTCGCGACCGCGGGGTCGGTCGCCGCGGCGTAGCGCGCACCGTCGGCCTGGGCGATCACGACGGCGAGCGAGTGGGCGACGACGTCGTGCATGTCGCGGGCGATGCGCACGCGCTCCTGCTCAGCGACGGTCTCCGCCTCGGCGCGCTGCTGCGCCTCGCGGTTCTCCCGCGCGCGCACCGCCGTGCGCACGAGCGCGCCGATCGTCCACGAGAGCCCCAGGGCGAACGCGGCGGCGACGAGCGTCACGAGGGCGATGGGCAGCGTCTGCCACGACAGGCCGCCGCCCGCGAACACCGGGCCGGCGAACAGATAGACGGTGATCACCAACGCACCGACGATCGCGGAGATGAATCCCGCCCAGTACACCGGCCGCACCCCGTATGCCGCCGTGGCGTACAGCACCGCGAAGATCGCGACGTCCGAGAAGCTGGGCGGGCGCCCCAGGCCGATCTGCGCCACAGCGCCCAGCCAAGCGAGCCCGAGCGCGAGCGCCGGCGACAGCCGGCGCACCGCGAGAGCGGCGCTGAAGATGCCCGCGATGAGCAGGCCGAACGCGGTGTGCCCGTCCGATCCGAACAGGTACTCCACGCCGAACGCACCCGTCGCCATGACCGCCTCGACGGGCCAGGCGACCAGCAGGAAGACCAGCGCGACCGACACGTCGGTGACGAGCTGGTATGTCTTCAGGCGGCGGAACACCGTTTCACGTTACGGGACGCGCTGTGCGGCGGCATCCGTCCAGAGATGTACCGCGGATGCCACGGCATCCGCCCTGCGATCCATCGAAAGGTCTGCCGAACCAACCATTGCGCCGCACCGGGTCAGGCTTTACTGTCGCGTCACAGGCCGAAACCGACGGGAAACGTCGGGTCGACAGGATCGGGGTGCAGGGCCGCCGCGGGAGCGGACCCCGCCGGTCCCACCCGAGGGACGAGGAACACGGCATCCGCCGGTTCACGAACGGAGAGACGATGACGACGGTACGCGCGGCGATTTCGCAGACCACCTGGACGGGCGACAAGGAGTCGATGCTCGACAAGCACGAAGGGTTCGCGCGGGACGCCGCGAGCCAGGGCGCGCAGGTGGTGTGCTTCCAGGAGCTGTTCTACGGCCCCTACTTCGGGATCACGCAGGACAAGAAGTACTACCGCTTCGCCGAGCCGGTCGACGGCCCCATCGTGCAGCGCTTCGCCGCGATCGCCAAGGAGCTCGGGCTCGTGATGGTGCTCCCCATCTACGAGGAGGCCGAGACCGGGGTGTACTACAACACCGCAGTGCTGGTCGACGCCGACGGCTCGACGCTCGGCACCTACCGAAAGCACCACCTGCCGCACCTCGACCGGTTCTGGGAGAAGTTCTACTTCCGCCCCGGCAACCTCGGGTACCCGGTCTTCGAGACCGCGGTGGGACGCGTCGGCATGTACATCTGCTACGACCGCCACTTCCCCGAGGGATGGCGCGAACTCGGCCTCGCCGACGCGCACATGGTCTTCAACCCGAACGCCACGAAGCCGGGACTGTCGAACCGGCTGTGGGAGGTGGAAGGCCCCGCCGCGGCCGTCGCCAACGGCTACTTCGTGCTGCAGCCCAACCGCGTCGGACGTGAGGACAACGAGTACGGCGATCTCGCGGTGGACTTCTACGGCACGAGCCAGGTGATCGACCCGCGGGGCAACTTCGTGGGCGAGCGCGGGTCGGGCGAGCACGAGGAGCTGCTCGTGCGCGACCTCGACCTCGACATGGTGCGCGAGATGCGCGACGACTGGCAGTTCTACCGCGACCGCCGGCCCGACTCGTACACGCGGATCGCGAAGCCGTAGGGGGCAGGAATGGCAACCACACTCATCACGGGCGGAACCGTCGTCTCGGCGACCGGTCGCGGCGAAGCGGACGTGCTCATCGACGGCGAGACCATCGTCGCCGTCCTGGCGCCGGGGTCCCAGCTTCTCGGGACGGATGTCGCGGCATCCGTCGACACCGTCATCGACGCCACCGGCAAGTACGTGATCCCAGGCGGCATCGACGCGCACACGCACATGGAGCTGCCGTTCGGCGGCACCAACGCGTCCGACACGTTCGAGACCGGCACGCGGGCGGCCGCCTGGGGCGGCACCACCTCGATCATCGACTTCGCGGTGCAGCGCTACGGCGAGCGCGTGCAGGACGGCCTGGCCGCCTGGCATGAGAAGGCCGCCGGCAACTGCGCCATCGACTACGGCTTCCATCAGATCATCGGCGGCGTCGACGACGACTCGCTCGCCGCGATGCGCGGACTCGTCGACGAGGGCATCTCGAGCTTCAAGCTCTTCATGGCCTACCCGGGCGTCTTCTACTCCGACGACGCGCAGGTGCTGAAGGCGATGCAGGTGTCGCAGGAGACCGGCATGCTCACGATGATGCACGCCGAGAACGGCCCGGCGATCGACGTGCTGGCGGCGCAGCTGGCGGATGCCGGCAAGAAGGCGCCGTACTACCACGGCATCGCCCGCGCCTGGCAGATGGAGGAGGAGGCCACCCACCGGGCCATCATGCTCGCCAACCTCACCGGCGCCCCGCTGTACGTCGTGCACGTGAGCGCGAAGCAGGCGGTCGACCAGCTCGCGTGGGCGCGCGACCAGGGCTGGAACGTGTTCGGCGAGACCTGTCCGCAGTACCTCTACCTGTCGCTCGAGGAGCAGCTCGGCGCCTTCAGCGAGGAGTGGGGGCAGTTCGAGGGCGCGAAGTGGGTGTGCTCGACGCCGCTGCGCAGCAGCAAGGACGGCCACCAGCACCACATGTGGCAGGCGCTGCGCACCAACGACATCCAGATGGTATCGACCGACCACTGCCCGTTCTGCATGAAGGGGCAGAAGGACCTCGGCCTCGACGACTTCCGCGCGATCCCCAACGGCATCGGCTCGGTCGAGCACCGCATGGACCTCATGTACCAGGGGGTCGTGACCGGCAAGATCACGCTCGAGCGGTGGGTGGAGCTCACCTCGACGACGCCCGCGCGCATGTTCGGCCTCTACGGCCGCAAGGGCGTCATCCAGCCGGGCGCGGACGGCGACGTCGTGGTCTACGACCCCGACGGCCACACCAGCATCTCCGCGGCATCCCACCACATGAACATGGACCACTCGGCGTGGGAGGGATTCGAGATCGACGGGCACGTCGACACCGTGATCTCACGCGGCAAGGTCGTGGTCGACGGCGGGCAGTACCACGGCTCCAAGGGCGACGGCCGCTTCCTCAAGCGCGGCCTCTCGCAGTACCTCATCTGACCGCCCGCGGTCGCTGACCTAGGAGCAACCATGGACTTCGGAGTCGTTCTCCAGACCAATCCGCCCGCCGCGCGCACCGTGCAGCTCGCCCGGCTCGCCGAGGCACACGGGTTCAGCCACGTGTGGACGTTCGACTCGCACCTGCTGTGGCAGGAGCCCTACGTCATCCACTCCGCGATCCTCGCCGAGACCAAGCGGGTCACGGTCGGGCCGTTCGTCACGAACCCCGCGACGCGCGATTGGACGGTCACGGCATCGGTCTTCGCCACGCTCAACGAGATGTACGGCAACCGCACGATCTGCGGCATCGGCCGCGGCGACTCGGCGGTGCGGGTCACCAACGGCAAGCCGGTGACGATGGCCGAGCTGCGCGAGTCGATCCACGTGATCCGCGAGCTGGCCAACTCCCGCCCGGTCGAGTACAAGGGCGCGACCCTGCAGTTCCCATGGAGCCGCGGGTCGCAGCTCGACGTCTGGGTGGCCGCCTACGGCCCGCTGGCGCTCAAGCTCACCGGCGAGGTCGGCGACGGCTTCATCCTGCAGCTCGCGGACGTCGACATCGCCGCCTGGATGATCAAGACGGTGAAGGATGCCGCCGCGGCCGCCGGCCGCGACCCCGAGTCGCTCGCCTTCTGCGTGGCGGCGCCCATGTACATCGGCGACGACCGCGCGCACATGCGCGACCAGTGCCGGTGGTTCGGCGGGATGGTGGGCAACCACGTCGCCGACATCGTGGCCAAGTACGGCGAGCATGGGGCCGTTCCCGATGCGCTGACCGACTACATCGCCGGCCGCCAGGGCTACGACTACAACACGCACGGCAAGGCCGACAACGACCACGTCGACTTCGTGCCCGACGAGATCGTCGAGCGCTTCTGCATCCTCGGCACCGCCGACGAGCACATCGCCAAGCTCGAGCAGCTGCGCGAGCTCGGCGTCACCCAGTTCGCCGGCTATCTGCAGCACGACAACAAGGAGGAGACCCTCCGCGTCTACGGCGAGACCGTGATC
This sequence comes from Microbacterium sp., assembly GCF_036566905.1. Classification (GTDB taxonomy): domain Bacteria; phylum Actinomycetota; class Actinomycetes; order Actinomycetales; family Microbacteriaceae; genus Microbacterium. The sequence continues at coordinate 23,506 of NZ_DATCVK010000204.1, read as the reverse complement.
CCTGCGCTCCAGACTCACGTCGCCGCGAAGAAGTGAGGGCTGCGGCATGAGACCGATCGGCTGGTCGGCCCGAAGGCAGGGCGAGCTGCGCGGCTGGATCGCCGCGGGCTGGGGAGCCCTCGGCGTGCTCGCCGTGCTCGTGCTGTGGGAGCTGTACAAGTTCCTCGGCCCCAGCGACGGGTTCGTGGTCGGCGCGGTGGCCGGCGAGTCGGGCTCGGGGGTCATGATCCTGCCGCGCACCCACGACCGCGCCATGCCGCACGTCTGGGACATGGTCGCCCGGCTGTTCGCCCCGACCAGCGGCGGCGACACCCCGCCGCTGTGGGTCTCGGTCGCCGGCGCCGCGCTCGTGACTCTCGGCATCGCGGCCGTCGGCTGGCTGATCGGCGTCGCCGTCGGAGCGGTGCTCGGTCTCGTCATGCAGCGCTGGCGCCTGCTGGAATGGGGCCTCCTCCCCTGGATCGTGGTCAGCCAGATCGTGCCGCTCATCGCCTTCGCCCCGGTCGTCAACGCGATCGGCAATCAGATCGACCGCGGTGGCGGCTCGTGGCCGCAGTGGCTGTCGGTCGCCGTCATCGCGTCGTACCTCGCGTTCTTCCCGGTCGCCGTCGGCGTGCTCCGCGGCCTCGGCTCACCCGACCGCATCCACCTCGATCTGATGACCAGCTACGCCGCCGGCTATTGGCCGACGCTCCTGCGTCTGCGCCTGCCCGCCGCGGTGCCGCACCTGCTGCCCGCGCTCCGGCTCGCCGCCGCGAACGCCGTGCTCGGCGCGGTCGTCGCCGAGGTGTCGATCGGCATGCGCGGCGGGATCGGCCGCATGCTGATCCAGCTGGCCGGCCAGGCCTCGAGCGACCCCGCCGCGCCGTGGGGGCCGACGTTCGGCTCGATCGCCCTCGGCCTGATCGCCGCCGGCTCGGTGGCCCTGATCGGGCTCGGACTCGCCAATTACCGCAGAGGAGAGGCCACCGCATGACGGACCTTGCCGTGCACGCAGCAGGAGTCGGGAAGGTGTTCCCGACGAAGACCGGGGAGGTCGTCGCGCTCACCGAGGTCGAGCTCGAGGTCGCCGCCGGCGAGTTCGTGTCGCTCATCGGCCCCTCGGGCTGCGGCAAGTCCACGCTGCTGCGCCTGATCGCCGACCTCGACCAGGCCACCACCGGCACCCTCGAGATCTTCGGCAAGCCCGCCAAGCGCGCCCGCATCGACCAGGACTACGGCATCGCCTTCCAGCAGGCAGGACTCCTGCCGTGGCGCACGGTTGCCGCCAACATCGGACTGCCGCTCGAGCTGCACGGCACCGGCAAAGGCGAGCGGGCGAGCCGTGTCGCCGAGCTCGCCGAGCTGGTCGGTCTGTCGGACTTCGTCGACCGGTACCCCGACCAGCTGTCCGGCGGCATGCAGCAGCGCGTCGCGATCGCCCGCGCACTCGCCGCGCGGCCGAAGCTCCTCCTCATGGACGAGCCGTTCGGCGCGCTCGACGAGATGACGCGCGAGCGGCTCCAGTCCGAACTCACCCGCATCGCGGCCGAGACCTCGGCCGCCGTGGTGTTCGTGACGCACTCGATCCCGGAGGCGGTCTTCCTCTCCGACCGTGTCGTGGTGATGAGCCCGCGTCCTGGCCGCATCACCGACGTCATCGAGACGGGCCTCGGCGACCAGCGCGACGAGTCGTTGCGCGAGTCGCCGGCGTTCTTCGACCGCGTCACCGCCGTCCGCGAGGCGCTGCACGGCTCGCCTGTGGCGAGGGCGAGTGAATCATGACGGATGCTGCGACCACCATGCTGCCCGCCCCGCCGACGCCGGCGGGAGCGGCGCCGGGTCCCGGCGAGCGCGAGCTTCCGAGCTGGCTGCGGTGGGTGGCGCCCGTCGTGGTCGGCATCCTCATCCTCGCGATCTGGATCTTCTGGGTCGACGTGCTGGGCACCGCTCCTCGGATGCTGCCGAGCCCAATCGCGATCGCCGAGGAGTTCGTCCGCCGGTTCCCGATCATCCTCGACGACATGAAGATCACGGCCACGAACGCGCTGATCGGCCTCGTGGTGGGCTCCCTCCTCGCGCTCCTGTTCGCCGGACTCGCCGCCGCGGCCCGACCCGTCGACGGCATGCTCGCTCCGCTGGTGTCGGCGCTCGCGGTCATCCCGATCGTCGCCGTCACGCCGATCCTCAACACCATGTTCGGCGCGTCGAGCCAGTTCGGGCGACAGGCGGTGGCGACGATCGCGGCGTTCATCCCGGTGTTCGTCAACGTCCTGCGCGGCCTCCGCCAGACCCGGCCCGTGCATCGCGACCTGCTGCGCTCGTCGGCGGCATCCGGCTTCCAGACGTTCCGCGTGCTCACCTTGCCGACCGCGCTGCCCTACCTGATGACGGGTCTGCGCATCGCGAGCTCGCTCGCCGTGATCGCCGCGCTGGTCGCCGAGTACTTCGGCGGTCCGGCCGACGGCATCGGCACCGCGATCGCGACCTACGCGAAATCGGGGCGTGCCGCCCTCGCGTGGGCATACGTCCTCGGCGGCATCATCATCGGCCTCGTGTTCTTCCTCGTGACCTCGCTCCTCGAGCGGCTGGCGACGAGGCGGTCGCCGGCCTGACCGGCGGGTTTCGACAGGCTCTACCACCAAGAAAGACGCACCACACGAAAGGAACGCAATGAGACACAGCAACTCGCGCAGCTCCGGCATCCGACGTGGGCTGGCCGCGGCATCCGTCGCGACGATCGCGGCACTTGCTCTCGCCGCCTGCTCAGGCTCCGGCGACTCCGGCGACAGCGGCGACGACGCGGACTTCGAGCCGCTCAGCTCGATCAAGCTGCAGCTGCAGTGGCTGCCGCAGGCCCAGTTCGCCGGCTACTACGTCGCCCAGGAGAAGGGCTACTTCGAGGAGGAGGGCTTCGACGACGTCGAGATCGTGCCCTCGGGCGGTGACATCGTGCCGCAGGACGCTCTGGTCGCGGGCGACGTCGACTTCGCGATCGCCTGGGTGCCCAAGGTGCTCGGCACGCTGGAGGCGACGGGCGTCGAGCTCACCGACATCGCGCAGGTGTTCCAGAAGTCGGGCACGCTCCAGGTGGCGTGGAAGGGCGACGGCATCACGTCCGTCTCGGACTTCGAAGGCAAGCGCATCGGCTCGTGGGGCTTCGGCAACGAGTGGGAGATCTTCGCGGCCATGGCCGCGGAGGACCTCGACTCCACGTCCGTGTCGATCACGACGCAGGACTTCTCGATGAACGCCCTGCTCGACCGTGACGTCGACGCCGCCCAGGCGATGACGTACAACGAGTGGGCGCAGATCCTCGAGGTCGTGAACCCGGAGACGGGCGAGCTCTACCAGCCTGAGGACTTCGACGTCATCTCGTACGAAGACACCGAAGGCGCCATGCTGCAGGACGCGATCTGGGCCGATACCCAGCGCCTCGAGGACGACCCCGCGTACGCCGACGCCGCCGTCCGGTTCCTGAAGGCCGTGACCAAGGGCTGGATCTACGCGCGCGACAACCCCGAGGAGGCTGCGACGATCGTCTACGACATCGCCTCCAACGCCGAGGCCGCGTTCCCCGTGGGACCCGTCCACCAGCTGTGGCAGATGAACGAGGTCAACAAGCTCATCTGGACGGGCGCCGACTTCGGGCTCGTCGACGAGGCCGCGTGGGACAAGACCGTCGCAGGAGCGCTGTCGGCGAAGAACCAGGACGACCTCGAGCTCATCACCACCGAGCCCGCCGACTCGGCCTACTCGAACGAGTACATCGAGAAGGCGCTCGCCGAGCTGAAGGACGAGGGCATCGAGGTCGCCGGCGAGTACACGCCGATCGACGTCACCCTCACCGAGGGCGGTCAGTAGGTCAGGAGGCCGTTTCGTCTCGCTGGTTCCTCGCTCGCTCAACGGCCGGACTCCGTGCTCCGGTCGTTGAGCGGGCGAAGCGAGACGGCAACGCCCTTGACCCGCCGACGGAGAACGGGAAGCGTGGCCGCATGACCGAAGACCTCGACGCCCTCGCGAAGGAGCTCGATCGCGAGCACGTGTTCCACTCCTGGTCCGCGCAGGCTGGGCTCGACCTCCCCGTCATCGCCGGCGGCTCCGGGACGGTGGTGTGGGATCACGCGGGCCGCCGCATGCTCGACTTCTCGAGCCAGCTGGTGAACGTCAACATCGGGCACCAGCATCCTGCCGTCGTCGCGGCCATCCGGACACAGGCCGACGAGCTCGCGACGATCGGCCCTGCCACCGCCAACCTCGCCCGGGGCCGGGCGGCGCAGCGCATCCTCGGCAAGGCGCCGGACGGATTCGCCAAGGTGTTCTTCACCAACGGCGGCGCCGACGCGATCGAGAACGCCATCCGCATGGCCCGCCTGCACACCGGCCGCGACACGGTTCTGTCGACCTACCGGTCGTATCACGGCAACACCGGCGCGGCGATCGTCGCGACCGGCGACTGGCGACGGATGCCGAACCAGTTCGCCCGCGGCCACGTGCACTTCTTCGGTCCGTATCTGTACCGCTCCGAGTTCTGGGCGACCACGCCCGAGGAGGAGTCCGAGCGGGCGCTGCACCACCTCGAGCGCGTCATCCAGTCAGAGGGCCCCTCGACGATCGCGGCGCTGCTGCTCGAGTCGATTCCGGGCACCGCGGGCATCCTGCTGCCGCCGCCCGGCTACCTCGCCGGCGTGCGGGCGCTGGCCGACGAATACGGCATCGTGCTGATCCTCGACGAGGTCATGGCCGGCTTCGGCCGCACCGGCCGCTGGTTCGCGTTCCAGGGGTATGACGTCGTGCCCGACCTCATCACGTTCGCGAAGGGCGTGAACTCCGGCTACGTCCCGGTGGGCGGCGTGATCATCTCGGACGCGATCTCGGCGACCTTCGACGACCGCGTCTTCCCCGGTGGGCTCACCTATTCCGGGCACCCGCTGGCGGCGGCATCCATCGTCGCGTCCATCGACGCGATGGAGGCCGAGGGCATCGTCGACAATGCCCGCCGCGTCGGCGAGGACGCGATCGGCCCAGGGCTCCGCGAGCTCGCCGCTCGGCATCCGCTCATCGGCGAGGTGCGCGGCGAAGGCGTCTTCTGGGCGCTCGAGCTCGTCTCGGACCGCGAGACGCGCGAGCCGGTGGGCGCCGACGTGATCGGCCGGCTCAAGAAGGAGCTCACCTCGCGCGGCCTGCTGCCGTTCGCCGCCGACAATCGCATCCACGTCGTGCCGCCCTGCGTCGTCACCGACGGGGAGGTGCAGGAGGCGATCGCGATCTACGATGAAGCCCTGACGAGCGTCGAGGAAGACCTCTTCTGACGCGTGCATCCCGCACTGCTGGGCGATCACGAAACGCTCAGGCGGATTCCAAAGGAGGAACACGACAATGACGGACACGATGGAGCACACCGAGACGGTGGATGCCGACACGGCTGTCCTGGATCACTGGGTGAACGGCGCCCCCTGGGCGGGGGCATCCGATCGCACCGGACAGGTGTTCAACCCGGCACTCGGCATCGTGCAGAAGCAGGTGCGGTTCGCGTCGCGCGCCGATGTGGGCGACGCGGTCGACGCCGCGTCGGCGTCGTGGGCGCTCTGGCGCGACGCCTCGATCGCGAAGCGCCAGGCGGTGCTGTTCAACTTCCGCGAGCTGCTGAACCAGCGCAAGCAGGAGCTCGCCGAGATCCTCACCGCCGAGCACGGCAAGGTGCTCTCGGACGCACTGGGCGAGATCGCCCGCGGCATGGAGGTCGTCGAGTTCGCGTGCGGCGTCGGGCACCTCACCAAGGGCGCCTACTCCGAGAACGTCTCGACCGGCATCGACGTGTACACACTCCGCCAGCCGCTCGGAGTGGTGGGCATCATCAGCCCCTTCAACTTCCCGGCGATGGTTCCGCTGTGGTTCTTCTCCGTGGCGCTCGCCGCCGGCAACGCGGTGGTGCTCAAGCCCAGTGAGAAGGACCCGACCGCCGCGAACTGGATGGCCGCACTGCTGACCGAGGCCGGCCTGCCGGAGGGCGTCTTCAACGTCGTCCACGGCGACAAGGAGGCCGTCGACGCGCTCCTCGAGCACCCCGACGTGCGCGGGATCTCGTTCGTCGGCTCGACGCCGATCGCCAAGTACGTCTACGAGACGGCGACCGCGCACGGCAAGCGGGTGCAGGCGTTCGGCGGCGCCAAGAACCACATGCTGGTGCTTCCGGATGCCGACCTCGACCTCGCCGCGGACGCCGCCGTGAACGCGGGCTTCGGCTCGGCGGGCGAGCGCTGCATGGCCATCTCGGTGGTGCTGGCCGTCGACACGGTGGCCGACGAGTTCGTCGCCAAGGTGTCGGAGCGGATGAAGACCCTTCGCACCGGCGACGGCATGCGAGGGTGCGACATGGGCCCGCTCATCACCGGGCAGCACCGTGACAAGGTCACCTCGTACATCGACGTGGCCGCCTCCGACGGGGCCTCGGTGGTCGTCGACGGTCGCGACGTCGACATCGACGGCGACCCGAACGGGTTCTGGCTCGGCCCGACCCTCATCGACAACGTGCCGACGACCTCGTCGGTGTACGCCGACGAGGTGTTCGGTCCGGTTCTCTCGGTCGTGCGGGTCGAGGGCTACGAAGACGGTCTCGACATCATCAACTCCAGCCCGTACGGCAACGGCACCGCCATCTTCACCAACGACGGCGGCGCGGCCCGCCGCTTCCAGCACGAGGCGACCGTGGGCATGATCGGCATCAACGTGCCCATCCCCGTGCCCGTCGCGTACCACTCGTTCGGTGGATGGAAGGCGTCTCACTTCGGGGACACGAAGGCGTACGGCCCGCACGCGTTCGAGTTCTTCACCGCGGAGAAGGCCGTCACCTCACGCTGGCTCGACCCGTCGCACGGCGGGATCAACCTGGGCTTCCCCCAGCACGACTGACCCGGCGGGCGCGTCAGCCCTCGCGCGGTGGCACGAAGACCGTCACCGCGCGGGGGATGGCGACGCAGCGCAGCGTGAAGCCCGCGGGCGCCTGCTCTTCGAGCTCGCCGTCGTGGACGAAGACCGACGGATGCCCCTCCTCGAGGCGCACCGTCATGGCGAACTCCGGCTCGACCAGGCGCTCGACGTCGGAGCGAGGCGGCATGAGCCTCACGGCTCGCAACACGGCGGCGGTGCGCCGCCCGAACGCGAGAGACGCCATCGCCCGCAGGCGTGAGCCGCGCGCGTGGTGGATGCGCACGTCGAGCGTCGGCTCGACGAGCGTCTCGCGCTGCATCGTCGCGACGCGCTGGGGATCATTGCGTCCGATGCCGACGAACACCGACCACACGCGCGCCCGCCGCCCCTCGCGCACGACCGTCAGCGACTCGGCGGTCCTGAGGGTCCGCCACGCGGCGACGATTCCGCCCAGCCACTTGCCGAGGGACGCACGCCGCCGATCGCGTTCGTCGATGAGCTCGGGGTATGTCCCCACCGACACCGCGTTGAGCGCCAGGATCGGCTCGCCGTCGTCCGCCCGGGCCTCGATCGCACTCACCTCGATCGTGGTACCGCTCTGGAGCGCGTCGATGGCCGTGTCCACGTCGTCGAGGCCCGCCGAGCGGGCGAAGTGGTTGAAGGTTCCACCCGGCATCACCAGGAGCGGGCGCCCGTGCTCCCGCGCGAGCCCCGCCATCCGCGATACCGAGCCGTCGCCCCCGTAGACGCCGAGGACGGCGGGTGGTTCCTCCGATCGCATCGCATCGGCGACCACCTCCGCGAGGTCCTCCCCGTCGGCGAGCTCGTGGATCGTGGCCTCGGGCAGTCGCGTGGCGAAGGTCTCGGCGGGGTCCGCCCGCACCACGGCGGTGCCGGAAGCGGCGTTCCGCACGATGAAGACTCCCCGGCCGTCGGCGAACGCGGGCGGCTCGGGTGACGGAGGCATGCTCCCGAGGCTACCCGCGGACTCAGGCAGGGAAGACCGGCCTGTTCTCGTAGAAGGTCTGGAGCACGACCGTGGTGCGCGTGTTGACCGACGCGGCCGAACGGATGTCGCGGATGAGCGTCTCCAGGTGCCGGGGCGAGGCGACCCGCACCAGCAGCATGTAGCTCGCGTCGCCGGCGATCGAGTGGCACGCCTCGATCTCGGACAGGTGCTCGAGAAGCTCGGGGGCGTTGTCGGGCTGCCCGGGGTCGAGCGGCGTGATCTCGACGAATGCGGCGAGCGGCTTGCCGACGGCTTCGGCGTCGACGAGTGCGCGATAGCCCGTGATGACGCCACGAGCCTCCAGCCGGCGCAGCCGCGTCTGCACGGCCGAGACCGAGAGCCCGACGGCCGCGGAGAGCCCGGCCAGCGTCGCACGCGCGTTGCGCGACACCTCGCGCACGATGCCCGCGTCGATCTCGTCGTCGAGGCGTCCGGGGCCGTCTTCGCTCATGCCCCGAGACTATCAGCGGCCGCGGGCACCGACAGGAAGTCTTCCTGTCGTAGGTTTATCCTGCCGGAAGATGTCCCGTAGAATCGACTCCGAGATCATCCTCGACTCGAAGATCGGAGGTTCACATGTCCATCCACGCCCGCAGCACGCAGGTCATCGTCGGCGAACCCGAGGTTGTCGAGGACCCCCGGCTCGCGGAGAAAAGCGACGCGTGGCGGCAGCTCAAGGACGCGGCGACCGCCATCCAGGCCCTGCAGGCGCAGGACGGCTCCGTTCCGAATGTCGCCGCTCACGTCGATGCTCGCGCCCACGTCGACGGGATCGTCGCAGGCATCCGCGCGCTCGCGCCCGCGTTCCCGCATGACGCCGAGTACCTGGCCGCATCGGTGCGCGACTTCGAGCGCTGGGCGGACGAGGGCTTCGGCATCCCGGACTTCCTCGATTCGCTGCAGGCTTTCCAGCCGCAGCAGCACCGTGCCGACGGCATCCGTCATCTCGTCGTCTTCCCGATGTACACGCAGAACGGCTCGAGCGACCGTCGCGTCGAGGCGGTGCTGGTCGAGGTGATCTGGCCCGAGTTCATCGCGCGGCTCGAGGCCGGCGACTACGGCAACAAGCTGTTCGTGTCGCTGCGCTTCCTCGACTTCACGCCGGGTTACGACACGAACAGCGCCGTGCTCTTCCCCGAGACCGTGGCGATGCGCGAGCTCCCGCGGTTCACGTGGGGCGCGATCTTCCAGGACCGCGAGGCGGCGCGTTACCGCCGCGTCGTGCGCGCCGCCGCCGAGATCACGAAGCTCGAGCTGCCCGCAGACGCCGCGCGCATGCTCGACGATCAAGCGCTCACCGAGAAGACGTTCGTGATGTGGGACATCATCCACGACCGCACCCACATGCGCGGCGACCTGCCGTTCGATCCCTTCATGATCAAACAGCGGATGCCGTACTTCCTGTACTCGCTGGAGGAGCTGCGGTGCGACCTCACCGCCTTCCGCGAGTGCGTCGCGATCCAGCATCGGCTGTCGGCGCGGATCGATGCTCTCTCGGCCGGTGAGCCCGTCGAACCGCTGGACCCGGCCGAGGTCGAGACGCTCGAGCACGCGAAGCTCGTGCAGTACGCCGTGATCTTCGACCGGATCTTCCGCTTCGCGATCACCGGGTCGCGGGTACGCAATTACGACGGGCTCGGCGGCCAGCTGCTGTTCGCGTGGCTGCACCAGCGCGACGTGCTGCACTGGACCGACACGGCGCTGACGTTCGACTGGGAGAACGTGCCCGCCGCCGTTGTCGCGCTCGGCGAGGCGATCGACGAGCTCTACTGGCGCTCGATCGACCGGCCCAAGATCGCGCACTGGCTCGCGGCCTACGACCTGGTGCGGACCACGCTGACACCCCACCCGGCGTCGCGCTGGGCACGCGGACTCCCCGACGAGATCCTCGCCGGAGCACCCAAGGGCTACACCGACGCGGTCATGGACGACGAGTTCCCGCTGTCGATGTTCTTCGAGGCGCTCGACAAGAAGATGAAGCCGGTCATCGAGTCGACCGCCGGCATCACCGGCCGCCACTCCTGATCGCGTCCACCGTTCTCGCCGATCGCGCACGGCCCCGGCGAGAACGTGGTCGTTCGCCGCGACCGTGCGTTCTCGACGTGGAAGGGTAGTTGCATGAGCGTTGAAGGCAAAGTCGTCGTCATCGCCGGAGCCACCAGTGCGTCCGGTCTCGCCACGGCCCGCGAGCTGGTGGCTGCGGGGGCGCGGGTCATCGCGGTCGGACGGGATCCCGAGAAGCTGAACGACCTCGTGGACTCCGTCGGAGCGGAAGCCGGAGTCGCGGACGTGGGTTCGGCCGGGAGCCTCCGCTCCGAGGTGTGCGACCTGACCGATGAAGCCGACGTCGCCGCCCTCGCCGAGCGCGTGCACGCCGCCGACGGCCCCGTCGACGGAGTGCTCCACCTCGTCGGCGGATGGCGCGGCGGCGGCGGCCTCGCCGGACAGACCGAGGAGGACTACCTCTTGCTCGAACGCTCCTTCACCGCGCTGCGCCACGTCAGCCGGGCGTTCGACGCCGACCTGCGCGCGTCGTCGTCGGCGCGCACCGCCATCGTCTCGTCGCTCGCGGTCACCCGCCCGCTCGCCGGCGGCGCCAACTACGCCGCCGTCAAGTCCGCGAGCGAGGCGTGGGCGCGAGCCGTCGCACAGGGGTTCGCGAAGGCCGCGAAGGACTCCGGGCAGCCGCTGGCCGCGGCATCCGTCATCTTCCGCACCAAGAGCCTCGACGGCCTCGAAGAAGCACTCGCGCAGCGGTTCGCCGACCTCTGGGCGACGCCCGCCACCGAGACGAACGACACGATCGTCGAACTCACCGACCCTTCGCTCTGACGGTCCCCGGCGGAGCCGGGTCGCTGTGCGAACTAGATTGGACACCCGTGACCACGATCCACGACCCGAACCTGCGGGGCTTCGCCTCGGACAACTACTCCGGCATCCACCCCGAGGTGCTGGCCGCGATCGCGGCCGCCAACGACGGCCATCAGGTCTCGTACGGCGACGACGTCTACACCGCGCGCCTGCAGGAGGTCATGGCCGGCCACTTCGGCGAGGGCGTCGAGGCGTACCCGGTGTTCAACGGCACCGGTGCGAACGTCGTCGGGCTGCAGTCGATGCTCCCCCGCTGGGGCGCCGTCGTCACGGCGGGCACGGCGCACATCAACGTCGACGAGGGCGGCGCCCCCGAGCGCGTGGCCGGCATCAAGCTGCTGACCGTGCCGACCGATGACGGCAAGCTCACGCCCGAGCTCATCGACCGCGAAGCGTGGGGCTGGGGCGACGAGCACCGCGCGCAGCCGCTGGCCGTCTCGATCACGCAGTCCACCGAGCTCGGCACGCTGTACACGGTCGACGAAATCGCCGCGATCGCCGACCACGCGCACAGCCTGGGCATGCGCGTGCACATGGACGGCTCGCGCATCTCGAACGCCGCCGCGTCGCTCGGCGTCCCGTTCCGGGCGTTCACCCGCGACGCGGGCGTCGACGTGCTGAGCTTCGGGGGCACCAAGAACGGCGCAATGCTCGGCGAGGCCATCGTGGTGCTCAACCCGGAGGCATCGGAGGGCCTGAAGTTCCTGCGCAAGCTCGACATGCAGCTGGCCTCGAAGATGCGCTTCGTGTCGGCGCAGCTGCTCGCCCTGCTCGAGGGCGACCTGTGGCTCCGCAACGCCTCGCACTCCAACGCGATGGCGCAGCGCCTGCGCGCGGGCATCGAGGCGGGCCTCGCCGACGGCTCGATCGCCGGCGTCGCGTTCACGCAGCCGACGCAGGCGAACGGCGTTTTCGCCACGCTGCCCGACGGCGTCGCGGACCGCCTGCGCACGTCCTTCAAGTTCTACGACTGGGATGCCGCGAAGAACGAGGTGCGCTGGATGTGCAGCTTCGACACCTCCGAGAACGACATCGACGCCTTCCTCGCCGCGATCGCCCGCGAGACCTCCGCGACCTAGTCGAGCGCCCCCACCTGATGCCCGGTCGTTGAGCGAGCGAGGAACGAGCGAGACGAAACGCCCACCCTGCGCCCGGTCGTTGAGCGAGCGAGGAACGAGCGAGACGAAACGCCCCGCACCCGACGCAGCAGCCGGGTTCGGGGCGTTTCGTCTCGGGCGCTAGAGCGCCGTTCGCTCAACGACCGGAGTCAGTAGTCGCGTGACTCCTCGTGGTCCGCGACGTCCTCGCCCTGCTCGCCGACCGCCGCTTCGCGCGCTTCGCCGTCCTTCACCTCAACCTCGGAGGTGTCGGCGTCGGAGATCTCTGCGTCGGCCTCGGCCTGAGCGTCGGCGAGTTCCGCGTCGGCATCGGCCGGCTCTTCGGACTGCTCGGCGACATCGGACTCGCGGGCCCCGGCGTCCTCGACCTCGGCAGCCTGGACCTCGGCAGCCTCGACCTCGTCGGCCTCGCGCTCGACCGGCGCGCCGGGACCGGCATCCGCCTGCTCCAGCTCAACGCCCTCGATTGCGACGTCATCGTCCGTGGTGACGGCCGACCTCGCCGACGTCTCGGGGCGGATGAGCTCCTTCACCTCGGCCATGAAGCTCATCAGCTGGTGCTGCTGCCAGCGCAGCTGACGCGTGCGGTCCTCCGCGTCACGCAGCACGGCCTGCGAGTGCGTCGTCACCAGGTCGATGATGCGCTCCGCCTTCACGTGCGCCCGCTCGAGGTGCTCGCGTGCGCGCAGCTGCGCGTCGGCCTCGATCTGCTGGGACTGCGCGCGCATCAGCCGCTCGAAGTCCTCGGCCTTCACCGACACGCGCTGCGCGTGATCGAGCGAAGCGGCCACCTGGTCGTTGGCGTCCTGCGTGATGCGCTCGGCATGGGCGACCGCCTGGTTGTGCAGCACGAGGAACTCCTGGTGCGCGTCATCCTGACGGCGGGTGAGGGATGCCTCGAACTCGAGTGCCCGCAGGCGCAGCTCGCGCACCGCCTCCTCGGCCTCCGACCGGTCGCGTGCCGTCTCGCGCGCGACGGCGGAGCGCAGCACTGCTGCCCCCTTCTCCGCCTCCGAGCGGATGGCAGCGGCCTCGCGCTCGGCCTGCGAGACCTTCTCGGCGGCGTGCGCCGCCTCGCGCTCGATGCGGGATTCATGGGCGGTCAGCTCGGTGTCGATCTTGAGCCGCACCTGCTGGGCGTCGTGCTGGGCCTGCGAGAGGATCGCCTCCGCCTCGGCCAGCGCTGACGAACGGCGGTTCGCGATCTCTTCGCGGGCCGCCTCGAGAAGCCGGTCGCCCTGGACGCTCGCGTTGCGGATGAGCAGGCTCGCCTGGTCCTCGGCGACGCGCAGCACCTCCTCGAACTGCTGGCGGTTCGGCGACTCCGTCGTCGCGCCGACGAGCTCGTCGCTCAGGGTCTGCACCCGCTGCTCGGCGTCGGCGAGCTTCGCGTTGGCGAGTTCGATCTCGCCCCGCAGCCGCTCGACGATGTCGCCCTCCTCGTCGCGCGCGGCGGAAGCGTCGGCCGCGATGCGCTCGAGCTCCGCCCGGCGGCCCTCCTCGGCCCCGGCGAGCGCCTCCTCGAGCCGCTCGATCTCCTGCTGCTTGGCCTCGAGCGCGGCATCGAGCTCGGCGCGGCGGGCGGCGATCGCGGCGTCGATCTCGGCCTGGCGCTTCTCGGCGGCCGCCTGGAGCTCCGCCTCCAGGCGCTCCGCCTTGGCACGGCTCTGTGCGACCGCGGCACCGGCACGGCGCTGGTGCTGCTTCAGCTGCGCGACCTCGTCGTGAGCCGCGCGCACGCGTGCGTCGAGTCCGGCGATCGCGGCGTCGACCTCTTCCTTGTCGTACCCGCGGAACGTCGTCGTGAAGCCCGACCCGAACGAGGTCGCCGCCGGGTCGCCGCCGATGAGGTTGTCGAAGGGGGTCGGGTCGTCCTGGCCCGGATTACCGGCGCTCACGGCGTGGTCGGACATCGGTGTGTCTCCGCTTCTGGCTTGCTGTGTCGGCGAGTGCTCTCGGCGGAGGCGTGCGTCCCTGCCCACGGCGCCGGCGAACGTGTCGCCTCGCGCGCGAGCAGCGGTGGCCGCACCGTCCTCGACGACACCGGGGGGTTGTGTCGCAGGTGACTGCGTATCAGGGTAGGTGAACCCTACATCGCGCGGCTGTGCTGGCGAAACGTCAGGAGCCGGCGAGCCACTCCCGGTACGCCTCGAACGACGACGGGCGACCCAGGAAGGCCTTGACGAGGTCGTTCGCGTCGCGCGATCCGCCCCGTTCGAGCACCTCGGAGCGGTAGCGACGCGCGGCCTCGGCATCCATCAGTCCGCCGGCGAAGCCGCTCAGCAGGTCGCGCGCGATCACGAGGCTCCACTGGTACGTGTAGTAGCACGCGCCGTACCCGGTGAGGTGGCCGAACCCCGCGTAGGAGTGGAGTCCCGGCAGCGGCTGGACCGGGCTGGCGGCGGCGTAGAGCCGCTCGGTCTCGGCCTGCAGATCGGCTGGCCGGTCCACGTGAAGGTGGTACGACACGTTCGCGTGTCCGAGCTGCCGGCGCACCTCGAGCGCGCGTCCGAAGGCGTCGGCGGTGCGCATTCGATCCACCAGGTCGGCGGGGATGGGTTCGCCCTGCGCGTCGCCGCTGAACGAGGCGAGCACTCCGGCATCCCATGCCCATTCCTCGAGCAGCTGGCTCGGCGCCTCGACGAAGTCCCATTCGGTCGCCACTCCGCTGAACCGCGCGAATCGCTGGCGGCCACCGAGGATGTCGTGAACCAGGTGACCGAACTCGTGGAAGAACGTCACCACCTCGTCGTGCTCGAGGAGGCCGCGGGAGAAGTTGCACAGCAGCGCGGCCTCGGGAAGCACCCGGCCCGCGACGCCCGGTGCCAGCGGGAAGCAGGCCGCGTGGCTGAACTTGCCCTCGCGCGGGTGCAGGTCGAGGTGGATGCGTCCGAGCCGCTCATCACCGCGCAGCACGTCGAACGACTGCACGTCCTCGTGCCACGCGTGAGCGTCGACCGGCACGTACTGGACGTCGAGCAGGCGGCCGGTGACGTCGAGCACGCCGGCCACGACCCGCTCGAACGGGAAGTACGAGCGGACCCGCTGGGCGTCCACGTCGTACTGCTCCCGCTTGATCGCCCCCAGCAGGTACCAGAAGTCGGCGATGGTCACGACCTCTGCGTCGGGGACATCGCGCCGCAGCCGCTCGAGCAGCTGCGGGTACTCGACCTCTGCCGCCGAGCGCGACGCGTCGTCGAGCCGCGACAGGAAGGCGGGGATCGCCGCACCCGACCCGATCATGCGGGTCTCGGTCTCGTAGTCGGCCCAGTCCGGATAGCCGAGCAGCCGGGCGCGCTCGGCGCGGACGTCGAGCAGTTCGGCCAGGATCGCGTCGTTCGCGGGCCACGCGAGGTCGTTGTAGGCGCTCACGAGGGCGATCCGCGTCCCGCGGTCGCGGGCGTAGTCGCGGACCGGCATGAGGTCGGGGTAGTCGGTCGACAGCGTCACCCGACCGTGCTCGTCGGCGGGGTGGGAGTCGAGGAAGTCCTGTGGCATCCCCGCCAGCCCGTCGGCCGGGACGGTGATCTCGCGACGCCCGTCGCGGATGTTGCGTGAGAACGCCAGCGACAGCTCGGTGTCGCGGTCCGCGAGCTGGCGGGCACGCTCACGTTCGGCGTCGTCGAGCTCCACGCCGCCGCGCCGGAAGTCGCGCAGCAGGTGGGCGAGCAGCCGCGCCTGATCGTCGTCGAGCGCGGTGGCCGGCGCATCGGCGAAGGCGTTCCAGAGATCGCGGTCGAGCAGCCGCGCCGCCGAGAGCGACTCGACCGTCTGCACCTGCGCCTCGGCGCGCTCGCGCACCGCCTGGTCAGGGTGCGACTCGCTCAGGACGTAGGCCTCGCTGAGGGCCTCGCTGAGGGCGATGTCGGCGTCGTTCCACAGGTCCAGACGCTCGACGGTCGCGAGCGACGGCTCGGACTTCAGTCGCTCGTCGATCTCGCGGACCTGGGCGATCCGGGCGGCAGGGCGCTCGTCGGCGAAGGCCGCCCATCCGGCGGCGTCGGACGGAAAGGGCAGGGGCTCAAGGGTCACCCTGCGAGCCTAAGGGGCCACGGGGACGGTCCGCGAGGAAATTCGACGGTGCCGCAGCCTGCTCAGCGCAGCGCGCCCACGCTCGCGAGCGCCAGCCGTACGAGAGTCCCCCGGCCGCCTTCCATCTCGGCGGAGAGGGCATCGGATGCCGCTTCCTCCGGAGTCAGCCACGTGACCTCGAGCGCATCCTGACGCGGCTCGCAGGTCCCGGTCACCGGCACGACGAACGCGAGCGACACCGCATGCTGGCGGTCGTCGTGGTAGGCGCTCACGCCGGGGAGCGGGAAGTACTCGGCGACGGTGAACGGCGTCGGCTGCGGCGGAAGCATCGGGAACGCCATCGGGCCGAGGTCATTCTCGAGGTGGCGGAAGAGGGCGTCGCGGACCGTCTCGCCGTAGCGGACGCGGCCCGAGACGATGGTGCGCGAGATCTCGCCCACCGGTGTCGCCCGCAGCAGGATCCCGACCTGGGTGACCTGTCCCATCCCGTCGGTGCGCACCGGCACGCCCTCGACGTAGAGCATCGGCAGCCGGCGGCGCGCCTCCTCCAGTTCGATGTCGCTCAGCCAGGCCGGATTCGAGATGTTCCCCGCCGGCGGGCCGAACGGCTCGTCGCCCGCAGGTTCGGGGTCAGGGGTGCGCACGGACATGCCTCTTGTATACCCGCTCCGTTCCGATCCTGCCGCGCGTCCTCCGCTCCGACGCGGATGCGCGTCGAATCGTCTACGCGATCGCCTGGGTCGTGTCGGCCGCCGATGGGAGGATGAGGGCATGCCGGAAGCGCTCGTCCTCGACGCCGACGCCGTACTGTGGTCGACCGACCGGTCGGCCGTGGCCGGCCGGCACCTGCTGCTGCTCCTCCACGGCTACGGCGCCGACGAGCACGACCTCTACCCGCTCCGTCAATACCTGCCCGAGGCATTCGCGGTCGCGAGCCTCGCCGCGCCGCTCGCACCACCGTGGCCGGCCCCTGGACGCTCCTGGTATCCGATCGAAGGGCTGGAGGGGCGCGACGCCTCGCATGTGACCCGCGCCGCCGAGGCGGTCATCACGTGGATCGACGCGCATGCCGCGGGTGCGGCATCCATCGGCCTTCTCGGCTTCTCGCAGGGCGGCGCCGTGTCGCTGCAGGCGATGCGCATCGACCCGCAGCGTTTCGCCTACGCCGTCAATCTGTCGGGCTACGCCACGCCCGGCGAACTGCCGGGGGACGCCGCACTCGCCGAGCTGCGGCCGCCGGTGTTCTGGGGCCGGGGAACCAACGACGACGTCATTCCGGACTTCGTCGTCGCCCACACCACGCAGTGGCTGCCCGAACACGCCGATCTCAGCGGCCGCGTCTACCCGGGCCTCACGCACAGCGTCTCGGAGCAGGAACTCGCCGATGTGGCGGCATTCCTCGACAAGCGGCTGACGGCGCTGCAGGACCCGGAATCGGCCTAGCCCTGCGCCGGCGGCTCGCCGTCGTCCGCGACGGATGCGCCCCGCCTCCGGGTCGCCGCGACGGCGTACGCGGACGCGAGAACCGCGCCGAGCCCCAGACCCAGCGAGACACCGACGGCGATGTTGCCGAGCGCTGCTCCCAGCGCCGTGCCGATGCCCACGCCCACGCCGATCCCCGTGCCGAGGGCGGATCCCCACACGCCGGCGATGGGCTGCGGGGCGGCGTGGGGCGCGGAGCGATCGGTCATGCGCCCCACGCTACGCACGCGCGGCACGGCCGGCCTCCCCCCTGCGACGGAGAAGATTCCCTGCCATTCGGACGCATCGTCCGCTATGGTGTCTCTCGGCCTTTGTCCCCTCGGTGAGGAACTCCCTTGAAGCTGATCGACGCATCCGCGCTGTAATCGCGCTGCTCCGTCGACCCTCGACGTCCCGCAGCGCCTGAAGATTCCGCGCTGCCCGTCGATCCATCGCTTCTCCTCCCGCGATGCCTGCGCCTTCACGGCCCGGCACGCTCCGGGCGGGTTCCGCGGTCCTCGGCGTCAGCGCTCGACTGACACAGGAGGCCTCATGCCTGCACACACTCTCACACCTGTCATCGTCCTCGACCGCGTCTCATTCGCCTGGGCCGACGGCACCGTCGCGCTCGCCGACGTCTCCGGATCGTTCGGCACCGGACGCACCGGCCTCGTCGGACGCAACGGCTCCGGAAAGTCCACGCTGCTGCGCCTGATCGCCGGAGATCTCACACCCGCCGCGGGGCACATCGCGCGGACAGCGGATGCCGCGTACCTGCCGCAGCGGCTGACGCTCGACGTGGACCGACCCGTCGCCGACCTGCTCGGCGTCGGCGACACCCTCCGCGCCCTGCGCGCCATCGAGTCCGGCGATGCCGATCCGCGTCACTTCGACGCGGTCGGCTCCGACTGGGACATCGAGGCGCGCGCGCACGCCGCGCTCGCCGAGGCCGGACTCGCGCCCGACATGCTCGATCGCAGTGTCGGGCAGCTGTCGGGCGGAGAGGCGGTGCTCACCGCGATCGCCGGCATCCGTCTGCGCAGTCCCGAGATCGCGCTGCTCGACGAGCCGACCAACAACCTCGACCGCGATGCCCGCGCGCGCCTGTACGACATGGTGCGCTCGTGGCGGGGCGCCCTTGTCGTGGTCAGTCACGACACGGCGCTGCTCGAGCTGATGGACGACACCGCCGAGCTGTATGCGAACGAGTTGTCGGTGTTCGGCGGTCCGTACTCGCAGTGGCGTGCGTGGCTGGAGGCCGAGCAGGGCGCCGCCCGTGACGCCGAGCGAGCGGCGCGCCAGGCCGTCAAGCGCGAGAAGCGCCAGCGCATCGAGGCCGAGACGACGATCTCGCGCCGCGCCGCGATGGGGCAGAAGGCGTTCGAGGAGAAGCGCGTGCCGAAGATCGTCGCGAATGGACGTCGGATGGCGGCCCAGGTCTCGGCGGGCAAGCTGCGCGGCGAGAAGGCCGATCGCGAGGCGTCGGCGCGCGAGGCCCTCGATGTCGCCGAGCGTCGCGTGCGCGACGACGACATCGTGAAGATCGATCTGCCCGATCCCGGCGTGCCCGCAGGGCGCCGTATCGCGACGCTCGGCGACGGCGAGCGGTCCTGGGTGATCCAGGGGCCCGAGCGGGTCGCGCTGATCGGCCCGAACGGCTCGGGCAAGACGACGCTGCTGGAGCGGCTGGTGGGTTCCGGGGGCACCAAGTCCTCGGATTCCGGCGACACTGACGCGGATTCCCGCCCGGACGAGCAGTCCGACGGGTTCTCGAGGAGTGCGGCACGCGGCACGCTGCACACCGACCGCGTCGGATATCTGCCACAGCGCGTCGACGGGCTCGACGACGCGGCATCCGTGCTCGCCAACGTCGTTCCGTCGGCGCCCGGCGTCACGATCGTCGAGCTGCGCAACCGGCTGGCGAGATTCCTCATCCGAGGAGCCGCCGTGGAGCGCCCGGTGGGAACGTTGTCGGGTGGAGAACGCTTCCGTGTGGCTCTGGCCCGACTGATGCTCGCCGATCCCCCGCCGCAACTGCTCGTGTTCGACGAGCCGACGAACAACCTCGACCTCGATACGGTCGACCAGCTCGTCGACGCGATCGCCGCCTACCGCGGCGCGGTGCTCGTGGTGAGCCATGACGACGCGTTCCTCGAGCGCATCGGCGTCAGTCTCGTACTCGAGCTCGACCGCGACGGCAAGCTGACGGAGCGCTGAGCACGGTCCGCGGCGGGGCTTCCTGCCCGGCCGCGGCCTGCTCCCCTGCCAGTCCGGGGGCCAGCACCCGTGCGGGGCCGGTCCGACTCGCGGATGATGAAGACATGAACGCACTCGTCAGACCTCAGCAGGGCCGGTGGATCGCCGGCGTCTGCGCCGCCGTCGCCAACCGCTTCGGGTGGAACGTGACCCTGATCCGGATCCTCACCGTCGTCGCCGTCGTCTTCTTCGGCCTGTCGCTGTGGGCCTACATCCTGCTCTGGATCCTGGTCCCCTCCGAGCGCTGACGCCGAGCAGCCGCTCGCCTGCCCCTGGCGCGCGCACATCTGCCACGCGATGATGAACGCATGCATCGCCTGGTTCGTCCCCGACGGGGACGCATGATCGCCGGGGTCTGCCAGGGCATCGCGGACCGCTTCGGCTGCAGCGTCGTGCCGGTGCGCGTGCTCACGGTCGCGTCGACCGTGTTCTTCGGCGTATCGATCCTGATGTACCTGCTGCTGTGGATCCTCATGCCCGACGACAGCTGAGGTCGGTCAGGGAGCGACGAAAGCCTCCGCGAAGACCGTTGCCAGGTCTTCAGCACCCCAACCGCTGTCGGGCGCGACCTCGACGGTCATGGCGTTGATTCCGTCGGTCGCCTCGTAGACCTGCCCGCCCAGGTAGCCACCCTGGGTGGAGAGGAACGCCTCGACTCCGGGAATGCCGAGGTCGACGGCCTCACCGAGGTCGGCCCATGGGACGTCCCATGCCGCGCCCGACTCGAAGACGGCGAGCGCGATCTGCCGACCGTCGCCCTCGAATGCGCACCACGTGCGGTGCGAGGCGATATCGGCGAGCGCGGTCGCCGCGCTCGGCGGGTCATGGTAACCCGCGGCCTGCGCCGCCACTGGTCGGCCCAGGTGAGTCGTCAGCTCAGCGGCGAGCGTCTCACACCCCTGAGCCGGCCACCACTGCGTCCGGTCGATCTGCCAGTCGATGCCTGCGGCGGCCGCGTTGGCGACGATGCCGGCAGCGATCTCGGCCCCGATCCGATCGGCTTCGGCGCGGCCGAGATCAGGCAGGTCGGATGCATACCCGCTGATCCAGAGGGCGGCGGATTCCGCCTCCCACGAACAGCCCCAGTCGCACGCCTCGAAGTAGTAGTCGGCGTCGGCAGCGGACAATGCGGCGCCATCGAGGCCCGCCTTCGGGATGATCGTGACCTGTCCCGAGACGTTTCCACCGCTCCACTCGCAGACCAGCCCGCCGATGTTATTGATCGCGCGCGTCCAGTTCACGTCCCGACGCGTCATCTCGATTCCCTCTATGCCCGTCGCGGCGGCGAGCACACCGGCGGGAACTGCGATCTCACAGTCCGCGCCGAAGACGCTCGGCGGAAGCGTCCCGGCACTCACCAGAGTCGCGGTGGGCGTCGAGGCGGGAGAAGGTGTCGAGGCGGGGGTCGTAACGGGCGTGGGGCTTGCAGCACCCTGCGCCGCCGGCGCGCACGCGGTAAGCGTGCCGAGTACGGCAAGGGCGGCGAGGGCGAGGGGAAGGGATCGTCGCACGGCATCTCCATCGAGGGGGTCTCGCGACTCTATCGATTCGGAGGCGTACGGCAGGCACGGAACCACAACGATTCGGACACACGACCGTCGTCGTCTTCGCGTCGACGTGACAGGGTCGGCCGAGGCTGAGGCGCAGTCCGCCGATCAGGCGGGCCGCTGCAAGGAGCCGTAGCGCTCCATCCGGTGCCAGCGCAGGCGCGTACCGGCCAGTGCGGTGAAGACCGACTGGATCACGACGAGGTACATCAGCTGCCGGTAGACGAACTGCTGCAGCGGCAGCGACCACAGCGGGCCCGGCGACTCGCGATCCAGGGCGAAGGCGAAGCACGCCATCAGCAGCTGCACGAGCAGGAACGCCGCCCACAGCGCGATGATGCGGACGGGGTCGAGGAAGATGAGCCCGTACAGCGCGAACACGTCGATGACCGGCGCCAGCAGGGGCATCAGCACCTGCAGCACGAGCAGGTAGCCGAGCCCGCGGCGGCCGAGCTTGCCGGCGGCACCTCCCTGGCGAACGGCGTGACGGTGCTTGTACATCGCCTGGAGCGTCCCGTAGCACCAGCGGTAGCGCTGCTTCCACAGCGCGTCGAGCGACTGGGGCGCCTCGGTCCAGGCGCGCGCCGTCTCTTCGTAGACGACCCGCCAGCCGTCGCGGCACAGCGCCATCGTGAGGTCGGTGTCTTCGGCGAGGGTGTCGGAGCTCACGCCGCCGACACCCTCGAGCGCCGTCCGCCGGAATCCGCCGATGGCGCCCGGCACCGTGGGCATGCACTCGGCCACGTCGAACAGGCGGCGGTCCAGGTTGAACCCGACCACATACTCGATGTGCTGCCAGCGTCCGAGGAGTCCGCCTCGGTTCGCGACCTTCGTGTTGCCCGACACCGCACCGACCTTCGGGTCTGCGAACGACTGCACCAGCAGTCGCACCGTGTCGGGTTCGAAGACGGTGTCGCCGTCCACCATCACGATGAGCTCGTGCTGCGCCGCACCGATGCCGGTGTTCAGAGCCGCCGGCTTGCCTTGGTTCTGCTGCCTGATCACGCGGACCCGCGGCAGGCCGAGGCGCTCGACGATGTCGGCGGTGTCGTCGGTGGACCCGTCGTCCACGACGATGATCTCGACGGGATGATCGGATGCCGCGATCGACCGCACCGCAGCGGCGATCCCCGCGGACTCGTTGTACGCGGGGACGATGACCGACACCGGCTCGGTCACCGGCATGAGCATCGGCCCGGCGTCGCGGACGCGACGGACATGACGGATCGCGGCGCCGATCACGAGGACGGCACGCAGCACGACGACGATGCCGCTGAACAGGAGCGCCCAGGTGAGTGCCATCACGATCAGGTCGCTCGTGCGGACGACGGCGATCGTCGCCCAGCCGGCGGCGCGGTCCCACCAGGAGGCCGACGGGTTCGTCGCCTCGACGCCGATCGCCTCGCCGACCGACGTCACCCGATATCCCTGGGCGCCGAGCTGCGTGAGCAGCTCGTCCAGGGCGGCCACCGTCTGGCTGCGGTCGCCGCCGCCGTCGTGCATGAGGATGACCGCCCCGGCGGCGCCGGCGGGGGTGGCCGCATCGACGATGGCGTCCGCACCGGGCGTGGTCCAGTCCTTGCTGTCGAGCGTGGAGAGCACCGAGAGGTAACCATCGGCACCCGCTGCGTCGATCGCTGCCCATGTGTCGTTGGTGACGGCGGTGTTCGTCGAGCTGTACGGCGGGCGGAACAGCGTCGCACTCACACCGGTCGCCGCGGCGATCGCGCGCTGGGTGGCCACGAGCTCCAGATTCTGCTGCCACGGCGGCACGGCGCCGAGGTCGAGGTGCGTGAACGTGTGCACGCCGATCTCGTTGCCGTCGGCCACGATCTCGCGGGCCAGCCCGGGGTTGTCGGCGACCGCGGAGCCGACGGCGAAGAACGTGGCGGTCGCGTCGTGCTCGCGGAGGACCCGGAGGATCTCAGGCGTCCACCGCGGGTCGGGTCCGTCGTCGAAGGTCAGCGCGACCGTGCGCTGAGCGGGGGCCGCGGTGCGCACCCCACCGTCACGGGGGTCGATGACGGGACCGCCGCCGGTGACCTCGGCGGGGACCCGGTCGGCGGCGGTGTCGACGGCCGCGGTTCCCGAGCGGGGATCCGCGGCGGTGACGTACCCGTGCACCACGAGGGCGGCGGCCAGCACGACCAGCACGGCCGCGAGGACGACCCAGTGGACGCGGGTCTTGGCGGCGCGCGCGGCGCTGCGGTGCTCGCGCCGCGTGAGGGTGTCAGCCGTCACGGCTTCGTCGGCTCCGTGGGCTCGGTCGGCGCATTGCCGCGGCCGGGCGCGCTCGCGCTGCT
>NZ_DATCVK010000203.1:0-4554 GCF_036566905.1 Microbacterium sp. | reverse complement strand
GTCCGAGCGCCTGCGCCCTCGCCGCGGCGGCGGCCGCGGCATCCGTCGACCCGTCCTGCAGACCGTGGTCGACCGTGACCGCTGCGGCACGCAGGCCGAGCTTCGGCGCCTCGAAGGCGGTCGCCGCGACGAGCGCGAGCGAATCGGCGCCCCCCGACAGCGCCACGAGCACGGTGGCACCCGGCTCGAGGCCGGTGAGTGCCCGCCGCACGGCGAGGCGCACCTCCGCGACGGCGGGGTCGAGTCCGGGTCTGCGCTCCTCCACCCGCCCACCGTACCCGGCACGCTCCGCGACTAGGCTTGTCGCGGCATCCCACGTCTTTCCGAAGGAGTACCACTATGGGCGCGTACGACGCCGTCATCGAGATCCCGCGCGGCAGCCGCGTGAAGTACGAGGTCGACCACGGCACCGGCCGCGTCTTCCTCGACCGCATCCTCTACACCGCGTTCGGCTACCCGACCAACTACGGGTTCTTCGAGAACACCCTCGGCGAGGACGGCGACCCGCTCGACGTGCTCGTGCTGCTCGATTTCGACCTCGCCCCCGGGGTGCTCGCGAGCGTCCGCCCCGTCGGCGTGCTGAAGATGAGCGACGAGGCCGGCGGCGACGACAAGGTCGTGGCCGTGCTCGGCAAGGACCCGCGCTGGGCGCACATCCAGGACGTGAACGACATCCCGGAGTTCACGCGCAAGGAGATCGAGCACTTCTTCGAGCACTACAAGGACCTCGAGCCCAATAAGTGGGTCAAGGTCGACGAGTGGGCGAGCGCGGCCGAGGCCGAGCGTCTCGTCGGCGAGGCTTTCGACCGCTTCAAGGAGCACGAGGGCCAGACCGCGACCCAGGGTGAGGGCGTCGCGCCGAACACCCTCTGACTTGCTGTCGAAGCGAAGAGCGGATGCCGTCGGCATCCGCTCTTCGTCGTTCGAGAGTGTGTGGTCGGTCAGACCGAGATTCCGCGGTCGGCCATGAAGTAGATCGGGTTGACCGGGTAGTTGTTGACGTACGTCTCGAAGTGGACGTGGCAGCCGAACGAGTTGCCGGTGTTGCCCTCGCTCGCGATGAGCTGGCCCGCATTGACCCACTGGCCCACGCCGACGAAGATGCCGCCGGTGCGGATGTGGCCGTATCCGCTGCCGATGCCGCCGCCGTGGTCGATCTTGATGTAGTTGCCGTACCCGCCGTTCCAGCCGGCGTACACGACGCGTCCGGCGGAAGCGGCGTAGATGCCCGCTCCGCAGCCGGCGGCGAGGTCGACGCCGTAGTGGAAGCCGCTGGAGCAGTAGCTGTTGCCGCACTGCACGGTGCGGGGGCCGTATCCCGAGCTGCGCCAGCCCGACGACGGTCGCGCCCAGCCCGAGCCGACGACGGCTCCGCCGCCACCACCGCCACCGCCGCCTCCGCCACCGCCGGCGTTCTCCCGGGCGATGCGGTCCGCTTCCGCCTTGGCTGCTGCGGCGGCCGCGGCTGCGGCTGCGGCTTCGGCCTCCTTGCGGATGCGCTCGCCTTCTTGATAGTCGGCGACGGTCTTGGCGACCGTGTCCTGCAGGGCGGCGAGCTGCGCCTCGAGCTCGCCGCGCTTGGCGTTCTGCGCGTCGAGAGCGGCCTGCGCCTCTTCAGCCGCCTTCTGCGCGGCGACCATCTTCTCTTCGGCGACCTTCTGGAGCCGGTCGCGCTCGGCGCGCTGCACGGCGGCCTGATCGCTCAGGCTCTGCGCCGAGTCGCGGGCGGTCACGGCCTGCGCGTAGACGTCCTGGTTGCGCTGCACGAGCTTGTCCATCGTGCCCAGGCGGGCGAGCAGGTCGTCGGCCGATGTGGCCGAGCCCGCGAAGAAGAGCTCCAGCGACGTGTCGTCCCCGCCGTTGCGATACAGCTGTGCGGCGACGCGCCCGGCCTTGTTCGCCGCATCCACCGCGGCCGCGCCCTGCGTGTCGGCCTGCTGCTGCAGCTGGTCGGCACGCAGCGCCGCGTCGAAGTACGCCTGCTGCGCCACGTAGAACTCGTCCGCCAGCTGCTGGGCGATCTGCTGCTTGGCCGCAACATCGGCCTCGAGTCCGGCGATCAGCTGCTGGATCTTGGAGACCTCGGCGGCCTTGGCCGCCTCGTTGTTCTTCGCGGCGACGACGTCGTCCCACGACGGGTAGTCCGCGGCGTACGCGGGGCTGACGAGCGGGCCGATCGTGCCGGCGGTCGCGCTGAGCGCGGCGACGCCCAGAATGCCGAGTCCCAACGCGGTGCGCCGGTTCATCGCGGGCCAGAGCCGCCGTTTCTCGCTCGCGGACGGGGCGCACCCGCACTCCGCCGCGTCGTCGGCAAGGGTCTTCACGGTGATGTTTTCGGGCTGCACCGGGTCCTCCCCTCGCGGCGTAACTCGTTTCACACTAGCAACATCAGTAACATGCGCAACCCCCAGTGGCGCATGTCGGCCGCCGCCCCAGACGGCGGTCACCCGGTCAGTCTGCGCCTGGCCGACGGGATCCACAAGGGCGCCACGCCCTCGATTCGCGTTTTGCCCAGTGATTACGTATGCTTGGTCCTCGGCAGTGAGCCCCAGGGTTCACCCGGCCCCATCGTTTAGCGGCCTAGGACGCCGCCCTTTCACGGCGGTAGCACGGGTTCGAATCCCGTTGGGGTCACTCCCATAATTCAAAAGCATGGCCCTGTAGCGCAGTTGGTTAGCGTGCCGCCCTGTCACGGCGGAGGTCGCGGGTTCAAGTCCCGTCAGGGTCGCTCCGAGCGACGGGCCCTTTTTTCGAAGAGGGCCTTTCGTCTAGGACGCGGCAGGTCTTGTATAAGAGATGTCGCGCGGCTCTGTAGCTCAGTTGGTAGAGCGTTCGACTGAAAATCGAAAGGTCACCGGATCGATGCCGGTCGGAGCCACTGAAACCCTCTCCTAGCTTCTACATGGAGGGGGTTTCTTCATTTCCCCCGCCGAACGCGGTATCCGAGGTACACGAATCCGTTCCCGAAGCGGCGCTCGCCGATGAGCTCCAGATCGAGTCGCAGACCGGCGTCGAGGAAGCGGACTCCGCCGCCGATATGCGCGGGCGCGATCACCATCTGCACCTCGTCGAGGACGCCGGCGCGCGCGGCCACGGATGCCAGCTGCCCGCCGCCGATCGCGATCGGGCCGGCAGCGGCATCCGCCATCTGCCTCACCGCCACGGGATCGAAGTCGGCGCGCAGCTCGGTGCGCCGCGTCGTCACCGTGTGGAGCGTCTTCGAATAGACGATCTTGTCGGCGTCGCGCCACAGCAGCGCGAACTCGCGTTCAGCCGGCGACAGGTCGTCGAGCGGCAGGTCGTCCCACACCTTCATGACGTCGTACACCTTGCGTCCGTAGAGGTGCGTGCGCGCGGGGGCGAGCAGCTCGTTCACGAACGCGTGCACCTCGGCATCGGGCGTCGCCCAGTCCCACCGCCCGTCGGGTCCGGCGATGTAGCCGTCGAGCGAGGCTGAGTTGAAGTACGTCACGGAGCCCACGCCCGCACGCTACTCGGCGAGCCTTCCGCCGGCCACCCCCGCACACGTTGCCAGTCGATCCTCAGGAATCCCTCTTGCGCAGGAGACGGATGCGATGGCTATTGTTTTTCGATAGGTCCTTGCCGTTTATCGATAGGTTCGTGATGCGCCCCACAACGATCGTGGTCCTCAAAGCACTCATCGCGGTGCTGATCGCGCTGCTGCTGCTGTGTCAGGTCGCGGTGCTGCCCGGCATGGCGCGATCGCTGGCCGGGATGTATCCGTACCTCGCGTATCTGGAGGTGCCGGGAATCGTCATCGGCGTGATCTTCACGCTCTGCGCCCAGGTGGTGCTCGTCTGCGTCTGGCGGCTGCTGACCCTCGTGCGCGCCGACAGCATCTTCACGCCGCGCGCGTTCGTCTGGGTCGATGTGAGCCTTGCCGCCGTCGTCTTCGCCACGGTGCTGGTCGTCACCACCCTCGCGTTCCTGATCACCGCGCCGGCCGGGTCGCCGTCGATAGTCCTGCTGTGCCTGCTCGGCATCGTGGTCGGCGCCGGTCTGTCGCTGCTGCTCGTGGTGCTCCGCGGACTGCTGCGCAAGGCGTCGCAGCTCGAGCACGACCTCTCGGAGGTGGTCTGATGCCGATCATCATCAACCTCGACGTGCAGCTGGCGAAGAAGAAGATGTCGGTCACCGACTTCGCCGCGGCGATCGACATCACCCCCGCGAACGTGTCGGTGCTCAAGAACGGGCGCGCGAAGGCGGTGCGCTTCACGACGCTCGACGCGATCTGCCGGGTGCTCGACTGCCAGCCGGGCGACATCCTGGAGTGGGTGCCCGACGACCATCCGGCCACCATCGCCGCCCGGGAGAGCGACGCGTGAGCGGCGGGACCGTGAGCGAACGGCGCACGCACGCCTGGAGCGACACCGCGATCGCCGAGCTGCTCGACGTCGTCCGGTGCCCGGTGTGCGCCGCGGGGATGGTCGCCGAGCAGCGGTGCCCCGCGTGCGGTGCGGACTTCGCCGGCGCCCTCGGCCGCGACCTCTGGCTCGCGTCGCGGAACGCCGCCGACGCGCTGCGCGCACGCCA
>NZ_DATCVK010000202.1:0-11243 GCF_036566905.1 Microbacterium sp. | reverse complement strand
CGCCACAGGCGGTGAAGACATCCGGCAGGCCATCGTCCGCCGCGCCGCCGACGAAGCCCGCCGCACCGGCACCCCGATCGAACTGGTCACCTCCGGCGACCGCGGCGCCCACCGTCTCCTCGTCGACCCCGCCGGCGACCTCACCCGCCTCCCCGCCACTCCTAACGCCGACGCCACTTCCGACGACGACGGCCTGGACCTGGGCCCCTACCTGGACGTGCACGACGCGACCATCCCCAGCCGTGGAGAGGAGGTGAGGGAACGGGCTCCGCAGCCGACGGAGCCGCCCGCCGGTGGCGCCGCGGCTGCGGAGTCCCCCGCCCGCCCCACCTTCCTCACCCCGTCCGCCGACACGACACCCGGCCTCACCGGCTGGCGGAGTGTTCTCGCCGGCCTCGGAATCACCGTGCGCCCCTCCGCCGCGGCGGTGCGGCGGGCGGCGCAGCAAGCGCTGGTCGCGCGGCAGTGGGCGGGATGCCGCACCGTCGCCGTCGTGAACGGCAAGGGCGGCGTCGGCAAGACCATGACGACGGCGATGCTTGCCGCCGTGTACGCCCGGGAAGGGGGCGGGAACGTGCTCGCCTGGGACAACAACGACACCCGCGGCACCCTCGGCTGGCGCACCGAACAAGGCCTATACGACACCACCCTCCGCGACTTCCTCCCCGCCGCCGAAGGCTTGCTGGCGCCGGGAGCGGGGGTGTCGGAGATCAGCCGGTTCGTGCACCACCAGAACGCCGACCGGTACGACGTGCTCCGCTCCAACCCGGAACTGCTCGCCACCGACCAGCGCATCAACGCCGCCGAGTTCGACGTGCTGATGCAGGTCGCGGCACGGTTCTACCGGATGGTGATCTTCGACTCCGGCAACGACGAATCCGCGCAGCGGTGGCTGCGGATGATCGACAGCTCCTACCAACTCGTCATCCCCACCCTCACCACCGCGGAATCCGCCGAATCCGCCGCGCTGCTGCTGGACGCGCTCCGCGGCCGCGACGAACGCTCCGCCGCCCTCGCCGACCGCGCCGTGGTCCTCGTCACCCAATCCGAACCCACCGGCAACACCGCGGCCCGCCGCATCGCGGACGGGTTCACCGGGCACGTCCGCGCCGTGCACATCATCCCGTTCGACCCCGCCCTAAAAGCCGGACCGCTCCGCTTCGACACGCTTCGCCCCCGCACCCGCGACGCCTGGCTCGCCGCCGCAGCGTCCGCCGCCGAGGCACTCTGAAACGAAATTGGCGTCGTGAATCAGGGGATGCTCGGCAAAACGGCGGCGATCCTCGTCGCCGCGGCGATGGTCCTCGCCCTCGCGTTCGCGTTCATCGCCGAAGCCGTCACCCGGCTCGCGTGCGGGGACCGACCGCACCCGGAGAGCCTGTTCGCCGGGCTGGTCCTGGCCGTCACCGGCAACCCCGCCGGCTATAGCGCGCCGGCGGGGTGCGTCCTGCCGGTCACCGTCATCCGGGTCGTCGACGTCGCCGCGGTGCTCCTCATCTCCGGTTTGGCAGCCTGGGTGCTGGTGGCGGTCCGCCGTTATCGGGAGTCGGATCGCGCGTTCCTCACCGACCTGCGCACCCGACCTGGGTTCGCCACGGCGTCGGAGATCCGCGACCACCTCTCCGCGAAGGCGGTGCTGCGCCGCGCCCGCCAGCTACGCCCCGACATCGCCAAGCCCACCGCGACAGACGTGGGGTGGCGGGTCGGGCGGTCCCGCGGGCACGACGTGTACGTGTCCATCGAGGACTCCGTCGCCCTCGAGGGCCCACCCCGCTCCGGCAAGGGCTACCGGGTGCTGATCTCCGCAATCGTGGACTGGTCCGGCCCGCTGATCACCACCTCGACCACCAACGACAACCTCACCGCCACCATGCGGATGCGGCAGACCCGCGGCACCGTGGACGTGTTCGACCCACAAGGCCTCTCCGGCATCCGCCACCCCCTCCGGGTCTCCCCGATCGCCGGCTGCGAGGATCCCCTGGTGGCGATGCAGCGGGGCACCGCGATCATCACCGGCACCGCCCTGGGCGCCTCGACGACCAATGGCGAATGGGCGCAGGCATCTGGGGTCGTCCTCGGCCGGCTGCTGCACGCCGCCGCCGTCGGCGGCAAGACGATCGCCGAGCTCTACGACTGGGGCACGAGCCCCGGACAGACCCGCGACGCGGTCGACATCCTGAAGCGCGACGGCACCCCCGGCTGGGGGGACAGCCTCGACGCCACCATCAGCGGTGACGAGAAGCTCGTCTCCTCCATCTGGTTCGGCGTGCAAGGCGCCGTCGCCCCACTCGCCGTCCCCCAGATCCGCGCCGCACTCCTGCCCGGCCCGGGTGATCGGGTGTTCGACCCGCGGGAGTTCCTGGATGCCGCGAACACGCTGTACCTCATCGGATCCTCGTCCGGCGCGTCCGCGATGGGCGGCTGGCTCGGCGCACTGCTGGACGACATCGTCGAAGTCGCCCGCACCACCGCGCTCGCCTCCCCCGGCTCCCGGCTGCAGCATCCGCTCGGGCTCATCCTGGACGAGATCGCGAACATGTTCCGGTGGGGGAACCTGCCCCGGATCATGGCCGACGGCGGCGGCCGCGGCATCTGCACCTTCATCGTCCTGCAAGCCCTCTCCCAAGCCGAAACCTCCTGGTCCCGCGCCGAAGCCGACACCATTTGGGCCGCCGCGACCGCAAAGGTGCTGCTGGGTGGCGCCAGCCACGTCGGCCACCTCCGCGACATCGAATCGCTGCTCGGCACCCGGGAGACCCGCCGCGAACAACGCTCCTGGTCCACCCGGGACGCCGGGCACTCCACCAGCGAGCACCACGAACGCCGCCCGCTGATGTCCGTCGACGAGATCCGCCGCCTCCCACCCACCGCCGGGCTGCTCGCCTACCGGAACCGCCGCAGCGTGCTGTTGGACCTCGCCGGCTGGGACGAACGCCGCGACGCGTCGTCGATCCAGTCCGGCAAACGGGAGACCGAACGCGAGCAACGCGGCGTGTTCGACACCGCACAGCGCACCCCCACCCCCGCGGCACCGCCCGAGGCGGAGCCTGAGGCGGTGACTGAGAAATGAGCAACCGTCGCCGGCCCGCGCTGGTCAACATCTACCGGTCCGAGTTTCTCCGCTCCCGCGCCTGGTTCGCCCGCCGCGACCGCTGGTTCCGCGACCAGAGCACCCGCGGCATCCCGCTGGAATGCGCAGCATGCGGGCAGCCAGCCGACAAACACCACCTCGAGTTGCACCACCTCGACTACACCGGCATGAGCTCCACGAACGGACGATGGCTCGCCTTGGAGGCCCACGAAGACCTGATGCCGCTGCACCCCTACTGCCACGACCTGCTGCACCGGCTCATCGACCGCGACCCGGTGCTCTCCGAAAACCGCACCCGCCGCGACGCCACCCACCTCGCCCTGCGACGGCTCCGCCCCAAACTGCAGCCCGCCGACGGGAGCACCCGATGACCGACTACCGCGACCCGCCCCCCGACCACGACGACGCCATCGCCGAAGACATGACCCGCCCCGGCCCGCCACCGCCACCATCGACCTCAGCCTCGAACCGCGACGACCGTGCCGGCAGCTCCCGTCCTCTCGGCGCGAGCACGGTCAACTGGTACACCCTGACCGATACCGACGCGGGTCCGACATGGGCGGCACTGCGGGCGTGGGTGGAATGGTTCACCGTCCGCTACCGGATCTCCGAATCCGTGGTGCCGGTGTGCTGGTTCAAACACGGGCAGCTCGTCGAAGAACTCTCCGCCCTCCACACCGCGCACACCGCGTCCTTCGACTCCACCGACACCGGCTACGGCCCCATCGGCTGGCACGAACGACTCAGCCTCGCCCTCCCCCGCCTCGCCCGTGCCTACTCGGGCGGCTGCTCCCGCGGACACGACCCCCTCATACCTCGCTCGTGGACCAACGTCATCGACGAGCAGGAATGGGACGCGTGGACCACACAGGCCCACGCCCACTGAGACACCCGCGTCGGGTGTCTCCCAACGGAAGGAAGAAGGATGACCACCAGGATCCCCGTCACCATCGAGGGCAACCTCACCAGTGACCCCGAACACGGCGCCGGTGAATCGGGCAACGAGTACGCCCGGTTCACCATCGCGGTCAACGACCGGCGCCTCAACGAGACCACCAACCGGTGGGAAGACGTCGGCACCGTGTTCCATCGGGTCGTCGTGTTCAACCAGCAGTCCCGCAACGTCGCCGACTCGCTCCGCAAAGGCGACTCGGTGATCGTCGCCGGCGACCTCCGGTTCGGCACGTACACGGACAAGGAGACCGGTCAGACCCGTGAGACCCGCGACATCGTCGCGGACAATGTGGGCGCGTCGCTGAAGTTCACCGGCGTCGTGGTGGACCGCGCCCCAAAAACTGAAAGGCCCGCAGCAGACGCTACGGGCCCGACAGCGGTACCGGCATCGTACGCCGGCACCGGGATCGTCCGCTGACCTGAACCAACAAGCAAGCGGGGTGAGAGTCACTGTACTCTCGCCCCGCTCTGCTGCGCACCGCAATACTCCGCCGCCGCAGCGCCGACGTCGGTAGCCTCGAGCTGTGACCGACCCTCTCGACGACGGGCAGACACCACGATGCCCCGAGTGCCGTGCCGTGCTCCGCGATGCCGGCCACGGCTACGCGTGCCACTCCTGTCGTATCGTCGTCATCGGCAGCATCGCATCCGACTAGCACTCCGAGCCGTGCACCCCGCTCACGCGTAGCAACGGTGCACATGCCAGTCGGTTTCGTCTTGTACACGTCGAGAACCACCGACTCGTTGTCGTCATCGGCCGCCTGGAACCGCAACCCGTATAACCCACCTCTTTCACCGGGCGATGCCGCCCAGATCGAGTCACGCAACCTCGTCGGGGTGTCCGTGACCCGCCATCGCCGCCCCGAGCGTTCGCTGACTTCCAGTAGCCCAATCTGGGGCGCAGGACGGCGGTTCGGGTTCGTGGTGCTTGCCGGCGCCCATCGGATCAGGACGGCACGTTCCGCCAACGCGATCGCCGAACCGTCGATCAGTGCGCCTCGTCGTGCACGGCACGGCACGGTACCCATGCGGTCACAGGTATACAGACTCTCGTGGTTCCTGCCGGAGGCGGGTCCTCTCCACCTGGTCGCCAGTCGGCCCGATCGGCTTAGGCCGCCCCGCGTCGAAGTTCGCCGTGTGCTCGAGATGCGGGCAGATGAGGTCGCAGTGCGGCATACCTAGATCCTCACTGTGCCCGCGATCGTAACCCGGATCCCCACGGCGTGAGGAGTCCAGTTGTGTCCGCCCCGCATCGAACAGCACGGAATCTCTCCGAACCGGCCCCACGCTCGTATCCGCTCGGGGTACGGATCACCAGGAGACCGCTGCGTAGCCGCGGGCGCGTAGCGTCCGCCAATCCTCACGATCTTGTTCCCAGGCGGCATCAATCCCGGGACGGCCGCGACGAGCGCCTGCAGCGGTCAGTGCGCGGCAAGGGAGGCGAGCCCTCCGCTCGCAATTGCGACGTCCTCGGGGTTTCGTCGCACGTTCACAATCTTTCGGCAACGTAGGCGAAACAGAAGCCTCATAGATTCTGGTATGGCAGTTTATGTTCGGCGATGCTATATATATTGCAGGTGATCGCTTCTTGTCGGACATAGTTGTCGACTCTGGCATGGCAGAAGGCTTTGCTCAGGCGTTCTTCACCCGCACCGCCAATCTTGAAAGGGTCCATCATGCGCAAGACCATCAGCTTCATCGCACTCGCGGCCGCGAGTGCGCTCGTCCTCTCGGGGTGCGCGTCAGCAGACGCGGCCGCAGATGCGGATGCGAGCTCCGACGGCGACGTCACGACTATCGGGTTCCTCGCTGCCGCGCCGCGCAACGACAACGGCCTGACGCAGTACAGCCTCGCCGGCGTCCAAGCGGCTGTGGACGCTGACGAGACACTCGAGCTGACCTCGATCGTCGATAACGTGACCACCTCACAGGAGCAGATTCAAGGGCTCGAGTCGCTTGCCGCCGACAACGACATCGTGATCGCGGACAGCGCCGCGCTCAACAAGGCCGTCGAGGTCGTCGCGGCGAAGTACCCCGACACCACGTTCATCCTGGTGGCCGCCGACCTGCCGAGTTTCGCCGAGAACGTGACCTCGGTGATCGCGAACGTCGGCTACCCGGCCTTCGTCGCCGGCGCGGTCGCCGCATCGCGGTCCGCAACCAAGGAGCTCGGCGTGATCGCAGGGCTCGAGCTGCCGGCTACGGCCGCGTGGTACTACGGCATGCGGCAGGGCGCGCAGCTCCAGGACCCTTCGGCGAACGTATCGGTCACCTACACCGGCGACTTCAACGACGTGGGCAAGGCGAAGTCCGCGGCCGAGGCGATGATGGCCAACGGCGTCGACTCGATCATCTCCGACTTGGATGCGGGTTCCGCCGGCGTCTACCAGGCCGCCGATGCGGCGACAGCGACCACCGAGGTCTATGACGTCTTCGCCTTGCACTGCGAGTCCAGCTCGAACATCGTGGGCTCCGGCACGGTCAGCTGGTCGAAGATCCTTCAGGATGCCGTGACCCAGGCCGCCGCCGGCGATCTTCCCGCCGGCTCGGTCTCCTACGGACTCAAGAACGGGGCCCTCAAGTTCGAGTTCTGCCCCGGAATGGGCACCGACGAGCAGGTCAAGATCGCAGACGACGTCACCCAGCAGCTGATCAACGGTGACATCGAGCTCGAAGAGGGCGTTCTGCTGCCTAAGCCCGACTACGACCAGATCGAGCGTTGAGCCGACCATGACCCTTCCCGATTCCGGCGCGTCGTTCGTGACGCGCTCCGGCCCCGCACTCCGGCTGGGATCCGTGACGAAGCGATTCGGCGGATTCACCGCGAACGAGGACGTCGACCTCGAGGTGGCATGGGGTGAGATACACGCACTGCTCGGTGAGAACGGTGCCGGCAAGACGACGCTGATGCGCATCCTCACCGGCCTGTATCAGCCCGACGCAGGCTCCATCGAGATCAACGGCGAGCCAGTGCAGTTCCGGCGGCCGGAGCAGGCGCTGCGCGCCGGGATCGGGATGGTCCACCAGCACTTCACCCTCGTGCCGAACCTCACCGAGCTGGAGAACCTCGCCATGCGGCCGTCCGCCTTCCCTTGGAAGAGCGACCTGCGCGCCACCCGCCGCACCGCCGAGGCGATCGCGGACAGCACCGGCCTGCGGATCACTCCCGACCGCCTGGTCGAGGATGCATCGGTCAGTGAGCGCCAGCGGATCGAGATCGTCAAGTTGCTCTGCCGCGGTGCGCGGATCCTCATCTTCGACGAGCCAAGCGCCGCGCTCAGCCCCGACGAGTGGGAGGAGCTGGCCGCGCTCATGAAGCGACTCGCCGCCGACGGGCACGCCGTCATCCTGATCTCACACAAGCTGTCCGAGGTCTTTAGTGTCGCCGACCGCTACACGGTGCTGCGCCGCGGCGCGGTCGCAGGTAGCGGCCCGCTCTCCGAGGTCACCGCCGATCAGCTCGTCACGATGATGGTGGGCGGCACCGTCGAGGCCCGTCCGCCGTTGCAGCCGACTCGTACAGGCGAGCCCGTGCTGACCGTCACCGGTCTCGATGTGGCGCGCGATGCAGCATCCCGCACGTCCCCGTTGGCACTGGCCGGCGCGGACCTTGTGGTTCGCAGCGGCGAAATCGTCGGGGTGGCCGGGGTGGCGGGCAGCGGCCAGCGCGAGCTGGTCGAGGCGATCGTCGGCATCAACGCCCCACGTTCGGGCTCCGTGCAGGTCGCGGGCGTCGACATGCGCTCCGTCGGCCCGCAGCGCTTCTACGACGCGGGAGGCGCACTCATCCCCGAGGACCGCCACCGCGTCGCCATCATCGGCGCCATGACCGTCTGGGAGAACATCACGATGCGGATGCTGCGTAGGCCGCCGCTGCGACGTCACGGCCTCCTCAACATCGGTGCCGCCAAGCGTCGCGCCGTCGAGCTGATGGACGAGTTCGACGTCCGCGCCGAGAGCGAGCACATGCCGATCGGACGGATGTCCGGCGGCAACCAACAGAAGGCCGTCCTGGCCCGCGAACTGTCCGACAACCCACGCCTGCTGATCGCCGTGCAGCCCGTTCGCGGGCTGGATGTGCGAGCGACGGACTTCGTTTACCGCCGACTCGTCGATCACCGCGACGCCGGCGGCGCCGTGCTGCTGATCTCGATGGACCTCGACGAAGTCCTGGCTATGTCCGACCGCATCGTGGTGCTGGCGCACGGACGCGTCCAGGGCGAACTCCCCGCCGCCACGGCGACGCGTGAGTCGATCGGCACTCTGATGACCTCGGCGGTGGCGGCATGAGCCTCGCACGCTTGCTCGCCCCCGTCGGAATCGTACTCGTCGCGGTCCTCGCCGCCATCACCCTCCTATTCGCCATCGGGGTGTCCCCGGCGGCGGCGGCGGTCGCGTTCTGGCAGGGAACGTTCGGCACCCCGATCAATCTGGGGGTCACCCTGACACAGGCCGTCCCGCTGTTCCTGGTCGCGCTTGGCTGGATCGTCACCACCAAAGCCGGACGTATCCACGTCGGCTTCCCTGGTCAGATCATTACGGGCGGCACGCTCGCCACGACCGTGGGGCTGATGTGCGGCGACGTGCCGGCCATCGTCGCGGTGCCCCTGACCGCGGTCGCAGGT
Source organism: Microbacterium sp. (assembly GCF_036566905.1). Classification (GTDB taxonomy): domain Bacteria; phylum Actinomycetota; class Actinomycetes; order Actinomycetales; family Microbacteriaceae; genus Microbacterium. The sequence continues at coordinate 2,573 of NZ_DATCVK010000202.1, read as the reverse complement.
ATCGCCGGCGGAGCGCTGTGGGCGGCGATCACCGCCTGGCTGTGGGCGGTGCGCGGCGTGCTCGAGATCGTCTCCTCGCTCCTACTCAACCTCGTCGCCGTGCAGATCGCGAACTGGCTAATCCGCGGCCCGCTACGCGGATCCCTCGACGGACAGCCGCAGAGCGCCACCTTCCCGGCATCAACCCTGTGGCCCTCGGTGCCGGGCATCCCCGGACTGTCGTTCGACGTGCTCCTGATGCCCCTGCTGGCCGCATTACTGGTGTTCATGTTCGCCCGCACGCCGTTCGGTTTCGACGTGCGCGCCTCCGGGGGAAATGAGACCGCTGCGCGATGGTCCGGGATCAGGCCACGGCGCACCGGCGTCACCGCGATCCTCATCTCCGGCGGCTTCGCCGGACTGGCCGGTGCCGCGCTGCTGTTCGCTGGCAGCGCGCCGTGGATGAGTGACGGGTTCGAGGCCGGCGTGGGATTCAACGGGATCGCCGTCGCACTCCTGGCACGCAACTCGCCGATCGGCGCGATCTTTGCCGCCGTCATCTTTTCCGCGCTCAACGTCGGCAGCACCGCGCTGCAAGCCAAGCTCGACGTGCCATCGTCGCTGGCAGCCGTGCTGCAGGGCGCGATCATCGTACTCGTGCTGCTATCGAGCGTTCTGCTGCACAACCGCGCGAAGCGCGCGCAGAAGACGCCCGTGGACGCACCGACAAGGCCGGCCCTCGCGTCGGTAGGGCAGGTGTGACCGTGGGCATCTTCGACATCGCATTCCTCGTCGCCGCGGTCACCATCGCGGCACCCATCCTCCTGGCCGCCACCGGCGAGCTCGTCTCGCAACGGGCCGGTGTCATGAACGTCGGACTCGAGGGCATCATGCTCGCAGGCGCCTTCGGCGGCTACCTGACCATGGTGCTCACCCAGAACATCGGCATTGCCTTCCTCGGCGGCATCCTCGCCGGCGTGCTCTTTGGTGTACTGATGGCGGTGCTGTCCATCGAGGCCAAGGTCGACCAGATCGTGGCGGGCATCGCTCTGAACCTGCTCGGCTTCGGCGTCACCGCCTTCCTCAACGAAGACCTGTTCCCGACCCCACAGTCCTTCACCCCCCTGCCCAGGGTCGCGATCCCCCTGCTATCGGATATCCCCATCATCGGACCCACGGTTTTCGACCAGGACGTGTTCGTGTATGCGGTCATCCTGGTGGTCGTCGGCGTCGGACTAGCTCTCAACCGGACCACCTGGGGAATCGGCCTGAAGGCGGTCGGTGAGAACCCGGTGGCGGCCGATGCGGCCGGAGTGAGCGTACGCGGTATGCGATGGGCGGGCGTCCTGTTCGCCGCCGCGTGCGCCGGGGCGGCGGGCGCCTACGTGTCGGTAGGTGACGTCGGCGTCTTCCGAGAAGCGATGGTAGGCGGGCGCGGCTACCTCGCCCTGGCCGCCGTTCTGTTCGGCGGATGGCGCCTAGGCGGGCTCCTGGTCGCGGTGGCGATCTTCGCCGGCGCGGATGCGCTCCAGCTGCGCCTGCAGGCAACCGGGGAGGTGCCCGTCGAGGTGTGGATCGTCAGCCTTGTCGCGGTCGTGGTGTTCCTGGTCGTGGGCCGCGTGCGCGGCCGCCGCGGCCCGATACGCCCAGTCGAGGTCGTGGGCGTCGTAGCAGCCCTCGCGTTGGCCGTCTTGGCCGTCGCGCAACCCGCGATCATCGTTCCCGCGCCGCTCTGGCTCGCCCTGCCCTACGTCCTCGCTCTGATCGCCCTGGCCGCCGGTGGCAGACGCCGCCACCGATCGCCCGAGGCTTTGACGATCCCATACACGCGAAGCGAGGCCTGATATTGATCACGGATGTCCATACCCACTTCTGGACCCCGGAGCACCAGCGCTCCCCGTGGACCGACGGACTCCGCCGAGTGCGTCGCACCCTCGCGGCAGAGCCGATTGACCAGGTCACTCTGGCGTCGTACCGACGCAGCATCGCTCCGGCGGAGCGCTCAGTAGTGTTCGGCCTCCAGGCGATCGCGTCGGGGATCTTCGTCCCAAACGACGACGTCGCCGCCTTCGTCGCCGCCGTCGGCGGAGGCACGGTCGGCTTCATGTCGGTCGACCCGACCCGGCACGACGCCGTCGAGGAGTTGGAGCGCGCGCACGAGGACCTGGGACTGGTGGGGATCAAGCTCGGCCCGATCTACCAGGGCACCTCGCCGCTGAACCCGCTGACGATGCGGGTGTTCGCGGCCGCGGAGCGACGCGGGCTGCCGATCCTCATTCACCAGGGCGCCATCTTCGCCAACGCCGGCCGCCTCGTCGACGCCAACCCCCTGCTCTTGGACGACGTGGCCATCGCCTTCCCGGACCTGAAGATCGTTATCGCCCACCTCGGGCATCCGTGGATCGAGGAGACCGTCGTCGTGATGCGCCGCAACGCCAACGTGTACGCGGACACCTCCGCGATCGCCAACCGGCCGACGATGCTTGCACGGGGCCTGGCCGCCGCGAAGGAGTACGGCGTGCTGCACAAGGTTCTCTTCGGCAGCGACTCACCCATGGTGTCGGCAGAGAGTTCGGCCGACGGACTGCGGCGGG
>NZ_DATCVK010000201.1:0-4406 GCF_036566905.1 Microbacterium sp. | reverse complement strand
GGAGGCATCCGTCTCCCCGGCGACGACCGCGCCCGCCGCCACGGCGCCCGCCGCCACGGCGCCCGCGCCCGACGAAGAGCTCGGCGCCCGGCCCTACATGGGCTGGAGCAGCTACAGCATGCAGGTGTACTCGGGCAACGGATCGACCTGGATCACCGCCGACCAGATCATCGCCCAGTCCGACGCCATGCACGAGAAGCTGCAGTCGGCGGGGTACGAGTACATCAACATCGATGCCGCGTGGAACGGCGGCACCGACGAGTACGGGCGCCCGACGCCCAGTACGACGCTGTTCCCGAACGGGCTGCAGGCCGTCATCGACCACATCCACGGCAACGGCCAGAAGGTCGGGCTCTACGCGATCCCCGGCATCTCACCCGCGGTGTACGAGGCCGACCTGCCGATCTACGGCGCCTCCGACTGCTCGACGGGCGACATCGTCACGCAGCCGATCCAGCAGGCGGACTACTGGAACATCGGCTACCGCCTCGACTTCGCGAACCCGTGCGCGCAGGCCTACGTGGACTCGATCGCCGACATGTTCGGCGAGTGGGGGATCGACTTCCTCAAGTTCGACAGCGTCACGCCCGGGTCGGGGATCGGCGACCTCTCCCTCGACGCGCGCGACGACGTCGCGGCCTGGTCGCAGGCGCTCGAGCGCAACGGCATCTGGTTCGAGCTCTCGTGGGCCCTCGACATCCGCTATGCCGACTACTGGGCCGAGCACGCCAACGGCTGGCGCGTCGAGTGGGATGTGGAGTGCTACTGCGGCGACGAGGCCCTCACCACGTGGGACAACATCGCCCGGCTCTTCCCGCGCGCGGCCGACTGGTGGCGCTTCGCGGGCCCCGACCGCGGCTGGAACGACTTCGACTCGCTCAACGTGGGCAACGGTTCGATGGACGGTCTGACCCGCGACGAGCGGCGCACGGCGACGACGCTGTGGGCGGTAGCGGCCGCGCCGATGTACGTCGGCAACGACATGACGCGGCTCGACGACTACGGCGTCCAGCTGCTGACGAACCCCGAGGTCATCGCGGTGAACCAGGCGGGCCGCCCCGCCCACCCGGTGTCGACGGCGACGAAGCAGCAGACCTGGTACGCGATGAACCCCGACGGCTCGGTGACCGTGGCGCTCTTCAACCTCGGTCGCACGGACGCCGACATGAAGGTGTCGTTCGCCGACCTGGGCCTCCAGGGATCGGCGAAGGTGCGCGATCTCTGGGCGCAGAAGAACCTCGGCAGCTTCGACGGCGAGTTCACCGCCGACGACGTGCCGGTGCACGGGACGCGCCTGTTCACCGTCACGCCGGCCAAGGGCGGCGAGATCGCGCTGAACGACGACGACGCCCGACTGTCGTACGAGGGTGCGTGGTCCCGCAACGCCGGCAAGGAGATCGTGGCGACCTCGCAGGCGCTGACCGTGTCGTCGTACGACTCGTCGCAGGGCGGGACCGCGCCCGAGCCCGGCGCGTCGAACGTGGTGGCCGTGAACGACAGCGACCCGGCCATCGCCTACAGCGGCAACTGGGGCCACAGCACGGGCCGCGGGCTGGGCGACCACCAGGATGACGTGCACTACGCCGAGGCCGACGGTGCCGCGTTCGAGTACACGTTCGTCGGCACCGGGATCGACTGGGTGACCGAGACCCACTCGTCGCAGGGCGAGGCCGAGGTCTACCTCGACGGCGTGCTGGTCGACACCGTCGACACGTACCTCGACCCGGCACAGGGTCGGGGCGTGCAGCAGGTGATGTACAGCGCGCGCGACCTCGCCGACGGCAGCCACACCATCCGGGTGGTCAAGAAGTCGGGGCAGTTCATGCTGCTCGACCGCCTCGACGTGGTGCAGCAGAGTCTGATCGACGTCGGCTCGGTCGTGTTCGACCGTGCGGCGCCGGAGGGTGCGACGGTCCACATCCTGCGTGACCCGGGCGAGCTCGGCGGCATCTACCGCGACGGCACCGCCCTGAAGAGCGGGACCGACTACACCGTGGAAGCGGAAGCCGTCACCCTCAGCGCGTCGTACCTGTCGACGCTTCCCGACGGCGACACGGCGCTCGACTTCCGGTTCCGCGGCGACCTGCGCGACGACGTGCACTGGACCGAGGACGACGGCGCCGCCGTGGAGCTGACCTTCCGCGGGACGGCCGTCACGGTGACGGGCCCGACGGCGCCCGACCAGGGCGAGGTCGAGGTCTATCTCGACGGTGCGCTGGTCGACACCGTGGACCTGCACAGCGCCGCACGGCTCACGCAGCGCGAGGTCTTCTCGCAGGACGGCCTCGGCAAGGGCGAGCACACCCTGCGGCTCGTGAAGGCGTCGGGCGACGTGCTGCGCGTGGACGCCCTGTCGTACGTGACCGGCTGACGCCGGCGTCGTACGTGACCGGCTGACGTCGGCGTCCGGGTGGCGGGGCGAGAGCCCCGTCGCCTGGGCGCGGGCGCGGTCGCGCTGGGTCAGGCGCGCTCGCGCGGGCTCAGGCGCGGTCGCGCGCCTGGCGCAGCCACCGTTCGATGCCCGCAATGTGGACCTGGGCGATCGAGGTCGCGAGCTCCATGTCATGGTCGGCGATCGCGTCGAGGATCGCCCGGTGCTCGGCGAGCGTGCGCTCGACGGCGCCCGCCTGCGTGAGCCCTCGCCACACACGCGCTCGCACCGTCTGACTGGTGAGGCTGTCCAGCAGGCTGGCGAGGTAGTCGTTGCCGGCGAGCCGCGCGATGGCGCTGTGGAAGCGCACGTCGTGCTCGACCAGGGATTCGATGTCGGTGTCGGGGGCGACGCCGCTGATCTCGGCATCCAGCGCCGCGACGTCGTCGTCGCCCGCCTGCTGTGCCGCCAGACCTGTCGCATGCGACTCGAGCACGCGCCGCACGGCGAAGATCTCGAGCAGCGAGTCGTCGTCGTGGAGATCGACGACGAACGAGATCGCCTCGAGGAGGAGCTTCGGCTCGAGGCTCGTGACGTACGTGCCGTCGCCGCGCCGCACGTCGAGCACCCGGATGACCTCGAGAGCCTTGACGGCCTCGCGCATCGAGCTGCGCGAGAGGCCCAGACGCTCGGCGAGATCCTTCTCGGGAGGAAGGCGCGACCCGGGGGCGAGCTCGCCGCGCACGATCATGTCCTTGATCTTCTCGATCGCTTCGTCGGTGACGGCCACGCGCCCATCTTAGACATCGGATGTCACGGATGAAGGTTGCGGCGGCGCGCGCGCGTCGGCGGCACAATGGAGACATGCGAGTCGTGGACGGACACCTCCATCTCTGGGACCCCGAGGTCCTGACCTACGAGTGGCTGGAGGGATCGCTGCTCCGATCTTTCGGACCGGAAGAGCTCGATCTCGCCTTGCAGGACGCTCCCGACGACGACTTCGGCTTCGTGTTCGTGCAGGCGGAGTGCGCGCCCGAGCAGTCGGTCGCCGAGGTCGACTGGGTCGCGTCGCTGGCACCGCCCGTGCCGCTGCGCGGCATCGTCGCGCGCGCACCGCTCGAGGACCCCGCTGCGACCGACGAGCACCTCGCGGCGTACGAGAGCAGGCCGCTGGTGGTCGGGGTGCGCCGCCTGCTGCAGTTCGAGCCCGACGGCTTCTCCGCGACGGCGGGTTTCCGTGACGCCGCGCGGGCGGTTGCGGCCGCCGGTCTCACGTTCGACGCGTGCGTGCGCTGGAGTCAGCTGTCCGACGTGATCGCCCTCGCCGACGCGGTGCCCGAGCTCACGATCGTGCTGGATCATCTGGGCAAGCCACCGGTCGGATCGGCGGATGCCGCCGCGCCCGCCGACGGCACGCCGTGGGCGACGGAGCTGCACAGGCTCGCCCGGCGCCACAACGTCGCGTGCAAGCTGTCGGGGCTGCCGGCGGAGTCGCAGGGGGAGTGGACCGCCGCACAGCTGCGCCCGTTCCTCGACGTCGCATTGGACGCCTTCGGCCCGCACCGCCTGCTGTTCGGCGGCGACTGGCCGGTGTCCGGACCCTACGGCCGCTGGGTCGAGACCGTGGCGTCGTGGCTCACGGATCGGCTCGGCGAGCACGACCGCGAGGCCGTGCTGGCCACGAACGCCGAGCGCGTGTACCGCCTGGCCTGAGGAGCACCTTCTCGCCCGCTTCCACGACCTTCGCTCAACAGGTCAACCAGCGTTCTACAGGAGAAATCTGTCCCCATCGTCCTGTGGAAGCGTGGTTGACCTGTTGAACGGATGCCGCCGCCCGGCCCGGCGCGGGCCTCAGGAACCCGCGGGACGCAGGCGGAGGGGCGACATCCCGCCGTCCACTTCGATGTAGGTGCCGGTGGTCGACCCGGCGCGGGGGCTGACGAGGTAGAGCACGGCGCCGGCGACCTCGTCGGCCGAGACGAGGCGCCCGTGCGGCTGCCGGGCCTCGAGCGCTGCCCGCTCGGCCGCGGGGTCG
>NZ_DATCVK010000200.1:0-3040 GCF_036566905.1 Microbacterium sp. | reverse complement strand
CGTCACGCGTGTTCGACCGGTTCTGGCGTGCGGATCCCAGCCGCACGCGCACGATCGGGGGCACCGGCCTCGGACTCGCCATCGCCCTCGAAGACGCCGTCGCCCACGGCGGCACGCTCGACGTCTGGTCGCGACGGGGATCCGGCACGGTCTTCCGCCTCACCCTGCCCCGGTCCGGCGTCTCCGCCGACGAGGTCGTCGAGTCGCCGTTGCCGCTGGAACCGGACGACATCGATGCCACGGGTCCGCCTGCGACGGGAGTGGTGCGCGCCGTGGACACCGACACGAGCGTCGAGACGGATGCAGCAGGGCGCGCCGCATCGACGAGGCCGGCCGGCGGCCGATGGGAGGCGCATGATGCGTAGAGGAGTGCTCGCGGCATCCGTCGTCGTCGTGGTCGCCGGCCTGCTCGGCGGCTGCGTGTCGATTCCGAGTTCTGGCGGCGTCAACGCCGGATCACCGCCGATCGTCGACGAGTTGCCGGAGCTCGATACGATCGTCGCGCCGCCCGCGAAGGACGCCTCGCAGCTTGAGATCGTCAAGGGTTTCATCGATGCCGCGGCGAGCCCGCGCAACAAGTACCAGGCGGCCCGTGACTTTCTCACGCCGGCCTTCGCCGATGAGTGGAACCCTTATGCCGCCGCCACCGTCGACGTGCTCGCCGACCGTGAGTTCACGGAACTCACTCCCACATCGGTCATCGCCGATGCCACGCCCACGGCGCAGCTCTCTGCGACGGGCCAGTACGACATCTCCGAATCGAGTGTGCCGCTGGAGCTCGGATACCAGCTCGAACAGAACGAAGACGGGCAATGGCGGATCTCGCTGGCTCCTGCCGGCCTCCTGATCGACCAGACGACGTTCGTCCAGAGCTTCCGCAGCTACCCGCTCTACTTCTACTCGTCGGACTTCGACTACCTCGTGCCCGACCTGCGCTGGTTCGCCGGCCGCGACTCCGCGCAGACGAGCATCGTGCAGTCGCTGCTCGTCGGCCCCTCCGAATGGCTAGCAGCGGGCGTCCGCACCGCCTTCCCCGAGGGCACACGTCTCGACTCGGCATCTGTGCCGATCACCGACCGTGTGGCCAGCGTCGACCTCTCGGGACCCACCGGCGACGACGTCGCGAGCGTGCAGCGCATGCAGTTCCAGTTGCAGGAGAGTCTCGACGGAGTGCAGAACGTCGGCTCAGTCGCGCTGTCGTTGAACGGCGTCGAACAGGATGTGCCCGAGCTCTCGCCGGAGCCGCTCAAGAACCCGTCGGTCGATCCGCGACCGGTCGTATTTGATGGCACGACGTTCGGCTACCTCGCGGCTTCGGGCGAGGGCGTCGAGCAGATCCCGGATCTTTCGCCGCAGGTGGAGGCAATGGTTCCGAAGGGGGCAGCGCTCGGCGCGAGCGGTGAGATCGCCGCAGTGCTGGCGGCCGCCGGGGTCTCGGTCGTTCGCGCCGGCGAGGAGGCCGAGCCGCTCGACCCGCGAGACGGCCTCATCGTGCCGGCGATCGACGGCACGGGCGCCGTCTGGTCGGTGCCCGCCGGGCTTCCGAGTCAACTCGTCGTGTATCCCGCGGACCGGTCGCTGGAGCCGATCCAGCTTCCGGTGCCGTGGACGGGCTCGTCGATCGCCGCGCTCGAGATCTCGCGGGACTCGACGCGACTCGTCGCGCTCCTCGGCGATGGCAGTTCCACTCATTTCGTCGCGGCTTCCATCCAACGGGATGCCGCCGGCACGCCCGTCGGGCTGAGCACGGTTACGCTCGGGCTCTCCGATGTCGCGGGTACACCGCTCGACGTCGCCTGGCTCGACGCCGACACTGCCGCCTCGCTCACCGCATTGCCCGACGGCACCACGCGAGTGATCACCCAGGTGCTCGGCGGCTTCGCCGTTTCCCGGCAGGGACCGCAGGGAGGTACGGCGATCGACGGCGGCAACAGCGTCGGGGATCTCCGACTCCTGACGGCCGCGGGCGACCTCGAAGCGCCGAGCGGAGTGGCGTGGCAGGCGCGAGCGACGGGCATCCGGCTTCTGGCTTCGCAGCAACCCGACTGACCACTCGCCCTCCACAAATTGCTCGGCGCGCCCTGAGTCGCCCGCTGGGGCTCCGCCAGGGCCTGCCCGCATCGCGTCGCGCGAGGCTGGAGGAGTGCACGAGACCCGCCCCCATGGTCGAGACGTCGTCGCTGCGCTCCGGGCCCGATTGCAGCACGCCGTTCGCGAGTCCGTCCGTGATGCGCTCGCGGTGCTCCTTCCCGTCTCGTGCTCGGGCTGCGGCGCTGCCGATCGCCCCGTGTGCCCATCGTGCCGCGCCGCCCTCGTGCCGGCGCCGCGGCGCATCGATCGCGCCGGTCTCGCCGTCTGGGCCGGCATGGAGTATGCGGGAGCCGCGGCATCCGTGATCGGTGCCTTCAAGGACGGGGCTCGAACGGATGCCGCCTCCGCCCTCGTACCCGCGTTCCGGGCGGCGCTGCTCGCCGCGCTCGCCGAGGTGTCCATCGGCGACCCGGTCGAGGTGTGCACGATCCCCTCGACGTCGGCGGCGCGGCGGGCGCGGGGATACGTGCCCGTGGAGGTGCTGCTCCGACGGTGCGGCATCCGCTCGACGCCGGTGCTCGCCCTCGCGAAGGAGCGCGCCGATCAGGCGGGGCTCGGCGAGGAGGAGCGGCGACTGAACGCCGAGGGCGGGCTCGTCGCCGGGGTCGGTGCGCGCTCGTTCGGCGGTGGCTGGAGACCGCACGGAACGCCACTCGCCCGCCTCGACGGGCGCCGCTACCTGCTCGTCGACGACATCGTGACGACGGGGTCGACCCTCGCCGAGGCGGTGCGTGCGCTCACCGCCGCCGGTGCTGAGACGGCGGCGATCGCGGTGCTCGCCGAGACGCCCCGCAGGTTCCCGCGACATGCAGGCACCTCACGGGAAACACTCCGTGACATCGCCGCGCAAGGGGGCTACGGTGGCAGGACAGGCGTGGTCGATCCACCCTTCAGAACCGGGTGACACGTCGGTGAACGGAGGTCGTCATGGAACTGAACATCGTCGGAC
>NZ_DATCVK010000199.1:0-18163 GCF_036566905.1 Microbacterium sp. | reverse complement strand
CGCCTCCGGTGCGTACCCGCCGCCGGCGCAGGGCGCGTATCCCCCGCCGGCCTACGGCGCCCCTGCACCCGGCGCTGCTGCGTCCTACGGCACGGCGCCCGCCTACGGTGCGGCACCCGCGTACGGCTCCACGCCGGGCTACGGTGCACCGGCCAAGACCAACACGCTCGCGATCGTCTCGCTGATCGCCTCGATCTCGGGCTTCGTCATCCTGCCGTTCATCGGCTCGATCGTCGGCGTCATCACCGGCCACATGTCGCTCAACCAGCTCAAGACGAGCGGCGAGCAGGGACGCGGCATGGCCCTTGCCGGCACCATCGTCGGCTGGGTCGGTCTCGGCCTCGCGATCATCGGCATCATCGCGGCGATCGCGTTCTTCGCGTTCTTCGTGTCGGTGTACCAGCAGACCGGCGGCACGTACTGAATCGCGGAGCCCCGGGACGCGTTCCCGGGGCTCCCGAGCGGTGCAACCGGCGTACCCTGGAAGTACCGTGAAGAGTTCGAGCCACGCCCCGTCGGCCACGTCCCTGCCGCGCGCACCGCGCGACGACGTCGACGCGCGCTCGATCCGGTATCTCGTGACGATGGGCATCCGTGTCGCGTGCTTCATCCTCATGGTCGTGATCACGCCCTACGGCTGGTACACGTGGGTGTTCGGCGCCGCCGCGATCTTCCTTCCGTACATCGCGGTCGTGTCCGCCAATGTCGGCCAGGAGGGGCGCCGAAACCGCCGCGAAGACCCCGAGGCGGCCCTTCCGGCAGCGCCCTCGGCACCGCCGCCACCCGCATCCCGTGTGATCCGCATCGAAGAGACGCGCCCCGCCACTCCGAACACTCCCGACGGGGACGCATGAACGAGGTCGAACCCGAGCCGGCCGTCGACGCGACCTGCTCGCGGGCGGGATGCCGCGCGGCCGCCAGCTGGCGCATCGACTGGCGCAACCCCCGCATCCACACCGAGGACCGACGCAAGACCTGGGTCGCGTGCGACGAGCACGTCGGCTACCTGCGCGACTTCCTCACGGCCCGCGACTTCCCGGTCTGGGTGGCGCCGCTCGTTCCCACGGAGACCGCACGATGAGCCGTCGCTCCGTCAGCATGCAGCATCTGCCCCGCGCCGGTCGCTGGGCCATCTACATCGCGCTCGCGGTGGTCTTCGCGATCGCGTGCGCGTTCCTGTCGAACTGGCAGTTCACGCGCAACCAGGAGCGCTCCGGGCAGCTCGCCCTCGTCGCCGAGAACTACGACGCACCGGCGGTGCCGCTCGCCGACCTCATCCCGGCCGACGGCGAGCTGGACCCGCAGGACGAGTGGCGTCCGGTCGTCCTCACCGGGACCTACCTCGCGGATGACGAGCTCCTCGCCCGCAACCGGCCGCACGGCGGCACCTCGGCCTTCGAGGTGCTCGTGCCGTTCCGCCTGGACGACGGCCGGGTGCTGCTCGTCGACCGCGGCTGGGTGGCGCCCGGGCAGGACCAGCCCGTCCCCGACGCCGTGCCCGCCCCCCCGTCCGGCGAGGCGACCGTCGTCGTGCGACTGCGGCCCGGCGAGGCGCTGCCGTCGTCCGGACGCTCGGCGCCGGAGGGACAGGTTCCGACCATCAACCTCGGGCTGATCGCCGACACGATCCCCGCCGGCGCGGGCGACGCCCTCGAGCAGAGCGCCTACGGCGTGATGGTCTCGGAGGACCCGGCGCCGGCCACCGCGCCGAGCGCCCTCGAGCCGCCGTCTGACGACCCGGGCCCGCACCTCTCGTACGCGATCCAGTGGATCCTGTTCGCGGTGATGGGCTTCGTCTTCATCGGCTACGTCATCCGCACCGAGCGCCGGCACCGCCGCGAGGACGCCGAGGACGCCGAGATCGCGGCGGATGAATCGGAGGATGCCGCTCCCCCGGCTCCGCCGGCCCCCCGCCGTCGCCGTGACCGCGACGCCGAGGACGAGGACGCCCTGCTGGACGCGGCCGGCCGCTGACCGCGAGCGGACGGGTAGCGAGCGCAGGCTCGGAGCCTCTCGACGACACCCCGGTTCGCGGCATCCGTCTCCGGCGCATCGCGCCGCATCTGCGTTTCGGTGCGCGCGAGGGCGTCAGGCGAGGGTGACGAGGTCGACGTAGTCGCGGCCCCAGATGTCTTCGACACCGTCGGGCAGGATCAGCACGCGCTCGGGGTTGAGCGCCTGGACGGCGCCCTCGTCGTGCGACACCAGCACCACGGCGCCTTCGTAGTGCGCGAGCGCACCGAGGATCTCCTCGCGCGACGCCGGGTCGAGGTTGTTCGTGGGCTCGTCGAGCAACAGCATGTTCGCCGACGACACCACGAGCGTCGCGAGCGACAGGCGCGTCTTCTCGCCGCCGGACAGCACGCCGGCCGGCTTGAGCACGTCGTCGCCGGTGAACAGGAACGAGCCGAGCACCTTGCGCGCCTCGGTCGCGGTGATGTCCGGCGCGGCCGACATCATGTTCTCGAGCACCGACCGCGAGACATCGAGGTTCTCGTGCTCCTGCGCGTAGTAGCCGATCTTCAGGCCGTGACCGGGCTCGAGCTGTCCCGTGTCGGGCTGGTCGACGCCGGCGAGGATGCGCAGCAGCGTCGTCTTGCCGGCGCCGTTGAGGCCGAGGATGACGACCTTCGAGCCACGGTCGATCGCGAGGTCGACGTCGGTGAAGATCTCGAGCGAGCCGTACGACTTCGACAGCCCAGACGCCATGAGCGGCGTCTTGCCGCAGGGCGCCGGCTTCGGGAAGCGCAGCTTGGCCACGCGCTCCTCCTGACGCACCTCGTCGAGCCCGGCGAGCATCTTCTCGGCGCGCGCCACCATCTGGTGAGCAGCTGCCGCCTTCGACGCCTTGGCACCGAACCGGGCCGCCTGCTGCTGAAGCACCGTGGCCTTCTTCTCGACGTTGGCGCGCTCCTTCTTGCGGCGCTCCTCGTCGGCCACCCGCTGGCGCAGGTAGTTCTTCCAGTTCATGTTGTAGACGTCGATGATCTGGCGGTTCGCGTCGAGGTAGAACACGCGGTTCACGGTCTCGCCGACGAGCTCCACGTCGTGGCTGATGACGATGAGGCCGCCCTTGTATCCCTTGAGGAACTCGCGCAGCCACACGACGCTGTCGGCGTCGAGGTGGTTGGTCGGCTCGTCGAGGATCATCGTCTGGGCATCCGAGAACAGGATGCGGGCGAGCTCGATGCGACGGCGCTGACCACCCGACAGCGTCTTCAGCGGCTGGTCGAGGATGCGGTCCGGCAGCGACAGGTTGTGCGCGATCGACGCCGCCTCCGCCTCGGCCGCGTAGCCGCCGAGCGCTTCGAAGCGCTCGGTGAGGTTGGCGTACTTGCGCATCGCGCGGGCGGCGATCGCCTCGTCCTCGCTGGCCATGGCGAGCGACGCGTCGTGCATGCCGATCGCGAGCGTGCCGAGCCCGCGAGCATCGAGGATGCGGGTGCGGGCGAGCATCTCTGGGTCGCCCGAGCGGGGGTCCTGCGGCAGATAGCCGAGTTCGCCGGAGCGCTCCACTTTGCCGTCGGCGGGGATGAGGTCTCCTGCGAGCACCTTGGTCAGCGTCGTCTTGCCGGCGCCGTTGCGGCCGACCAGTCCGATCTTGTCGCCGTCCGACACGCGGAAGGAGACGTCCGACATGAGCACGCGAGCGCCCACGCGGATCTCGAGGTCGTGCACGGCGAGCACAGCGGATGTCCGTTCCGTCGGTGGAGAGGGGTGATGACCGAATGGCCAGCCATCCAGTATACGGGGCGCCGTCACCGCCCGATCGACCGAATACCTCCGCGGAGGGACCCGGTCGATACCTCAGAGGGATGCTGCGCCGCACACCCCGCGCATAGTTTTCCGGGGTGGATCTCATCACCGACCTCGTCCTGCAGGCTGTCTCCTCGCCGTGGCTGTACCTTGTGATGCTCGTCGTGGCCATCGTCGACGGCTTCTTCCCGCCGGTGCCGAGCGAGACCGTGCTGGTCGCCGCGGCGGCGGTGGCGGCATCCACCGGCCGACCGGATCTGGTGATCCTCGGTGTCGTGGCCGCCACCGGAGCCGCCGTGGGCGACAACGTCGCCTTCGCCATCGGGCGGCGCACCGGCACGACCCGGTTCGCCTGGATGCGGCGGCCACGGGTCGCCGGCGCCTTCGCGTGGGCGGGTTCGGGGCTGGACCGTCGCGGGGCGGGCCTCATCCTCGGCGCCCGCTTCATCCCGGTCGGGCGCGTCGCGGTCAACCTGTCCGCGGGCGCGCTGGGCTACCCGTGGCGGCGGTTCGCCGTCCTCAGCGTGGCGGCAGGACTGTGCTGGGCCGCCTACAGCATCGCGATCGGCCTGCTCGCAGGCGCCTGGCTGAAGGACCAGCCGCTCCTCAGCGCGGTACTGGGCATCGTGCTGGCCCTCGCGATCGGTCTCGTCGTCGATCGCGTCATCGCGCTCCGCGCACGCCGTGTCGCGGCACCCGTGTGAACGCCGACGGCTGACAGGATGACAGGATGCGCGCGACCCGTTCACCGGCACCTGCCGAGACCGCGAAGCGCCGCCGGCTGAGCCCGCGGACGTTCGCATTCGGTGCGCTGGCGCTGGCGTCGGTCGCGCTCTTCTCCGTGCTCGTGCCGGTGCACGTCGCGCTGTACCTGCAGCCGGCGCCGCTCGCGTTCCTGTTCGGCGCGATGCTGTGCGCCGCGCCTGTCGTCGCGGTCTGGTTCCCCCGGTGGTCCATCGCGCTGTTCGTCGTCTCGGCAGTCGCGCTGCCGTTGCCCGCCGCAGAGGAGGTTGCCACCACCTGGCCGTGGCCGTGGTCGGTTCCGGCGATGCTCGTGCTCATCCTCTTCGTGGGCGTGCTCGCGATCGTGCACGGCTGGCGTCTCGCGCTGGTCGCCTGGCTCCTCGCCATCGTGGGCACGCTGACCGTGGTCATCGGGCTGGCCGGCGCCCTCCCTGTAGCGGCAGGCATCGTGAACCTGGTGATCGTGACGTCGGTCTCGGGGGCGGCGCTGCTGGTGGCCGTGCTGGTCGCGAGCCGCCTGCGCGTGGGCGCCGAGCTCAGCCGTGAGCGGGAGCTGACCGCGAGCGAGCAGTCCCGGCGCGTACTGGTCGAGGAGCGCACCCGCATCGCGCGCGAGCTGCACGACGTCGTGGCGCACGGGATGTCGCTCATCCAGGTGCAGGCGTCGACCGCTCGGTACCGCGTGCCCGGACTCTCCGACGAGGCGCGTCACGAGTTCGATGAGATCGCACAGACCGCACGCGAGGGCCTGACCGAGATGCGACGTCTGCTCGGCGTCCTGCGCACCGATGACCAGCAGGCCGATCTGACCCCGCAGCAGGGGCTACGCGACATCCCGGACCTCGTGCAGGCCCTCCGCCGCGCGGGCGCCGAGATCGACGCGAGCCTCGCGCCGGCACCCGATAGCGTGCCGAGCGCGGTCGACATCGCCGCGTTCCGCATCGTGCAGGAAGCGCTGAGCAACGCCGTGCGGCACGCCCCCCACGCGCGGGTGACGCTGTCGGTGGCGGCGGATGCCGCGGCGGTGCGCGTCGTCGTCCGCAACGGCCCGCCCGATCCTGCGCAGCCGCCATCCGCACTGCCGTCGCAGCGCGGGCACGGGCTCCTCGGCATGCGCGAGCGCGCCGCGCTCGTCGGCGGCGAGCTCAGAGCCGCACGCGACGCCGACGGGGGCTGGACGGTGCAGGCCATGCTCCCCCTCGCCGGCATCGCGACCGACCCCGACACCATCCCGACCACGGAAGGCCCACAGTGACGATCTCCGTCCTCATCGCCGACGACCAGGCCATGGTACGGGCGGGCTTCGCCGCCCTGCTCGACGCGCAGGAGGATGTCCGCGTGGTCGGCCAGGCCGCCGACGGGGCCGAGGCCGTCTCGCTGTCCGCGCGGCTGAACCCCGACGTCGTGCTGATGGATGTGCGGATGCCCGAGCTCGACGGCATCGCGGCGACGCGCCGCATCCTCGGCCCCGGCTACCCCGCCGCGCACGTTCCGCGCATCCTCATGCTCACGACGTTCGACATCGACGACTACGTCTACGACGCGCTCGAAGCGGGTGCGAGCGGATTCCTCCTCAAAGACGCCCTGCCGGAAGACCTCGTGCATGCGGTGCGGGTCGTGGCCGCCGGCGATGCACTGCTCGCGCCGAGCGTCACCCGGCGCATGATCGAGCACTTCGCCGCCCGTCGGCCGCGGGCGGGGCGAGCGACGGCGACGCTCCGCGAACTCACCGAGCGCGAGCGCGAGGTGCTCACCCTCATCGGCCGCGGCCGCTCGAACGCGGAGATCGCCGGCGAGCTGTTCATCTCGGAGCAGACCGTGAAGACCCACGTGGGCAAGGTGCTCGCCAAGCTCGGCGCCCGCGACCGCGTGCAGGCGGTCATCTTCGCCTACGACGCGGGCCTGGTCGAAGCCGCCTCCTGATCACCCCACGGGGTGAGACGGCAACAGCACCACGGGGCGATGCCCCCGCTGTCGCCGCCTCCATAGCCTTCCGGGACGTACCCCCGAGGAGGCCTCATGACCACCGTCCGCCCCACCGCCGCCGCGGTCGCTCCGACCGCCCCTGCCGGCAGAGACCGCGCGATCGATCTGGTCCGTGCCCTGTGCATCAGCGCGGTGGTGGTCCTGCACGCGATGATGGTCGGCGTCACCGTGACCGACACCGGCCCGTCGTTCGTCAACGCGAGCGACGGCACCGCGTGGATCGTGCCGCTCAGCTGGGCACTCCAGGTCATGCCGCTCTTCTTCGTGATCGGCGGATTCTCCGGGGTGACCGCGTTCCGCAGAGCCCGAGCGCGGGGAGTCGACGGCGTCGGCTTCGTCGCGGGGCGCGTCCACCGCCTGCTCCTTCCCGCACTCGTCACGATCGGCGCCGCGGGCGGGATGCTGGCGCTCCTCGCGGCCGCCGGGGTGCCCTCGGACCTCGTGACCCTGGCCGGGTTCCGGTTCGCGCAGCCGCTGTGGTTCCTCGGCGTCTTCCTCGTCTGCCAGGCGCTGCTCCCCGCGCTGCTGCGCCTCCACGAGCGGGCGCCGCTGCGCAGCATCTCCGCGCTGGTCCTGGCGGCGGCGGCGGTCGACGTCGCACGCATCACGACAGGAATCGAGGGGCTCGGCTTCCTGAACCTCGCATTCGTGTGGCTGGCGATGCAGCAGCTCGGCTTCTTCCTCGCCGACGGCCGGATCGACGCGCTGTCACGACGGGCGCGGGCACTCTGGCTCGTCGGGGCGGTCGCGGGGCTCGCGATCTCGTTCACGAGCGGCATCCACTCCCCCGATCTGGTCGCCAACATCAACCCGCCGACGACCGCGCTGCTGCTGGTCGGCATCGCGCACACCGCACTGTTCTCGCTCTTCCGGGGACCGCTGGCGCGCCTGGCCGAGCGGCGGCTCCCGTCGGCGCTCACCGACTTCGTCACCCCGCGTGCGATGACCGTGTACCTGTGGCACATGCCCGTCCTCCTGGGCCTCGCGGGGCTGACGGCAGCCGCGGCGATGGTGACCGAGGCGCCGCTGCCCGCCGTGGACAGCGCATCATGGTGGCTCGCCCGCCCGCTCTGGCTGGCCCTGGCACTCACCGTGACGGCGCTCGTCGCGCGATGGCTCGCGCCGATCGAGGCCCTTCCCGCACCCGCAGCGGCGCGCTCCGCGTGGCGTGTCGGCACGGCCGCCGTCGTGGGCACGGCCGCCGTCGCGATGCTGCTGGTCGCCGGCACCTCCGTCGTCACCGCGGCCGTCGCCGTCGCGCTGCTCGGTGCTGCACTGCATGGTGCTCGCAGACCGGCGCCGACCCTGCGACGCCTGGCACTCGCATGAGCAAGGGTGCGTCCGTGCGGCATGGCCGACACGGCGGGTGTCGTAGAAGGCGGACAGCGGATCGGCCGATCATTGGTGGACGGCGTCCAAGTAGGCCCGCGCGGGTCCCTCTAGGCTGAGTGCCATGTCATCCATCGCCGCTGCCCCGACCGCCTCCGCAGGGACCCGTCGCGTGCTCGCCGACGTCATCGCCCGCCCGTCCTCGCGCGCGCGCGCGTTCGCCCTCGACGCCGGTCTCGTCATCGCCGGTGCGACCATCGTCGCCCTCCTCGCCCAGGTGGAGATCCCGCTGTGGCCTGTCCCCATCACAGGACAGACGCTCGGAGTGATCGTCGTCGGCGCCGCCCTCGGCGCATGGCGCGGCGCCGCGGCGCTCACGACCTACATGCTCGTGGGGCTCGCCGGACTCCCGGTCTTCGCTGGGTTCACCGGCACGCTCGCGGCCGTCGGCAAGCCGAGCTTCGGCTTCGTGATCGGCTTCATCTTCTCGGCCTTCGTCGCCGGCTGGTTCGCCGAACGCGCCTGGGATCGCCGTCCCGCGCTGGCGTTCCTCGGCTTCGCGGCGGCCAGCGTCGTGCCGTTCCTGTTCGGCATCCCGTACATGGCGTTCATCCTGAACGTCGTCATGGGTCTCGACTACTCGTTCGGCGCCCTCCTCGAGGCGGGCCTGCTCCCCTTCATCGTCGGCGGCCTGGTGAAAGCGGCGCTCGCCGCGGCGATCATCCCCGGCGCCTGGGCGCTCGTGCGTGCGGCGGACAAGACCAAGGAGTGATCGGATGCCTCCTCGCGAGGTATCCGCCATCGACAGCCCCGGCCGCATCGGCCGGGGCTGTCGTGCGCGCGTGGTGTGTGTCGACGTGGATTGGCAATCTGGAAAACGGCTGGGTAAGGTTGGCCTTACTGCGCCCGAATAAGGGCATCCTTACCTAAATCTCCCGGAGGATTCCGTGCGCCTGAAACGCCCCGCTGCTGCCACCGCAATGCTCGCGATCGCCGCGATCGCCCTCGTCGGGTGTGCGAACGCCGCTGCCGACGACGACACCGCGACGGGCTCCGCGTCGGGCGACGGCTTCCCGGTCACGGTCGAGCACGCGTACGGCGAGACGGTCATCGAGTCCAAGCCCGAGCGCGTCGCGACGGTCGCCTGGTCGAACCAGGAGGTGCCTCTGGCGCTCGGCGTCGTCCCGGTCGGAATGGCAGAGGTGACGTGGGGCGACGACGACGGCGACGGTGTGCTGCCCTGGGTGGAGGACAAGCTCGAGGAGCTGGGCGCCGAGACGCCGGTGCTGTTCGACGAGACCGACGGGATCGACTTCGAGGCGGTCGCCGACACGCAGCCCGACGTGATCCTGGCCGCCAACTCCGGCCTCACCCAGGAGGAGTACGACACGCTGTCGAAGATCGCGCCCGTCGTCGCCTACCCCGGCGCGGCGTGGGGCACGTCGTACGAGGACATGATCCGCCTCAATTCCCAGGCGCTCGGCCTGGCGGACGAGGGCGATGCCCTCATCGAGGAGCTGCACGGCGAGGTCGACGCCGCGCTCGCGAACTACCCGGAGCTGGCCGAATCGCGCGTGCTGTTCTCGTACATCGATCCGTCGGACTTCAGCCAGATCGGCTTCTACACGAGCACCGACACGCGGCCCGGGTTCCTGGAGAGCCTCGGCTTCCCCGTGCCGACCGTCGTGACCGAGGAGTCGGACGGCGAGGCCTTCTACACCACGGTCAGCGCCGAGCAGGCCGACCGCTTCGCCGACGTCGACGTCTTCGTCACCTACGGCGACGCCAGTGGCTCGATCATCGCCCAGCTCCAGGCCGACCCGCTGCTGTCGCAGATCCCCGCCATCGCCGAGGGCCGGATCGCCATCCTCGAGGAGTCGACTCCGCTGGCTGCCTCGGCCAACCCTTCGCCGCTGTCGATCGGCTGGGGCGTCGACGAGTACTTCGCGCTGCTCGCCGGCGCGCTCGGCTGATCCCGCCGGAGTCTGATCGGAGTGGCTGTCATCGAGACCTCCGCGACGCTGCCGGATGCCGCATCCCTGCGGCGTCCGGCAGCAGTGCGGCTGGCGTGGCTGGCGGCGTGCCTCGCGGTGCTCGCCGCGCTGTGCGTCGCCTCGGTCGCGTTCGGCGCCCGTGATGTCGGCTTGGCAGACATCCTGGGCGGTCTCGCCGGGGACACGAGCGGCGTCGCGCAGGCCGCCGTGGTCGCCCGCCTGCCCCGCACGGTGCTGGCGATCGCCGTCGGCGCGGCTCTGGCCATGTCGGGCGCGGCGATGCAGGCGGTGACCCGCAACCCGCTCGCGGATCCCGGCATCCTGGGCATCTCCGGCGGAGCGGCGCTCGCCGTGGTCATCGGGATCGCCTTCTTCGGAATGTCAGACCCGTACGCGTTCATCGCGGCATCCATCATCGGCGCCGGCGGCGCCGCGGTCTTCGTCTACACCGTCGGCTCCCTGGGGCGCGGCGGCGCGACGCCGCTCAAGCTGGCACTGGCCGGGGCGGCGACGTCGGCCGCCTTCATGTCGCTCGTGAGCGCCGTGCTCCTCCCCCGCGTCGACCTGCTCGAGACCTTCCGGTTCTGGCAGATCGGCGGCGTGGGCGGCGCGACGTGGGATCGCATCGCCACCATCCTCCCCGTGCTCGCGATCGGTGCGATCATCACGATCGCCTGCGCCCGTGGCATGAACTCGCTCGCGCTCGGTGACGACGTCGCCACCGGTCTCGGCGAGCATGTGATGCGCACGCGGCTCATCGCGTCGGCCGGAGCCGTCATCCTCTGCGGCGCCGCGACCGCCATCGCCGGGCCCATCGCATTCGTCGGGCTGATCATCCCCCACTTCTGCCGGCTGCTCGTCGGCACCGACCATCGCTGGCTCCTCCCCTTCTCGGCGGTGGCCGGAGCGGTCCTGCTGGTCGCGGCAGACGTCGTCGGCCGTGTCATCGCGCGACCGGACGAGATCGAGGTCGGCATCCTGACCGCACTCGTCGGCGCCCCGTTCTTCATCTGGATCGTCCGACGCCAGAAGGTGAGGGAACTGTGAGCACCCAGACCCTCTCCCCCGTGTCGGCACAATTGGTCGTCACGGGTCGCCGGCGCCGCGCGCGGCGCCGCACCGCGGTGACCGTCGCGCTCGCCCTCGGCGTCGTGCTCGTCTTCGCCGTCTCGCTCATGGTCGGGCAGACCTTCTACGGACTCGACGACGTGGTGCGCGTCATCCTCGGCGAGACCGTGCCGGGCGCGTCGTTCACGGTCGGCGAGCTGCGCCTGCCCCGCGCCGTCCTCGCGATCCTCGCGGGATGCGCGTTCGGCATCGCCGGCGTCACGTTCCAGACGATGCTGCGCAACCCGCTCGCCTCGCCCGACATCATCGGCATCACCGCGGGCGCCAGCGCGGCCGCCGTGTTCGGCATCGTCATCCTGTCGCTGGACGACACCGCGGTCTCGATCCTGGCTGTCGCCGGCGGACTGCTGACGGCGCTCGCGATCTATCTGCTGTCCAACAAGGGCGGGTTCGCCGGAACGCGACTGATCCTCATCGGCATCGGCGTGGCGGCCATGCTGGATGCGACAGTCACCTACGTCCTGTCCAAGGCGGCGTCCTACGACCTGCAGGCGGCCATGCGCTGGCTCACCGGAAGCCTCAACGGGGCCACCTGGTCGGCGGTCCTGCCCCTCGCTCTCGCGAGCCTGGTGCTCGTGCCGGCGTTGCTGTCCCGGGGTCGCGACCTGAACGTCATGCGCCTCGGCGACGATGCGGCGGCGAGCCTCGGCGTGCGTCTGCAGGGCAGCCGGGTGATCACCATCGTGGCGGCCGTCGCTCTGCTGGCCTTCGCGACCGCCGCCACCGGCCCGATCGCCTTCGTCGCGTTCATGGCCGGCCCGATCGCGGCGCGCATCGTCGGACCCGGAGGGTCGCTGCTGCTGCCCTCCGCCCTCGTCGGGGCGCTGCTCGTGCAGCTCGCCGATCTGCTCGGGCAGTTCGCTTTCGACAGCCGTTACCCGGTCGGGGTCGTCACCGGCGTGCTCGGCGCCCCCTTCCTCATCTACCTCCTCATCAGGACGAATCGAGCGGGAGGCTCGCTATGACCGAATCACACCGCCTGTCGGCCGAGGAGCTGACCCTGTCCTACGGCGACCGCACGATCGTCGAGGGCCTCGATCTCGTGATCCCGCCCGGGAGCATCACGGCGATCGTCGGTGCGAACGGATGCGGCAAGTCCACGCTGCTGCGCGCGCTCGCGCGTCTCATCTCGCCGCGAGAGGGTCAGGTCGTCCTCGACGGCAAGGCGCTGCACGGTCGTCCGACCAAGGAGATCGCGCGAACGCTCGGGCTGCTGCCGCAGAGCCCCATCGCCCCCGAGGGCATCGCTGTCGCCGACCTCGTCGGACGCGGCCGCCACCCTCATCAGAAGCTGCTGGCGCGCTGGAGCGCCCACGACTACGACGTCGTCGCGCGCTCTCTCGCCGCCACCGGGATCGAGGAGCTCGCCGACCGCTCCGTCGACGAGCTCTCGGGCGGCCAGCGCCAGCGCGCCTGGATCGCGATGGCGCTCGCGCAGGAGACCGACATCCTGCTGCTCGACGAGCCGACCACGTTCCTCGACGTGGCCCACCAGGTCGAGGTTCTCGACCTGCTCACCGACCTCAACCGGGAGCGCGGCACCACGATCGTGATGGTGCTGCACGACATGAATCTCGCCGCACGCTATTCCGACCACCTGTTCGCGCTGCGCGCCGGGCGGATCGTCGCCAGCGGCGCGCCCGGCGACGTCATGACGAGCGAGCTCATCCGCGAAGTCTTCGATCTCGACGCCCTCGTGGTGCCCGACCCCGTGTCGGGCTCCCCCATCGTCCTTCCCCGCGGCCGGCACCACGTGTCGTCTGCCGTGCCCGCCGCCGCGGCATCCGTCGGCGCGACCGCCTCATCCTGACAGGAGCCTCTGTTGTCCGACGCCGATGTGCCCTACCGCTTCTTCCGCGCGCGTGTGACCGCGATCGCCGATGTGACGCCGAGCTTCCGCCGCTTCACGTTCGGCGGCGACGATCTCGCCGACTACGGGGATCCCGGCCTCGATCAGCGCGTCAAGATCGTGTTCCCCACGCGCACGCTGGGCCTCGACCAGATGCCGACGGGCGACGACTGGTACGCCCAGTGGCGCGAGCTTCCCGACGACCGGCGTCTGCCGTTCCGCACATACACGACCCGCTACGTCCGCAATCATGTCGGCGAGGTCGACGTCGACATGGTGTCGCACGACGTGATCGGGCCGGCATCCGACTGGATCGCCCGCGCCCGACTCGGCGACGAGGTCCTCATCTTCGCGCCGACCGCGGCGCACAGCGGCGTGAGCTTCGGCATCGACTTCGTGCCCCCGGCCCGCGTCGACGCCATCCTGCTCGCGGGCGATGAGACGGCCGCGCCGGCGATCGCCGCGATCCTCGAGCAGCTGCCGCGCGACGCGCGCGGAGTGGTTGCTGTAGAGCTGCCGCACGCCGACGACGCCGCCTACCTCCCGCAGCACCCCGGTTTCGAATACCGCATCGGTGCGCGCGGCGACGGCGACCGTCACGCCCACCTGGTCGAGTCGGTGACGGATGCCGCGGCCCGGCTCGTGCCCGCCGGCACCGGAGCCGACGTCGAGGAGGTCGACATCGACACCGACATCCTCTGGGAGGTGCCCCGCACCGCCAAGGGCGGAGCCGCGCTCAAAAGCGCACGGCTGTACGCCTGGCTCGCAGGCGAGGCGGGCGCGATCAAGGCGCTGCGCCGCCACCTGGTCTCGGAGCGCGGCGTCGACCGCCGCGCGGTCGCGTTCATGGGCTACTGGCGTCTCGGCCGCGCAGAGAACACCTGAAGCGCGGTCAGCGCCGGGTTCGCGTCAGCGCCGCGGCGACGCCTCGTGGGCGTGGCCGAGCCGCAGACCAGGCACGAGCGCGCCGAGCGCGAGCACCATGGCGATGGCGAACACGGCCGGGAATCCGGCATCCGTCCCCGCGAGCGCGGTGAAGACGAGACCCATCGCGGCGATCGACGACGCCGAGCCGACGGCGTCCGAGATCGACAGCGCCGATGAGTTGAACCCCTGGTTCTGCGCCGTCGAGTACGCGAGCGTCAGCACCGTCAGCCGCGGGTACATCAGGCCCATGCCGCCGCCCGCGAGTGCCCAGCCGGCGATGACGACCGCAGGGTGCAGTCCGAGGAGCGCTGTGACGGCCGCGACGACCAGAGCCGCCACCAGGAGTGCGGTACCGATCAGCGTGATGCGGGTGTTGCCGATGCGGTCGCCGAACCTGCCCTGCACGTCGGCGGCGCTCGCCCACGCCAGCGCGGCGGCCGTGAGGCCGAGCCCCGCCCAGGTCGGCGAGAACCCGTACCCGTCGATGAGCAGGTACGGCACGTAGATCTCGGCACCGAACAGCGCGCCCGCGATCAGTCCGCGCATCAGCACCACGCTCGGCAGGCCGCGGGCGGCCAGCAGCGTGCCGCGCGGCAGCAGCGGCCGCGAGGCGAGCGCGATGACGACGACGGATGCCGCCACCGCCGCCCACGCCCAGGTCCCCAGTTCGCCGGCGAGGCTGAGACCCAGGGCGCCGACGGCGACGGCCACGGCACAGGCCAGCCGCGGCGCGATGCGCGAGGTCGCCGGCTCGTCGGTGTGGAGCGGGAGGCCGTGGAGGCGTGCCACCACCATCGCGAAGGCGACCACCGTGAGCGCCGCCACGCCGAGGAAGACCCACCGCCAGTGCAGGAACTCCGTCACAGCTCCCGCCAGGAACGGGCCGATGAGCGAGGGCACCACCCAGGCCGCCGAGAACGCGGCGAAGACGCGGCCGTGCATCGCGCCCGGATAGACGCGGGCGACGACGACGTACAGCGCCACCGTCTGCCCGCCGGTGCCGAGGCCTTGCACCAGTCGCCCGGCGACGAGCGCCGGCATCGTGAGGGCGAGACCCGAGATGAGCAGCCCGATGACGAACAGTCCGACGGCCGTGCTCAGCGGTGCGAGCACGCCGCCGCGATCGCACCACGCGCCCACGGCGACCATGCCGATGACGCTCGTGGCGAGAGTTCCGGCGAACGCCACGGCGTAGAGGCGCTCACCGTCGAAATCGGCGCTCACCACCGGCATCACCGTGGTCACCGCGAGGGACTGGATCGCCGCCAGGAAGATCAGGGCGACAGCGCCGACCGTCACCCAGACGAACCTGCCCTGCCAGATGCCCGTCGCGGGCTCGGGGGCCGTGGTCACGATCGCGCCAAGGCGCCAATGCGCTCCACCGCCTCGCGGAGCAGCTCGGGCGCGCACCCGAAGTTGATGCGGACGTGCCCCGTGCCCTCTGCGCCGAACAGCGGTCCGTGGTGCAGGGCCACCTTCGCGTCGCGCAGCACCTTCACCGCGGGGTTGTCGCCCCACCCGTACGCCGACAGGTCGACCCAGGCGAGGAAGCCGGCGTCGGGCGGCAGGTAGCGCGCCTGCGGCAGGTGCTCGGCGAGGAGCTCCGCCAGCAGCAGGCGGTTGGCGTCGAGGGCGGCCAGCAGGCTCTCCAGCCACTCGTCACTCTCGGGCGAATAGGCCGCGACATTCGAGAGCGCGCCGAACAGGCCCGTACGCCACTCGACCTCCCACGGCAGAGAGCGCAGGGCCGCGCGCTGCGGGTCGCCGCCCGCGACCATCACCGCGCACTTGAGGCCGGCGAGGTTGAAGGTCTTGCTCGCGCTGGTCACCGCGTAGCCGACCCGCCGCGCCGACTCCGACGCGGCCAGGAACGGCGTGAACGCCGTCGGCGCGTAGGTCAGCGGGCCGTGGATCTCGTCACTGATCACCGTCGCGCCGAATCCCTCGGCGACATCCGCCAGCGCGGCCAGGCTCTCGGGCGTGTGCACGGTTCCCGTGGGATTGTGCGGGTTGCACAGCAGCACGGCGCGTGCGCCGCCCGCGAGGGCCGCCTCCACACCGAGGAGGTCGATCTCCCAGCCTGCGTCGCCCGCCGTGAGCGGCACTCGCTCGACCACGCCTCCGGCCTCCTCGACGGTGTCGTAGAACGGCGGGTACACGGGAGGCATGACCACGACACGGTCACCGGGCTCGATCACCTTGCGCAGGATCTCGACGACGCCCATCATGACGTCGCCCGTCCAGAACACGTCCGCGGGGTCGACGTCCCACCCCCAGCGGCGCTCGGCGAAGCCGGCGAAGGCCTCGCGGACGCCGGGGTCGGGAGGGGTGTAGCCGGTGTCGCCGAGCTGCACCGCGCGCGTCAGCACCCGTGTGATCTCGGGAGCCAGCGCGTAGTCGGTCTCGGCCACGAAGAAAGGCAGCACGTCCTCCCCGTACTTCCGCCACTTCGTGCTCGTGCGCTGACGCAGCTCGTCGATGGGCAGTGCTCTCAGGGGGGTGACGCTCACCATTCGACCCTATCGAGCCGTGGTGAACTGGCGCCGCCGGGTGTCACCGTGCGAAACGACGGTGCGGGCGATCCCGGTACGGTCGAGCGCCTCGTCAGGCGTTGGCGAGGAGGTACGAGGTGAGCGACTCCTCGATCGTCGCAAGCCTCTCGGCGCGTGTGCGG
This sequence comes from Microbacterium sp., assembly GCF_036566905.1. Classification (GTDB taxonomy): domain Bacteria; phylum Actinomycetota; class Actinomycetes; order Actinomycetales; family Microbacteriaceae; genus Microbacterium. The sequence continues at coordinate 1,776 of NZ_DATCVK010000199.1, read as the reverse complement.
ACATCTGCGCGCAGCGCCTCGATCTGCTCGAGCAGTGCCGGACACGCCGCTTCGGACCGTTCTCCGACAGTGCAGGGAAGCACATCCGTGATCAACGCGGTGGGAAGGCCGATGTCGAGGAGGGAACGAATGGTCTCCACGATCGCGACGGAGTTCTCGGGGTACACGCGGTAGCCGTTGGGCAGGCGGTCGGATGTCAGCAGCCCCTGCTGTTCGTAATAGCGAAGTGACCGGACGCTCGCTCCGGTCCGACTGCTCAGCTCTCCGATCTGCACGCCTTCTCCTCCTGTCTCTGACGCCGGACTTGACCCTGACATCAATGTCAGACTCTAGCCTGCCGACATGACGACGACATCACGCCCCGCATCGCCCTCGCGCATCCGCCTGATCGCCCCTCTCGCTCCGCCGCCGGATCTCAGCGGCCGTCGCGCCGTCGTCACCGGCGGCACGAGTGGCCTCGGCCTCGTCACCACGCGCACATTGGCCTCCTGGGGCGCCGCGGTGATCGTCGGAGCGCGCGATGTCGAGCGTGCCGCGCAGGTGCGTCAGCGACTCCTTCACGACCTCGGGCTCTCCGATGACCGAGTGACGGTCGCACACCTGGACCTGCTCGACCTGGATTCCGTCGATCGCTTCGGGCGCGTCGCCGCCGCGGCATCCGTGGATCTGCTCGTGCTCAACGCCGCGAGCAGCAGCGTGGCGTTCCGGACCAGCCGCGAGGGCGTCGAGAGCCAGTTCGCCACCAACCACCTCGGTCACTTCGCTCTCACGGGGCAGCTGCTCGATCAGCTCGAAGCGGGCCAGGACCCGCGCGTCGTGACAGTCTCGTCCGCGCTCTACACGAGAGGTGCCCTCGACCTCGATCGGCTGGGAGACGCCGTCGGATACTCGCCAGGGCGCGGGTACATCCGCGCGAAGCTCGCGAACACGATGTTCGCGGTGGAGCTGGAGCGCCGGCTTCGTCGGGCGAAGAGCGGCATCCGCAGCTTCGCAGCCCACCCCGGCATGGCGAGGACGCCGCTGCACGGGACGTATCCGTCGGCGACGACCCGCGCCGTCACCGCGCTGCTGGCCCGTGCGATCGGCCGTGAGCCGGAGCCTGCCGATGTCGGCATCCTCGCCGCCGCCGCAGCGGCGACCGTGACGCCCGACCTGTTCTGGGGCCCGGTCGGTTCGAAGACCCGACCGGACGTGGAGGGCGTGCCGTTCGCCCCGGCGGCCACCGACGAGAGTGCCGCCATCGCCCTGTGGAACGCGTCCATGGCGCTGACGAGGCGGCGCTACCTCGAGGACTAGCTGGGCCTGGGCCTCAGATCGCGAAGCCGAGCGCGCGCATCATGTCGCGCCCGTCGTCGGTGATGCGCTCGGGACCCCACGGCGGCATCCACACCCAGTTGATGCGGAACGCCTCAACGACGCCGTCGAGCGCCTCGGCGGTCTGCTCCTCGAGCACGTCGGTGAGCGGGCATCCGGCGCTCGTGAGCGTCATGTGGATGATGAGCGCGTTGTTCTCGTCATCCCATCCGAGGTCGTAGATGAGTCCGAGGTCGACGATGTTGATGCCGAGCTCCGGGTCCATCACGTCCTTGAGCGCCTCTTCGATCTCGTCGTAACGAGCCGGCGCGAGTGTGCTGGTCATAGAACTAGCCTACGTTCGTGCCGGTGAGAAAGCGATCGTAACCCTCGTCTTCAAGGCGATCTGCGAGCTCACGTCCACCCTGCTCCGCGATGCGGCCGTTGACGAAGACGTGCACGAAGTCGGGCTCGATGTAGCGG
>NZ_DATCVK010000198.1:0-29518 GCF_036566905.1 Microbacterium sp. | reverse complement strand
GCGCCTGCGCGCCGGCACGCCGGACGTGGCCGGCGCGGCGGCCTTCGCGGTGGCTGCCGAGGCCGTGCGGGACGAGCGGGAAGCCGAGGCGGTGCGCCTCGGGACGCTGCGGGGCCGACTCGTGGGCGGCATCCGTCGCAGCATCCCGGATGCCGAACTGCTCGGCGACCCCGTCGACCGGATTCCCGGCAACGCACACGTGCTGTTCCCCGGCGCATCGGGGGAGACCCTGCTGTTTCTGCTCGACCTCGCCGGGATCGCGGTATCGACCGGCTCTGCGTGTCAGGCGGGCGTGCCCGAGCCGTCGCACGTCGTGCTCGCGATGGGGCGGACGGATGCCGAGGCGCGGCAGGTGCTGCGGTTCACGCTCGGCCGCACCACCGTCGAGGGCGACGTCGACGCGGTGCTCGCCGCTCTTCCGGGCGTCGTCCAGCGGGCGCGCGCGGCATCCGGGTCCCGGTCAGGTCCGGGTTCGTAGACTGTACCCATGCGAATCCTTGCGGCCATGAGCGGCGGAGTGGACTCCGCTGTCGCGGCCGCCCGGGCCGTCGAGGCGGGACACGACGTCGTCGGCGTGCACCTGGCGCTCTCGCGCGCCGGCGGGACGCTGCGCACCGGCAGCCGCGGCTGCTGCACCATCGAGGACGCCATGGATGCGCGGCGCGCGGCCGATCGGCTCGGCATCCCGTTCTACGTATGGGATTTCTCCGAGCGCTTCCGCGACGACGTCATCGACGATTTCGTGGCCGAGTACCGCGCCGGCCGGACACCCAACCCCTGCATGCGGTGCAACGAGAAGATCAAGTTCGCGGCCCTGCTCGAGCGGGCGCTGGAGCTGGGGTTCGACGCGGTGTGCACCGGTCACTACGCCACGCTCGTCGACGGCGCGGAAGGTCTCGAGCTGCACCGTGCCTCGGATGCCGCCAAGGACCAGTCCTACGTGCTCGGTGTGCTGAACGCCGAGCAGCTCGCCCACACCTACTTCCCGCTCGGGGCGACGCCCTCCAAGGCGCTCGTGCGGGCCGAGGCCGAGGAGCGCGGGCTCACCGTCGCGCACAAGCCCGACAGCCACGACATCTGCTTCATCCCGGACGGCGACACCCGCGGCTGGCTCGCCGACAAGGTCGGCGCTGAGCGCGGCGACATCCTGGATCGCAACGGGGCCGTCGTCGGTTCGCATGAGGGCGCCCACGCCTTCACCGTGGGCCAGCGGCGCGGCCTGCAGCTCGGCGTGCCCGCGCCCGACGGCAAGCCGCGGTTCGTGCTCGAGGTGCGCCCGGTGTCGAACACGGTCGTCGTCGGCCCCAAGGAGGCCCTCGCGACGGCAGAGATCGCCGGTGGGCGCTTCTCCTGGGCCGGACGTCCGCAGGAGGCGGGCGAGTTCCACTGCCACGTGCAGATCCGCGCGCACGCCGATCCGGTGCCGGCGACCGCCACGCTGGCGGCGGGCCTGCTCACCGTGGTCCCTGAGACCCCCTTCGACGGTGTCGCCCCGGGGCAGACCGCCGTGCTGTACGACGGCACGCGGGTGATCGGGCAGTTCACGATCGACCGCACCGTGTCGGCGGTCCCCGCAGACGTGTGAGCGCACGCGCCGGCGGCTGCCGCCGACCGGCGCTGCAGGGTCCGTCGATGCTGTCTGAGCCCGCTTCTAGACTGGCGTGGTGACGGATGACCTCGGTATGCCAGCCACCGCGCCGCTCGATGCGCCGACCGCCCTCGCCGCCGATGGAGGTCTCGCCGCCGATGCGGGTCTCGACGCCTCGCGAGCCGAGGCCGAGGCGCTGACCGAGCGCATCCTCGACGCGCGCGACGCCTACTACGGCCGCAACGCCGAGATCGTCGACGACGCGACGTACGACGGCTGGATGCACCGGCTCGAAGAGCTCGAGCGGCTCCACCCCGAGCTGCAGAGTCAGGACTCGCCGACGCAGACGGTCGGCGCGGCCGAGAGCTCGATGTTCGCCCCCGTCGAGCACGCTGAGCGGATGCTGAGCCTCGACAACGTGTTCAGCCTCGACGAACTGCGCGACTGGTGCCTCAAGGCCGAGACGTCGGCCGGCCGGCGGGTGCGCTGGCTCACCGAGCTCAAGATCGACGGATTGGCGATCAGCCTGCGCTACGAGCGCGGCGTGCTGACCTCCGCCGCCACCCGCGGCGACGGCCGGATCGGCGAGGACGTGACGGTGAACGCCGTCCGCGTCGCCGGCATCCCACAGCGACTGGCCGGCAGCGGGCACCCCGATATCGTCGAGGTCCGCGGCGAGGTGTTCATCCCGGTCGCCGCGTTCGAGCAGCTGAACGCGCTTCAGGCCGCCATGCGGGACCGCGCCGTCGACGAGACCCGTGCCCGCAGCCGCGCGTTCGACGAGGCGAAGGCCCGGCTGAGCGCCGAGCGGCGGTTCCCCTCGTTCGCGAACCCGCGGAACGCGGCTTCGGGAGGCCTGCGCCAGCAGCTCGACAAGAAAGACGGCCTCGAGCGCGAGGCGGGGCAGGCGCGGCTGGATTCCCTCCGGCTGTTCGTCCACGGCATCGGCGCGTGGAACCGCCCCCCGGTCGACTCGCAGAGCGAGATCTATGCACTGCTCGCCGAGTGGGGGCTGCCGACGAGCCCGTACTTCCGCACCTCCGATGACATCGGGGGCGTGCTGGACTTCGTCGCCCACTACGGCGAGCACCGTCATGACGTCGAGCACGAGATCGACGGCGTCGTCGTGAAGGTCGACGAGTTGGCGCTCCACGACGAGCTGGGCGCGACCAGTCGCGCTCCGCGGTGGGCGATCGCGTACAAGTACCCGCCGGAGCAGGTCAACACCAAGCTGCTCGACATCGTCGTCTCGGTCGGCCGCACCGGGCGCGCGACGCCTTTCGCGGTCATGGCGCCCGCGCGCGTCGCGGGGTCCGTGGTGCGGCAGGCGACCCTGCACAACCAGGACGTCGTCCGCGCGAAGGGCGTGCTGATCGGCGACACCGTCGTGCTCCGCAAGGCGGGCGACGTCATCCCCGAGATCCTGGGTCCCGTGGTCGAGCTGCGCGACGGCACGGAGCGCGAGTTCGTGATGCCCGCCGTATGCCCCGAGTGCGGCTCGCCCCTGGCCCCCGCCAAGGAGGGCGACATCGATCTGCGCTGCCCGAACACGCGCGCCTGCCCGGCACAGGTGCGCGGGCGCGTCGAGCACATCGGCTCGCGAGGCGCGCTCGACATCGAGGCGCTGGGCGAGGTCACGGCGGCGGCGCTGACGCAGCCGTCCGTTCCGGACGTGCCGCCGCTGGAGACCGAGGCGACCCTCTTCGAGCTCACCGTCGAGCAGCTCGTGCCGATCGAGGTGGTCGTCCGCGACGCCGAGACCGGTGAGCCGCGCATCGACGAGAAGACCGGCGCCGTCGTCCGGCGCTCGCCCTTCCGCCGCAATCCGACGCAGGCCGAGAAGAAGGCAGGCCTCACCGGAGCCCAACCGTCGGCGCAGGCCCTGACCCTCATCGATCAGCTCGAGCGAGCGAAGACCAAGGAGCTGTGGCGGTTCCTGGTCGCGCTGAACATCCGGCACGTCGGTCCCGTCGCAGCCCGTGCGCTGGCACAGTGGTTCGGCTCGGTCGAGGCGATCCGCACGGCGTCGCGCGACGAGCTTGCGGGGGTGGAAGGCGTCGGCGGCATCATCGCCGACTCGCTTCTCGACTGGTTCGAGGTCGACTGGCACCGCGAGATCGTCGAGCGCTGGGTGGCGGCGGGGGCGCAGCTGGCCACGCCGGGCCACCCCGGGCCGGGCGCCGCGGTCGACGCGGGGGGAGTGCTCGACGGGATCACGGTCGTAGCGACCGGTTCTCTCGACGGCTACAGCCGCGAGGGTGCCCAGGAGGCCATCCTCAAAGCCGGCGGCAAGGCGGCCTCGAGCGTCTCCAAGAAGACCGACTTCGTGGCCGCAGGTCCGGGCGCCGGATCCAAGCTCGCGAAGGCCGAGGAGCTCGGCATCCGCATCCTCGATGCCGCGCAGTTCCACGTTCTGGTGACGCAGGGGCCCGAGGCGCTCGGCGCGGCCGCTTCCGACGCCGGCTGACCCGTGCGGCCGCGGCTCGCGACTGGGATGATGGCGGCATGGCGCAGTGGCTGTATCGCATCGTCCCTTCGCGGCCCGCGATGGTGAGCGATCCGACTCCCGGCGAGCAGCGGATCGTCGGGGACCACTTCGCGTACCTCGTCGCTCTGCGCGATCGCGGCATCCTGATCCTCGCCGGCCGGACGCAGGAGGCCGAGGGCACGTTCGGCATCACCATCTTCGAGGCGGACGACGAAGCGGCGGCTCGCGAGGTGATGCGCGCCGACCCCGCGGTCGCGACCGGGGTGTTCGACGCGACAGTCCACCCGTACCGGATCGCGGTCGCCCGCGACGGACTTGGGGAGTGAGCGTCAGACGCCGGTGTTCAAGGTCAGCAGCCGATCGCGGACCTGCCGGCGCAGCACCTTGCCGATGAGGGACTTCGGAAGCTCGTCGACGACGTAGATCCTGCGGGGCACCTTGTACGGCGTCAGGATGCCGCGCGCGTACTCGCGCACCGCCTCGACGTCGATCTCCTCGCCCTGTCCGACGACGATCGCGGCGACGACCTCCTCGCCCGAGTGCTCGCTGGGCAGGCCGACGACGGCCGCGTCCTCGACCTGCGGATGCTGACGCAGAGCGTTCTCGACCTCGGTCGGGGCGACGTTGAAGCCGCCCGTGATGATGAGCTCCTTGATCCGGTCGACGATGCGCACGAACCCCGCGTCGTCGATGGTGACGATGTCGCCGGTGCGGAACCAGCCGTCGGTGAAAACCGCCTCGGTCTCCTCGGGCTTGCCGTAGTACCCGCCGAAGACCTGCGGACCGCGCACGACGAGCTCGCCCCGCGCGCCCGCGGGCACGTCCTGCGTCGGGTCGTCGGGATCCACGACACGGCACTCGGTGCCGGGCAGCGGCAGACCGACCGTGCCGGGCACACGATTGTCGGCGACCGGGTTCGCCATGAGCACCGGCGAGCACTCGCTGAGCCCGTAGCCCTCGACGAGGAAGCCGCCGGACGCCGCTTCGAACGGCACGACGAGTTCGTGGGGCAGTGTCATCGCCCCAGAGATCGCGACCTCGGTTCCGGCGAGCGACACTCCCTTCTCGCGCGCGGCCTTGAGCAGTCGATCGGCGATGGGCGGCACGAGAGGCAGGAAGGTGGCGGGGTGCTTCTTCGTGACCTCCAGCACCATGTCGGGGTCGAAGCGCGGGAACAGCACGAGCCGCGCGCCCATCGACATCGCGAACGTGAGGCACAGCGTGAGGCCGTAGGCGTGGAACATCGGCAGGACGGCGTAGACCACACAGCCGTCGCCGCGCACGATCGATGGGACCCAGGCGCGCGCCTGCGCCGCGTTGGACAGCAGGTTGCGGTGCGTCAGCGCCGCGCCTTTGGGTGTGCCCGTGGTCCCGCTCGTGTACTGGATGAGGGCGAGGTCATCGGTGCCGGGGCGCGGGTGGGATGCCGGCAGCGGGGCGCTGCCCACGACCTGCTCCCACGCGACCGTGCCCGACACGCGCTGGCTGAGCGCCTCCCGTGCCTCGCGCGCCTTCGCGACGGGCAGCCGGAGCGCGACGCGCGTGCCGAACGGCATCGCCTTGATCACGTCGACGGAGACGAGGCTGGTCACGGCCAGGTCGGCGGGGAACTCCTGCACGCTGGCGACGACCTTGGTCCACACGATCGCGTGTTTCGCGCCATGGTCCTCGAACTGCTTGCGGAGCTCACGCGGTGTGTACAGCGGGTTGTGCTCGATGACGACAGCCCCGAGTCGCAGGATCGCGTAGAACGCGACGATGTGCTGCGGGCAGTTCGGGAGGACGATCGCGACGGGGTCGCCCGCCTTCACACCGAGTTCGCGGAGCCCCGCGGCCGCACGCTCGATCTGCTCGTGCAGAGACCGGTACGACGTCTCGCGTCCGAAGAACTGCAGGGCCGCGGCATCCGGATAGTCGCGCGCCGACGCGTCGACGATGTCGACGAGGGAGCCGGTCACGGGTGCGAGGTCCTCCGGAACGCCTTCGGCGTAGCTGGCGATCCAGGGGCGCGGCGGGTCGTAGGTCGTCACGCGATCAGCCTACGCCGGGGCCGCCGTGGGCCAGGGGCGCGGCCCCGGTAGGCTGGAGGGGTGTCTGAAATCACCCCCGATCTCGTGCGCCATCTCGGTGTGCTCGCCCGGATCCAGCTGAGCGACGAGGAGGTCGACCGCCTGACCGGCCAGCTCGACGCGATCGTCGACAACATCGCCAAGGTCTCCGAGGTCGCCACACCCGACGTCGCCGCCACCAGCCACCCGATCCCGCTCGAGAACGTGTTCCGGCCGGATGTTCCAGGGGACCTGCTGACGCCCGCGCAGGTGCTGCAGAACGCACCGGATGCGGCGGACGGCCGGTTCCGCGTCACAGCGATCCTCGGCGAAGAGCAGTAAGGGGCCCGACGTGACCGATCTCACGAAGCTGAGCGCTGCCGCGCTCGCAGACAAGCTCGCCGCCCGCGAGGTGTCCAGCGTCGAGGCGACGCAGGCGCACCTGGACCGCATCGCGGCAGTGGATGCCGACGTGCACGCCTTCCTCCACGTCAACGAGCACGCGCTGGACGTGGCTGCCGACATCGACCGCCGCCGTGCGGCCGGTGACGACCTCGGCCCGCTCGCCGGCGTGCCGCTCGCCATCAAGGACGTCCTGGTGACGACGGACATGCCGTCGACGAGCGGATCGAAGATCCTCGAGGGCTACATGTCGCCCTACGACGCGACCGTCGTCGCGCGCTCCCGCGCGGCCGGGCTGGTCCCGCTGGGCAAGACGAACATGGACGAGTTCGCCATGGGATCGTCGACCGAGCACTCGGCGTACGGTCCGACCCGCAACCCCTGGGATCTCACCCGCATCCCCGGCGGCTCCGGCGGCGGCTCGGCGGCCGCGGTCGCCGCGTTCGAGGCGCCCCTCGCGCTCGGATCCGACACCGGCGGCTCCATCCGCCAGCCGGCGCACGTGACCGGGACGGTGGGCATCAAGCCCACCTACGGCGGCGTCAGCCGGTACGGCGCGATCGCGCTCGCCTCGAGCCTCGACCAGGTCGGCCCCGTGACGCGGACCGTGCTCGACGCGGGACTGCTGCACGACGTCATCGGCGGGCACGACCCGCACGACTCGACCTCGCTCGCCCACGACTGGCCGTCGTTCGCCGCCGCCGCCCGAGAGGGCGCCGAGGGTCAGGTGCTGAAGGGCCTCAAGGTCGGCGTGATCCGCGAACTGCCCGACAGCGGCTTCCAGGCAGGCGTGTCGGAGTCCTTCCGTGCCGCGCTGGCGGCGATGGAGGCACAGGGCGCCGAGATCGTCGAGATCAGCGCACCGCACTTCGAGTACGGCGTCGCGGCGTACTACCTGATCCTCCCGGCGGAGGCATCCAGCAACCTCGCGAAGTTCGACTCCGTGCGCTTCGGCCTGCGCGTCGACGTGCCGGGCGGCACCGTCGAGGACGTCATGGCGAAGACCCGCGACGCCGGCTTCGGCGACGAGGTGAAGCGCCGCATCATCCTCGGCACCTACGCGCTGTCGGCCGGGTATTACGACGCCTACTACGGCTCGGCGCAGAAGGTCCGCACCCTCATCCAGCGCGACTTCGCCGACGCGTTCGCACAGGTCGACCTCATCGCGACGCCGTCGGCGCCGACCACGGCGTTCCGGCTGGGGGAGAAGATCGACGACCCGCTGCAGATGTACCTCAACGACGTGACGACGATTCCGGCGAACCTCGCCGGGGTGCCGGGCATCTCGATCCCGTCAGGGCTCGCGTCCGAGGACGGTCTTCCCGTCGGCATCCAGTTCCTCGCGCCGGCGCACGAGGACGCACGGCTGTACCGCGTGGGTGCGGCGCTCGAGGCCCTGCTCGTCGACTCGTGGGGCGGCCCGCTCCTTGACAGGGCCCCCTTGCTGGAGAAGGCGCCGGGGCTCGGCGCGAACGGAGGAGCGCGCTGATGGCCAAGGACAAGCTGATGGACTTCGACGAGGCCCTCAAGCGGTTCGAGCCGGTTCTCGGCTTCGAGGTGCACGTCGAGCTGAACACCGAGACCAAGATGTTCTCGGCGGCAGCGAACCCCGCGAACTCCGCGAACCACAGCGCCGAGCCGAACACGCTCGTGGCGCCGGTCGACATGGGTCTGCCGGGCGCGCTCCCGGTCGTCAACGAGACCGCGGTGCGCTACTCGATCAGCCTGGGTCTCGCGCTCGGCTGCTCGATCGCCCCGTCGAGCCGGTTCGCGCGGAAGAACTACTTCTATCCCGACCTCGGCAAGAACTACCAGATCTCGCAGTACGACGAGCCGATCGCCTTCGAAGGCTCCGTCGACATCGAGCTCGCCGACGGCGAGATCGTCACGGTGCCGATCGAGCGCGCGCACATGGAGGAGGACGCCGGAAAGCTGACGCACGTCGGCGGGTCCACCGGTCGCATCCAGGGCGCCGAGTACTCGCTCGTCGACTACAACCGTGCGGGTGTGCCGCTCGTCGAGATCGTCACGAAGCCGATCTTCGGGGCGGAGCACCGGGCTCCCGAGATCGCGAAGGCGTACGTCGCGACCATCCGCGACATCGTGATCTCACTGGGCATCTCCGAGGCGCGCATGGAGCGCGGCAACCTCCGCTGCGACGCGAACGTCTCGCTGCGCCCCCGAGGTCAGGAGAAGCTCGGCACGCGCACCGAGACCAAGAACGTCAACTCGATGCGGTCGGTGGAGCGCGCCGTGCGCTACGAGATCCAGCGCCAGGCTGCGATCCTCGCGGCGGGCGGCACGATCACGCAGGAGACCCGGCATTGGCACGAGGACACCGGCACCACGTCGCCGGGTCGTCCGAAGTCGGATGCCGACGACTACCGCTACTTCCCGGAGCCCGACCTGCTTCCGGTCGCGCCCCCGGTTGAGCTGATCGAAGAGCTCCGCGCGGCGCTTCCCGAGCCGCCGGCCGCACGTCGCCGCCGTCTGAAGACCGAGTGGGGCTTCACCGACCTCGAGTTCCAGGACGCGGCGAACAGCGGCATCCTGCCCGAGATCGAGGCGACCGTCGCCGCCGGCGCGTCGCCGGCGACCGCTCGGAAGTGGTGGACCGGCGAGATCGCCCGCATCGCGAAGGTGCAGGGTCGCGAGGCGTCCGAGCTGGCGACGCCCGCCGACGTCGCGGCGCTGCAGGCGCTCGTCGACGCCGGCACGCTCACCGATAAGCTCGCGCGGCAGGTGCTCGAGGGCGTGATCGCCGGGGAAGGCTCCCCGCAAAAGGTCGTCGATGCCCGCGGACTCGCCGTGGTCTCGGACGATGGCGCTCTCATCGCGGCGATCGACGAAGCGCTCGCCTCGCAGCCCGACGTGCTCGCGAAGATCCGCGACGGCAAGGTCCAGGCGGCGGGAGCGGTCATCGGCGCCGTCATGAAGGCGATGAAGGGTCAGGCGGATGCCGCACGCGTGCGTGAGCTCGTCCTCGAACGTGCGAGCGCGACGAGCGAGTAGCCGCTGATCTGGGTGCACGCACCCGATCGAACAGCGAGAGGGCAGACCCGCCCGGGTCTGCCCTCTCGTGTCGATGTCGGCGGCTGCTGCGAGAATGGACGACATGGGGCGTGGTGACGGATCCGGGCGTCTCGTCTCGCCCGAGAACGCCGACGACACCGGTGCCGGCATCCTCCACGTCGACATGGATGCGTTCTACGCCTCGGTGGAACAGCTCGACGACCCGTCGCTGCGGGGCAAGGCGATCATCATCGGTGCCCCCGAGAGCCGGTCGGTGGTCTCCAGCGCCTCGTACGAGGCGCGTCGCTTCGGCGTGCGATCGGCGATGCCGGTCGGCCAGGCGCTCCGCCTGTGCCCGACGGCGATCGTCGTCCCGCCCCATTTCGAGCGGTACCTCGCGATGTCGTCGCAGGTCATGCGGATCTTCCGCGACGTCACACCGCTCGTCGAGCCGCTGTCGATCGACGAGGCGTTCCTCGACGTGCGCGGAGCGCGCCGGCTGTGGGGGAGCCCCGGACGGATCGCGCGCATGCTGCGCCAGCGAGTGCTCGATGAGACCGGGCTCACCTGCAGCATCGGCGCCGCCGCGACGAAGCACGTCGCGAAGATGGCATCCACCATCAGCAAGCCCGACGGACTCCTCATCATCGCGGAGGCCGACACGGCGGCGTTCCTCGCCCCGAGATCGGTGCGCGCGCTGTGGGGCGTCGGTCCGAAGGCCTCGGAGGCGCTCGAGAACCGCGGCATCCGCACCATCGCGGACGTCCTCGAGGCACCGCGCGAGCTCCTCGATCGCGCGCTGGGATCCGCGATGGGCGATCGGGTGTGGCACCTGGCGCGAGGAATCGACGCGCGTGAGGTCGACACGCGCCGCGTCGAGAAGAGCGTGGGCCACGAGGAGACGTTCCACGACGACATCGCAGACACGGCGATCCTGCGTTCCGAGCTGCGCCGCCTGGCCGACCGGGTGGGCGCGAGGCTGCGTGGCAACGGCTGGGAGGCGTCGACCGTGGCGATCAAGGTGCGCTTCGCCGACTTCACGACGATCTCCCGCTCCCAGACGCTCGTCGAGCCGACGGCCGTCGGCCAGCGGATCGGGGACGCCGCGCTCGAGCTCTTCGGCTCGCTCGAGCGCGCGCTCCCCGTGCGACTGATCGGCGTTCGCGCCGAGAAGCTGCGTGCCGCCGGCGCCGCGGCGCCGACACTGTGGGACGACGACGAGGGATGGCGGCGTATCGAAGATGCTCTCGATGGGGCGACGGCGAAGTTCGGCCGTGGTGCCGTCACACGCGCCACCTTGCTCGGCACGCGCGGCGGCGGCACCATCCCGACCAGTCCACCCGCGCCGCGCCTTGACCAGGGCTGACGCCGCCGACATCGGTTCCGCACGCCGAGGCGGCCGGCTTGTGTCGTGACAGCGGGTGTGCCGGAACCCTCGGGCCCGCTACCGTTGACCCATGCCCAACATCGCACTCGAACTCGGCCAGCAGTCCGCCTCTTTCGGCGTGAAGAGCGCATACGGAGAGCAGCAGGACGTCGACGGCGTCCGGATCATCCCCGTCGCACTGACGTGGTCCGGCTTCGGCGGTGGCTCCGACGAAGCCGGTAACGGCGGAGGCGGCGGAGGCGGCTGGGCGATCCCCGTCGGCGCCTACATCCGGCGTGGGGATGACCTTCGCTTCGAGCCGAACCTCATCGCGCTGCTCACCGTCGCGGTCCCGTTCGTCTTCTTCGCCGGCCGCGCGCTCAGCCGTGTCATCCGCACCATCAAGAAGTAGCGGCACGGACGCGGTCGGCAATTCGCTCGCGATCGCGGTCGATCAGATCAGCCAGGCGATCGCGGCGGTCTCGGCATCCAATCCCGTCGTCCTCATCGACGGTCGCAGCGGTGCCGGCAAGTCTTCGCTGGCACGCGCGCTCGTCGCGCGGTGGCCGCTGCGAGGCCGTGTGCAGGTCGTGGCGCTGGATTCGCTGTATCCGGGGTGGGATGGTCTGGACGACGGCGTCGAGCTGGCGCGCGAGCTGATCCTGACACCCCATGCGCGAGGTCTCGTGGGTGTCTGGCAACGCTGGGACTGGACCGTGGGAGAGCCGGCGGAGGCGCACGCGGTCGATCCGTCGCTGCCGCTCATCGTCGAGGGTGCCGGACTGCTGACGCCGGCGACAGCGCGGCTCGGCGACGTGCGGGTGTGGCTCGAATCGCCGGCGGCGTCGCGCAAGCAGCGGGCGCTCGCCCGCGACGGCGACGCCTACCTTCGGCACTGGGAGCGCTGGGCGCGCCAGGAGCAGCGGCACGTTGCTCGCGATGATCCCATGCGCCTGGCCACACTGGCCTTCCCCGTACCCTGACGCCAGGCGTCAGTCGTCGGTGTCGAGGGCGTTCACGAGACCGTCCAACCGGTAGCCGATCCAGTCGTAGATGCCGAACCGCGGATCGGTGGCGTCGTGATCGTCCTCTTCCACGACCCCGAGACGGGTGGCGAGGACCAGGCGCACTGCGGCGAGAGTGCGCAGCCACGCACGTGCCGCGGCCGGATCGAGCCGGATCTCGACCTGCTCGAGCAGAGCCGGGTCTTCGGGATCCTCGGGGATCACGGCCGCCTCCTGGAGCGACGCGAGGACGTCGGCCGCGTCGGCGGCGCGCCGGTCGAGCAGATCGGACTGCGTCAGCGCGCGGAACTCCTTGGCGGCGTCGTCATCGTCGGAGTAGGCGGAGGGCACCAGCCGCTCGAGCGCGGGATCGCCGTCCTCGGGTGCGGAGTCACGCAGCAGCTCGGCGAACTGGTCGACGAGGCCCGCGAGATGCGCGGCCTCCAGGCGGGTGATCTCCATGACCACGACACGGTCACTCACGCGGGTGCCTGCCGAACGGTCGCCCACAGGCCGTAGTCGTGCATCGCCTGAGCGTGCAGCTCCATCTGCTCCCGTGCGCCCTGCGCGACCACCGCGTGGCCCTCGTTGTGCACGGCGAGCATGAGGCGCTCCGCCTGGGGGCGTGCGAGCCCGAAGTACTCGCGGAAGACATGCGTGACGTAGCTCATCAGGTTGACCGGATCGTCCCAGACGACGGTTTGCCAGGGTCGCGCCGGATCGACGTGGGCTGCCAGATCGACTCCGTGGTCGATGGAGGGGACGGCGACGGGTGTCATCACGCCCATCCCAGCTCGTGCAGACGTTCGTCGTCGATCCCATAGAAGTGGGCGATCTCGTGCACGAGGGTCGTGTGAACCTCGTCACGCAGCTCGTCCTCGTCGTCGCAGACCGCCAGATGCGGCTCGCGGTAGACGATGATGCGGTCCGGCAGCTCGCCGACTCCGTACCGCTCGCGCTCGGTGAGCGCCCAGCCGTCGTAGAGTCCGAGCAGATCGAGACTGCCGTCCTCCGGGCGGTCCTCGACGACGAAGACGACGTTGTCGAGGCCCTCCACCATGTCGTCGGGGAGCGCATCCAGTTCGTCGGTCACGAGTTGCTCGAAGGTCGCGGCATCCATCTCCATCATGATGCCCCGCCTCGACGCGAATGGGGCGCGAATACGCGCCCCATTCGACCGGAATTGGGGTGAGTAACGGGACTCGAACCCGCGACATCCGGCACCACAAGCCAGCGCTCTACCAACTGAGCTATACCCACCATGTCTCCCGCCTGAGCGGGCAACCAGACGATTCTCTCACACCTCTGGGGCAAACGACGACACCACGGCAGCAGCTGCAGCGCGCGCGCCGTCGCTCGTCGGACCGGGCTCGGGGACGAACACCGCCTGGCGGTAATACGCGAGTTCGCGGATGGATTCGAGGATGTCGGCGAGGGCCCGATGGCCGCCGTCCTTCGCCGGAGCGTGGATGTACGCGCGGGGGTACCACCGCCGTGCGAGCTCCTTGATGCTCGACACGTCGACGTTCCGGTAGTGCAGCCAGCGGTCGACGCGCGGCATGTACTTCGCCAGGAACATGCGGTCGGTGCCGATGGTGTTGCCGGCCAGCGGCGCCCTTCCTTCGAGCGGCACGAAGCGCTGGATGTACTCCAGAACCTGGAACTCCGCATCCGCCAGGCTCACGCCGTGCGGGATCTCGTCCAGCAGCCCGGACGAACGATGCATGTTCGTCACGAACTCGTTCATGTTCGCCATCGCCGAATCGTCCGGTTTGATCACGACGTCGAAGCCGGCGTCGAGCGGTCGCAGCTCGAAGTCGGTGACGACGACGGCGATCTCCACCAATTCGTCGACGCCGAGATCGAGCCCCGTCATCTCGCAGTCGATCCACACCAGACGGTCGTTCTCGGATGCACCCACCATGTGCTCCATCCTTGTCGCAAGTCCAGACATCCCACGGGCCTGGAGCCGAGTTCCGGCTCCCACGCCGGACCCGTTGCCCCTCCGGGAGGATTCGAACCCCCGACCTTGCGGGTAGAAACCGCTCGCTCTGTCCCCTGAGCTACGGAGGGAAAGGTGTTTCCACACTACCGGGTCGCACCACGCCGTCGCGGACGCTGGTGGATCGAGCCGGCTGGGCGTACCGTCTGCATCGGAGGCATCGAGAGGAGTTCATGATGAGCACCACAGAGACGCACCACCCGCTCTGGGTCGCCTACGGCGGATCGGGCGTGGCAGGAAGCATCCGCAAGGACGACGACGGCTACACGGTGACGATGGCCGGCGCCGATCACTCGGCGGGCACCTATCCGAGCATGGAGATCGCGAAGAGCGCGCTGCATTCGCGGATGGCGCCGGGAAGCGACTGGCCGCTGTTCCGCGAGCACTGAGCGCGGTTCTCGGAGCGACGCCCGCTGCGGCTCGCGAGAGTCAGGCCGCCTGCTCGGCGCTCACCGCGCGACGTCGGCGGGTGTCGAGCAGCGGCAGTGCGACGTGCACGAGCGGCCCGATCAGCACGGCGAAGAGCACCGTCCCGATGCCCACCGTGCCGCCGAGCAGCCAGCCGATGAGCAGCACGGAAAGTTCGACGAGCGCGCGGCAAAGCCAGATCGGCCAGCCCCAGCGGGCGTTCATGCCGGTCATCAGACCGTCACGCGGTCCCGGACCGAAGTGGGCACCGATATAGAGACCCGAGGCGATCGCGACCAGCAGGATGCCGCCCAGCAGCGTCGCCAGTTGTGCGACGAATCCGGTCGCCGGCGGGACGATGCCGATCACGAGCTGCATGCTGGTGCCGACGAGCAGGATGTTCGCGATGGTGCCGACACCGGGCTTCTGGCGCAGCGGGATCCACAGCAGCAGCACGAAGAAGCCCACGATGTTAGTGATCCAGCCGATGCCGATGCCCGTTCGCACCGACAGCCCCTGCGCGAACACGGTCCAGGGGTCCACGCCCAGCCCCGCCTGCACGGTGAGGGCGCAGCCGGCTCCGTAGAGGAAGAGGCCGACGAGCAGCTGGAGGATGCGGCGGGGCATGGCTCCATCCAATCTCATGATTGGCATGCAGCATGCAGTCCAATGTGACTACGCTGGCCCCATGGATTCTCGGGTCTCGGCGCGCGCCCTGGCGCTCTCCCTCGGCGGATGGCGCACGAGAGAGCCTGCGTACGAGGCCTTGGCCGACGGCATCCGCCTGCTGTGCCTGGACAACCGGCTCGCACCGCGCACGGCGCTGCCGGCCGAACGCGAGCTGGCGAGCGCACTCCATGTGAGTCGCAGCACCGTCGCGGCGGCCTATCGCAGTCTGCGCGACACCGCTCACATCGCAAGCCTGCGAGGATCGGGCAGCGTCACCCTGCCGCTGGGACGCCGTGAGGCCGGTCGGATCGATGCGGTGGACGGCATGATCGATCTGCAGCAGGCCAGCCCGCCGGCGTGGCCCGGGCTCGCGGGCATCATGGCGGAGACGGCGGCGAGCGCCTCGTCCCTGGTATCGCGCGTCGGATACGACGTGCTCGGGCGCATCGAGCTTCGTGAGGCGATCGCACGCCGCTACACGGCTCGTGGCGTGCCGACGCACCCGGACGAGGTCTTGGTGACGACGGGTGCGCAGAGCGCGATCCATCTCGTCTCGTCGGTTCTCATCGGACGCGGCGACCGCGTCCTCGTCGAGACGCCGACCTATCCGCACGCCGCGGATGCCATACGACGCGGAGGCGCGCGGCTCGTCGGAATCCCGGTGACGACGGATGACGGGTGGGACGTCGACCGCGCGGAGCAGGCGTTCGCCCGCACGCTCCCCGTGATGGCGTACCTCATGCCCGACTTCCAGAACCCGACCGGGCGCAGCATGACCGCAGAGGAACGGCAGGCGATGCTCGTCGCGGGCGAACGCTCGGGTTCCGTGCTCGTGCTCGATGAGACGACCGCCGAACTCGACATCGATCGCGCGCCTTTGGCGCCGGGATTCGAGCCCTCGGAGCCGGGGACTGTCGTGCGGCTCGGATCGCTCGGCAAGACGGTGTGGGGCGGGCTGCGGCTCGGCTGGGTGCGCGCCGATGGCGAGCTCATCCGCCGGCTCGTGGCCGCGCGGCCGGCGCACGACCTGGGCACGCCGGAGTTCGAGCAGGCGATCGCGACCCGCCTCCTGACCCGCTTCGACGAGATCGTGACGCAGCGATCGCAGCTGCTGCGATCCGGCCGCGACGCGCTCGTGGCTGCGCTGCACACGGCGGTGCCGTCGTGGGACATCCCTGCCGTGCACGGGGGAGTCTCGCTGTGGATCGAACTCGGTGCGCCGCTCAGCTCGGCATTGGTCATGGAGGCACGCTCCCGCGGCCTGCTCCTGAGTGCGGGTCCGCGAT
Organism: Microbacterium sp.; assembly: GCF_036566905.1. Classification (GTDB taxonomy): domain Bacteria; phylum Actinomycetota; class Actinomycetes; order Actinomycetales; family Microbacteriaceae; genus Microbacterium. The sequence goes on along the minus strand of NZ_DATCVK010000198.1, from coordinate 13,245 downwards.
TCTCCGTGGAGGGTGGCCATGAACGCCACCTGCGGGTGCCGTTCACCGCTCCGCCGGAGGAGATGGTGCGCGCCTCGCGCGTGCTCGCCGAGGCATGGGACGCGGTACGGGCCGGAGCCCCGTCGTCGATCGCGGAGCGGGCCGACGCGGTGATCTGAGCAGGCGCCGCCCGCGCACTGCTCACCTCGCGAATCGCAGGCATTCCACTGCGTCGTCGGCGCTCCAGAAGTCGCCGAGGTCGCGAAACGCGTGGGAGGGCGCGTGGAAGCGGCGAGCCCGGAACCGGCTGCCGCCCGGATGGGCGATCTCCTGCAGGTGGCCGATGACCACGCCCGCGTGATCCAGCACGCGCCAGAGGGCGGGTGCCGCAGCGACGAGATGCACACGCGGGTTCGAGGTGAGACGAGGGGTCCCGGATGGTCCAGCTTCGATGACGGTCGGCATGGTTTCCTCCTTTTGCTCGAACATATATACGGGTTGCGACATCCCGTGTTCGCCCGGCTTCCGGCGATTCCTCCCCAGCGAGGCCCTTGGTGCCCGCTCTCCCCAGATGGCTGGTCGCCTCTGCCACGCGCCGGCGGGCCCGGTCAGGCTGGACCCACCGCCGGCGTCCTCGGGCACGGGGCGCCGGCGGCACCACCCGGGGAGAATCCCCGGCCTGACAGATGGGACACGAGATGAGCGACAGAGGCGACACCATCACGATCACCGGGAATGTGGCCACACCACCTGAGCTGAAGCGAACGCCGGGGGGTGTGGTGATCACGACCTTCCGCGTCGCGAGAAGCCTTCGGCGCTACAACCGCGAGACGGGCGCCTGGTCCGATGCGGGCGCGAACTTCTACACGGTGTCGGCGTACCGCACCCTCGCCGAGCACGCGCACCACTCGCTCCAGACGGGCGATCGCGTCATCCTGACCGGCCACCTCCGCGTGCGCGACTGGGACAACGGCACCCGCAAGGGGACCGCGGTCGAGATCGACGCCGATGCGATCGGCCACGATCTCCGCTGGGGGACGACGACCTTCGTGAGGGATTCGAGGGGCGCGACGATCGACGCCGCACGTGACCTCCCGCGGGAGGCGGAGGAGGACGCGTGGGCGGCGCCCGGCGTCGACTCCGCGTCGTCGGGCACCGAAGGCGAGGACGCGCCGCCGGCGCTCGTCGGGGCAGGATCCGCTTCCTCTTCGGCCGACGGGGACGAGACACCCTTCTGACGCGTTCAGCCTGCGCTGGGCGGGCGGCCATAAACTCTCCCCGTGGCCCGAGACCTCCCGCCCCGCGCTCGCTTCGAAGCCCGGCACCGTCGTGTCGCTGCGGCGATTGCGGCGACGCTGCTCGCCGCAGTACTGACGGCATGCGCCCCCGAAGCAGTCCCCGACCCGACGTCCTCGCCGACCGTCACGGCGACGACGGCCGAGCCCGGCCCGAGCTCGACTCCGACGACCCCGCCTGGGCCGACGCTCCTTCCGGACGGCACGGCGGCCGACAACCTGCCGCTGTTCGCATCGGTGACAGCGGCCGTCTGGGCGTCCGGCGATCACGCGGCCGGACGCGCCTACGTGGACGCACTCGCGGCTGCCGGGTTCGACAAGGCGGCCATGCAGGTGACCGACGATCAGACGACGGTGGGCAACCCGGCCGAGAGCATCCAGTTCGCGGTGCGATGGGGCGACGAATGCCTCGTCGGCCAGGTGGGTCCGGCGACCGGAGACCCGGTCACCGTGGTGGTGCCGGTCCTCGCCGAAGGTGCCTGCCTCGTCGGCCAGACACGACCGATCGATTGGTGACATCGGCGCGCGTGCCGTGCGCACCGGACTGCGACGGCCCGGAGCTCACGGCTTCGGACCGGGACTCCGTCCGTCGCGAGGCCGGTAGGCTGGGACGCTGACGTCTGAAGTCCGAGGAGAGCAGAAACCCGCATGGCTGAGTACATCTACTCCATGGTCCGCGCCCGAAAGGCCGTCGGCGACAAGCTGATCCTGGATGACGTCACGATGGCGTTCCTTCCCGGCGCGAAGATCGGCATGGTCGGTCCGAACGGCGCCGGAAAGTCCACGATCCTGAAGATCATGGCTGGCCTCGACACACCGTCGAACGGCGAGGCGAAGCTGAGCCCCGGCTTCAGCGTCGGCATCCTCATGCAGGAGCCCGAGCTCGATGAGACGAAGACCGTGCTGGAGAACATCCAGGACGGCATCGCGATCAAGGCGAAGGTCGACCGCTTCAACGAGATCTCAGGCCTCATGGCCGACCCGGATGCCGACTTCGACGCGCTGCTGGCGGAGATGGGCGTGCTGCAGGAGGAGATCGACGCGGCAGACGCGTGGGACCTCGACTCGCAGCTCGAGCAGGCGATGGATGCACTGCGCACCCCGCCGGGCGACGCCGAGATCGGCCCTCTGTCGGGCGGTGAGAAAAGGCGTGTCGCGCTCACCAAGCTGCTGCTGCAGAAGCCCGACCTGCTGCTGCTGGACGAGCCCACGAACCACCTCGACGCCGAGAGCGTACTGTGGCTGGAGCAGCACCTCCAGAAGTACCCCGGCGCCGTGATCGCGATCACCCACGACCGGTACTTCCTCGACAATGTGGCCGAGTGGATCGCCGAGGTCGACCGCGGTCGTCTCATCGGCTACGAGGGCAACTACTCGACGTATCTCGAGAAGAAGTCGGAGCGCCTCGCCATCCAGGGCAAGAAGGACGCGAAGCTCGCCAAGCGGCTCGCGGAGGAGCTCGACTGGGTGCGCTCGAACGCGAAGGGCCGCCAGGCCAAGTCCAAGGCGCGTCTGGCCCGCTACGAGGAGATGGCCGCTGAGGCGGACCGCACGCGGAAGCTGGACTTCGAGGAGATCAGCATCCCGCCGGGGCCGCGCCTGGGCAGCGTCGTGATCGAGGCGAAGAAGCTCCAGAAGGGCTTCGACGGCCGGTCGCTCATCGACGGTCTGAGCTTCAGCCTGCCGCCCAACGGCATCGTGGGCGTCATCGGCCCTAACGGCGTCGGAAAGACGACCCTGTTCAAGACGATCGTCGGCCTCGAGCCGCTCGACGGCGGAAACCTCAAGATCGGCGAGACGGTCAAGATCAGTTACGTCGACCAGTCGCGCTCGAACATCGACCCCAGCAAGACGCTGTGGGAGGTCGTGTCGGACGGGCTCGACATCATCACGGTCGGCAAGACCGAGATCCCGTCGCGGGCCTACGTGTCGAAGTTCGGCTTCAAGGGACCCGACCAGCAGAAGAAGGCCGGCGTGCTGTCGGGCGGTGAGCGCAACCGCCTCAATCTCGCGCTGACGCTCAAGGAGGGCGGAAACCTTCTGCTTCTCGACGAGCCCACCAACGACCTCGACGTCGAGACCCTGCAGTCCCTCGAGAACGCGCTGCTCGAATTCCCCGGCTGCGCCGTGGTCATCACGCACGACCGCTGGTTCCTGGACCGCATCGCGACGCACATCCTCGCCTACGAGGGCACCGACGAGGACCCCGACAAGTGGTACTGGTTCGAGGGCAACTTCGAAGCGTACGAGGCCAACAAGATCGAGCGCCTGGGTGCGGACGCCGCGCGTCCGCACCGCACCGCCTACCGCAAGCTCACGCGTGACTGACACCCGCGACGCGGCGGCCGGGCTCGACGGAGCCGGCCGTCGCCTGCACATCCCCATCCACCTGCGATGGGGTGATCTCGACGCGTTCAATCACGTCAACAACACCTCCATGCTGAAGCTCCTCGAAGAGGCGCGCGTGCGGGCGTTTTGGCTACCCGAACCGGGGGAGGACGCACCCGACACCGCGGTGCTCGACTCCAGCATCTTCAGCGGGATGCTGACGCTCATCGCCCGGCAGGAGATCGAGTACCTCGCGCCGGTGCCGTACCAGCGGCATCCGCTCGATGTGCAGATGTGGTTCGGCAAGCTCGGCGGCTCGAGCATCGAGGTCTGCTACGAGGTGCGCAGCCCCGTCGAGACGGGCGCCGAGGGCCAGACCCTCTACGCGCGCGCCACGACGGTGATCGTGAAGGTGGACGCCGCGTCCGGCCGCCCGCTCCGGCTCAGCCCTGAAGAGCGAGCCGCGTGGCGGCCGTACGTCGGCGAGCCGATCGTCTACACCCACCGGCACTGACGCTGCGGCGCGGACGCCCGGTACTTACCCTCCGGCGCGGACGCCCGGTACTGATACACCACCGGCACCACCGGCACCGCGTCAGCCGGAGGCCGCGGTCTGGTCGGGAACGCGCACCATGATCTCCTGCGCGACGCTGGCCAGCAGCGTGCCGTCAGCGGCATAGATGCGACCGGTCGCCAGGCCGCGGCCGCCGCGTGCGCTCGGCGACTCCTGGACGTACAGCATCCACTCGTCCACACGGCCGAAGCGGTGCCACCACATCGCATGATCGAGGCTGGCGACCTTGAGCCCGGGCGTGGCCCACGAGACGCCGTGCGCGCGGAGGATCGACTCCTGGATCGTCAGGTCGCTCAGGTAGGCGAGTGCCGCCCGGTGGGTCGCGGGGTCGTCGGGGATCTGTCGGCGCACGCGCATCCAGACTGCCTGCCGCGCAGCGCGATCGGGGTCCGCCGTGACGTATATGGGCGCCGGGATGTGGCGCAGGTCCACCGGCCGATCGGTGAACAGACGCTTCGACATCGGATGCAGGCCCTGAAGGTGCGATTCGATGTCGGGTAGCTCGTCGGGTGCAGGCAGGCCGTCGGGCATCGGCTCGTGGTGCTCGAGGCCCGGGTCCTCATCCTGGAACGAGGCGATCATCGAGAAGATCGGCACGCCCTCCTGGTACGCCTGCGTGCGCCGCGTCGAGAACGAGCGCCCGTCGTGGATGCGGTCGACCGAGAAGGTGATGCCCTTCGTCGAGTCGCCGGGGCGGAGGAAGTATCCGTGCATCGAGTGCACGGTCCGCTCGTCGGGGATCGTCCTCGAGGCCGCAACGATCGATTGCGCCAGCACCTGGCCGCCGTACACGCGGCCGAGGGGCATCGACTGCGACTGCCCGGTGAAGATGTCCTCGGTGGTGCGGGCATCCGAGGCGCTCAAGTCGATCACCGACAGCATCGACGCGACCGGATCGGTCTCGGGCGCCGCCTCGGCGTTCGGCTCGGCTTCCACGGTGCTCCTCTCCGGGGCGGCGACCGCCCGCAGGTCCGGTTGGTAGCTTAGAAGACGATGTCTCCGCGCCTGTTGCTTGCCGACCCCGCGTCCGCGGCCGACGCCCTCACGTTCGCCGCCCGCGCTGCGCGCTTCACGGTCGAGGGGGTGCGGCTGCAGGCCTCCGGTGGCGTGCTCGCGATGACGGCCGCGCCGCTCGCGCCTCGCGGGTTCGGCGACCCGACGCCCACGGTGCTGGCTCTGCGCACCCTTGCGGCGGATCCGGAGCTCGTGTGCGACCTGGTGGTCGATGCCTCCGCTCTCTCCGCATCCCCTGACGACGCGCGGGCGGTGGAGCTTCCCGAGACGGCCCTCTCGCCGGCGTGGGCCGGCATCACGCCACCACGCAGCGGTTGGGATGCCCGGCCCGGCATCGACGCATCGACCCTCGCGGCGAAGGCCCAGGGCGGCATCGTCCGTGTCGCCGACACCGTGCCGACGGATGCGGGCGAGGACGTCGTACGGACGGTGCGCGCCGCGGTGTGGGGCGCACCGGACGACGACCTCGGCGGGCTGCCGCTCGGCGTCGCCTTCGCGGCGCTCAGTCTCGGGTTCATCAGCGGCGGCGAGTCCGCGCGTGTGTTCGCGAGCGGCCCCTGGACGCGCGTCAGCCTCACGCGGGGGCACGTACTGGTGCGCGGACCCGTGGCCACCGGCCTCACGCCCGTGCGGCGGACGGGTCCGGCCGCGAGCTGAGGCCGCCCGCCCGGCAAGCCCAGGCGCCCGAGCGCTGAAGGGTCGTCAGACGGCTGCCGCGGCGGCCCGGCCGGCCACGCGCCCCGAGAAGAGGCATCCGCCCAAGAACGTGCCCTCCAGGGCGCGGTATCCGTGCACGCCACCGCCGCCGAACCCGCTCGCCTCTCCCGCGGCGTACAGCCCGGCGACGGGTTCGCCACCGGCGCCGAGCGCCCGGGCGGACAGATCGGTCTCGATGCCGCCCAGGGACTTGCGCGTCAGCACGTGCAGCTTGACGGCGATGAGCGGTCCCGACTTGGGATCGAGGATCCGGTGGGGGCTCGCCGTGCGGATGAGCCGGTCGCCGCGGAAGGCCCGTGCCGAGCGCAGCATGGCGATCTGCGCGTCCTTGGTGAAGTCGTTGGCCATCTCGCGGTCGCGGGCCTCGACCTCGAACCGCACTCGATCAGCGTCGAGCGCGTCGCCTCCGGGCAGGGCCTTCATCCCCGCGATGAGGTCATCGAGGGTGTTGCGCACGACGAAGTCGGCGCCCTGGTCCATGAACGCCTGCACCGGGCCCGACGCGCCCTTGCCCAGGCGAGACTTGGCGAGCAGCCGCACGTCCTTGCCCGTGAGATCCGGATTCTGCTCGCTGCCCGAGAGGGTGAACTCCTTCTCGATGATCTGTTGCGACAGCACGAACCACGAGTGGTCGTAACCCGTTGCGCGCAGGTGCGCAAGGGTGCCGAGGGTGTCGAATCCCGGAAAGAGCGGGACCGGCAGGCGATTGCCCGTCGCGTCGAGCCAGATCGACGACGGGCCGGGGAGGATGCGGATGCCGTGATCCGGCCACACCGGGTCCCAGTTCTGGATGCCTTCGACGTAGTGCCACATGCGGTCGCCGTTGATGAGGCGGGCGCCTGCTGCCTCGCTCACCGGCTGCAGGGAACCGTCGACGTACGCGGGGACGCCGGTGAGCATCGTGGCCGGGGGAGTGCCCAGGCGCTCCGGCCACCACTTGCGCACCAGTTCGTGGTTGCCGCCGATACCGCCGGACGAAACGATCGTGGCCCCCGCGGTGATCGAGAACGTGTCGACGACCTCGCGCGAGCTCGCCGCACCGCGCGCGGCTCCGGAAGGCGCCAGCACGTCGCCGGTGGCACCGGTGACCGTGCCGTCGTCGACCGTGAGCGACGTGACGCGGTGGCGCGGCAGGATCGTCACACGTCCCTCGGCCTCGCCTGCCTCGACGGCCGCCTGGAACGGCGCGACGACGCCCGGGCCCGTGCCCCAGGTCACATGGAACCGCGGCACAGAGTTGCCGGGTCCGGTGGCGGAGTATCCGCCGCGCTCGGCCCAGCCGACGATGGGGAAGAAGCCGACGCCCTTCTCCCGCAGCCACGAACGCTTCTCCTCGTGGGCGAACTGCAGGTAGGCCTCGGCCCACCGCCGCGGCCAGAGGTCTTCGTCACGGTCGAAGCCGGCGTTACCCAGCCAGTCCTGACGCGCGAGGTCCAGCGAGTCATGGATGCCGAGCCTTCGCTGCTCCGGCGAGTCGATGAAGAAGAGTCCGCCGAACGACCACCACGCCTGACCGCCGAGGTTGGCGCGCGGCTCCTGGTCGACGATCGTGACGCGTTTGCCGGCGGCGACGGCCTCCGCCGTCGCGACGAGGCCGGCGAGGCCCCATCCGATGACGAGGATGTCGGTGTGGTGGGCGGCGAGGGGCATGTCGACTCCTTTGTCGGCGGGGGATGAAGACCGAGACCGTGTCTCAGCGGGCGGGGCCGGGTTCAGCGGGCGGGGCTGCGGTCACCGGGAAGGATGCCGAGCTTCGGGCGCCGGCGGCGGGTCCGATGCCCGAGGGCTCGAAGGTGTTCACCATCGCATACGCAGCGCGCTGCAGGTAGTCCCACAGCGTCGTCTCGTGCAGCGGCGGCAGGTCGAGCTCGTCCACGGCCCCGCGCATGTGAGCGAGCCACCGGTCGCGCGCATCGGGATCGACATGGAACGAGGCATGCCGCATCCTCAGGCGGGGGTGTCCGCGCTCCTGGCTGTACGTGGTCGGGCCGCCCCAGTACTGCTCGAGGAACAGGGTGAGGCGCTCCTTGGCAGGCCCGAGGTCCTCTTCGGGGTACATCGGGCGCAGCACCTCGTCGTCGGCGACCCCGCGGTAGAACGCGTCCACGAGCCGCACGAACGTGTCGTGCCCGCCGACCTCGTCGTAGAAGCTGAGCGGTGTTGCCGGTTCCGCGGCGGGCCGGGGGGCCGCGCCCGCGTCGCCCGGGGAGCCGGCGGAGGGCAGGGGAGGCACGGGTTCGGTCATGGCGTTCCTCCGGGATTCGTTCCGGGCCCGTCGCCCGGTGACGGGTCCTTCTTGCTCGTGCGCTTGGGCTTCCACACGGCGCGCTCGGGGGTGGGTGCTACGGGCGTGGGCTTGGTCTTCGGCGGATTGGCACCGCGCACGCGCTGAGCGCCCTCGATACCCGTGGGCATGACCGCGGTGAGCGCGGGAAGCGTGATGCCCATCTCGTCGATGGTGTGCTTGAGCCGCATGCGCAGCTCGCGGGCGACGTCGTCCTTCGCGTTGGCGCGGGTCTTCATCACGAGGCGGATGACGAGCGCGTCGCCCGAGATGGATTCGAGTCCCCAGACCTCGGGCTGCTCGAGGATCCGCGTGCGCCACTTCGGGTCCTTCGCCAGGGCCTTGGCGGTGTCGAGCATCGCCTTCTCGACCTCGTCGATGTCTGAGTCGGTGGCGACGGACAGATCGAGGATGACGCGGGACCAGCCCTGTGACAGGTTGCCGATGCGCGTGATCTCGCCGTTGCGGACGTACCAGAGGGTGCCGTTCACGTCGCGCACGTGGGTCACTCGGACGCTCACGTACTCCACGATGCCCGTGGCCAGACCGAGGTCGACGACGTCGCCGATGCCGACCTGGTCCTCCGCGACGATGAAGATGCCGTTGAGCACGTCCTTGACGATGTTCTGGGCACCGAAGCCGAGGCCGGCGCCGATCGCGGCGGTCAGCAGCGTCAGCGACCCGAGCGCCGTCGGTGCGAGGACGTTGAGGATCAGCAGCAGCGCGATGATCACGATCGTCACGTTGACGATGTTGCTGAGGATCGAGCCCAGGGTGCGCGTGCGCTGGACGAGCCGCACCGACGCGAGCGGTGACCGCTCCAGCGCCTGCGTGTCGTCGACGTTCGCCTTGTTCTTCGCGCCGTTGACGATCCGGTTCACCACGCGGTGGATGACGAGGCGCAGGACCCACGTGACGAGGATCGCGCCGACGATGATCGCGGCGACGGCGGCCAGATTCAGACCCGCCGTCGTGAAGAACCCGCCGACCTCCTGCCAGAACGCCGCATCCGTGATGCCTACGGAGTCGGCGGCGGGCGTGGCGTTGTCGAGGGGAGCGCTGATCATCGTGACGATCCTAACGGCGCACCCACCGCCGGGCCTGAGGCCGCACTCAGCCTGTCCGCCTGCCGCCGTCGGGCCCGCCGTTGCCGCCGGACACGCCGCCATCAGGTCGCACCGGCGTCGCGGCGTCGACGAGACGGAGGCGGTGCGCGAGGATCACGGCGTGCACGCGGTCGCGGGCGCCGAGCTTCGCCAGGACCCGCCCGACGTGCGTCTTCACGGTCGATTCGCTGACGAAGAGGTGCCCCGCGATCTCCGCGTTCGTCATCCCCCGCGCGATCGCCAGGAACACCTCGCGCTCCCGCTCGGTCAACTCGGACGTGGGGTCGGCGGCAGGAGGCGTCGGCGCGAACGGGGCGCTGGGCGCGGCGTGCAGCCGCTCGATCAGTCGGCGGGTCACCGCCGGCGCGAGCACCGCATCGCCGCGGTGCACGGCACGGATCGCCGCCGTGAGTTCGGCGCGCTGCACGTCCTTCAGGAGGAATCCGCCCGCGCCGGCATCGAGGGCGCCGAACGCGTATTCGTCGAGGTCGAACGTCGTGAGCACGAGCACACGCGTCGCGGGGTGGGCCGCGACGATCTCGCGAGTCGCGGCGATGCCGTCGGTGCGCGGCATCCGGATGTCCATGAGCACGACGTCGGGGGAGTGCTCGGCCACGGCGCGCACAGCCGCATCACCGTCGGCGGCCTCGCCGACCACCTCGAACTCGGGCTCGGCCTCGAGCACGAGCCGGAAGCCGAGGCGGATCAGCTCCTGATCGTCGACCAGCAGGATGCGGATGCCGTCGGTCATGGATTCTCCTCACCGGGATCGGGTTCAGCGGTGCCGGTCGCCACGGGCACCGGGAGGGACGCGCGCACGATCCAGCGCCCGCCCTCCGCCGGTCCGGCCGACAGCTGCCCGCCGACGTGTGCGGCGCGCTCGCGCAGGCCGGGTAGCCCGTACCCGCCTCGGGCATCGGATGCGGATTCAGCGCGGGCGCGGACGCCGTCGTTGATGATTTCCACGTCGACGTCGTCCCCTACGACGATGCGCACGTCGATGCGTGACGCGGTGGGTGCGTGCCGCATGGCGTTGGTCAGCGACTCCTGAACGATCCTCGTCACCGCGAAGCGCACCTCGGCGGGTACGGCGTCGATGCGCCCCTCCGTGTGCAGGCGCACCGGGAAGCCGGCACGCTGGGCCGCTTCCACGGCGTCACCCGCCGTCGCGGGCAGGACCGGAGACAGCGGTGCGCCGGGCGACGGGTCGGGGTCGCGCAGCACACCCAGCATCGCCCGCATCTCGGCCAGCGCGCCGCGCGCGGTCGCGGCGATCTGCTGGGTCGCCACGCGCGCGCGCGCCGGATCCGTGGTCGCGGTCGCACCTTCTGCCAGGGCGACGACGACGGTGAGGTTGTGCGACACGATGTCGTGCATCTCCCGCGCGATGCGCGTGCGTTCGGCCGCGGCTCCCAGCCGCGCCTGCTGGTCGCGCTCGACGAGCAGCTGCCGTGAGCGGTCGATGAGCGCCTCGAGGTACCGCCGCCGGTTGCCGACGTTCACTCCGATGAGCGCGGCGATGAGCAGGGCGACGACTGCCGAGACGAGCGTGGTGACGAGGGACGTCAGCTCGGACGGCAGTGCGAGCACCGCGATGGCCGTGGAGAGCGTCATCGCCGCGGTCGCCGCTCCCAGGGCGATCCAGCAGGCGCGCGCGGAGCGGTACACCGCGACGGCGTAGAGGGCGAAGGCCGGGAGGAGATGGGACGCGGGGACCAGGCTCGGCGGAAGCACCAGCACCGGCACCATGGTGGCGACGAACACCGCGAGCGGCCGATCACGGCGGAGCATCAGCGCGGCGGACGCGAGCAGGATCAGGACGACTGCGAGCCAGACCTGCGCGTCCGTCGGCGGCGTACCGAACTCCGCGCGGAGCGTCACGGCCGGTGCCGACAGCACCAGGGCGACGAACGCGATGAGTGCGTCGGCGATGCGCCGATGCCGCGCCCAGTAGCGACGGAGGAAACCGGGCTCGCGCGGCAGCAGCAGACCGTCGTCGGCGCCTGGAGGGGCGCCGACGACGGCCGTGAGAGCGCGACGGGGCATCCGACCGACTCTACGCGTCGCGGGTGCGCAGCACCGCCCAGCCGCCGGCGAGCAGGACGGCGACCCAGCCGATCAGCGCGAGGAGCGACGGCAGGATGTCTTCGGCGCCGGGAGTCGAGATCGTGCTCGCGGCTGCCATGGGCAGGTACTCCCCGAGGTCGACGATCCACTGCCACGCCTCGCCCGCCATGGCGAACATGCTCGTGACGATCGGCAGCACGAAAAGGAGCCCGACGGTCGCCGCGATCGCTCCCGCGCCGTTGCGGATCAGGAAGCCCCACCCCAGCCCGATGAGCGTGAACGCCACCATCGACAGCACGCCGTAGGCGAGGGGGATCCACGACTGTGCGGCATCCGACCAGTCGATCTGCTCGGAGAGCAGCGGCGAGGTGGCGAGGATGGCGATCGCGTACATGACGACCGTCGTCGCGGCCATCAGAGCACTGACGACGACCGCCTTGGCGGCGAGCACCGTGCCGCGGCGAGGGTCCGCCGTCAGGGTGGAACGGATCATGCCGGTCGAGTACTCGCCCGTGATCGCGATGGCACCGAGGATGCCCGCGACGAGCATCGTGAACTGGGTGGGCGTGAGGATCGCGCTCACGGCGGGGAATCCCGGTCCGAACGACGAGGAGGCTGCCGCGATCATCATCGATATGCCCACCGAGAGGGCCGCCGCGATGCCGAGCGACCACCAGGTCGACCGCAGGCTGATGAGCTTGATCCATTCACTGCGGATGAGGTGGCCGAATGTCAGGCGGTGGGCGGAGACGGCCCGCGTCGCGTGGGCGGGAGGAGCGGTGAGGGTGGTCATGAGATCTCCTTGGAGGCGTACTCGACGGCTTCGCCGGTGAGGGCGAGATAGGCGTCCTCGAGCGATCCGGTTCGTGAGGTCAGCTCGTGCACAGGGATGCCGAGCGAGGCGGCGAGGTCGCCCACGACGGCGGCGGTGACACCCGAGATGTCGGCGGCGCCGGGCTCGGTCGCGGTCACCGCGACGTCGGGGCCCGCGAGCGCCGCGACGAGTTCGGTGAGGCGCGGGGAGCGCACCGCCACGGTGTTGGTGGTCCAGGCGCGCACCAGCGCGGAGAGCTCGGCGTCCGCGAGCACCCGGCCGCGGCCGAGGACGATCACGTGATCGGCGGTCTGCGCCATCTCGCTCATGAGGTGGGAGGACAGCAGCACCGTGCGCCCTTCGGCCGCGAGGTAACGGACGAACTGGCGTACCCATCGGACTCCTTCGGGATCGAGCCCGTTCACGGGCTCGTCGAGGATCAGGGTCTTCGGGTCGCCCAGCAGTGCCGCGGCGATGCCGAGCCGCTGGCCCATGCCGAGCGAGAACTTGCCGGCACGCTTGCCCGCGACGGATCCGATGCCGGTGAGCTCGATGACCTCATCGACCCGTGCATTGCCGATGCCGTGGGTCGCGGCCATCGCGCGCAGGTGGTTGCGGGCCGAGCGACCCGTGTGCACCGCCTTCGCGTCGAGCAGCACCCCGACCTCGGTCAACGGCGCGCGCAGCCGCGAGTAGGGCTCTCCACCGACGGTGACGGTGCCCGACGTGGGCCGGTCCAGGCCCACGATCATGCGCATGGTGGTGGACTTGCCGGCGCCGTTCGGACCGAGGAAGCCGGTCACCTTGCCCGGCTGCACCGTGAACGACACGTCCGATACGGCGGTCTTGTCTCCGAATCGCTTCGTGAGATTCTCTGCAACGATCATGCTCCCACGCTAGGAGCGGGCCGCTTCGGGCGCGTCCACCTGGAGGACGAAAGTGCGCCACGGCGCGTGGTACCACGGTGCCGGAACCACGGATGCCCCGGCCTCGGCGACTGCCGAGGCCGGGGCATCCGTGTGTCGGCTACTGGGCGTCGCGGTCCTGCACAGAGAGGGCGCGCTCGA
>NZ_DATCVK010000197.1:0-3780 GCF_036566905.1 Microbacterium sp. | reverse complement strand
CGCGCGAGCAGCGCGATCCAGGACGCGGGCAGCCACGAGAACTGGAGGCACGCGAACCCGACCGACGGCAGCACCGGCAGGAGCAGGCAAGCGATGAGCCCGACGACCGTGCCGAGCGGCGCGGCCGGAGCTGCGAGCAGGTTCGCCGGCACGCCGTAGAGCGCGAGGGCCGGGTCCAGCAGCACCAGCACGGGCTGGCAGGCGAGCTGGGCGGCGAGTGGCACGCCGATGACCGCGGCGATGGGCAACGGCATCCAATGCGCGAGCGCCTCGCTGAGGGGCCGCGCGAGCAGCAGCAGACCGGCCGTCGCGAACACCGACAGTGCGAACCCGTAGTCGCGGGAGTACCACGGATCGATCGCGAGCAGCACGGCCACGGCGAGTGAGAGCGCGGCGACACCGCCGCCGGGACGACCGGCGGCGACCGCCACGAGCACCACGATCGCCATGGTCGCCGCGCGAACGACGCTCGCCTCGGGGGTGACGAGCACCACGAATCCTGCGAGGGCGACCAGCGCGACGGCGACGCGAGCCAGTCGGGGCAGGCCGAGCAGCGCGGCGAGGGCGAACGCGGCCGCCGTGACGATGGCGCAGTTTGCGCCCGAGACGGCCGTCAGATGGCTGAGCGACGACGCCTTCATGGCCGTGTCGAGCGTCTCGTCGACCGCGCTCGTGTCGCCGATCGCGAGCCCGGGTACGAGCGCTCCGCCATCGCCGCCCAGCGCGCCGGCGGCCTCGGCGAATCCGGTGCGCAGGCCGACGGTCCAGGCGAGCCATGGCGGGGGCGCTGCAACCGAGCGGATGTCGCCGACGGCCGCCAATCGGAACGCCGACCCCTCCTCGGCCGGCAGCGGCGTCGCACGAGCCGAGAACGTGACCTCAGCGCCGAGCTGCAGCTCACCTGCCGGGAGCGACAGCGCCGTCGTCACCGGAATTGCGCGCGTCGCGGCACCGTCGATGGCGACGAGCCGGCCCTCGACTCGGAGAGCAGGCGCCTCGTCCTCGGCGAACCAGTTCGAACGCATCGTCCTCGGCGCACCGGTGAGTTCGACCGTGACCACGGCGGTGCGGTGCTCGTGCGCCGCTTCGGCGAGTGGAGACGACTCCCGCGCACCGAGACCGATTGCCGCAGCGCTCACGACGAGCGCACCCGCCGCGAGCACGACGAGCAGCGTGGCCGTCGCTGAGCGAGCCACTGGCGCGACGCCTCCATCGTCGGCCGATACGCAACGACGGCGCTCCCGAAGGGCTCCAATGACGACGAGGCCGGCGGTGACGCACGCCGCGACCCAGAGCCCAAGCGCGACGAACATGGCACCGGCGGCACCGCCGGGAAAGCCGATGACGCACCATGCGGCCAGCCACGCGAACGTCGCGGGCAGGAGCAGGCGGAGGTCGCGCACTCAGAGCGCCACGAGCGGCTCGAGGCCCGCGAACACGGTGTCGCCGATGCCGGCGACATCGAGCAGCTGGTCGACCGAGGTGAACGGGCCGTTGGCGTCACGCCAGTCGAGGATCCGCTGCGCGAGGGCGGGGCCGATGCGCGGGAGGGTGTCGAGTTCGGCGACGCCTGCGCTGTTCAGGTGCACGAGCCCGTCCGAAGGACCGCCACCCGGTGCCGGCGCGCCGCCGGCGACAGCGGGCGGCGGCACCTGTCCCGCGATCGGAACGGCGAGCTGCTCTCCGTCGACGAGCGGACGCGCGAGGTTCACGCCCGCGGGATCAGCGTCGGGCGCCAGCCCTCCTGCCGCCGCGATGGCGTCGACGACCCGGGCGCCCGCATCGAGCTCGACGAGCCCCGGCCGCACCACGGCGCCGAGCACGTGCACGAGCACCGACGGCGCGCCCAGAGTCGATGACGGGTCACCCGAGGCATCCGCTCGGTCGTCGGATGCCTCGATGCGAGCCTGATCGCCGCCGCCGCCGGCGCCGAACGACATGAGCGCGGCGACCGCGACGGCGAGCACGAACAACACCACGGCGGCGCCGACTCCCACGCGCACACGCGGGCCGGCGCGGCGCGCGGACGCGTCGAGCACCGCCAACGGGTCGACGGCGTCACGAGCGGGCATGCTCGCACGCTAGGTCGGCCGAGCTCGTTCCGACCGCCGGCCGCCCTGCTCGGTGCACTCGGCGCGACATCCTCACCTGTGCAGGAGGAGTGGCACCTGCCGGACCCTAGGTCAGGTACTCGGGTGTGTTCGAGTACTCGGAGGTGTTCGAGCCCTGCGCGCGGGGTCGACGGATGCGCCGCCGCGCCGGTCGCAGAAGCGACTCACGGTGATGCACCGGCACGTAGAGGCGGCCCTCCTGAGCTGCACGACTCGGCCGCACGAGGAGTCCGACGCAGACGATCGCAACGCCGGCGATCGAGAGCGATGCCCCGGCTGCGGCACCCATGAGCGCGATGCCTCCCTGGTTCGCCGAGCTCGCCGACGGCTCGCCGAACGCCGACGCGAACGCGAGCACCGCGGCCCCCGTCACCATGCCGCCCATGCCCAGCACCGTCATTGCTCCGCCCGCCTGCATGAGCTTCTTGCCATACGACACCACGCCGCCTCATTCCTGTCTCTACTTGGGGAGTTGTCGGGCGAAGGGGACTTCGTCACATGTTCCAGCGGGTTTCTGCACGACCAGGCGGTCAGCCCGTGATCACCGGCTGCTCGCCGGTGAGCACTGAGCCTGCTCTCCTGGCCGGGCGCGTGTACGTCGCGCGGTGCACGGCCGGCACGTAGCGACTGGCTCGTCGTGCCGTTCGCTTCGAGCTCCCGCGCTTCGGCCGGAGCACGAGCCCCATGCAGACAAGGCTGACGCCCGCGATCGCGGCTGCTGCCCCCACTGCGGCAACGAGCAGCGCGACGTCGCGCTGCTGGTCGGTGTTGATTGACGCTGTGCCGAACGCCGACGCGTACGCGAGCATCGCTGCGCCCACGACCATGCCGACGAGACCGAGCATTGTCACCGCGCCGCCGACGCGCATGAGTTTCCTGCCACCCTGCATCGTTGTCACCCCCAGGTACACCTTCTCCTCAACAGGGATGTCCGGGTATGGGACCTTGGTTGCATCCTGGGTCGGATTGATCCCAGATGAGGCCGCGCCGCGCAGGCGTTCTTGCGGCGGTGCTACACCACCTGCGCGATGAGGATCGCGCCGAGCACGGCCACGGTGCTGTTGCCGATGACCGCGGTCCAGTTCCTGAACGAGGCGCCGGTCTTGTGTCGCATCCCAGCTCCGAGCGCGACGAGGAGCGCTTGCCACGCGAACGACGCCAGGGCGACGCCGACCACGAATCCGACTTGGGCAGTGTTCGACGATGTCGTCTCCTTCAGGCCCGGGAGGATCGCGGCGAAGTAGAGCAGCGTCGCCGGGTTGATCGCCGTCAGCCCGAGGAAGAGCGCGTACCGCGCCCATCCTGTGGTTGACGGCGACGGGGTCGAGGAATGCACGCGGGTCGAGGGAGCCACCGAGTCCATCGCATGTGCTGCATGCGTGGCGGCGGTCCGGCGCGCGGTGCGCCATCCTTTCACCAGTCCGTGGACACCGAGCGCGATGAGCACCGCCCCGCCGCCGATCTGCGGCCAGGGAGCCCACGTGGTGATCACCGGGCTCAGCACGGCGCCCGCCGCCACCGCACCGGCGCAGTAGAGCGTGTCCACGGTCGCGACGGCAGCTGCGCTGGGAAGCCCGCCCAGGAGGCCCCGCAGGATTCCCTCCTGGACGAGGAGCACCCCGATCGCGCCGAGCGGCGCCGCCAGCGCCAAACCGGCGACCACGCCGGC
>NZ_DATCVK010000196.1:0-17106 GCF_036566905.1 Microbacterium sp. | reverse complement strand
GTGCGTTCACGACCGCCGGCTCGCTCGCCGACATCCTGCTGGCGTGCCTGCACGCTCCGCTCGCGCGCACGGGGGCGGGACCGGTCAGTGCGGTGGACCGCAGGCGACTGACGGATGCCGGGGCCATCGAGTTCGCCGACGACCTCGAAGACCTGCTGGCCTCCGCCGCCGACGCGGGGCTCGCGGACGCCCGCGAACGCGAGTGGACCGTCACCGAGGCGGGCGAGCGGTGGCTCGAGGCCCCCACACCGGAACGCTGGGAGACCATCGCGGAGGGATTCCGCGCCGCGCTGCCCGACGGGCTGCGCACACCGGCGCACGGCTTCCTCGTGCCCGACGCGTGGCCCGACATCTACCCGCTCGACTCCGAGTGGCCGGCACGTGCCGACCGGCTGCGCCGCATCGGAGTGCGCTGGGGGCTGTTCGCCAGAGACGACTCTTCCGCCGAGTTCGCGTGGACCACGGCGCTGCGCGCCGGCGAGCCGGCGGATGCCGCCACCATGGCCGCCTTCCTCCCCGCCGAGATCGACCGCGTCTATCTGCAGGCCGACCTCACCGCGATCGCGCCGGGCCCGCTCGCACCTGCCCTCGACCTGCGCCTGCGGTCCATCGCCGTGCGCGAGTCCCGCGCGCAGGCGTCGACGTACCGGTTCACCGCGGCGTCGGTGGGTGCCGGCATGACCGAGGGCGAGACCGCCGATTCGATGCGCGCCTTCCTCGCCGAGCTGTCGCTGACCGGCATCCCGCAGCCGCTCGACTACCTCATCGAGAGCACGGCCGCACGACACGGGCTCGTCCGCGTGAGCACGGACGACGCCACCGGCCGCACGCGCGTGGAGAGCTCCGACGCGGGCCTTCTGGACGCGATCGCGATCGACCAGGCCCTGCGCCCGCTGGGCCTGATCGCCGACAGCGGCCTCCTCACGTCGCGGGTCGCCCGCGATGCCGTCTACTGGAGCCTCGCCGACGCGCGCTACCCGGTCGTCGCTATCGACGCGGCCGGAGCGGCCGAGTCGGTCCACCGTCGGGCCGCGGTCGCGCCGTCCGTGCCGCCGGCGGCTCCGGAGGCGACGTACGCGCGTCTGATCCGCACACTGCGAGGCGGACACGGCACCCAGGGTGAGGCGGGCTGGCTCGAACGCGAGCTCGAGCAGGCCGTGCGCGCCCGCGCCGAGATCCTGGTGGTCGTGCGGATGCCGGACGGCTCGGAGCGCTCGTTCGTGCTGGAGGCGGCCGGCCTCGGCGGCGGACGCCTGCGCGGCCGGGATCGCGCCGCCGACATCGAGCGCACCCTCCCGGTGTCGAGCATCGTGAGCGTCGGCGCCGCGTGAGTCCACCGACGGCGCGCCGGCCGCCGGCGAGCGCCGGTAGACTGGCACGTTATGGCTGACGGCCCCCTCATCGTCCAGAGCGACCGCACGGTTCTCCTCGAGGTCGCGCACCCCGATGCCGAGAGCGCGCGGCACGAACTCGCGATCTTCGCCGAGCTCGAACGCGCCCCCGAGCACATCCACACGTACCGCATCACCCGGCTCGGGCTGTGGAACGCGCGGGCGGCCGGCCACGACGCCACAGACATGCTCGCGACGCTCGATCGCTGGTCGCGCTTCCCGGTGCCGCCGTCGGTGTCGATCGACATCTCCGAGACGGTGGGCCGCTACGGGCGCCTGGTCATCGAGCGCAACGAGGACGGCGAGCTCATCCTCCGGTCGACGGATGCCGCGGTCCTGGCGGAGGTGTCGAAGAACAAGCGCATCCAGCCGCTGCTGATCGGCCGCCCCTCCCCCGACGCCTTCGTCATCGATGCGTGGGCGCGCGGCCACATCAAGCAGGAGCTGCTCAAGATCGGCTGGCCCGCCGAGGACCTCGCGGGGTACACGCCGGGCACGCCGCATCCGATCGATCTCGCCGAGGACGGCTGGCACCTGCGGCCGTACCAGCGGCAGGCCGTCGACATCTTCACGCAGGGCGGGTCGGGCGTCGTCGTGCTGCCCTGCGGCGCCGGCAAGACCCTCGTCGGCGCCGCGGCGATGGCCGACACGAAGACCACGACGCTCATCCTCGTGACGAACACCGTCAGCGCGCGGCAGTGGCGCGACGAGCTGCTCAAGCGCACATCGCTCACGGCCGAGGAGATCGGCGAGTACTCCGGCCAGGCCAAGGAGATCAAGCCGGTCACCATCGCGACCTATCAGATCCTCACCGCCAAGCGGAAGGGACAGTACGCCCACCTCGCCCTGCTCGACGCCCTGGACTGGGGCCTCATCGTGTACGACGAGGTGCATCTGCTGCCCGCGCCCGTGTTCAAGCTCACCGCCGACCTGCAGGCGCGCCGGCGGCTCGGGCTCACCGCGACGCTCGTGCGCGAGGACGGTCGCGAGGGCGACGTGTTCAGCCTCATCGGCCCCAAGCGGTTCGACGCGCCGTGGAAGGAGATCGAGGCCCAGGGCTTCATCTCGCCGGCCGTCTGCTACGAGGTGCGGGTCGACCTGCCCGCCGGCGACCGCCTCGAGTACGCTGCGGCCGCCGACGACGAACGGTATCGGCTCGCCGCGACGGCGCGCGCCAAGATCGGCGTCGTCCGCGACCTCGTGGCACGTCACGAGGGCGAGCGCATCCTCATCATCGGTCAGTACCTCGACCAGATCGACGTGCTCGCCGAGGCTCTGAACGCCCCCAAGATCACGGGTCAGACCCCGATCGACGAGCGAGAGCAGCTGTACCAGGCGTTCCGCGTCGGCGAGATCTCGGTGCTGGTGGTGTCTAAGGTGGCGAACTTCTCGATCGACCTGCCCGAGGCGTCCGTCGCCATCCAGGTCTCGGGGTCGTTCGGCTCGCGCCAGGAGGAGGCGCAGCGGCTCGGGCGCCTGCTCCGGCCGAAGCAGTCCAACCACACGGCGAGCTTCTACACGCTCATCGCCCGCGACACCGTCGACCAGGACTTCGCGCAGAATCGGCAGCGGTTCCTCGCCGAGCAGGGCTACGCCTACACGATCCTCGACGCGCACTCGCTGGCGGCCTGACACCGCGGCCGAGAAGGCCCGGTGCTGCGCTGCAGCGCCGGGCCTTCTCCGTCCGTTTCGCCTACTGCTTGATGATGCGGTCGAGCGCAACCGGCGCGTACGGGCTGTGCGCCGTGAGGTACGCCGCGAACGCGTCGATGTCGAGCCCGCCGTAGTACACGTTTCCGGCATCCAGGAATGTCGGGAACCCGTCACCGCCTCCCGCCAGGAAGTTGTTCGTCACGACGCGATAGACCGTCGTGTCGACCAACGGCTGCCCGTTGAGGGTGACCTGCCCGAGCGTGGTGCCCGAGTAGGTGTACGAGAAGCCCGCACTGACCTGCAGCACCTTCGGCTGGGCGGCATTGACGCCGGTCCACTGCTGTACCAGCAGCTGCTTGATCTGGGCGCCGGTGAGGTCGAGCGAGACCAGGTAGTTGTTGAACGGCTGGACGTTGAACGCCTCCTCATAGGTGACGTCACCCGGTGCTTCGCCCCACGCCGACGCACTGTACGTGAGATCGGTGCGGATGCCGCCGGGGTTCATCAGCGCGATGACCGGTGGCGCGTAGGGTCCGATCACGCTCGGATCGGCGAGCTGCGCATCGGCGATCAGGTCGCCCAGAGCCGTCTCGCCGCCGGCGTTGGGCACCCGCGTGATGTCGGCCGAGATCTGGCCGATGACCTCGCTCGCGATGGGCGCGACCAGCGTCTTGTACTTGGCGATCAGCTGGGTCTCGACGGGGTCCTTGTCCACGTTGCGCGTCACCAGCAGGTTCTCGCTCTGCACCGACGTCCGCACGATGTCCTGCGTGCGACGGTCGTACGTGAGCGTCGTGTCGGTGAAGAGGCGGCCGAACGACGACGCCGACGTGACCATGCGGTCGTTGCCGGCCGGATCCTTGATGCTGCAGATGTAAGGCTGGTGCGTGTGCCCGGACACGACCATGTCGATCGCCGGGTCGAGGCCCTGCGCGATCGGGATGACCGGGCTCATCGGGTCGAGCTCGGCGCCGTTGCCGCAGGCCGCGTCATACGACGGGCTGACCTGGTACGGCTTGTTGTCAGGCCCGTACCACGTCTCCTGCCCGGGTGTCCCGCCCTGGTGGAGCAGGACGACGATGGCGTTGACGCCCTGTGCCTTGAGCACCGGCACGAGCGCGTTGGCCGTGGCGACCTCGTCCGTGAACTCGAGGCCGGCGACCCCGGAAGCGGTCACGATGTCAGGAGTCTCCTTCAACGTCATGCCGATGAAGCCGATCTTGGCGCCCTTGATGTTCTCGATCGAATAGGCGGGAAGGATCGTCTCGTTCGTGCCCTGGTAGACCACGTTGGCGGCGAGGTAATCGAAATCCGCACCGGCGAAGGTGCCGTCGGGGCAGGAGTTCTGGTTGTTCGCCCCGTCGCCGTCGTCGATGCAGCCGCCGTCGGCCATTCGCTGAAGCTCGACATAGCCCTCGTCGAACTCGTGGTTGCCGACCGCGGAGACGTCGAGATGGAGCGCGTTGAGCGCCTCGATCGTCGGCTCGTCATGGAACGCGCCCGACAGCAGCGGTGATGCGCCGATGAGATCGCCGGCGGCGACCGTCAGCGAGTACTCGTGCCCTTCGCGAGCCTGGGCGAGGTGGGTCGCGAGGTATTCGACGCCGCCGACACCGGGAGGCGTGAGCGTGTCTGTGGTCACGTCCACCGGCTTGGTCGCACCTGTCGGAAGCGCATGATCGAGCACGAGACGGCCACTGGACCCCGTCGGCGGCTCGAGATTGCCGTGGAAGTCGTTGAACGACAGCAGCTGGATGTCGATCGTCGGGCCGTTCGGCGTGTTCTTGTCGCCCGGCGCGGCGGTGGCCGCTCCGGGACCGGCCAGTGCGAGCGCCACGGCAGTCGCGGCGATGACCGCTCCTCCTGCCAGGCGTGAGATGGATGTCGTGCGCGTGTGCACAGGGCCCTCCCCTTCTCTGGCGGACGCCTTTGCCCGCCGCATGCACGCGTCCTCGTGGGCGCGATCACGATGAACCTAATACAGAGCGCGCGGGTGCGACAGGGGCGGTGACGGGCTGCCGTGTACCTGTTATCGGAGACGTCGCCGCGAGGTGGCCGATGTCGCACGGGGCGAGTAGACCTGGCACATGCCAGAGAACAACCACATCGACCTCGTCGAGCTCCCCGTCGCCGATCCCGCCGCCCTGCGCGCCACGCGCGCATTCTATGAATCGGTGTTCGGCTGGGGCTTCACCTCCTATGGGGATGGCTACGCCGACACGACGTCCGGTGGCGTCACGTTCGGCCTCAACGGGTCGGCCGACACCACGCAGCAGGCTGCTCCGCTGACCGTCCTGTTCGCCGACGATCTGGAGGCGGCACGCACGCGAGTCCTCGAATCGGGCGGCACGATCCGCCACGACATCTACGCCTTCCCAGGCGGACGCCGCTTCCACTTCGCGGATCCCGCGGGGAACGAGCTGGCGGTGTGGTCGCACGACCCCGACCGGCCGTGACGTGTGGGGCGCGACCGGTCACGGAGAAGGCCTCCGTCTATCGCAACCTTCTTGCACTACGAAGATAGTAGTTCTAGACTACGTTCGTAGTAGCGCGCGGGATGGATCGTCGCCGCCCCGCGGTTCGAAGGGAGCGACGACATGGCGACAGCACTCGTCACCGGAACAAGGCGCGGGATCGGACGGGCGGTCGCACGTCGGCTCGCCGGCTCCGGCTGGACGGTCTTCGCCGGGGTTCGCGACCTCACCGACTGGCAGGTCATCGCCGAGGCGGACGAGCACATCACCCCGGTCCGCCTCGATGTCACCGACCAGGGGCATATCGACGCCCTCGCCGACACCCTGCCCGACCGCGTGGACGCCCTGGTCAACAACGCTGCGGTCGCCGCTCTCGGACCGGTCGAAGCGCTCCGCAGCGCCGACCTTCGGCGACAGTTCGAGGTCAATGTCGTGGGCACGGTGGCCGTCACTCGGGTGGTGCTCCCGCAGCTGCGCACCGCAGCGGGCCGGATCGTCTTCATGTCGTCGGTCGGCAGCCGGTCCGTCGTCCCCATGGAGGGCGCCTACTGTGCCTCGAAGTGCGCCGTCGAGGGGATCGCAGATGCTCTCCGGGTGGAACTGCGCCCGTGGCGCATCGCCGTCTCCGTCGTCGAACCTGGCCCGACCGACACCGAGACCTGGCGGGAGGTCGACGCGATGATCGATGACATGCATGCGCGGATGTCGCCGCATCACCGCGACCTCTATGCGCAGCATGTTGTCGGGCTGCGAAAGAACATCGCGCGCTTCGGATCAGCGGTCGCACCGCCCGACGCCGTCGTGCGTGCGGTCGAACACGCGCTGACCGCGCGGCGGCCGCGCGCCCGCTACGTGGTCGGGGCGCCGGCACGGACGATGGTCGCCATGCACACGCTGCTCCCGACCCGTGCCGGAGACGCCATCGGCGCCCGCATCGCGGGTCTGACGTGAACTACTGAGCCGGACGACGCGATGGCGCTCTGCGCCCATCCGTCGCCTATCGTCAGAACATGGCTTCAACGAGGGATCGCGCCCTGGACGCCGCGGTCGCGCTCGTGGGTGAGCAGGGCATCCGGGCTTTGACCCACGCCCGGGTCGACGAACGAGCAGGGCTCCCGAAAGGGTCGACCTCGAACTGGTTCCGCACGCGTGACGCACTCATCGCCGGGGTCGTGGCGTGGCTCGCCGAGAGCGAGCGAGCCGATCTCGCCGCGGACGGCGGGCCCCCGATCGAGACGCCCGAGCAGCTCGTCGACGCGCTCAGCGGTGCGATCGCGCTCCAGACCGGGCCACTCGCCTCGCGGACGAAGACGCGCTACGCGATCTTCTTCGAGTGCGCCGGCGATGCCGAGCTGCTGGCTCCCCTGCTCGCTCAGCGTCGCGTCTTCGTGGACTGGACCATCGCCCTGCTGACAGCCGTCGGCGCCCGCTCTCCCCGGGACGCGGCCCGCACGCTGATGGCGACCGGCGAGGGGCTCGTCCTCCATCGCATGACCGTGGATCCGGATGCCGAGATCCGGCCCGTCATCGAGCGCGCCGTGCGCGCCGCGCTCGACTGAGGCCGGTGCGCGCGAGCGTCGCCGTTGCCGTGCATGGCTGCCTGTCGGCGTGACCTCGCGAGAGGCTGGGACCCTCAGCGCGAGTAGCGCAGGAAGACGAATCCGTCCTCGTCCGTCACGACACCCGCGAGCGAGAACCGGCGATCGGACTCTGCGGCACCCTGTGCGATGCGTCCCGCTTCTCCGGCCACGAATCGGGGCGCCAGGGTGAGGCAGACCTCGTCGACCAGACCCGCCTCGAGCAGCGCGCCGAAGAGGTGCGGCCCACCCTCGCACAGCACCTGGTTCCATCCCCGGCGGGCGAACACCTCGAGCATCGCCGTGAGATCCAGCGGCTCCGCGCCGCACCCCACCACCTCGGCCACCGCTGCGAAAAGACCGCCGCGGGCCTCGGCGGCGGCATCCGTCGTCACGATCAGCGGGCGCCCCGCGGCCTCGGCGAACACGGAATCGTCGGGTTCGAGATGCAGGCCGCCGCTCACCACGGCGAGGGCCGGCTGATCGACGAGCCCGTGCGCACGGCGCCAGTCGACGTGGTCGGCATCGACCTGCAGTCCGCCGTAGCCCTCGGCGCGCACGGTTCCGGCGCCGACCACCACGACGTCGGCCATCGCGCGCAGCACCTGCATGAGCGTGCGATCGGTGGCGCCGCCGAGGGCACCGCTCTGCCCGCCGAGCGTGACGGCGCCGTCGGCGCTCGAGACGAAGTTCATGCGCATCCGCGGCTCGGCCCGGCCGGGCAGCTCGTACGCGTCGAAGAGCTCGTGACGGGTGGGCATCAGGCGTTCCCTTCGGCGCGGGCGTTGTGCAGCTCGAGGACGGGCTCGCGCCAGCCCAGGATCGCCTCGACCATGCGCATCGCGTCGACCGTCTCGCGCACGTGGTGCGCCCGCACGATGCGGGCGCCCTGCAGCACGCAGAACACGGCGGCTGCCAGCGAACCAGAGAGCCGCTCGCCGCGCGCGCGGTCCAGGGTCTCGCCGACGAAGTCCTTGTTCGACAGGGCCACCAGGAGCGGCGCGCCGAGGCCTGCGAGCTCGCCGAGCCGCCGGGTGAGTTCGAGCGTCTGCCGCGTGCTCTTGTTGAGGTCGTGGCCGGGATCGAGCACGATCCGCGCGTCGGGCACGCCGCGTTCGCACGCGAGCTCGCGCCTGGCGGCCAGAAAACCCGCGATGTCTCCGATCACGTCGTCGTACCGAGGCAGCGGATGCTGGGTGCGGGGTGCGGCAAGACTGTGGGCGATGACGACGCCGGCGCCGCCCTGCGCGATGACGTCAGCCATCGCCGGGTCGTGCAGGCCGGTCGTGTCGTTGATGATCGCCGCACCGGCTTCGATGGCCGCACGTGCCACCTCGGGCTGGAACGTGTCGACGCTCACGCGGGCGATCGGCGCCAGCTCGCGCACCACGGGCACGACGCGTGCGATCTCCTCCTCGACCGGAACCGCGGGTCCGGGCGCGAACTTCACCCCGCCGACGTCGACGATCTCCGCTCCCGCCGCGACGGCGGCGACACCCGCGGCCACCGCGGCGTCGAGGGCGAACGTCGCACCGCGGTCATAGAAGGAGTCCGGCGTGCGGTTCACGATCGCCATGACCGCGACGTGCCGCGAGAGGTCGAGAGGGCCGCCGGGTAGATCGAGAACTCCCGTGAACAGCGCGGAGGTCGAATCCGGAGCGAGGGTCACGGGAGAAGGCTATCCAGCGGCACGTCCGCATTCCGCAGGCGCTCCGCGTCGAGCCGCTCCCCCGATCTGATCAGCGCCTGCACGGTCTCATTGACGTCCCAGACGTTGACGTTCATGCCCGCGACCACACGACCCCTGCCTGTCGAATCGGCGGTCTCGACCCAGAACGCGATGAACTCGCGGGCCGCGAGGTCGCCACGGACGACGAGCTCGGCATCCGTCATGAGCGGCGCGTAGCCCGACAGCTCCATGCCGAGGTCGTACTGATCCGTGTAGAAGTACGGGATGCCGTCGAAGGATGCCGGCTTGCCGAGCATCGACCGCGCCGCGACCTTGCCGGCGTTCAGCGCGTTGGCCCAGTGCTCGCTGCGCAGATGCCGCTGCAGCACCGGGTGGAAGGGGTTGGCGACGTCCCCCGCCGCATAGACGTCAGGTGCGCTGGTGCGCAGCGCCGCATCGGTGAGGACACCGTTCAAGATGTCGAGGCCGGCCGCCTCGGCGAGCGCCGTGTCGGGTGCGGCGCCGACGCCGACCAGCACCAGGTCCGCGGGGAGCGTCTCACCGTCGACGACGACGCCTTCGGCGCGGTCGGATCCGACGATCCGCTCCACCGCCACCGATGTGCGGAGGTCGACGCCGTGTTCGACGTGCAGCGCCCGGAAGACCTCGCCCATCTCAGGACCGAGCGCGGCGGCGAGGGGCACGTCGTCGCGCTCGAGGATCGCCACGTCGTTGCCGAAGCTGCGCGCGGTGGCGGCCACCTCCATGCCGATCCACCCCGCGCCGATGACCACCAGCCGGCGGCCACCGCCGCGCAGCTGCGCGGCGAGCGCGTCCGAGTCGTCCAGGCGGCGCAGCGTCACGACACCGGACAGCTCGTGACCGGGGAGCGGGATCATGCGCGGTGTCGCACCGGTCGCCAGCAGCACGGCGTCGTAGTCCAGCCGGGTCCCGTCCTCGAGCTCCACGGTGTGGGCGACCGCATCGAGCGCGCTCACGGCCACGCCGGTGATCAGCCGGATGCCGCGCTCGGCGTACCATTCCGCGGGGTGCAGGATGACGGCATCCAACACCTCGCTCCCCGCGAGGTATCCCTTCGACAGCGGCGGTCGCTGGTAGGGCGGATGCGGCTCTGCGGCGACGACCGTGATGTCGCCGTCGAAGCCCTCGTCGCGCAGGGCCTCGGCCGCCGTGCCGCCGGCAAGGCCTCCTCCGATGATCAGCATGTGGCTCATGACGGCTCCTCTCGTCGACGTGCGGGCGTCAGCTGGTGTGCGCCGGACGGCAGACGTCGCCTCGATCCGTCGCGCAACAGCGAAGGGCTCGCCTGGCCCTGACGCTACCCTTCCTCGCTGCCTCAGTGGCCGCTGCGGCGTGGAGATCCGCAGCGGCCGCGGGTGAACGAATTCGGGGCCGCGTCGCCGATATCCAGACGCCGCATGGATTCCGCCGACATAATGAGGGCATGACCGCACCGCGCATCCTCGTCGTGGACGACGAACCGAACATTCGCGACCTGCTGATCACGAGCCTTCGATTCGCCGGATTCCAGGTACGGGCCGTCTCCAACGGCGCTCAGACGATCTCGGCTGTCCTCGAAGAGGAACCGGACCTCATCATCCTCGACGTGATGCTGCCCGACATGAACGGGTTCAGCGTCACCAAGCGCCTCCGCGGCGCCGGCTACACGGCGCCCATCCTCTTCCTGACCGCGAAGGACGAGACCGAGGACAAGATCACGGGCCTCAACGCCGGCGGCGACGACTACGTCACCAAGCCCTTCAGCCTCGACGAGATCGTGGCCCGCATCCAGGCGATCCTGCGCCGCACCATGCAGGCGGACGAGGAGTCGGTGATCCGCGCGGGCGAGATCACGATGGACCAGGACACGCACGACGTGCAGGTGGGCGAGGCCTCCATCGACCTCAGCCCCACCGAGTTCAAGCTGCTGCGCTACCTCATGCTCAATCCCAACCGCGTGCTGTCGAAGGCGCAGATCCTCGACCACGTCTGGGAGTACGACTTCAACGGCGACGCCGGCATCGTCGAGAGCTACATCTCGTACCTGCGGCGCAAGATCGATCCGCACTCGTCGGAGCCGCTCATCCAGACCAAGCGCGGCTTCGGCTACATGCTGAAGGCCGGCAAGACCGCCTAGCGCGGCCGCGAGCAAGGGAGACGTTCTGGCGCAGAAGCCCGACGCGATCACCCGGTGGTGGCGCGGCACGAGTCTGCGCGCGAAGGTCACCGGGGTCACCGTCGCGCTCCTCGCGGTCGGCCTCATCGCCGCCGGCGTCGGCACGGCAGCGTTCCTGCGCAACTCGCTCATCGACGGCGTCGACACGCAGGTCGATGCCCTCGCCAGCACGGATGCCGCGAGCCCGCTCCTCGAACTGACCTCCGAGAACGGCAGACTCGTCGCCGAGCCGGTCGACAATCCGCCGTCCACCGACTACTTCGTCGCCGTGTACGAGCCGGAGAACGGCGATCTCCTCGCCGTCGCGGGCGGTCGGGGCGGCCCGGAACCGGCGTTCCCCGAGACCTATCCGCTCGACCACGCGCTGCCGAAGGAACTCGATATCGTCACGCTGTCGTCCGTCGACGGCGACACGGAGTTCCGAGGCACCGTGACGGTGGAGGAACTCGGCAACACCGGGCTCTTCTACACGCAGATGGTCGCCGTCCCCCTCGCCACGGTGAACCGTACGATCGCCTCGTACATCGGCATCTACAGCATCCTCGCCATCCTGATCCTCGTGGGCGGGGCGGTGGCCACCCGTTACCTCGTCACCCTCACCTTCCGCAGCCTCGGCCAGGTCGAATCGACCGCCGACGCGATCGCCGCGGGCGATTTCAGCCTGCGCATGACCGACATCGAGCCCACGACGACCGAGGTGGGGCGCCTCAAGACCGCGATCAACGCGATGCTCGACCGCGTCGACGCCGCCATCACGCAGCGCGATGCGACCGTGCGGCAGATGCGGCGGTTCATCGGCGACGCCAGTCATGAGCTGCGCACCCCGCTGGTGACCGTGCGCGGCTACGCCGAGCTGTACCGCATGGGGGCCGTCCGCGGCGACGAGGACGTCGCGCAGTCGATGGAGCGCATCGAGAAGGAGGCGATCCGCATGGGGCTGCTCGTCGAGGACCTGCTCGCCCTCGCGCGCCTCGACGAGCGCCGCGACGTGGTCATCGGTCCGGTCGATCTGCGCCCTGTCGCCCGGGATGCCGCGCTCGACGTCCGTGCGGCCTCGCCGGCACGCCCGGTCACCGTCATCGACACCACGATCGAGGATCCGTCGCCGCCGACGGAGGATCACACGGCCGTCTCCACTGACGAGAAGCGGCGCACCGGAAACTCCTCGGCGATCTCCCGGGCCGGCGCGACACTGTCGCTGCTGAGACGGCGTCCGAAGCCGGTGCCGGCGACAGGCGCGGCAGCATCCGCCCTGCCCTCGCTGCTGCCGGATGCCGACGGCGCCGCGCCCGCGGATGGACTGCCGCCCATCGTGCTCGGCGACGAGAACCGCATCCGACAGGTCGTGACGAACCTCCTAGGCAACGCGCGACGATTCACCGCCGATGACTCGCCCATCGAGCTGCGCGTCGGCACCGACGCGCGCGCCCGCATGGGCTGGATCGAGATCGTCGATCACGGCGAGGGGGTGCCGGATCAGATCAAGGACAAGATCTTCCAGCGCTTCTGGCGTGCCGACACGTCGCGCACGCGTGAGACAGGCGGATCCGGACTCGGCCTGTCGATCGTGGCGTCGATCGTGGAGGCGCTGCACGGCTCGGTCGACGTGGTCGACACCCCCGGCGGCGGTGCGACCTTCCGCGTCGCGTTCCCGCTCGCCGACGCCCGTGCCGCCACGGAGCACCTCGACGTCCTGACCCAGCCGATGCCGCGCCTGGCCGACGCGTCGGAGTGAGGCGCCTCCTCCCCTGTCGGCGGTTCCGCCGCTCCGTCCCCAGATGACCACGAATGCCGTTCCCCGCGCATCGGTGACCCCTAGCGTGACGAACACCGCGGGTTCGGCATCCGGCCGCCGCACGTTGATCAGGAGTCCCGAATGGCCGTCTTCACCGTCGACAGCGACAGCATCCTCACCTCGACCGCCACGGTGCGCGGCACGATCGACCGGCTGCAGGGGGAGTCGAACGCGATGCTCGCACAGCTCACCCAGCTGCAGTCCTCGTGGACCGGCTCGGCCTCGGTGGCTTTCGCAGGTGTCGTCGAGCAGTGGCGCGCCACCCAGCGGCAGGTCGAGGAGTCGCTCGCGAACATCAACGCGTCGCTCGCGGCCGCCGGCCGGCAGTATGCCGACACCGAGCTGGCGACGACGAGCCTGTTCCGCTGATCCCCGGCAGACACAGAACGGCCCCTCCGCGAGGAGGGGCCGTTCTGTGAACGCTTACGCGAGGGGCGGGATCAGAAGTCCATGCCGCCGGTCGGGTCGCCGGCCGGAGCCGAGACCTTCTCCGGCTTGTCGGCGACGACGGCCTCGGTCGTGAGGAAGAGGCCGGCGATCGACGCAGCGTTCTGCAGCGCCGAACGGGTCACCTTGGCGGGGTCGATGATGCCCTGTGCGAACAGGTCACCGTACTCGCCCGTGGCGGCGTTGAGGCCGTGGCCCGCGGGAAGCTCCGACACCTTGTTCGCGACGACACCCGGCTCGAGACCGGCGTTGAGGGCGATCTGCTTCAGCGGGGCCTCGATCGCGACACGCACGATGTTGGCACCGGTCGCCTCGTCACCGGTCAGCTCGAGCGCGTCGAGCGCCTTCCGGCCGGACTGGATGAGGGCGACACCACCACCGGGGACGATGCCCTCCTCGACGGCCGCCTTCGCGTTGCGAACGGCGTCCTCGATGCGGTGCTTGCGCTCCTTGAGCTCGACCTCGGTGGCCGCGCCCGCCTTGATGACGGCGACGCCACCTGCGAGCTTGGCGAGGCGCTCCTGGAGCTTCTCGCGGTCGTAGTCGCTGTCGGTGTTCTCGATCTCGCGACGGATCTGCGTGACACGACCCTCGAGCTGTGCGGGGTCACCGGCACCCTCGATGATCGTGGTCTCGTCCTTGGTGACGATGACCTTGCGCGCACGGCCGAGCAGGTCGAGGGTGGCGTTCTCGAGCTTGAGACCGACCTCCTCGGTGATGACCTGTCCGCCGGTGAGGATCGCGATGTCCTGCAGCTGCGCCTTGCGACGGTCGCCGAAGCCGGGGGCCTTGACGGCGACCGACTTGAAGATGCCGCGGATCTTGTTGAGCACGAGGGTCGCGAGAGCCTCACCCTCGACGTCCTCGGCGATGATGACGAGCTCCTTGCCGTCCTGGATCACCTTGTCGACGACAGGCAGAAGGTCCTTGATGTTCGAGATCTTCTGGTTCGCGATGAGGATGTACGGGTCCTCGAAGACGGCCTCCTGGCGCTCCGGGTCCGTGACGAAGTAGGGGTTGATGTAGCCCTTGTCGAAGCGCATGCCCTCGGTGAGCTCGAGCTCGGTGCCGAACGTCTGCGACTCCTCGACGGTGACGACGCCTTCCTTGCCCACCTTGTCGATGGCCTCGGCGATCAGCGCGCCGATCTCCGGGTCAGCGGCCGAGATCGAAGCCGTGGCAGCGATCTGCTCCTTGGACTCGACCTCCTTGGCGGACTCGAGCAGCTCGGCGGTGATGGCGGCGACGGCCTTCTCGATGCCCTTCTTGAGCGAGATGGGGTCGGCGCCGGCTGCGACGTTGCGCAGGCCCTCGCGCACGAGCGCCTGGGCGAGGACGGTCGCGGTGGTCGTGCCGTCACCGGCGACGTCGTCGGTCTTCTTGGCGACCTCCTTGACGAGCTCCGCACCGATCTTCTCGTACGGGTCGTCCAGCTCGATCTCCTTGGCGATGGAGACACCGTCGTTCGTGATCGTGGGTGCGCCCCACTTCTTCTCAAGCACGACGTTGCGACCGCGCGGGCCGAGCGTCACCTTGACGGCGTCGGCCAGGATGTTGAGGCCGCGCTCGAGGCCGCGGCGGGCCTCCTCGTCGAAAGCGATGATCTTTGCCATGTGTGTGTCGTCCCTCCGGAACGTTGGCTTTGGGTATTAGCACTCAACAAACACGAGTGCTAAATCATTCTGGCACTCGACCCTATCGAGTGCAAGCCGCGGTGACGGATGCCGACATACGAGGAGACGGGATGCCATGCGGCATCCCGTCTCCTCGGTCAGGTCAGCGCCGGGCGCTGGGTCGGCTGGTCAGACGACGCGCACCGACTCCGCCTGGGGGCCCTTCTGACCGGAGCCGACCGTGAACTCCACGGTCTGACCCTCTTCGAGCACGCGGAAGCCCGACATGTCGATGTTCGAGTAGTGGACGAAGACGTCCTGGCCGTCGGCGACGGTGATGAAGCCGAATCCCTTCTCGGCGTTGAACCATTTGACGGTGCCCTGGGTCATGCGAATCTCCTGTAGCCGGCGGTGCAGGGCTTCATCGTATGCAGGCGAAAACTCGGCCTCGTCGCGTTTCGTCACTTGTTGACACGCAGGAATACAAGTGTTTACCGGCGCGAAACACGACGCCTGGCGATCAGGGCGTGGGTGCGGGCGTCTGCCCGGCGGCGGTGCGGTCGAGGCCGATGACGACGGTCAGCTGAGGGATGTCGGGCGAGGTGGCCGGGTAGGCCTCGCTCTGCTCGATCTCCGCGCCGCCGATGACGCCGGCGAGCCCGGCGGCGGCCGCTTCGTCGGCCGGGTCGACGTAGAAGACGGTGGTCGTCGGGAAGTCCTGCGAGCCCGCTTCACCCGCCGTCACCTTGTCGTCGGCCCATCCGGCGCCCACGACGACGTCCTTCATCTGCGTGGCCAGTCCCTGCTCGGGAGTCGCGTTGAGGATCATCACGTCGTAGTTCATGTCGACGACCGGCGTGACCTCGGGGACAGACGCCACGGTGGGAGTCGGCGTCGGCGCGAGCTCGATGCGGCCGGACACCAGCAGCGTGCCGAAGATCCCGATGACGATGAGCACGACGGTGGCCAGCGCCGCCCATAGCAGCACGACCCAGCCGCGCATGCGCGGGTTCTCCGCCCGGTGGGCGCCGACGCGGTCCGTCTCGGGCACATCGTCGAAACGATCCCGAGGGAAGCTGGTGGTCGGCACCCGTCGATGCTACCCGGCGAACGCCGGGCGTTCCGTCTGCGACAGCCGGTCCGCCTCGAACCGCGGCTCAGCGCGCGTCGGCGGCGCGGGCGGCGCGCTCGTGGAGGCGGACCTCACGCAGCCTGCGCAGCCTCTTGACGAGCATCGGATCGTGCTCCTGCGCGTCGGTGGTGTCGATGAGCCGCCCGAGCAGCTGGTAGTACCGTGCCGGCGAGATCCCCAGCTCGGCCCGGATCGCCTCCTCCTTGGCTCCCGCGTGCCGGCGCCATTCGACCTCGAAGTCGAGAATCGCGCGGTCGCGGTCGGTCAGAGGCACGCGTCAACGCTAGCCCGCGGCATCCGTCTCACCGGTGCGCCACGCGCGCCAGTGCACGAACGAGCCGAGCGGATCCACCGCGGCGAGCGCCTCGCCGTCGCGGCCGAGGACGAAGCCGTCCCAGGTGTCGGGGTCCACGGCCGGTCGCCACTCCTCGTGAAGGGCCGGCGGATCGATCGTGATCCACACGGCGGCGAGTCGCCGCACGGCCTCGACGAGGCGTTCGCGCCCGGCACGCGGGATGTGCGGGAGCACGCCGGGCGTGGTCACCACGAGCGTCGCGCCGGCCGGCGCGAGCGCGGCCACCGCGTGCAGCACGTCGGGGTCCGATGCGTCACCTGAGCTGAGCAGCGGCGGGTCCGCCGCCGCGATGTCGAGGGCGGCGGCGATGCGGTCGGCACGCCCGGCCTCCCCCGGCCAGACCAGGCTCGTGAGGAAGCGGCGGTCGCCGGCGTCGGCGGCGTCCAGCGGATCGAGGTCGATCCCGGCGCGCCACACCACCTCCGGCATGCGCAGGGGCGGGTCGCCGGTGACCTCGCACTCCAGCACCACCGTCGAGCGCCCGTCGGCCGGATCCAGCGGCACGACGCCGTCACCGCTGCGGTAGCGGTACGAGTAGCGGTCGGGGTACAGGCAGAGCCCGGCGCTCGCGCCGACCTCCAGCAGCGCGATCGGCCCGGGGATCGTGGCCAGCGCCGGGAGGAGGACAGCACACCGCATCGGCTCGTTGGTCTGCAGGCGCCGCGCGGACGCCTCGGCCACGGTCTGGTCGGCGTGCGCACGCAGCCACACGGCCCACGCCGCGAAGTCCTCCTCGGGCGCACCGAGCATGCGCGTGACCGCGAAGACGAGCGGCGGCTGCCGGCGGGTGGCCGGGATGCGCG
>NZ_DATCVK010000195.1:0-7548 GCF_036566905.1 Microbacterium sp. | reverse complement strand
TGACAACGGCGTCTGTGCCCGCATCGGGCACGAGCAAGGCACGGGTCGGAGTCCAGCGCTTCGGCACGTTCCTGTCCGGCATGATCATGCCGAACATCCCGGCTCTGATCGCGTGGGGCATCTTCACGGCGTTCTTCATCGAGAAGGGCTTTACTCCCAACGCCGACCTCGTGACCATAGTCGGCCCCTTCATCCACTACCTGCTGCCGATCCTGATCGCCTACACGGGTGGCAACATCGTCTACGGCATCCGGGGCGGCGTGGTCGCATCGATCGCGACCATGGGTGCGATCGCCGGCTCCGACCTGCTGATCGCGCAGATCAACGCCGACCTGCCCGCCGACAACCAGCTGGGCCAGGTGCACATGTTCATCGGCGCGATGATCATGGCCCCGATCGCCGCCTACTCGATGAAGTGGCTCGACAGCCTGTGGGAAGGGAAGATCCGGGCGGGCTTCGAGATGCTCGTCAACATGTTCTCGGCCGGCATCTGGGGCTTCGTCATGGCCGTCGTCGGGTTCTATCCCGTCGCCTGGCTGGTGAACGGCCTCATGCAGATCCTCAGCAACGCGGTGAACTGGCTGGTCGAGGCGAACCTGCTGCCGCTCACGAGCATCCTCATCGAGCCGGCGAAGGTCTTCTTCCTCAACAACGCCATCAACCACGGTGTGCTGACGCCGCTCGGTATCCAGCAGGCGACCGAGCAGGGATCGTCCATTCTCTTCCTGCTCGAGGCGAACCCTGGGCCTGGCCTCGGACTGCTGCTCGCGTTCACGTTCTTCGGCATCGGCGCCGCTCGCGCCTCTGCTCCCGGAGCGGCGCTCATCCAGTTCGTCGGCGGCATCCACGAGGTGTACTTCCCGTACGCACTGATGAAGCCGATCCTGATTCTCGCCCTCATTGGCGGAGGCATGACCGGTGTCACGACCAACATGCTGCTGGGCGGTGCGCTGCGCGCGCCGGCCGCACCCGGCAGCATCATCGCCGTGCTCGCGCAGACGGCGCAGGGGGCGTACTTCGCGGTGATCCTCTCGGTCGTCCTGTCGGCCGGTGTCACGTTCCTGATCGCCGCACTCATCCTCCGGGCCTCGCGCAAGCGCGACCTGGCGGCGATGGCGGCGACCGACGACGCCTTCGGCGCGGCGATCACGCAGACCGAGGCCGCGAAGGGCAAGTCGTCCGACGCACTCGCGGGCCTGCGGGGCGGCGCCGCCACCGGAGCGGACGGGGGCATCGAGCCGGCGACGATGACCGAGCGCGAGATCAAGAACATCGTGTTCGCGTGCGACGCCGGCATGGGCTCGTCCGCCATGGGCGCGAGCGTGCTCCGCAACAAGATCAAGAAGGCGGGCATCGAAGACGTCACAGTCGTCAACAAGGCGATCGCCGCGCTGGATGCCTCGGCCGACCTGGTCATCACGCAGAACCAGCTCACCGACCGGGCGCGGCAGAAGACGCCGAACTCCGTGCACGTCTCGGTGGACAACTTCATGAACTCGCCGCGATACGACGAGGTCGTGGACCTGGTGCGCTCGCAGCACGAGGATGGGGCGTAGCTGAGACCGCGGTGGGGCCGGGCGGGCGCTTCATGCCCCCGGCCCCATCGCCCTCGCTCCGGTCGCGCACGCCGCGGCCGGCGTGAACGCCGGGGGCGGCATCCGTCCACCGGGCAAGACGAGTGACGACGACAGACGAGACAACGGCGAAAGGCGAAGACATGGCACGTGAGGTTCTGAGCATCGGCCAGGTGCGCATCCACTCCGGGAGCGCGACGCGCAATGAGGCGATGAAGGAGGCCGCCGACATCCTGCAGGCCGCCGGCGCGGTCACCGGCGCGTACTACGACGCCATGCTGCAGCGCGAGCAGACCGTGTCGACATACATGGGCAACGAGCTGGCGATCCCCCACGGGACGAACGAGACGAAGGGCGAGATCCTCGAATCCGCGCTGTCGGTCGTGCGCTACGACGGCGGCGTCGACTGGGACGGCAACCCGGTGACGTTCGTGGTCGGCATCGCCGGAAAGGGCGACGAGCACCTCGAGATCCTCTCCCAGATCGCCATCCTCTTCTCCGACGAAGACGACGTCGCCCGCCTCAAGCAGGCGCAGACGCCCGAAGAGCTGTTCGGCCTGGTGTCTGCGGTGGGCGTCTGATGAAGGCCGTCCACTTCGGCGCCGGCAACATAGGCCGCGGCTTCGTCGGGCTTCTCCTGCACGAGGGCGGGTACGAGCTCGTGTTCTCGGATGTCGCGGCACCGCTCGTCGACGCGATCAACCACGCGTCCCGCTACACGGTGCACGAGGTGGGCGAAGGCGGCCGCGACACGGTCGTCACCGGCTTCCGGGCGATCAACAGCGCCGAGCATCCTGAGCTCGTCGTGGAGGAGATCGCCGGCGCCAACGTCGTCACGACCGCTGTCGGACCGACGATCCTGAAGTTCGTGGCGCCGCACATCGTCGGGGGGCTGGCGCTCCGCGATCCGTCCAGTCCGCCGCTGCAGATCATGGCGTGCGAGAACGCGATCAACGCCACCGACCTGCTCCGCGACGAGATCAAGGCGCTCGCCGGCGATGCCTGGGACGCACTCGCCTCGCGCGCCGTGTTCGCGAACACCGCCGTCGACCGCATCGTGCCCGGTCAGCCCGAGGGCGGCGGCGTGGACGTGACCGTCGAGCCGTTCTTCGAGTGGGCGATCGAGCGGCCGCCGTTCGGCGACGACCCTCCCCGCATCCCCGGCGCCCACTTCGTGGACGACCTCGAGCCGTACATCGAGCGCAAGCTCTTCACCGTCAACACCGGGCACGCCGCGACGGCGTACTTCGGCGCCCAGGCGGGGGTCGAAGGCATCGCGCAGGCGCTCGCCGATCCGGCCCTGGCGGCACGGGTGGAGGCGGCGCTCGAAGAGACCTCGGCACTTCTCGAGGCCAAGCACGGACTGGATGCCGAGTCCCTGGCGGCGTATCGCGCCACGATCCTGAGCCGCTTCCGCAACACCGCCCTCCCCGACACCGTGTGGCGCGTGGGCCGCCAGCCGCTGCGCAAGCTGTCGCGGCACGAGCGGTTCGTCGGACCCGCCGCCGAAGCCGCCGAGCGCGGTCTCGCCGTCGATGCGCTGGTCGCCGCGATGGGTGCGGCGCTGGCCTTCGACGACACCGAGGACGCCCAGTCGGTGGACCTGCAGCGGATGCTGCGGGAGCAGGATGCCGCCGCCTTCACGGCATCCGTCACGGGCCTCGAGCCGCATCATCCGCTGTTCCCGAAGGTCGAGGCGGTCGTCGCGGCACGCCAGGCCGAGCTCGCGGGCTGACCGAGCTCGCAGGTTGAATCGCTCTCGTCGGTCTACGCTCGACCGGTGACCCCGAGCGCCCCGTCCGCCGAGCCCGCACCCCACGCCGAGAGTGGATCGGGCGCAGCGGCCTCACCGACGCCTAGGCCTCGTCGGCGGGGCCTGCGCGTCCTGTGGTGGATCCTCGGCTCGCTGGCGGCCGTCATTGTGCTCGGCATCGTCGGCATCGTGATCTGGAGCCAGGTCGGCGTCATGGCAGCCGAGCCGGAGCCCCTCGCCGACGTGCGGTCGAACACCGCCATCGAGATCACCGACACCGACGCGGGCATCGTGCTCTCGCCCGCGGGCGAGTCGGCCGACGTCGGCCTGGTCTACGTGCCCGGCGCGAAGGTCGACCCCTGGGCGTATGCCGACAAGCTCTCGGGTCTCGTCGCGGACGACGGCGTCACGGTGGTCATCACGAAGCCCTGGCTGAACCTCGCGTTCTTCGACCTGCGGCCGCTGTCGGCCTTCACCGACCTCGCGCCCGGCATCGACACCTGGCTCGTCGGTGGCCACTCGCTCGGCGGCGTGCGGGCCTGCCAGCTGGCGACGGATGCCGACGGCCTCGCCCTCTTCGGCTCCTACTGCGCGAACGACCTGTCGGCGTCCGGCCTGCCGGTGATCAGCGTGGCAGGCAGCGAGGACGGGCTGTCGACACCGGAGAAGATCGCCGATGCGCGACCCCTCCTTCCCGGTGACGCGGAGATGCACGAGATCGAGGGCGCGAGCCACGCCTCCTTCGGCGATTACGGCCCGCAGCCGGGCGACGGCACCCCGACCATCTCGGACGAGGACATGCGCGACCAGCTCACCGAGCTTGTGGGGCCCTTCGCCCTCGCCACCGCCGGTCGCTGACCGAACGGGCGGCGTCGCCCGGCGGGCCGGCGGACGGCGCCGACGGGACGGCGGACGGCGAGACGCGGCCGGGCCACCGGGTGCCGCCGCCTAGACTGGAATCCCGTGACCGTCATCCTCGCGGCGATCGCGGCCTTCGTCGCTGCGGTCATCCAGCGCATCACCGGCCTCGGCTTCGTCCTGGTGCTCGTGGGCCCCATCGTCCTCCTCTACGGACCGGTGGAGGGCGTCACCCTCGGCGTGCTGCTGGCGCTCGTCGCGTCGCTGACCGCGATCCCGCTGGTGTGGCGCCAGATCGACTGGGCGCGTTCGTGGTGGCTCATCTGGCCCGGAATCGTGGCCGCGCCGTTCGGCGCCCTGCTCGTGCGTCTCCTCCCGGACGCTGCCCTGCTGCTGCTCATCGCCGCGATGGCTTATCTCGCGCTGCTGGCGGGGCGCATCTCCGCGCTCTCCGCATCGCTGAGCGGGCGCATGGGTGCCGTCTTCTCGGGTTCCGCCGCCGGCTTCATGCACGTCGCGAGCGGCCTATCCGGTCCACCGCTGGCCGCCTACGCGGTGGGCGACCGCTGGCCGCAGCGCAGCTTCGCGGCCAGCACCCAGCTGATCTTCGCCGTGTTCGGCGTCGTCTCGGTGGCGCTGCGGGGGCTTCCCGTCTCCCCGGTCGAGGATGTCGGCACGCTGGTCATCGCGACCATCGCCGGCATCGCGATCGGCACGATCCTCTCCCGCAACGTCTCACCGCGGATCGCCCGCGCGGCCATGCTCGCGCTCGCCTGGGCCGGAGCGACGGTGGTGCTGGTGCGCGGCATCCTGGCAGTGTTCATGTGACGGCCGCCGACGGCTGACGGTCGCCGGATTCGCCTGCAGCACCGGGATCACGCGCCGATTTCGGTTGATGCTGCTTCACGCTTAGTGTTCTGTCGGCGGAATCGTCACGCCGGCACGAGGACGTGCGCATCGACGAACGTGAGGACCAATGAGCGACCACCGCTACGCCATCATCGGCGCCGGGCCATCGGGGCTGTCGGCAGCCCGCGCCCTGCAGAAGGCCGGGATCGACTTCGACGGCTTCGAGGCGTCACGTGGTGTCGGCGGTCTGTGGGACATCGAGAATCCGCGCTCGACCATGTACGACTCGGCGCACCTCATCTCGTCGCGCACCACGACGGAGTTCGCCGAGTTCCCCATGCGCACCGCGGCGGACTATCCGAGCCACCGTGAGCTGATCGCCTACTTCCGGGACTTCGCCGATCACTTCGGGCTGACCGAGCGCTTCCGCTTCGACACGAGGGTCACGTCGCTCGAACGCACGGAAGACGGGGTCTGGATGCTGCGGGCCACCGGCCCCACCGGCACCGCCGGTGACGCGGGTGAGCCGACGCAGCAGCGCTACGACGGGGTGATCCTCGCCAACGGCACACTCGCGGAGCCGAACGTCCCGGCGTTCCGCGGCGAGTTCACCGGCGAGCTCCTGCACACCAGCGCCTACAAGTCCGCCACCCAGCTGACCGGCAAGCGCGTGCTCATCATCGGCGCCGGCAACTCCGGCTGCGACATCGCCGTCGACGCCGTGCACCACGCGGCATCCGTCGACATGAGCGTGCGACGCGGCTACTACTTCGTGCCGCGGTATCTCTTCGGCAAGCCGTCCGACACGCTCAACCAGGGGCGGCCTCTGCCCGCTCGCCTGAAGCAGTTCGTCGACACGCGGGTGCTGCGCGCCTTCACCGGCGACCCGGTGCGGTTCGGCTTCCCCAAGCCCGACTACAAGATCTACGAATCGCACCCGATCGTCAACACGCTCATCCTCAACCACCTCGGCCAGGGCGACCTGCGCATCGTGCCCGACATCGACCGCTTCGACGGCCGTACCGTCCACTTCCGCGACGGTTCGTCGGGCGAGTACGACACCGTGCTCCTCGCGACCGGCTACAAGCTCGACTACCCGTTCGTCGATCGCAGCGCGCTCGCCTGGAGCGGCATGGCGCCGCGCCTCTTCCTCAACGCGTTCACCCCGTCGTTCAACGGGCTGTACGTGATGGGCATGATCGAGGCGTCGGGAATCGGCTGGCAGGGACGCTACGAGCAGGCGGAGCTCATCGCGGCCTACCTCGCGGCGCTCGAGCGCCACCCTCACCGCGCCGCGGCCTTCCGCAGAAGGGTCACGAGCGAACCGTGGCCGGACCTGACCGGCGGCTACCACTACCTCGGCCTCGAACGCATGTCGTACTACGTCAACAAGGACGCCTACCGCGGCGCCGTCCGCGCTGCCACGCAGGCATTGAGGACGGATGCCGCCTCCCGGCCGTCGCGGCGGAGCCGCCTGGTCCGCAAGAGCGCCGGCGTGCAGGGCGCAGGCGCGCAGGGCGCAGGTGCGCAGGGCGGCGGTTCACACGCCGCCGAGAAGAAGGTGACGGCGTGAACCCGGACGACGTCCTCCTCAGCTTCAATCCCGGGACGCTCGTCATCCTCAACGTGGTGCTCGGGCTCATCATGTTCGGCATCGCGCTCGACACGACGCTCGACGACTTCAAGGTCGTCGCCCGCAAGCCCAAGCCCTTCGTCATCGCGATCCTGGCTCAGCTCGTCGTGCTGCCGGCGGTGACCTTCGGGCTCACTCTGATCCTGCCCGTGACACCGTCGATGGCGCTCGGCATGATCCTCGTGGCCTGCTGCCCGCCGGGCAACATCTCGCAGGTGCTCACGCACCGCTCCGGCGGCAACGTGGCGCTGTCGGTGTCGATGACGGCGGTGTCGAACCTCATCTACATCTTCGTGCTGCCTCTCTCCGTCGCATTCTGGGGCTCGCTGCACCCGACGGCACGCGACCTGCTCGTCGCGGTCGAGCTCAATCCGTGGTCGATGCTCGGCGACATCCTGCTCATCATCGGCGTGCCGTTCGCCCTCGGCCTCTTCATCCGCAACCGGTTCCCGGTCTTTGCCGGCAGAGTCCAGCCGTGGGTGAAGTGGTTCTCGCTGATCGCGCTCGTCGGCTTCATCGTGGCCGCGCTCGCGGGCAACTGGACCTACTTCGTGGCGTTCCTCGGCATCATCGTGCTCGTCGTCACCATCCACGACGCCGTGGCGCTGGCCATCGGCTACACGACCGCCGTGGTCGGCGGTCTCGGCACCCGCGAGCGCAAGGCGATGACGTTCGAGGTCGGCATCCGCAACGCGGGTCTCGGCCTCGGGCTCGTGTTCGCGTTCTTCGGCGGCCTCGGCGGCATGGCGATCGTGGCCGGCTGGTGGGGCATCTGGGACATCATCGCCGGCCTCGCCGTCGCCGCCCTCTGGGCGCGCCACACGAAGCGCCGCACAGGCTCGGCCCAGGGCGACGCCTCCCGCCACGCGGTGCGGAGCGCG
>NZ_DATCVK010000194.1:0-38911 GCF_036566905.1 Microbacterium sp. | reverse complement strand
GTCGACGAGCGGCGGCAGCATGGTGCCGACCTCACCGGCGTGGTCGCCGTTGAGGGAGCGGCGCACGGCGACCGCCAGCGGACCGAGGTCGACACGATCAGGGTCTGACGCCGACGGCGAGGCCCACGGGTCCTCGGGGAGGTCGGACGATCGGGGTTCTGCGGCGTGCGACATCCGTCAGCCCGGGATCTCGGTGCGCACGGCGTACAGCTCGGGGAAGAACGTGAGCTCGAGCGCGCGCCGGAGGAACGGCGCACCGCTCGACCCGCCGGTGCCCGTCTTGTTGCCGATGATGCGCTCGACCGTCTTCAGGTGCCGGAAGCGCCAGAGCTGGAAGTTGTCCTCCAGGTCGACGAGCTCCTCGCACGTCTCGTACGCGGCCCAATGCGTCTGCGGGTCGCGGTAGATCTCGGTGAGAACGGGGACGAGCTCCGGGGCGTAGGTCCACGCCGTCGTCACATCGCGCTCGAGCACGGCCGCCGGGATCGGATAGCCCGACCGTGCGAGCAGCCCGAGGAACTCGTCGTACAGGCTCGGCGCCTCGAGCGCCGCCTGGATGAGTTCATGCGCGGCGGCATCCGACTCGAACACCCGCAGCATCGCGGCGTTCTTGTTCCCGAGCGTGAACTCGACGGCGCGGTACTGCGCCGACTGGAAGCCGCTGGCGTTGCCGAGCACGCCGCGGAACTGCCCGTACTCGGCGGGTGTCAGGGTCGCGAGCACCGACCACTGCTCGGTCAGCGTCTTCTGGATGTGCTTCACGCGGGCGATGCACTTCAGCGCGGGCGCCAGCTGGTCCTCGCGCAGCAGCCGGCAGGCGGCGCCGAGCTCGTGCAGCACGAGCTTCAGCCACAGCTCGGTGGTCTGGTGCTGCACGATGAACAGCAGCTCGTCGTGATGCTCGGGATCGCTGAGCGGACGCTGGGCCGACAGCAGGGTGGGCAGATCGAGGTACCCGCCGTAGCTCATGCGGTCCTGGAAATCGGTGACGACCGTTCCCTCGATCGCTCGGGTATTGCGTTCGACGCTCACGGCCTCAGCCTAATGACGACGGATGCCGCGGCGTCAGGGGCTGCCCGCGCCGCGACCGGCGTCAGATGAGGGAGAGCTCGCGCAGCTTCGTCTCGACGTCGGCGTTCGACGGCTCGACGTGGTGCGAGGCGTCGGGATAGACGACGACGGGGATGTTGGTGCGGCCCGAGATGTCGCGCGCCACGTCCGCTGCGGCGGGGTCGGCGACGAGGTCCACGTAGGTGTACGAGATGCCGAGCTCGTCGAGCTGCTTCTTGGTGCGGATGCAGTCTCGGCACCAATCCGCGCCGAACATGGTGATGGTCGAGGGGGAGGTCATCCTTCCATTCTCACCCGGGGATCCTGAGCAGGCGCCGGACGCCGGCCGGTGCCCACGACCGCCCCGGATGCGCGTGCACAACGTCGGCAACGGGCGATCTTCCCCCACCCGTTTGCTTCCCGTTCAGCGCTGCATGGGAAGATATGCGGCAATGCAGCTGTCGATCATCGTCCCGACGTACAACGAGGCTCCCAACGTGGCGGAGCTCGTTCGCCGTGTCGCCGCCGCGCTCGACACGGTGCCGGGTGGCATCGACGCCGAGATCGTCTTCGTGGATGACAGCACGGATGCCACCCCCGACGTGATCCGCGCTGTGGCCGCCGACGCCCCGCTGCCGGTGCGCATGATCCATCGCGACAATGCGGTCGGCGGGCTCGGCGGTGCGGTGCTCGAGGGGTTCGCGGCGGCGGCATCCGACGCCTGCCTGGTCATCGACGGCGATCTGCAGCATCCGCCGGAGAAGATCCCCGAGCTGTGGCGACGGTTCTCGCACGGCGACGTGGACGTGGTGATCG
Organism: Microbacterium sp.; assembly: GCF_036566905.1. Taxonomy (GTDB): domain Bacteria; phylum Actinomycetota; class Actinomycetes; order Actinomycetales; family Microbacteriaceae; genus Microbacterium. The sequence continues at coordinate 37,045 of NZ_DATCVK010000194.1, read as the reverse complement.
CCTCGCGCTACGCCGGCGGCGGCACCGCGCACGGCCTCGCCGATCGCACGCGCGTGATGGTGTCGAAGTCGTCGACGGCGGTGACCCGCGCGATGTTCCCGATCCGGCTGCGCGATGTCACCGACCCCATGACCGGTTTCTTCCTCATCGACCGCCGCAGCGTCGATCAGGCGCTCCTGCGGCCGCGCGGGTTCAAGATCCTGCTCGAGATCCTCGCGCGTCGTCCGATGCGCATCGCCGAGGTGCCTTTCGACTTCGCCGATCGTCACGCCGGCGAGTCGAAGGCGTCGATGCGGCAGGGACTGCACTTCCTCACTCAGCTGACCGCCCTGCGCTTCGGCAAGATGTCGCTGTTCGCGGTGATCGGCGGCCTCGGCGCGATCGCGAACGTGGCGATCGTATGGGCGCTCACCCAGCTGGGCGTCGACTACATCGTCGCCGCCATCGTCGCCGCCGAGGTGACGATCGTCGGCAACTTCCTGCTGCAGGAGCGCTTCGTCTTCGACGACATGCGCGACAACGCGGCGGGCGTGTGGCTGCGGTTCGCCAAGTCCTTCACGTTCAACAACGCCGAGGCGCTGGTGCGCATCCCGATCGTGGCGGTCATGGTGTCGACCGGCCACATCTCCGCCGTCGTGGCGACGGCGATCACCCTCGTGCTGGCGTTCTTCGTGCGCTTCCTGTTCCACTCGCTCGTCGTCTACGCGCCGCGCAAGCCCGGTGTCGAGCCATCGCGTGCGCGCCGTCTCGTCGAGGAGATCGACCAGGAGGTCATGCAGCCCGGCGAGCTGTAGGAGAGCGGATGCCGCGGCTCCCGTCGCCGGTCATGCCCGATGCTCAGCCATGCGAGACGGCGAGCCCACCGGGGAGCATCTCGTCATGGGCGAGCGATGCGGACATGATCTCGAGGGCGTGACGCAGCGCGGTGCTCGACGTGTGCACCGTATAGGGGAAATAGACGACCTCGACGCCCACCTCGGCGAACTCCCGTTCCAACTGAGCGCCCTTCTCGGTGCCGCGCCAGTCGTCGCCCTTGAAGAAGTGGGTGAAGTGCAGCTGTCGCCACGTCTCGAGCTTGTCGGGCACAGTCTCGATGTGGACGCTGTCGACGTACGTGATGCTCCGGACGATCTCGACGCGCTCGGCGGTCGGGATGATCGGATCGACCTTCTTCACGAGCCGGAGCATCTCGTCGCTCACGACACCCGCGATGAGGAAGTCGCAGTTCTCCTTGGCATGTCGAAGGATGTTGAGGTGTCCGACGTGAAAGAGGTCGAATGCCCCGGCGGCATAGCCGATGCGTACAGCCATGATTCCCCCATGTGAATCCCAAGGTGTCCCACACACCCGGTCTGTACGCCGAACCCTACAGCAGACCTGATCGCACCGACAGGGCCGCGCCTGTCGGTGCGGTGCCGCGGCGTGGTTCGGGATCGCCGGCCTATGGCGCGAGTTGAGGATCAAGGACCGCCGTGACCGCTGCCGCGAGCGCCTGATAGCCCGCCGCGTTGGGGTGGACGCCGTCCTCGGAGAGGAGGTCGGCCCTGCCGAACAGCGGCTGGCCGGAGTCGAGATAGACGAGCTGATTCTCGAGCGCCGCCGCTTGGATCGCCTGGGCGAACTCGCCCGCGGAGGGTGGCGGCGGATCGTCGTCGAACCAGGGAGCCATCACGAAGATCATGGCGTCGGGGTAACGATCGCGGAGCTCGCCGAACAGCGCGTCGGCGGCAGCGGCGACATCGGCCGTCGGGAGGCCGACGTCGTTGCGTCCTCCGGAGACGACGATGTACGTCGGCGAGCCGATGATCTCCTCGATCGTCTGGCCGTAGCTCCCGCAGTACGCGCGCCCGCAGCTGTTCGCGTCGGAGGTTCTGATGTAGCCCGTTCCGCCCAGGCCGAGGTTGTCGACGTCCCATCCGTGCGCTTCCCCGACCAGGGTCGGCCACCGAACCCCGCCGCCTCCCGCTCCTTGCGTGTAGGAGTCGCCGATGAAGACGGCCAGCGGCATAGGCGCGGGGATTGTCGGCGCGGCGGCATCGCCAGGGGGCGTGTACTGAGGGATCTTGCCGCGCGCAGCGCCTCCACTGCTCAAGAAAGCGGCGATGGCGACGACTGCGACGATCACGAGCGTGAGCGCCCACAGCGGCATGCCGCCCACGTCTCTACCGAGCATTCGCATGGCCGTCCCCGCAGACAGACCCGGCCTGGTTTCGGGTACCGGCCGACGAGGAGATCCTACCGAAAATCGGTAACGATCTCGCGGCAATGGCCGTGTCGCCGTCGCGCCGGTTTCTGAGAATCACCTAATATACGCGCTCTCGATTAGGAGCGGCACGCGCCCCGCGGCTAACGTGACGTATTCGTCTGGGGGATCGCGCCGCGATGGGGGTCGTAGCGCAGCCCGCCCCGATCAACTACGAAGGACAAGAGTCACCCGTGACATCTCCCGTTACTCAAAACCTCCGAATATCCCCACGTCACCGCCTTAGAAACCAGCCCGCAACGGGCGAGACCCACGGCCTCGCGCGCCGTACGAAGGCACTGGGTGCCTTCATCATCGCCGCGGTGGTGGCGGGCGCCATCATCCCGGTCACCACAGGCGCGGACCGCGCCAGCGCTGCGGATGAGGTCGTCCTCTCCGCCACCGATACGGCCTGGACGACGACACGTCAGCCGACCGTGCCGCAGTCCGGTCTGCTGAGCGCGACCGCGACCTCCGACCGCACCTACCTCAAGTTCGACGGCGACGCGCTCGCCGGACGCCAGGTGACGGCCGCGACGCTCGTGGTCAAGGTCAACAGCACCACGGCCACCGCGCCCGGACTCGTCGCGTACCCCACTTCCGCCTCGTGGAAGTCCACCTCGCTGACCCACGACAACCAGCCGGGCACGACAGGGTCCGCGGTTTCGCAGCCCAGCGCGACCGCGGTGAAGGGTCAGACGCTCCGCATCCCGCTCGACGTCCGCTCCGTCGCCACCACAGGTGACTTCGCCCTGGCACTGAACTACAGCCAGCGGTACATTCAGCTTCGGATGGAGCGCTTCAACACCGACGTACCCCGCATCGAGGTGAGCACGGCGCCGGTGTCCACGACGCCCACGCCGGCGCCAGCTCCGACGACTCCTGCGGAGACCCCTGCCGACGGCCCGCTCGTCTTCGCGCACTACTTCGTGCCGTATCCGCTGTCGATCGACAACAAGACCGAGTCGACCGACTACTACACCCGCAACTACCTCAGCCCGGATGGTGAGGGCGGCAAGTTCGCATCCGTCGGCGGCCTTCTGCGCGACCGACCGATCTCACCCGGAGTGTCGACCTCGACGACCTGGCGGGTGGACAACTTCGCCACCGAGGTCCGGCAGGCCAAGTCCGCGGGCATCGACGGCTTCACGCTCAACCTCATGAGCGCGAGCGGCCAGAACTGGGACGCCTCCGTCAACCTGATGAAGGCAGCCGCGCAGGTCGGCGGGTTCGCCGTCGTGCCCATGGTCGACGGTTCCTCCAGCTTCTCCTCCAACACTCCCGACACGGCCGCCTCACTGCTCAGCCAGCTCTACAAGTCGGGCTCCGCCTACAAGGAGGACGGCGAATACGTCCTGTCCAGCTTCAAGGCGGAAGGCGCATCGGTCTCGTGGTGGACCCAGGTCATCAACCTGCTCGAGACCAAGTACGGGCTCCCCATCACGTTCCAGGCCGTGTTCAACAACGCGAGCGACGCCAACTTCAAGGCCTACGCTCCCATCGCGGACGGCTTCGGCAACTGGGGAACGCGCACGGAGCGCACGACGCTGAACAGCCCGGACAACGTGGCACGCGCCCACGCCCTCGGCAAGACGTGGATGGCGCCGGTCGCGGTGCAGGACGTCCGCTTCAATTCGCAGTCGTGGGCTGAGGCGAACAACACCGCCTCCGTGCGGGCGCAGTGGAACAGGGCGATCTCCCAGAAGGCCGACTACGTCCAGCTCGTGACCTGGAACGACTACAGCGAGTCGACTCAGATCGCGCCGTCCCAGGACCACGGCTCCGCTTTCCTGGATCTGACGCGGTACTACACCTCGTGGTTCCACACCGGCTCGCAGCCGGCGATCACCTCGGATGCCATCGTGCTCACCCACCGCACGCAGTTCGTGGATGCGAAGCCGTCGTACTCCCAGTCGCTGATGGGCGCCCCCGCCCTCGACGGCACCTCGACGCCTGCTCGCGACACGGTCGAGGCGCTCGTGTGGCTGCCGTCCGCAGCGACAGTGCAGATCACCGTCGGCGGCACGACCACGAGCTTCTCGGCGCCTGCGGGAGTCTCCGCCTACACGGTGCCGCTGAAGCTGGGAAGCGTGTCGGCGAAGATCGTCCGGTCGGGCGCGACGGCGGAGTCCGTCACCTCGCCGTACCAGGTGGTGTCGACGCCGTACGTGCAGGACCTGCAGTACTACGCGGTCAGCAGCTGGTAATACCGGCGGTTCGTCGCGAGACGAGGTGCTCGAGGATCTCCTCGAGCACCTCGTCCATCTTTTCCGCGCTCCGCGCATAGACCCTGCGGGAATGCTTCCACGGGTCCTCGATGTCGTCATGCTCCGTCGAGGCGCCCGCCAGGCCACGCGCCTGCTGGGCGCGGGTCACCAGATCAGGCAGGTCGGCACCCACGCCCGGCGATGCGGGATCGGCGCGCAGGAGACGTGCGAACTGCAGGACGGTGAACGTCCGCGTCGCCGCGGCCGGCATCTGCCGGACGATGAGTCCCCGATGCTCGCGCGAAGCGGTGAGCACGACGTCAGCCCGTGCCACCATCCCCTCCGTCAGCGCCCGCGCCCGGAACTCCGACGCGTCGATTCCTCTGTTCTGGAGGCGCTCGAGCAAGTAGTTGCTCATGGGGTGGCCGAGGAGGGGCGCGACTCCCGCCGACGTCAGACGGATGACGGGACCGCCCGCGGACTCGAGCCCTGCTCGCAGCCCCCACTCCAGGTACGGAGACCGGCACACGTTACCCGTGCAGACGAAGAGGATCGAACCGTTGCCGTCGCTCATGGCGTCAGGTCTCGCGCTGCGACTCGACCGCGCTGAGCGGGGGGAAGTGGGCAGGTGACGCCGAGCGGCGCCTTCCCGCTCGCTGGTCGGACACTTCGTCCACCGGCCGGCCGCGCGGGACGGCGGGCTCTTGCTCGCCCGGATGCGGATCCCCCGACTCATGCGGCGGGACTGTCGTGCCGATGGCTGGGCCATCGTCCGCGGCGTCGGCACCCGGCGCCGCCTCAGACCGTGCGTCCGCGACGTCGTCCTCGGTCGGGCGCGCCGGCGCCTTCGCCGGCGCGTAGTCGTAGCGGCGATCCTCTCGCGATCGGGACATGTTGAACACCGCCCCCTCGACCGACGTCCCCAGGGAGGCCAAACGGTCCAGCGCCCGACGCAGTTCACGCACGCGAAGCACGCGGGCACCGATGACCATGATGACGCCACCGAGCAATCGCGCCACCACTGCACCGTCCGGCACGGGATTGATGGGCGGGCAGTCGATGATGGTCACATCGAAGCGTTCGCGTATCCGCTGGAGTGCCGCGCTCGCCGCGGTCGACTCGAGCAGTTCGCTCGGGTTGGGCGGCCGCGAGCCGGCGAGGAGGACCTTGAGGTCGTCAGGGCCCCAGCTCACGATCGCGTCCTCCAGCGCGATGTCCCCGGTGAGCACGTCGGTGAACCCGGAGTACTCCGGGAGATCGAGCAGGCCGCCCAGCGTCGGTCGGCGCAGGTCGGCTTCCACGAGGCAGACCGCGAGACCCGACGCGGCCAGCGCGGCGGCGATGTTGGCCGCTGTCGCGCTCTTGCCCTCGCCCGGGCGGGACGACGTGATCGAGAAGACCTTGTGGACTTCCCCGGGCTGGAGGAATCGAAGATTGGCGCGCAGCTGCCGATACTCCTCGCCGCGCCGGGAGCCGGCCTTGACGACGGCGATGGGATCCCTCTGCGCGCGGCGGTCGAACGAGACGACCCCCAGCACCGGCAGCCCGGTGATCTCCGTGACCTGCTCCTTGTCGCGGACGCGGGCATCGACGACGCCCCGGAGCACGACGAAGACCGTCGCGGCGACGAGGCCGGCGAGGAGGCCCGTGAGCAGCAGGAGGGGGACATTGGGCGACGACGGCGCCGTCGGAGGCTTCGCCGATTCGATCACCTGCAGCCGGACGGGCGACTGGCCGTCCACACGCGGCGTGAGTGAGGGAACGACCTCCGCGAGGAACTTCGACACCGAGTTGGCGATGGCGGCCGCCCGGGCGGGCGATTCGTCCGTCGCCGAGATGGTGATGACACTCGTGTTGAGGGGCACCGACGTGGATACCTGCCGGCGCAGCTGCGAGATCGTCACGTCGAGGTCGAGGGATTCGATGACGGGGGCGAGCACCACCTCGCGGGTTGCGATCGCACTGAAATTCCGAGCCTGCAGCTGCGAGAAGTTCGACGATTGCGCGAGCTCTCCGGTGCTCGCCCCGCCGGTGACGGTGACGAACACGTCCGCGCTCGCGGTGTACTCGCGGGGAGTGGACACGACGAGCAGCCAACCTGCGAGCACGCCGAGCAGGATGCACGATACGACCACCGCCCAGTGATGGCGGATGAGCCGCAGCAGACTTCTGGTTTCCATACCCTCGTCCGATCACGCCGAGGGGCAGAACGAACCGAAATTCTCCCCAATCCCCTTATAATGCTATATCTCTCGGACTGAGCGCTCAGCACTTCCGAAATCCTCGTGGACGGCGCCGATGACGCGAACCGATCAGCTGTCGCAATCCGGGCCGCGCCGCGACGGATCCCACGGCGCGCGAGTCGCCTACCGCGCTCCCGATGCAGCGGGGGACGACGAGCTGCGACGAGGGTTGCGCGTCCTCTTCCTCGTCACATCCCTGGCGGTCCTGTCGGTCGGGGTCCCGGCATTCCTGATCGCCGATGTCGCGGATCTGCCACGCAGTGACGCCTGGGTCGTCACTCTCGTGCTCCTGGTCTGGGCCGGCATCCGCCTCTCGCTGCTCTGGGTGCGCGGAACGCCGAGGCTGTTCGACTTCTTCTTCTGGCTGTTCGTCTACATCTTCATGGGCATGGCACCGACCGCCCAGATCCTGTCCGGCCTCACGTCGACGACGACGCCCGGAGTCGACACCGGACTCGACATGCCGACGGCGGGGGTGGTCGTGCTCGGCGTGTTCTGCTACGAGGTGGGACGCCTGCTGTTCATGCTGCGAGAGGGTCGTCGTCGGACGGCGGGGCGGCCACTCGTCGTGCGTCCGGTCAGCAGCTGGCGCACCGTCGCGCTCTTCGTCGTCTCCCTCGCCCTGAGCGGCTACGTCCTGTGGAAGCTCGGTGCGATCGCGCTGCTCGGAAGCCGGGATGCGGCGGCCGCGGCGCGTGCCGCCGCGTGGCCGGACCCCGCGGTCCGAAGCATCATCTACGCGAGTGGCATCTACCCGATGCTGGTCGCGGTCGGCGCGATGGCCCAGCTGCGCCGCACCGCGAGCAGTGCCCAGAGTCGTCGGCTGGCGCTGGCCGGAGCCGTGACGGGTGCGGTGGTCCTCCTCCTCATCGTCAATCCGATCACGAGTGCGAGGTATTCCTTCGGGACCGTCGTGTTCGCTCTGGCGGTCTACGCCGGCGCCGTGCGGACGCGCCGACGGGCGCGGATCACGATGCTCGCGGCGATCGCCGGATTCCTGTTCGTCTTCCCGATCGCCGACGCATTCCGCCGCGTGGGTGCGGCGACGGGCACCCGGTCGGGCTTCTTCGACGAGTACCTGTCCAATCCGGACTACGACGCGTTCTGGCAGGTCGCCAATGCGCTGTCCTACTGGGTGGACGGTCTCGTCGCACCGATGAACCAGTTCGCCGGCAGCGTCCTCTTCTGGGTTCCTCGAGCCCTCTGGCCGAACAAGCCCACCGACACCGGCATCCTCCTGGCCGAGTACCGGGGATACACCTTCGACAATCTGTCAGCGCCGACGTGGGCCGAGGCGCTGGTGAACGGCGGCATCATCGCCGTCGTGGTCGGCTTCCTGCTCCTCGGACTGCTGCTTCGTGCGATGGACAGCCGGATCGTTCCCGCCCTGCGAGTCGGCGGGGTCTGGGCCATCGTCGGTGCCATCTTCCCCGTCTTCATGACGATCCTCTTGCGCGGATCGCTGCTGCAGGCCACCGGGGCGCTGTTCCTCACCGTCCTCTGCATCTTGCTCGTCGTCGGCGGCCGGGGACGGGCGGAGGCGGGTCCCGACCCGGGCCCGCCGCCACAGCCCACGCCCGATGCGACCGCCGCCGAATCGATCCACGCACCGATTCAGCGGGCGCCAGAGGCCCCGGCATGAGCAGCCGCTGCTACCGGTAGAAGTGCTCGAGACGCTCGGCGATGACGGCCATGCTGCGCTCCGCGCGCACCGCATCCCGACCGCGCGCGCCCATCGCTGCGGCGCGCTCCGGATCCGCGACCAGGGTGCGCAGCGCATCGGCGAGGCTCTCGACCGTGTGGTCCGTCACGATGCCCGCGTCGTGCTCACCGACGAACGGAGCCAGTCCGCAGCTGTCGGTGACGACGACGGGCAGCCCCACCGACATCGCCTCCAGCACGGACATCGGGTAGGGCTCGTCGACACTCGGCAGCACATACAGCGTGGCCTGCCGCATCCGCGCGGCCGCCCCGCTCATGCGGACAGGACCCTCCCACGTGATGCGATCGGCCGCTCCGGAGGAGGCGATCGCCCTCAGCACCGATGCACCCTCGCCCTCATCCGGTCCGACGAGCGCGAAGGCGGCGTCGGGGAAGTCGGCAGCGACGCGCGCCGCGGCCGCGACGAACGCGACCGGGTGCTTGCGGGGCGCGAGACGAGCAAGGTAGAGCACCCTCGTCGGACCGGCTGCTGCTGCCGCCGCTTCCAGCGGGACCCCGTTGGGCAGCTCTTCCAGTCGAGCCTCACCGCGGGAGACGACGTCCAGCGACGCGCGCTCGCGCGAGGTCAGGTAGGTGACGATCCGCGCTCCGCGCAGCACGGGCCGGGTCAGCGCCAGATCGAGGGGAACGGCGAGCGGATGGCTCGTCTCGTCGATCATGCCGTGCGTCTGCACGACGACGGGCACCGCGCGTCGGAGCGCGATGAGCGCCGAAGGAAGCGTCACCAGGTCGCGCGCCGCGTGCACGTGGACGACGTCGAACTCCCGGGCGTGGCGGTGGACGGCTCTCCACAGCTCGGGGGAGCCGAGCCCGGCGAACCCGGTCCGGGGCAGGAGGGTCCGGGCCGGGAAGAGCCTGGCCGGCACGCCTTCGATCTCGGTCGGCACGTTCCCCTCGAACCCCCGGTGCGTCCCGGCGAGCACCACCTGGTGCCCGCGGTCCTGGAGTGCGCGGAGCTGATTGACCGCGACCCGGGTCGGTCCGCCGTACTCGCCCGACGGGCTCAGCAGCGTGACCACTCCGAGGATCTTCACGCGGTCGGCTCCACCGGGTCGCGGACGGATGCGCGCGGGGCGAGGACGATGGATCCCGGCTGCACGTCCGAGGTGACCAGCGCCGTGGCGCCGACGAGCGCATCCCGGCCCACCCTCACGCCGCGCAGGACCGTCGCCCGCGCCGCGATCCACGCTCCGTCGTCGATCGTGATCGGCGCGTTGTCGAACTCGAACGTCGGCGAGCGTCGGTCGTGGCTCCCGGTGCAGAGGAAGACGCCCTGTGAGACGCAGACGTCACTGCCGATCGTCACCGGCTCGAGATTGAGGATCCACACGCGTTCGCCGATCCATGAGTCGTCGCCGATCGTGAGCTTCCACGGCCAGTGGACGCGAACGCCGGAACGGAGGTTCACACCCTGGCCGATCCTGGCGCCGAACGCTCTCAGCACGGTGACGCGGACCTTGGGCGGCACGAACCAGGGCATCACGAGAAGGCTGGAGGCGAGCTGCCATGCCGCCTGCCAGGCGATGCCGCGCCCTTTGTCGTAGCCGGCGCCCGTGAAACCGGCAAGACTGCGTCGTCCCCCCATGGGCGACATCCTAGCCACGCGTGATTTCCGCGGGTCAGCGGATATGATCACTCGCACGCACCTCGCGGACCGCTCACTGCTGTCGCGGTCGATCACACCGTCGAGGGAGGGCCGGGTGACAGGGTCCGATCGACTGCGAGCGGTGTGGGTGAGCGGCGCCTTCGGGTTCGGCGACGATCTGGCCTACTTCCGTGAGGTCCTCGGGCAGTTCGCCCGAAGGTTTCCGGAGGCCGCCGTCCTGGTGAGAGAGGGCTATCCGCTCGAGCGATACCCGGAGCTCCCGCTCGCCCCGGACCTGCGCTTCTGGGTGCGCGGACGCGACCGCCGGGTGGGGGAGTTCACGTATACGGGCAACCTCCGCGTGCCGACGCCCCGAGCGGTCTGGCGGATGCTGCGGCGTCCGACCGATGTCGTCATCGTCGTCGAGTTCACTCCCACGGCATTGGTCTCGGCCGCCGCGGCGCACCTCCGGCGACGGCGTGTGGTGCAGCTGATCGAGTCCGAGCCGTCGTTCCGCGGCGGCGCGGAGGGCCGACTCGCGACCACGGTGAAGCGGATCTTCGCGCGTCGGTCGCACATCGTGCTGGTGAGCAATGAGCGGACCGCGCGGTACGCGCGGGAGCGTCTCGGCATCCGGGCCGGGCGACTGCGCGTCGGGCCGTACCTCACGTCCCAGCCGGCGGAGGATCCGCCGCCGGCCTTCGACGACGGCGGCCCGGTGCGCTTCCTGTTCCTGAACAGCCTTCAGCGCAGGAAGGGGCTTCACCTCCTGCTCGCCGCCCTCGCCGTCCTCCCCGAGCACGTACGGGAGTGGACACTGGATGTCGTCGGGGACGGACCTGAGCGCGCGGCGCTCGAGCGGCAGGTCGTCGAACTGGGGCTGGTAGCGAGGGTGCGCTTCCACGGTCGGAGGCCGCACGACGAGGTGGCTGCGGACTATGCTCGCGCGCATGTCGTGATCTGTCCGACGCAGGGCGACTACCGCTCGCTCGCGGGCTTCGAGGCCGTCAACGCGCGGCGTCCCGTCGTGCTGTCGGCGCGGGACGGGGCGGCCGAGGAGATCATCGAGTCAGGGGCCGCCGCCGTCGCCGTCGATCCCGTCGACTCGCAAGCGCTTGCCGATGCCCTCGCCACCTTCCTGCGGCACGACGCGCACCTCGCAGAGCAACTGTCGATCGCTGCCGCGCCCCCGCACCGGTTCAGTGTCGAGGCCGTCGGCGCCAATCTCGAAGCCGCGGTTCGAGCGGCGGCGAGATGAGTGCCCGTCCGAGGCTCCCCCGTCCGCTGACGGTCGCGCAGATCCTCTCGAGCGCCGCGGGGGCGCTGCCTCTGCTGATCGCCGCGGTCCGCATGGATCCCGCGGCGTTCACCTCGTTCTCGATCATCACGCTGGCCAGTGCGCTCGCGGTCGGAGGATCCCGGGCGGCGCTCCTCCAACCTGCGCTGATCTTCCAGCGAATCGACTCGCATTCCCTTGTGCCCGCGCGGTACATGCTCATCGTGTCATCGCTGTCTGCTCTCGCGGTGGGGGCGATCGCGATCACGTCGGGCGGGGTCGCTGCCGGCGAGGCTGCGATCATCGGTGTCGCCGGCGCCGTTCCGGTGTTCTACGACTGGGTCCGATTCCGCGCCATCGGCTCGAGCCGCCGCTGGGCCGTGGCAGCCGGAGATGCGGTGCGCGTGGCGCTCGTCTCGGCGACGGCGCTGCCGGTTCTCGCCGCCACGCCGCTGTCGTTCATGCTCGCGATCGGGGTGTCTTGCGCGATCGCGGCTGCCGTGGTGCTCCCTCAGGTCCCGCTGCGCGTGGGGGTCTACCCCTACCGCAGCTACAGGTCGTCCGCTGCCTGGCAGACGCTCGACTTCGTCGTCGGGCAGTTCATCGTCTCGGTGCCCCTCTTCGTGCTCGCCGGTTCAGGCGCGAACGACCTCATCGGTGGAGTCCGGCTCGCGCAGACCCTGCTCGGGCCCTTGAATCTGGCGTTCGCGGCGACGACGACGAACATCGTCGCCGACGGCGCCACGCATGCCGACTACCGGCAGGCGTCGGCGATCATCGCGCGCGGCTGGCGTGCCAGCATCCGGCTCGGACTCCTCGCGACCGCCGGTGTCGCGTTCCTTGTGGGCGTCGTCTGGTTCAGCGGCTGGGCGCCAGCGGGCGTCGAACGTGCGGACCTCCTTCTCGGCCTCGTCCTGGTCGGCGCGTCGACGATCCTCACGGGATGGGCGGGCATCCACGGCATCGTGCTGCGGGTGCTCGATCACCAATCGGCGGTCACGCTGGTCCGCATCGGCATCGCCGTGGCCACGACAGCAGGGTTCCTCTTCGGCTACGCGCTCGGCGGCGACGAGTGGAGCCTCGTGCTGGGCTTCGCCGCGAACGCGGTCTCGGCCCCGCTCCTGTTCCTCCCCGTCGCGCTGTTCTACTACCGACGCGACACACGTGCGGCGCCGTAGCCGCCCGTCGCTCAGCTCGTGCTTTTCAGCACCCTGAACCACTTGAGGAGCAGAGCGACCGTGATGAGTGCGGTCAAGGCTCCGAGGGCGGCATAGACGACGAAGAAGATCTGCGACGCCCCCCACAGGAGGAAGGCGAGGGCGAGGACCCCGTAGTCGGCCGGGAGCAGGCCGACCGCGCGGATCGCCGAGGGCGACCGTGGCGGGCCGGCGGGGTGGGGCCGAGTCCTGCGAAGCAGCTCGAAGATCGTCATTCCCGAGAAGAGCACGACGGCGACCAGCATGTAGGCCAGCGGGATCAGCAGCCACGCCCCGGTCAGGAGCCCCTGCGTCGCCGCCGCCACGAGCACCGCGGCGTGGACGGCGACCATCTTGCCGGAATCGACGACGTGGTCGAGCCATTCTCCGGCGAGGCTGCCGCGCCCGGTCAATCGCGCGACCTGGCCGTCCGCGGAGTCCAGCGCGAAGCCGAGCACCAGGAGGAACGCGACGACGAGACCCGTGACCCACCCGACGGGGCTGATCACCAGCACGATCAGGCCCACGGCGGTGCAGAGCGCCGAGACGGCGGTCACGCCGTTGGGGGAGACCCCGGTGGAGGCGGCTGCCGCCGCAAGGACCCGTCCTACGGGACGGTTGATGTACCGCGAATACAGCGAGACGCCCACTCGGCTCTTCTGCGAGCTCGACAAGGAATCCATGGCTTCGCGAAAGGTCAGGCCGGACATGTCCCCCACTGTCCCCGCACACTCTGGCACGAGTATCGGGATCCACCCTGCCGCCTGACGCGTGGTCGTGTAAACTCCTCGGTCAAGCGTACTGGCAAGTTGCACCCGACGATGATGCCGAAAAGCGCAGCGACAGCACGTGTGCCCGCGGACGGGAGCCTGTGGGCGACCGGTGATCCACTGGGGAGGTGCGGCACCGGTCTCGAATTCTGGGAATCGGGGTTGACGTGCGTACTCGCTTTTTCGCGAGCCTTGCCGCTATTGCGGCGCTCGCGATCGGAATGATCGCTTTACCACCTGCAGAAGAGGCGAAAGCCCTCTCGCCTGATCTGCCGTTCAGCGCCGATGCGCTGCCCACATGGCAGACCAACGGTGTGGTCTGGCAAGTGGCGATATCCCGCGGCAGGGCAGTCGTCGGGGGAAGCTTCAGCCAGATCCGCCCCGGCGCAGCACAGTCGGGCGCTGCGCGAAGTCTGCAGAGCCTGGCCATTCTGAACGCCGCGACGGGGGAGCCCGACGCGTGTCAGCTGCCGGTCGCCTACAGCGGCGGTGCGGCATCGGTGTACGCGGTGAAGGCGGCACCCGACGGCAACACGGTCTTCATCGGCGGCCAGTTCACGAGCGTCGGCGGCGTTGCCGTGAGCCGGCTCGCGGAGATCAACGTCGTGACCTGCGCGGTCACGCCGTTCCGGGTGAACGGCATCTCCAACTACGTGCTCGAGATCGAGCCGGCCGCCGACGCGGTCTACTTCGGCGGCGTCTTCCAAACCGTCGGCGGGCAGACCAGGCGCAGCTTCGCGAAGGTGAACCGCGCAGGAGTTCTGCAGACCGCGTTCGTCGCCAACGCGTCCGGCGCGACGGAGGAGCTGTACAGCAACACCGTCGTTCCCAACAAGAACGCCCGCGGGGATGCGCTCCAGCTCTCCCCGGACGGGACCCGACTTGCGATCGGGGGTGACTGGTTCGACATCAACGGATCGGCATCGCACAGCTTCGCCGTCGTGGATTCGACGACGGGAGCGGTGTTGCGCACATGGCCGGCGAACACGGTCGGCAACACCTCGCGGACGAAGACGATCAGCTCCGATGGGGTGCGCTTCTTCGTGGCGCAGGAGGGATTCGCCGGATTCGACGGCGCGCTCTCCTACAACTGGTCCGACTACAGCCAGGCCTGGCGCGACAATTGCGCAGGCGCGACGCAGACGATGGTGCCATATCAGGGACTGCTGTTCCAGGCGCACCACCATCACGACTGCGGCGCGATGGGGATGTTCCCCGACGGTCGCCGCACATTCCTCTCAGTGACCCACGCGGACGACCCGACGCAGCTGCAGATCGGCTGGCTTCCGGAGCTGAACGACGGCACCGGCGAGGGCATCGGCCCGCGCTCGATCGCGATCGGGCCGGGCACGAACGGCACTCCGTACCTGTGGGTCGGCGGCGAGTTCACCCGCGTCAACGGGGCCAGTCAGCAGGGGCTGACGCGGTTCAGCCCGACCGACACGGGCGCCCCACCGGTCCCGGCCCTCGCGGCGCGCGCCATCACGCCGAACGCGGTCCAGGTCAACATCCGCGGTGTCTACGACCCGGACGACTCGGACATCACGTACGCCGTCTATCGCGGCAACAACACGACGACCCCCGTGTGGACGGGCGTGGCCCAGTCGAAGCACTGGTATCGCTTCCAGGCGACCTTCGTCGATACGGATGTCACTCCCGGAACGAGTTACACGTATCGCGTGCGCGCGATCGACCGGGCGAACAATCAGAGCGCCCTGTCGGGGACGGCGACGGTCACGGCCTCGGCGACGGGCTCCGTCTACGCATCCACGGTCATCGCGGATCAGCCGCGGCTCTTCTACCGCTACGACGACACGGCGAACGCCCAATGGGTCGTGGACAGCGCAGGACCGACGCTCGTCGGGCTCAACGGCCTCGCGCAGAACGGTGTGAACCGCACCGCCGCGGGTGCGATCCCCAACGACGCCAGCCGTAGTGCGACGTTCACCGACACCCAGCCGAACGGATTGCCGCAGTACATCTGGAACGACGTCATCGCTCCCGGACCCACCGTGTACTCGGTGGAGACGTGGTTCCGCACGACATCGACCACCGGTGGGGCGCTTGCCAACTACGGGTCCTCGACCGGTCGTCCTCGCACGGACGACGGCACGGATCGCACCAGTGGCACGGTCGACCGCGTCGTGTACATGGAGAACGGGACCGGGTTCCTCCGGTTCGGCGTTCGCGCCGGGTTCGGCACCACCACGTTGCGGAGCCTCGCGGCCGTCAACGATGGGCAGTGGCACCACGTGGTGGGCACCCAGGGCCCGGGCGGCATGCAGCTGTACGTCGACGGGGTCCTCCAGGCGCAGAACGCCACGACGGGCAGCGGCACCTACAACGGCACGTGGCACGTCGGCGGCGACAGCCTCAACGGCTACCCGAGTGCGGGCAACACCCTGGTGAACCGCTACTTCGACGGGCAGCTGGACGAGACGGCGGTGTACTACCGGACGCTGTCGCCACAACAGGTGCAGAACCACTTCAGCGTCGGGACAGGCTTCGTCGACACAGTGGTGCCGAGCACGCCCCAAGGGGTGGGTGCGTCGTTCGACGGAGCGAATGTCGACGTGAGCTGGACCGCCTCGACCGACAACGTCGGGGTCGCGGGGTACCGGGTCTATCGCGGGACGACCGCCGGGTTCACCCCCGCGGCCGACACGCTCCGCGGGACGGTCGCCGGCACGACGTTCGAAGACGTCGCACCGCCTCCTGGCACGTTCTACTACAAGGTCGTCGCCTTCGACGGAGCCGGCAACGCGAGCGTGGCCTCCGCCGCCTCCGCTCCCGTCACCGTCGTCGACGGTGTGGCGCCGAGCGTCCCGACGGGAGTGAACGCTGTGGCGGCCGGTCAGGCGGCCGACATCTCGTGGACGGCCTCGACCGACAACGCCGGGGTGACGGGCTATGCCCTCTACAGGGGGTCGGACGCCGGCTTCGTACCGAGTATGGAGACGCTCATCCAGCCGAACATCGTCGGCACCTCGTATCACGACGCGCCGCTCTCCGAGGGCACGTGGTACTACAAGGTGACCGCCCGCGACGCCGCCGGGAACGTCTCCGGTGCGTCGAGCGCGGCATCCGTCGTCATCGTGGCTCCCGACAGCACGCCGCCGAGCGTGCCCGGGGGGCTGACGGCGACCGTCGAGGGCGCCAACAACGTCGTCCTGAACTGGAGTGCCTCGACGGACAACGTCGGCGTCACCGGATACCTCGTCTACCGCGGCACGACGGCCGGGTTCACGGCGAACGACGCTTCTCGGATCGGCGACGTGACGGCGACGACCTTCACCGACAGTGCTCGACCGCAGGGCACCTGGTTCTACAAGGTGGCCGCGAGGGATGGGTCGTCGAACGTGAGCGCGGCCTCGGCCGCCGTGAGCGCCACGGTGACCAACCCACCGGCTCCACCCACGACGCAGACGATCGTGACGACCGCCGATTCGATGGCCGCAGTCATCAACCCGACGTTCGCCTATGGGACCACCAACCAGATATCGTCGCGCTTCAACACCACGATCGAGTCGTTCCTGCGGTTCGACCTGCCGGCGGCGCCGGCCGGGCAGGTGCTCACGTCGGCGACGATCTCGCTGCGGACGTCCACCGATCCGACAGCAGGGTCGACCGACATCCACGAGTTCCGGCTTGTCAGCGGCACGTGGCAGGAGAGCACGATCACCTGGAACAACCGTCCGACGACCGCGGGGGCGGCCGTCCTCGGGCAGCTCACGGGAGCGACGGCGGTGAACAGCCCCTACATCGCCAACCTCTCCGCTGCCGACCTGGGACCGCTCGCCGGCACATCGATCACCCTGCGACTGTCCAGTCCGGCGGGCAGCGACAACGTGCGGCTGTGGTCCCGTGAGGCGACGTCACCGGACTATCGACCGACACTCACGCTGACGTACACGACACCCTGAGCGGGGGAGAGGCCGGCGGCGGAGCGAGCCCTCCGCCGCCGGACCGGCCGCCGCCCTTCCCGGCGGCGGCCGGTGAAAGGGATGCTGCGTCCGGGTCGATCTCGGTCAGTGGTGGAGGACCGGGCGGTGCCCGCGGCTCCGCGAGCCGGCGAGCGCGCCGGCCGACGCACGGCGACCCGACACCATCGCCGCCTGGAGGGTCGCGTCGAACGAGGCGACCGCGGTGTCGACTCCGAGATGCACATCCCGATAGTTCTGCGCGGCGTGACCGAACGCCCGTGCTGCCGCCGGATCAGCCGCCAGACGCTCGGCGGCATCGACCAGTGCGGCCGGGTCGCCCGCAGGGACGCACGGGCCGGCTCCGGCGGCGCAGACCTCGTCGTGCGTGATGCTCGACGGGTCGACCGCCGCGATCACCGGAAGCCCGGTGGCGAAGTACGTCGTCAGCTTGCTCGGGACGGCCATCTCGGTGACACCCGGCCGCTCGTTGACGAGGAGGATGTCGGCCGAGGCGAGCGCCCGCTCGAAGACGCCGTCGGGCAGCGGATCGAGGAACTGCAGTCGTGAACAGGCAGCCATCGCCTCGAGGGAGGCGCGCTGATTTCCGTCGCCCAGCAGGACGAACTTCACCTGAGATCCCCGTCGAGCGGCCTCGAGGGAGGCATGGACGACGTTCTCGAGTCCCTGCTTCGCCCCGATGTTGCCCGCGTGCAGGACGATGACGTCATCGTCCGCCCAGCCGAGCTCCCGGCGGAGCACGCTGTCGCGCCCGGCGCCGTCCGTCCTCACGTGCGACCAGTTCCGCACGACGTCGACGGGCGTGGCGACCGACAGGTCCTCCTCGAGCACGCGTCGGAATCGGTCATGGATCGCCACGACCCTGGCGGCGGAGTTCATCAGCCCGCGCTCGAGTGCGGCGATCCCCGCCGCGCCATGCGACACGGCACCTGTCTCGCGCGCACCGAGCGTGTAGATGTCCTGCACCCACACGATCGTCGGTATGCCGGTCAGCGCAGCGCGGACGGCTGCCAGCCGCGAGGAGATCATCGCGGGGCTGACCAGGACGACGGCATCCGGGCGGTGCCAACGGGCGAAAGTGGCCCTGAGTCCGAAGGTCAACTCCGAGAGCGCCCGATCGACCATGGTGTGGCGTCGAGGCACGTAGTGGCGCAGTCGCGTGACGTCGACCTGATCCCGCGTCTCGGTGCGAGTCCAGCCGCCGTAGCCGTCCTGGACCTTCCACCATGGATAGTGCGGATGCGTGGTGATCACCCTCACCTGCCATCCACGCGCCGCCAGGGCGCACGCCATGCCCTCCGTGTAGGGCGCGATGCCCGTCGGCTCGGGTGCGTAGTTGATGCCGACGAAGAGCACCCGCGGTGCCGTTCGACGTCTCGTCGCACCCTCCGATGAGGCGGAGGTCGCAGACGTCGCCGAAGCTCGCACCGTCTTCACCGTCTTCACCGTCTCCGGCGACGTCGATACGCGTGACGATCGGGCGCCGAGGCGCCATTCCCCAGTCATCTTTCCTCCCCAGGGGCGCGCGACGACACCGTCACGACGCATCTCGGAGAGCGCTCCCCAGCGCGGTCCATCGGTCGTCGGTTTCGGGTTCGACGACCGTCAGCGTCCCTCGCCTGCCGGCGCGCAACGCGTTCCATTCGACCGTCGGTTTCGGGTTCGACGGCCGTCAGCGTCCCGCACCTGGCGGCGAGGGACGTTATCGGGCACACCATACAGCGCAACCGCGTCGCGCGGAATAGACCCTTCGAACGCGACGCATCCACTCCGCGTTCGTCGAAGGAGCAGGCCTCCTCAGGCGCCGCACCCTGCGCCGCAGATCACCTGGAGACAAAGCCCGAACGGAGGCGTACAGTGTGCCTAGCATCGTCCCGAAAGCCGAGAGACGCGACTGGGAAGCGTCAGAACTCGACGACAGGGAACCCGGCGGTGCATCTGGGAGGGGCCCACGGATACGTCTGTGGGCGTGGGGGGTGTGACCGATGGTCTCACGTAACTGGGTAGGTGTCGTCGTAGCCTCGGCGCTCGTGGTCGGCCTCGTCGCGGTCACACCGCCCGAACCGGCTTCGGCTCTTTCGCCGGGCGTTCAGTTCAGCGCGGACGACCTGCCGACGTGGCAGACGAACGGAACGGTGTACGCGCTCGCGCAATCGGCCGGCAAGGTCGTGGCGGGCGGCACGTTCAGCGAGTTGCGCCCGCCTGACGGGGGTTCGGGTTCGCCGGTCGCTGTGAACGCCCTCGCGATCCTCGACGCCGAGACAGGAAATCCCGACGGCTGCCAGCTGAGTCTCTCGCTCGCAGGCGGAACGCCGGCGGTCTATGCGGCCACCGCGGCGCCCGACGGCAACACGGTCTATATCGGCGGCAACTTCTCGAACGTCGGAGGTGTGTCCACGGGTCGCATCGCGCAGATCGACGTTCGCACGTGCACCGTCACGGCCCTTCGACTGCCCAGCATCTCCTCGATCGTGCACACCATCGCCGTGAAGGGGACGACGATGTACTTCGGCGGCATGTTCCTCACCGTGGGCGGTGAGGCGCGCCAGCGGTTCGCCGCGGTGGACGTCACGACCGGCGCGCTGCTTCCGTGGACGGCCAACGTCGATGACATCGGCCGAGGCATCGGCGTCTCGCCCGACGGCTCCAAGGTCGCGATCGGCGGAGACTTCTTCTCCGTCAACGGCGCGTCCTCGCATTCGATCGCCATCGTCGACGCGGTCACGGGTGCGAACATCCGCACCTATCCGGCCGGGTTCATCGCGAACACCTCGGTGACCAAGCACATCTTCAGCGCAGACGACGGCAGGTTCTACATCTCGAACGAGGGCACCGGAGGCGGTGTGTTCGACGGGCGCGCGGCGTTCTCGTGGGCGACCGGCGACCAACTGTGGCGTGACACGTGCCTCGGCGCCACTCAGATGACCCTGCAGTATCAGACGACCCTCTACTCCGTGAGCCACGGGCACAACTGCGATTCGGTGAACGCGCAGCAGGACGGCACGCGCCACTACTTCCTCGCGCAGAGCGCGGTCGACGGGGCCCACTTCGCCTGGGACCCCAAGTCCAACGACGGCATCGGCGAGGGGATCGGCCCGCGCGCGCTCGTCATCGCGACCGGCAGGTCGACCGGGCAGCAGTTCATGTGGAGCGGCGGCGACTTCACGACGATCAACGGTGCGTCTCAGGACCACCTGACGCGCTTCGGAACCACCGACACCGGCAATCCGCCCGCACCGACGGTGTCGGCGGTCGCTCAGAGCAGCGGATCGGTCGACGTCCGGATCCGAACCTCGGTCGACGACGACGACTCGAACCTCACGTATCAGGTCTTCCGCAACAACTCGCCGAGCCCGATCTGGAGCGGAGCCTCGTCTTCGGTGTGGTGGAACCGCCCGCAGGTGACGTTCGTCGACACCGATGTGGTCGCGGGGCAGACCTACACCTACCGTGTGCGAGCGACCGACGGCACGAACAGCTCGGTGCTGTCGCAGGTGGCGACCGCCACCGCGGTCGCACCGGCCGCCGATTACGCGGCATCCGTCCGTTCCGACGCGCCCGCGATCTACTGGCAGGGGAACACGACGGGGTCGTGGTTGCAGGACGGTTCGGCGGCGACGACGAACACCAGCCGGCAAGCGGGCCTGCTCGAGAACGGCGCGGCGAACTCGGCCGACACCCCCGTCGCCGGCGATCCCAGCGGATCAGTCGTCTTCGACGGAGGCGATGACTACGTCTGGCACCAGGGACTGGCCCCGGCGCCGACGACCTACAGTGTCGAGACGTGGATCAGGACGACGACCACTCGAGGCGGCAAGATCGTCGGATACGGAAGCGGTCGCCCGCGTACCGACAGCGGGGCGACGGTGCTCAGCGGCAGCTACGACCGGCACCTCTACATGACCAATACGGGCCGGGTCGTCTTCGGCGCCTACACCGGCTCGACCGTGACGCTGACCTCGCTCGGCGCGCTGAACGACGGATCATGGCACCACGTCGTGGGCACGCAGGGCGCGGCCGGTATGGCACTGTACGTCGACGGAGTCCGCGTCGCGCAGAATTCGAACGCGGTCGCCCAGTCCTACTACGGGGTGTGGCATGTCGGCGGAGACAACCTCTCCGGCTGGCCGAACCGCCCGACGAGCAACTTCTTCGCGGGCACGATCGACGAGACCGCCGTCTACTCCTCGGCACTCAGCGCCGGCGACGTGGCCGACCACTATGAGGCGGCCGGCCGAGAACTCGATCTCAACCAGGCCCCGGCCGACGCCTACGGCACGCGCGTCTTCGTCACGGACCCGACCCTCTACTGGCGCCTCGGCGAAGCGTCGGGCACCACTGCCGCCGACGCCGCCCGCTTCGCCACCTATCCGGGGACGTACCGGACCGGCGTCACCAAGGGCCAGCAGGGCATCATCCCCGGCAACACGGCGGTGACGACCCCCGGCACGCAGCAGGGCACGGTCGCCACGCAGGCCACGCTCACGCCCTCGGCGGCATTCACGGGCGAGATCTGGTTCAACACGACGACCGCCGGCGGCAAGCTGTTCGGATTCGAGAATGCGCAGACCGGCAACGGCACGAACTACGACAAGCACCTGTACATGACCGCGGGCGGCAACCTCGTCTTCGGCTCGTGGGTGGGTTCCGCGGCGGTCGTCACCAGCCCGCTCGGCTACGCCGACGGCAAGTGGCACAGCGCGGTGGGGGTCTTGGACTCCTCCGGTCGGAAGCTCTACGTCGATGGCGTGCTCGTCGCTCAGAGCAGCGTCACCGGCGCGGATACGACGAGTGGGTACTGGCGGATCGGCGGCGGCAATCTCAGCAGCTGGCCTGGTGCGACCTCGAACTCCTACTTCCGCGGGTCGCTGGACGAGTTCGCCGTGTACAACGGCGGCCTGAGTGCCAACGAGATCGCCCGCCACTACGCGCTCGGGGTGCAGGACGTCGCGTCCCCGAGCACGCCCTCCGGACTCACTGCCACCCACGGCTCCGGCGGGGTGGACGTGTCCTGGACGGCGTCCACCGACAACACCCGTGTGCTGGAGTACCGCGTCTACCGGAGCACGTCGGCCGATTTCACTCCTGACGCCGATTCGTTCCTCGCGACCACCGCGACGACCTCGTACCACGAGGACGCCCCGGCACTGGGCACGTACTACTACCGGGTGACCGCGGTCGACGGCGCCGAGAACGAGAGCCTGCCGTCGGCGCCCAGGCAGCTTCTCGTCACCGACATCGACGCCCCCACCGCACCTGCCAGTCCAGCCGCGACGCAGTCGGGGGCGAATGGCGCGACCGTCACGTGGGCGCCGTCCGCGGACAACGTCGACGTGATCGACTACGCGGTCTACCGGGGGGATGCCGCGGGCTTCGCCATCGCCGACGGCACCCTGGTCGGCACAGTCAGCGGCACGTCGTTCAGCGAGAGCGGACTCTCCGCGGGCGCCCACTACTACCGCGTCATCGCGCGAGACGCGGCCGGCAACGCCAGTCAACCCTCGGATACCGCGATGGTGACGATCATCCCGCCGGATGTGACCGCGCCGAGCGCGCCGGGCGGCTTCACGGCGACGCTGTCCAGCGGAACCAACGTGACGCTCTCGTGGAACGCCTCGACGGATGACCGCGGCGTCAGCTCCTACGTGCTGTACCGGAGCCTCGTGGCGGACTTCACGCCGAGCGCGGGCAACCGCATCGCGGAGGTCACGACGCCGGGTCACGTCGATACGGGACGTGCCGCCGGCACGTGGTACTACAAAGTGACCGCACAGGATGCCGCCGGCAACGTCAGCGCTCCCTCGTCCGCGTCGGTGACCATCCAGCCGCCGTCGCAGGCGGTCGAGGTGACCCTCGTGCCCACCGAGGACGCGATGGTCGCGCAGGCGGCCCCGACGACCCTGTACGGCTCGTCGAACCAGCTGTCGGCGCGGGGCACCAACGGAACGATCGAGTCGTTCATCCGGCTGCAGCTGCCGGCCGCACCGGCAGGGACGGTGCTGACAGGCGCCGTGCTGTCGGTCCGCACGTCGAACGACAGCACCGCCGCGACGACGGACTCTCCACAGTTCCGGCTGGTGACGGGCGCCTGGACCGAGGACACCGTCAACTGGAACAACCGCCCGACCACGACCGCAACGGGCGTGCTGGGCACTCTCACCGGTGCGACGGCACTCAACGCCGCCTACACCGTCAACCTCGGCGCCGACGGACTGTCCTCCTTCCTGGGCCAGACGGTGACCCTCCGCATGTCGGGCACCAACAGCGACAACGTCCGCCTGTGGTCCGCGGAGGCAACGACGGCCTACCGGCCGTCGCTGCGGCTGACATTCACGCCCGCCTCCGGTCCCGACACCCAGGCGCCGACGGTGCCGACCGGGCTCGCGACCTCCGTCGCCGGCAACGCGAATGTGACCATCACCTGGTCGCCGTCGGCGGACAACGTCGGCGTCACCGGCTACACCGTGTACCGGGGGACGAGTGCGGGCTTCGCGGCGGACGCCGCCTCGAAGATCGCGGACGTGACGACCCCGTCGTATACGGACAACGGCCGGACAGCGGGCGTCTGGTACTACAAGGTGACGGCGCGGGACGCGGAGAACAACGTGAGCGCGGCATCTGCCAGTGCCTACGCGACCATCCTCGCCAACGGCGGGACCCCGGTCGAGATCACGGTGCCGATCACCGACGACGCCATGGTCGCGCAGTCGTCCCCGACGACGCTCTACGGCACGTCGAATCAACTGTCGTCGCGCGGCACCGGGGGTGCGATCGAGTCGTTCCTCGCCGTCCCGCTTCCGGCCGCTCCCGCGGGCACTGCGCTCACGGCCGCCGTCCTCTCGGTGCGGACGTCGACCGACAGCACGGCGGCGTCCGTGGACGCCCACGAGTTCCGCCTGATGTCCGGAGCCTGGACCGAAGCCGCAGTGAACTGGAACAACCGGCCGCTGACCGCGACGTCAGCGGTTCTGGGCAGCCTCACCGGGGCGACGGCCACGAACGCCCCCTACAACGTCGCGCTGACCACGGGCCCACTCGCATCCGCCCTCGGCCAGACCGTGACGCTCCGGATGTCGAGCGCGGGCGGTGACAACGTCCGGCTCTGGTCCGCGGAAGCGACGTCGTCGACATACCGGCCATCCGTGAAGCTCACCTTCACACCCGTCGCAGGCCCCGATACGGAGGCGCCTTCGGTGCCCACGGGTCTCGTCGCATCCGTCGCGGGCAACGCCGACGTCGGGCTCACGTGGAGCGCATCCACCGACAACACCGGGGTGACCGGTTACACCGTCTACCGCGGGACCGCTGCGGACTTCACCGCCGACTCGTCGTCCCGGCTGTCCGACGTCACCGCTTCGTCGTACACCGACAACGGACGCCCGACGGGCACCTGGTACTACCGGGTGACCGCGCGGGATGCCGCCGGCAACGTGAGCGCGGCTTCGTCCTCCGTCTCGGCGACCATTTCTCCGCCGGTCGTGCCGCCCGTCGTGCAGTCGGTCGTCACCAGCGCCGACACGATGGCCGCGGCGAGCAACGCTGCGGCCACGTACGGCACGACCAACCAGCTGTCGTCTCGCTTCAGCACGGGGATCGAGTCGTTCCTGTCGTTCGCCCTTCCCGCCGCGCCGGCAGGCATGCAGCTGACGTCCGCCTCGCTGTCGGTGCGAACGTCGACGGACTCCACGGCGGCCTCCGCCGACACCCATGTCCTCCACCTGATGTCCGGGCCATGGGATGAGGCGACCATGACGTGGAACACCCGCATCACGCAGACCTCGTCCGGCGTGATCGGGCAGCTGGCGGGCGCGGGCGCCACCAACACCGCCTACACGGTGGCCATCGGGGCGGCCGACCTCGCGGGGTTGTCGGGTCAGACGATCACGATGCGCATGTCGAGCACGGCGGGCACGGACAACCTGCGGATCTGGTCGCGAGAGGCCACCAACACGTCGTATCGCCCGACGCTGACGCTCACGTACACGGCGGTGCCGTAGAGCAGGCAGATCGCCAGATGGCGGCGCCCTCGGCAGCCGGGGCGCCGGCGAACAACGGGAGGTGACGCGATGGCCCCGTCTCCGATGTCGCGGCGCGGCTTCCTCATCGGCGGACTGTCGACCGTGGTCCTGGCCGGCTGCTCGGCGCCGCCCCGCGCGGGCAGGAACCCGTCCGAGACGATCACGCCCTCTCCCTCTCCTTCGGGCTCACCCTCTCCCTCGCGCGCGCCCATCGCGTCCGACGTCCGGGCGCTCATCAGCCGGCCGACGTTCTACGTCGGTCATCGCGGCAGCGGCGACAACTGGCCGGAGCACACTCTCACCGCCTATCGGAACTCCCTCCTGGCGGGCGCCGAGGCGATCGAGATCTCGGTGTGCTCGACGTCGGACGGCGTGCTGATCTGCCACCACGACCTGTCAGGCGCACGCGTGCTGGGCGTCGACAGGAAGATCGCCGACATGACCTGGAGCGAGGTGAGCGCTCTGTCTGTGGACGCCCGCAGCTGGCTGGGCGTCAACACCCCTCTGGAGCCCGTGTCGAGGCTCGAGGACGTTCTGCGGGAGCTCGACCCGGCCACGCTGGTCTTCATCGAGGACAAGCAGGGGACGAACACGCGTGTACTGCTGGACATCCTCGACGCTCAGCCGCGGGCGACGGAGCGCTTCGTCTGGAAACAGTGGGCGCCGGCCTCGCAGGTGCGGGCTGCGAAGGAGCGAGGCTATTGCGCGTGGGGCTACTTCGACGTGGAGCAGATCGATCGCCTGGATGAGTTCGCTCTGACTTTCGACGTCCTGGGACTGCCGGTGTCGGCGCCGGACGAGGTGATCAGGCAGGTCGTGGCCACGGGAGTCCCGCTGATGTGCTGGGAGGTGCGGTTCCACGACGAGGTGGAACGGCTCACCGGCCTCGGGGTCACCGGGCTGATGTGCTCCAACGTGGGCTATCTCGTCGACGGCAGACCAGCCGACCGGGACACCTTCGCCACCGGCCGGCGCGCACCCGGCGACCTTCCCGCGGCCATCGACACGCTCGGCTGGTCCGCTCAACCCTCGTTCATCCCAGACCGGGGGACCCTGCGCATTCAGCGGGCGGACGCGACCAGCTACCTGATGGGCTCGCTCGCCGTCAAAGGAAAGGAACCGAGCCGTCTGAACATGACGATCGTCTGGCCGGATGCCGTGCCTCCGAGCGGCGCCGTCGGCGCGGTATTCGCCTTGAGCGGCGACGCGCCGGGAGGGCAGGGCGGACGCGGCGACGCCGACGGCTATCAGTTCTCGCTTCACGTCGACGGCACGATCGCACTCGCACGCTGCGAGCGCGGCGTCACCGGACCCGACCTGGCCACCGGCGCGGTCGACGCGCCGACAGCAGGAGACGCAGTGCGGATTCGGATCGACGTGTCCGACGACAGGGTGCGCGCCACCGCCGACGGCGGTGAACCGATCGAGGCCAAGCTCGCGGCATCCGACGGCAGAGGTCCCTGGATCCGCCTGTTCAAGGATTACGCGTCCAACCACGCGGTCGAGTTCTCGCAGGTGCGAGTGGTGGCGAGCTAGCGGCCGCCGAGTATTCCGCTACCGGAATGTACCGTCAGTGCTGTCGCCCGGCCCCTGCCTCCGTCCCAAGGATCCGCGGTCACGCCCGCTTGGGGAACGGGCGTCCACCGGTGACGCCAGCGCCAGTGTGCACCTGACGGGCAGCGGCGGGTGACGACCGCGGATCCAGCTGTTGGCGGCCGGCGACGCCGTTGTCGCCGGCCAAGTCTTCTGAGGGGGCATCAGTAGGCCCCCTTCGGTGCGATCATGACCTTCGCCGTACGCCACATGATCATGACGTCGGTGGCGATCGACCAGTTCTCGACGTAGCGCAGGTCCAGTCGCACGCTGTCGGCCCACGACAGGTCGCTGCGACCGCTGATCTGCCAGAGGCCGGTGATACCGGGCTTGATGTAGAGCCGGCGATACACGCTCCCGTCGTACGACGTCACCTCGTTCGGAAGCGGCGGGCGCGGGCCGACGATGCTCATGTCACCACGGAGCACGTTGACGAACTGCGGCAGCTCGTCGATCGAGAACCTGCGCAGGATCGCGCCCACTCGCGTCACCCGAGGGTCGCGCTTCACCTTGAACAGGGGCCCTGCGCCATCATTCTCGGCGAGCAGCTCAGCGCGTCGCTCCTCGGCGTCGACGACCATGGTGCGGAACTTGAGCATCGAGAACTGGCGGCCGTCGCGACCCACCCGCAGCTGGTGGAACAGCACCGGTCCGCGCGAGTCGAGCTTGATCGCGATGGCCACGAACGGGGCGATGAGCGCGATCGGTACGAGCGCGAGGAGCGACAGCACCACATCCATCCCCCGCTTGATGGCGTGGATGCCGCCCTCGAACTCGGGGATCTTCACCTGGACGAGCGGCAGTCCGTCGAGGGGCCGCAGCGACAGACGGGGTCCTGCCACGTCGGTCAGCCGGTTGCACAGCACGAGCTCGGCCGCGCTGCCCTCCAGCTCCCACCCCAGCCGCCGGACGAAATCACGGTCGTCATCCGGCGTGCTCGCGACGACGATGGTGTCGGCACCGGCCTGCCGGCCGTAGGCCGCCGTGAAGCGGATCGACCCGATCACGGGGTAGAGATGGTCCTCGATGTCGATGGGCTCGAACCCGCCGTCCGTCGTCGTCGCCGCGATCACGAGGTACGCGTGATGAGGGTCGTGCACGAGCTTCTCGATGACGTACTCGACGTCATCGCGCGTGCCCGCGACGAGGACTCGAGAGACGCACTCGCCACGCTCGCGCTCGTGGATCAGCCACCTGCGCCAGAGCCAGCGGCTCAGCACCAGGGCGACGAGCCCGACAGGCAGCGCGATGATGAGCTGCGCGCGCAGTCCGGGCAGCTGCGCCAGGATGAAGACGGTCGACAGGATGCCGAACGCGAAGCCCGTCGCATGCCCGATGCGCATGTACTCGGCCGCCCCCGCGCCCACCACGGAAGGTTCCCGCGTGTGGGCGAGCGCCAGGAGCGTCATCCACGCGCAGATGACGAAGAGTCCGATGCGGGCGGGCCCGGCGAGCTGTGCGAGCGGCACGCCGACGGCGGTCTCGAAGACGATGGCCGCGGCGGCGGCCCCGGTGATGCACGCCGCATCGGTCGCGACCAGCCGTCGCCGGTAGCGCCGCTCCCAGAGGCGGCGGCGCTCCAGCGACGGCTGCGCGCGAGGGGCGATCGCGTCGGGG
Source organism: Microbacterium sp. (assembly GCF_036566905.1). Classification (GTDB taxonomy): domain Bacteria; phylum Actinomycetota; class Actinomycetes; order Actinomycetales; family Microbacteriaceae; genus Microbacterium. Next base: position 8,635 of record NZ_DATCVK010000194.1, on the reverse strand, counting down.
AGGACATCCAGAAGCGGGCGCGTCGGAGTTGGGCGTCGGAGGAGCGTTCGGGTCACTCCTCCGGCGCCCGTCGGCGCCGCTGCGATCGCGGTCGGCTTCAGACCGCGGTCCACCGCGCGCACGATGACGCGTCCCTAGCAGACATGTACTTCCCCAGAAGCCCGCACGACGGCACGCCGAACAGGCCATACAACCCCAATGCGCAGACCCGGCCGGGTTGTCGGGTCGTTGGGGACGCTCGATTCGGGTTCGAACTCCCCTGCGCCCTGTAAATGTACTGCGGCAGCCCGTCGATCGGAAGACTCTTGTCCCGAAAAACTTGACAAGCGTTAATCGGAGCCTGTAGTGCGCAGTGTCCGGCGGGGTGGCCTCAGCCGATCAGTCCGATCAGGGCGTCCAGTCCCATGCCGTAGTTGATGCGCACCGTCGGCAAGGCGAGTTTGTCGGTGCCGATCGTGACGTAACCGGGCTCGATGGTGCGCGCCATCTCCCAGCCCGCCTGCCGGAGCCCTTCCTTGGCGGTGTCGCTGTAGTGGCCGAACGGGTAGGCCATGATCTCCTTGACGCCGAGCACGCCGTACGAGGCCTCCATGTCGGCGACGATCTCGGGAACCGACAGGTTCACGATGAGGCCGTCGCCGTTCGCGCCCGCGCGGTGCATGTCGTGGGTGTGCGAGCGGCGCAGCACGTACATGTTCGGCGGGGGATCCTGCCGGTACGCCGTGATCATGAACGATGTGGCGAGCACCTTGTGCGTGGAGACCACGGGCACCGCGAGGTCGAACCAGGTCTGGTCGGCGTCGTCGTCGGTGACGATCACCGAGTGGTTCGGCAGGAACAGCCGCCCGTCGATGAAGGCCGACAGCTCGTCCCAGGTCGGCAGGTAGAAGCCCGTCGTCGCGATGTGGTTCATGTGCGCCTCGAAGTCGCCGATGTACGCGTAGTTGCCCCGCAGCCACCCGCTCTCGCCCTCGGGATTCGCCGTGAACTGGTGGTACATGAGGATCGGGATGCGCGCGTCCTCGGCGACGTTCTGCTCGGGGCTGACCCACGCGCCATGCAGCGTCACCCGGCGGTCGGTGCAGACGACCGGCTCGGAGCCGTTGACGCGTCCGGGGACGGCGAGGGCCGCGGCATCCGCGGAGGTCGCGTACCAGCCGGCGAACACGAGCCCCTCCCGTGAGGGGATCGGGAGCCCCGCGTAGAGCGCGCCCTCCGTCTGGAGCATCGGTGCGTCGGCGACCCCCTCGCCTGCGAAGCTCACGGCGCAGGCCGCCGGGTCGGGTGCGCTCGCCAGCAGCTGCTCCTCCGGGGTGAGGGGCGTCGGGACGGGGGTGGAGGTGGGTGTCGTCGACGCGGTGGCGCTGGGCGCGGCATCCGCCTGTCTGTCTCCGGCGGCGGCACGCGCGAAACCGATCGCTGCCACCGTGCCGCCGATGACGGCGAGCACGACGACGGCGCCCGCGATGCCCGCGAACACGCGGCGCCGACGCCGCCGCGCGGAGGGCCGCGCGGGCTCCGTGCCGAAACTGGTCATACGACTCCCCGAGTCCGGACCGCGCATCCCCACGTGCGATCTCTGCTCGGATGCTACCCGGATGCCGCCGCCCGCCGCCCGACCTGCGCGCGGGTTGTGGATGAACCGCGTGCCGGGCCGGCGCCGCCTTCGCTACGCTCGGGTGCCATGCTGCCTGCCGACTGGATCGAGTACCGGCGCTCCGACAGCGAGATCCTGGGCTGGATGCTCGCCGACCGCGACGGCTTCCGCGTGTTCGACCTGCTGGGCCGCGAACGGACGCCCGACGGCGCCGGCGCGCTCGAGTGGCTCGACGCCGAGGAGCTGCTCGACGAGCTCGGCATCGGCTATCTGGCCGACCGGTGGACCCTGCACCTTCCCGACGGCAGCGAACGCCCCGTGCGCATCGCCGAGGCGAGTGCCCGGGGCATCACCGTCGTCGCCGACGAGTTCGGCGCGGCCTCGGCGGTCGGCGGCGACCCGGAGCGGTTCCGCCTGCCCTTCCCCGTGACCGACGAGCTCTCGCCGCGCTGATCCCATCCCGCCCGGGACATGCCCGTCGCTCGCGGCGCTGAGGCACTGCCGTCCGCCGACGCCCGGCACGTGGGTACAGTGTCCGCATGACGACGCTCGTGCTCACCGTGGTCGGCGACGACCGGTCCGGACTCGTGGCGGCGGTGGCCGACGTCGTCGGCAACCACGGCGGCAACTGGGAGAACAGCCAGCTGGCGGAGCTGTCGGGCGCCTTCGCCGGCATCATCGAGGTGTCGGTGCCGGCCGAGCGGGCCGACGAGCTGCGCGCGGCGCTGACGGTGCTCGACGGCCTCCTGAAGGTCGCGGTGCACACCGGCACCGTCGAGCCGCCGCTCGGCACGGCGCGATCGCTCACGATGCAGGTGATCGGAAACGACCGGCCGGGCATCGTCCGCGACATCTCGACGGTGCTGGGCGCCCACGGCGTGAGCATCGACAAGCTGACCACCCACACCGCGGATGCCGCGATGTACGGTGGCAGGCTCTTCGAGGCGACGGTGGTCGCCCGGGTTCCGGCATCCGTCGACCTCGACGACCTCACGAGCGAGCTCGAGCGCCTGGCGACCGAGATCCAGGTCGACGTCACCCTCGACACCTGAGCAGCCGTCGAGGCCGCTCAACTGTCACGAACGGTGGGTCGGCGACACGAATCGTGACAGGCGAGCAGCCCTTGAGTCCGCGGCTCGATCGGGCCGCGAGCGCGGCCCTGCCCCTCGGCCGGACGCGAGGGACAGGGCCGGTTCACGACGACGGCCGGCCGGGCCGGTGATCAGACGATCGCTCGCCCGGAACGCGGCAGCGCGAGGTTGAGCGGCAGATCCAGCCGGCTTGCCGCCCCGGCATCCGGAGATGAGCCGTGGGACCGCTCGGCCACGAGGTAGACGCCGTCCTTGCGATAGTCGAGCGCAAAGGTCGCACCATCGGCGCCGCTGACGACGAGCGCGGAGAACCTCCCGTTCGAGCGATCGTGGGCGATGACGCGCACTCCGTCCGCCGGACCGGCCAGACTGCTCAGGTCCACCTCGAGCGTCCCCGCGTAGTGCGCCGTGCCGCCCACACTGAGCGCCGGGGCCGCCGCACTCTCCTGCGTGAGCCGCAGCGTGCCGTCGCGGCGCTGGCTGTACGCCGCACCGACGTGGACGGTCTCGGCCGCGCCGTCGACGAGACCGCCGGAGCGCACCTCCACGGCGCCCGTGCCGAGTGAATCGACATGGCGTGCGACCACGTCGCCTCCCTCGACGAGCACTCCGCCCTCGAAGGAGTTGTCGCCGGCGAGCGTGAGGGCGCCGGAACCGCGCTTCGTCAGCCCGCCGGCGCCGTCGATGTCGTTGAGCCATACGTCGCCTGCCGAGAATCCGCTCGCCGCGGCATCCATCGTCACATCCACGTCGCGGTCCAGCGCGCCGTAGCCGTGGACGGCGGAGTACAGATCGATGCGCCCCCAGCCCTCGGCGTCGTCGGTCAGCGGCAGACCGGAGTCGAGGGCGGTCGAGTACAGCACCCACCGCAGCTGCTCGTCGCTGAGGTACGGGAAGCGCGAACGCAGCAGCGACTCCGCGCCCGCGGGCACATGCGCCGGCTCTCCGGTCGCTCCGACCGGCGTGAGGCCGGAGGTCGTGAGCTCACGGTAGTGCGCGAGGTCAGCCTGGTACGCGTCGCGATCGGCATCCGACGCGGTGTCGAGCGCGAGCAGCGACTGCGCGTCGGCGCGCGCCTGAGCGATCAACGGCGCATTCGCCGGGTCTTCGAGGGTTGCACCCGCGAGGCCCGTCGCGAGGATGCGCCCTCCGATCACATCGAGCGCCGAGTGCATTCCCGCGACCATGCGGCTGCGGCCGAGCTCGGCGGCGGTCATGAGCAGCTCGTCGTAGTGCTCCGGAGCGGACGATGCGAGCCCGAGGCCCGCGAGGAAGGCGGCGTTCGTGTGGCCGCTGGGGAACCCCCCGTCGGTGATGGCGTTGTCTTCCGGCACGAGGCGCACCACGAGCTCCGGCACCACCGAGACGTCATCGCTCCAGCGGAACGGACGCATGTACTGGTAGAACATCTTGGCGTTGTTCGAGGACGCGTACTGTCCCCGAAGCGTGTCGACGAGCTGAACGGCCGAGCCCAGGGTCGAGCCGGCGTCGGCCCATACGCCGTTCGCGTTGCCGGCGTCGCTGTATGCCACCTCCAGCGCGTCGGCGGGAACCTCGGTGATCGTCGTGCCCGCTCCTGTGAGGGAGGCGAAAGCCGTGGCGTCCTCTCCGAGACCGGCGATCATCGAATAGCTCTGGTGGCGGCGGTCGTCGATCCACGCCTCGGCACTCTCAGCGTCCGTGCGGTTCTGGGTGAGGCGCTCGACGACGCCGATGTTCTCCGCGTGCAGCTGCGGGTTGAGCACGGTGCCGTTGTTCCACGATGCGCCCGGCGTGAAGTACTCGAGCATGGGCGCCAGGACGCCGATGGCCGGGTTCGTGTCTGGCGTCGTGTAGGCATTGGTGTTCTGCCGGTACGTGTCCGCGAGCGTGCCGTACGTACCCCGCTGCGGCTCGATCGCACTCACGGGAGCGAAGGCCTGCGGGTCGCCGGAACCGGCTTGGCGTGCGGAATCCGGCAGGTCACCGGTGGCCGTCGTCGTGCCAGCTTGGGCCGCCGCCGGTGCCAGGACGAGGGCGGTGGCGACCGCGCATGCGAAGGCGGTCGTGACTGCTCTCCGATCGAAGCGAGGTCTGCGGGGGGTGGCGTTCACCACGTCAACTCCTTTGTTCGACAGGTCCCGTGGCGCACGACGGCGCACCGAAGCGACGCCTGACGCGGTCTTCACGGGGGAGGGGATGCGACCACGTCGGCCTGCCTCGGCAGGCATGCTCACGACAACTTAGCCGCGCATTGTCCTTATGTGCAATAGTTCTGACAAAGCCTCGCGAACCTCAGGTCAGATCGCGCAGCCGGGCTGCGAGCCCGGTCCCGTCGCCCGCCCGACGCTCGTAGCCGACCGCGATGATGAGCAGCACCGCGCCGACCACCGACAGCGTGATCCACCAGGGCATCGCGTCGATGCCGCGACCGATCTGCACCATGAATGCCAGCACATTCTCGATCGGGAGCACGACGATCCCGATGAGGAAGGGCGCGGCGAGGCGCTGCGTGGCGCCGACGAGGATCGCGACGAGCGCGATCGCCATGACGAGGATCGCCCGCCACGTGCGCGGGTCGGTGTACGTGGCGGCCACCGAGGCGCTCAGCATCGTGACCAGCCCGGGTGCGAGGAGCGCCCACGACCCGGTCCAGCCCGCCGGCCACGCCTCCAGCCTGCCCGCCGGCGCGTCGTCGGCCGGTCGGCGGAGCGCCAGCGCACCCGCCGTGAGGAGGAAGAGGCCGAGGGGCAGCGAGAACCACTCGACCCGGAGGTCGCGCGGGCTCCACGCGACCACGGCCGTCACGAACGACACGGCGAACAGGAACGGCACCGGTGGCAGCCCCGTCGGACCGCGCAGCCCGCGCGCCGCGACGGCGACCATCAGGGTAAGGAGACCGAGCAGCACCACCCACATCGTCCAGATGACGAACCAGTCGCGCTCGATCGCCGGCCAGGTCGCCACGGCGACGATCAGCACCGCGGGCGCACCCAGCCACCGCGTGCGGGCGAGTCCCGTCCCCTCGGCGGCGTGCCGGTGCAGACCGCCTGCGGCGCTCGCCGCGGCGCCGGCACCGAGCAGCCCGAACGCGAGTGCCGCGAGGATCGCCGGATCCGTCGGTGCCGGATCGAGGCCGATGCCCCAGCGAACGCCCTGCACGGCGGCCGCCGCGGCGGCGACGATCGCGACGGCGAGCGTCGGCACGCGCAGCACGCGCAGACGCCGTACCCGTGGGGCGGTCGCTCGCGAGACCATGACGGATGCCGCCACCAGCGCCCACGCGGCGCCGACGAGTCCGACGGCCCGGCCGGGAGCGGCGGCGTCGGCACCGAACACCGGGATGGCGGCATCCGTCCCGTTGAGGGCGAGTGCGAGCACCACGGGCACCACCGCGATCGCGAGTCCGGCGGTGTACAGGCCGACCGCACGGCGACCGCGGGCCGTGAGCGCCGCACCGACGACAGCGGCGCCGAGAGCCGGCGGCAGCAGGTAGGGCTCGAGGCCGATGACGCCGACGATGCCCCACGCGCTCCAGAGGGCGCCGGTGAACGCCGCACCGGCGAGCGGCCATGCGTAGCGACGCGGCGCGGTGATCGCGGTCACGGCGAACCCGGCGCCGAGGATCACGAGCACCAGCAGGGTGGTGGGCAGCCCCGCCGACGTGCGCACCAGCGCGAGCGCGACGGCGATCGCCGCCGTCAGGAGAGCGGATGCCTCGACCGCGAGTCCGGCGGCGCGCGCCTGCGCCTGCGGCAGCCGCCGGCCCAGCGCGTCGCCGATCAGGTCGGCCGACGCCAGGACGCCCGCGACGATCGCCGCGATCACCGGGAGCACCACCGGCGACCCGCTCATGGGCAGCAGCTGCGCACCGAGGCACACCGCCACGACGGCGATCGCGGGGACGAGCGTCGCGGCCGCCAGCGTGCGCACCACGAGGCCGAGGCCCGCGCGTGTGGTGGTGACCAGCGTCAGCGCGAGGCCGAAGATGACGGCGGTCGAGAGAGCGGTCCAGCCGCTGCGCTCGAACACCACCTGCAGCACGCCGATCGCGAAGGGCACCGCCGTCACGACGAGCACAGCGTGCCACTCCCGCGACGGGATGCGGCGGGCGAACGTCGTCGCGATGGCGACGACTCCGGCAGCGCAGGTGGTGAGGCACACCACGACGAGCGGATCGGCGCCCCCGCGGGCGAGCGCGGTCGCGAGCACCACGAGCGCGTACCCGAAGGCGACGCCGACATGCACGAAGCGGCCCGCGCGCGGCACGGTCAGCGCGAGCACGCCGATCGATGCGACGACCGCGGTCCCGGCCCACACCGTGAGGTCCTCGTCGCGCCACGACAACACCGCGGCGAACACCACGGCCGCGTTCGCGCCCGCCACGAGGGGCATGCGGGCGGCGGCCGAGGCATCGCGCAGTCCGGTGGTGACGACGGCACCCGCGCCGACGGCCGCGACGAGTCCGAGCGCGACCCGAGCCCACACCTCGAGGCCCGGCAGCGACAGCACCGTGAGGAATGCGAGCACCGCGTACCAGGCGCCGAGGAACCCGAGCCATCGCGTGCCGAGCGGCTGCGGCATCGATTCGCCGCCGGGGGCGCCTGCGAGCGACGCGGAGCGTGTCGACGTCGCACTGGCCGCCGTTCGGGGCGCCCCGGACGCGTGCGGGGCGTGCGCATCGCGCCCCGGATGTGCATCATGCGCCCCCAACCCGTGGTGCTCGATGGATGCCGCACCCGCCGCCGCGGCGGCTTCGACGCCGCGGGGCGCGGTGATCGCGGCGAACGAGCCGAGTGACAGCGACAGTGCGGCGATCCCGACAGTCAGCCCCGCCGCGCTGCCGGGCAGCAGGAACATGCGGTCGGCGTACGGGCCGGCGATAGCGCCTGCGATCGACAGGAACGCCGTGAGCGTCGGGATCGCGGCGATGAGGGCGACCACGCCGACGGCGCCGGTGAACAGGGCACCGCGTGCGACCACGCGGTGCAGCGGAGCGAGCGCGCCGACGGCGACGAGCCCGAGGCCCGCGGCCACCGGGAACGCCGCGAACCAGGTGCCCATGCCGAGCGCGGGCATCGCGATCGGGAGCACCGCGACGGCGCCGACCGTCGCCGCACCCGCGACGCCGCTCCACACGCGCCCTGCCGGGTGCTGCGCCGAGGCGACCGCGATCACCGCGATCGACACGAGCGTCGCACTCGCGAGGTACGCGGTCGGAACGGCGGTGGCGGCATCCGTCCCCCACACCGTCGACAGTGCGGCGACCGCGAACCCGAACTGCACCACCGTCAGCGCCGTGCGCTCCGCGGTGAGCGGGCCGTGTGCACCCGAGCCGGGTGCGCCCGAGCCGGTGCGGGAGGCGACGGCGACCAGCGCGCCGGCGGCAGCGGCCGACGCGAGGCATCCGGCCGTCGTCGCGAGTGCCGAGCCGGCGCCCAGGGCGAACAGGAGCGGCACGAACGCCAGAGCGAGCAGACCGGTCCAGCGCCAGGCACGGATGCCGGCACGCGGGCCGAGCACTGCCAGCGTGCCGCCCGCGAGCAGCGTCGCGAGCGCCGTGAAGGCCCAGCCGTTCGCATCCTGGGGGAGCAGGGGCAGCGCCGCGGTGATCGTGAGCGCCAGGAACACCATCCCGAGGGCCCCGATCGCCTCGGCCGAGAAGCGCAGCTGCCGGCGGGCGAGGAAGGCGGATCCGCCGAGGAAGGCGGCGGCGATGGCACCGACGATGGCCGCGCGCGGCCACGGATCGGTGAGATCGGGGTTGAAGAACGTGAACACGACCGCGGCGACGGCGACGAGCGCCGCCCCGGCGACGGCGAGCACGGACTGCACCGTCGCGGAGGCCCGGTGGGCCCCGGCCGTTGCGCCGATGCCGGAGGGCGGAACGGGCGCCATGCTCGACGCGGCAGGTTCCGGCGATGTGTCCGCACGCACGGCGGCGGCGCCGGCCGCCGGCGCCGTGACC
>NZ_DATCVK010000193.1:0-16269 GCF_036566905.1 Microbacterium sp. | reverse complement strand
CGCGACGGTGGTCGGCGTGCGAGGTGCGACGTCCGCGACGGTCGCCGCGGTCCGGCGGGCGGTGAGGCTCCCGCAGCCGGCGGTCGCGGCATCCGCCGTCCCCGCCGGCGCGGAGCTCGATATCGCCGGACTCGCCGACGTCGTCACCCCGAACGACCGTTTCTACCGCATCGACACCGCCCTCATCGTGCCGGAGGTCGACCCCGCCGACTGGCGGCTGCGCGTGCACGGCATGGTGGCGAACGAGTTCGAGCTCACGTGGGACGAGCTGCTGGCACTGCCGCTCGAGGAGTCGTGGACCACGCTCACGTGCGTGTCGAACGAGGTCGGCGGCACCCTGATCGGCAATGCGCGGTGGCTGGGCTACCCGCTCCGCGAGCTGCTGGCGCGAGCTCGTCCCACCGCGGATGCCGACATGGTGCTGTCACGATCGATCGACGGGTTCACGGCATCCACTCCCCTCGAGGCCCTCACCGACGAACGCAACGCGGTCCTCGCCGTCGGCATGAACGGCGCCCCGCTGCCGATGGAGCACGGCTTCCCGGTGCGCATGGTGGTGCCGGGGCTCTACGGCTACGTGTCGGCGACGAAGTGGGTCGTCGATCTCGAGGTCACGCGCTTCGATCGCGCCGCCGCGTACTGGACGACGCGGGGCTGGTCGGAGCGCGGCCCGATCAAGCTGCAGTCGCGCATCGACGTGCCCAGTCGCGGTCAGGGGCTGAAGGCCGGGGCGGTCGTCGTCGCGGGCGTGGCGTGGCAGCAGCAGGTGGGCATCGAGGGCGTCGAGGTGCGCATCGACGAGGGCGAGTGGATGCCGGCGACCCTCGCGACGGCCATCTCGGAAGACACGTGGGTGCAGTGGAGCTTTCCCTGGACCGCGACCGCGGGTGACCACGTCATCCAGTGCCGCGCGACGAGCAAGGACGGAGAGGTGCAGACCGAGAACACGGCGCCGCCCGCCCCGGACGGGGCGACCGGCTGGCACTGGCGCACGGTGTCGGTCTTCGACTGACGGCCCGGGGGCCGACCAGGTTCAGGCCGCGAGCACCACGCGCAGCTGCTCGACCGCCCAGTCCAGCTCGGTGCCGCGGATGACGAGCGGCGGTGCGATGCGGATCGTCTGGCCGTGCGTGTCCTTGACGAGCACTCCGCGGCCGATGAGCCGTTCGGCGATCTCGCGGCCGGTGCCGACGGCGGGATCGATGTCGACGCCCGCCCAGAGACCCGCGACACGGACCTCGGTCACCCCGTGACCGATGAGCGCCTGCAGCTTGGACTCGAGGTGCTCCCCGAGCAGCTTGGCGCGACGCTGGAACTCGCCGGTCTGCAGCATCTCGACGACACGGAGGCCGACCGCCGCGGCGAGCGGGTTCCCGCCGAAGGTCGAGCCGTGCTCGCCCGGGTGGATCACCCCGAGGACATCGCGGTCGGCGGCGACCGCCGAGACGGGAAGGATGCCGCCGCCCAGCGCCTTGCCGAGCAGGTACACGTCGGGCACGACGCCTTCGCGGTCGCACGCGAACGTCTCGCCCACACGGCCGAGGCCGGACTGGATCTCGTCGGCGATGAGCAGCACGCCGCGGCGCGTGCAGATCTCGCGGACCGCCCGGAGGTATCCCTCGGGCGGCACCACCACGCCCGCCTCGCCCTGGATCGGCTCGATGAGCACGGCGACCGTGTCGGCGGTGATCGCCGCGTCGATGACCGCGGCGTCGCCGAACGGCACCGACACGAAGCCGGGCGTGAAGGGCCCGAAGTCGGCCCGCGCCTGCGGGTCGTCGCTGAAGCCCACGATCGTGGTCGTGCGGCCGTGGAAGTTGCCGTGGGCGACGACGATGCGCGCGGCATCCGGTGCCACGCCCTTCACGCGGTAGCCCCACGCACGTGCGACCTTGATGCCGGTCTCGACGGCTTCGGCGCCCGTGTTCATGGGCAGCACGAGCTCCTTGCCGCACAGCGCGGCGAGGGCGGCCGCGAACGGCCCCAGGCGATCGTTGTGGTACGCGCGGCTGGTGAGCGTGAGTCGGTTCAGCTGCTCCTGCGCCGCGGCGAGGAGTGCCGGATGCCCGTGCCCGAAGTTGAGCGCCGAGTAGGCCGACAGCAGGTCGAGGTAGCGCTTGCCCTCGACATCCGTCACCCATGCGCCCTCACCACGGGAGATCACCACGGGCAGCGGGTGGTAGTTGTGCGCGACGTGCTCGTCTTCGGCGGCGATGATCTGACTCATCGCCGCGTCGACGGAGGGGGAAGTGGCGGTCATGGTCGTCCTCTTTCCCGCCGTCAGCGCCGCAGCTCGAGCGTGCAGCACTTGATGCCGCCACCGCCGAGCAGCAGCTCGGACAGATCGACGAGCACCGGGTTGTAGCCGCGCTCGCGCAGCTGCGCCTCGAAGCCCTGCGCACGCGGCGAGATGATGACGTTGAGGCCGTCGCTGGCCGAGTTGAGGCCGAACACCGCGCCGTCGGCGTCGGCGACGCGGATCGCGTCGGGATAGCGCTCGGCGAGGATCGCCTGGCTGCGCTCATCGAACGCGTGCTCGAGGTAGGCGATGTTGGCCTTCTCGACGCCGCCCGGGCCTTCGACCGGATCGAGCACCGAGATGGCGGTGTCGAGGTGGTAGAACCGCGGGTCGACGAGGGTGAGGCTGACGACCTCCTTGCCGAACACGTCGGCGAGCTCGCGGTGGCTGTCGCCCGTCGAGCGGAAGCCGGTGCCGGCGAGGATCGTGTCGCCGACCAGCAGGAAGTCGCCTTCGCCCTCGTTGACCTCGACGGGCTCGGCGACCTCGAAGCCGTTGGCACGGAACCAGTCCATGAACGCCGGGCCCTCGGGCACGCGCTCCTGGAACCGGAACTTCGCGCCGTACGCGACGTTGTCGATGACGAAGCCGCCGTTGGCGGTGTAGACCATGTCGGGCAGGCCCTCGACGGGATCGATGAGGTGCACCTCGTGACCGAGGGCGACGTAGGTGTCGTACAGCGCCTGCCATTGGCGGACGGCGAGGGCGGTGTCGGTCGGGTTCGCCGGCTCCATCCACGGGTTGATCCGGTAGCTCACGATGAAGTGCTCGGGCCGGCACATGAGATAGCGGCGCACCTGCTGGATGCGGCCCGCGGCGATGGCGGTCTCGGTCGCACCTTCGGTCGCTGAGCCGGTCGAGGTGGCGGGCGCGGTGTTCTGCGTGGACATCTTGCTCCTGTACGAGGGGCGGCGGACGCTGTCCAGGGGCCCGGCGGAGCTGGAGAAGCCGGCAACCGGGCACGCCGCCACCATTCTCTCACGAAGGTTGTGCGTGCCCTGGGAGCCGGTCCCCACGCCACGGCGGGCGCGTGGGCCCAGCCGCAGCCTCAGCCCGCCGTCACGACGACCTTGCCGACCGTGTGCCCGGCGGCGACGTGGGCGAGCGCGGCGGGCGCGGCGTCGAAGGGGAACGTCCGCTCGATGACGGGTCGCAGCGACCCGGCCGCCGCGAGTGCGACGAGTTCGGCGAGCACGTCGGGCTTCGCAGTCGCCGCGAGCGGGCGCAGCGGCCGTCGCGAACCGATCGAGCGCAGTGAGGCACCCACGATCCGCCCTATCGGCCCGAGCACGCGACCACCCTCGCCCGACACCAGCACGACCCGGCCGCCGTCGCGCACGAGGCGCTGCAGCGCGCGCAGGGGCGCGGTGCCGGCGATGTCGACGACCACGTCGAACGAGCCGTCCTCGAGTTCCAGCGCACCCCGCTGCACGTGGCGATAGTCGAAGGTGCGCGTCGCGCCCAGGCCTTCGACGAACGCACGGTTCTGCTCGCCGCACAGCGCCCAGACCTCGGCGCCGCGCAGTGCCGCGAGCTGCACGGCGAACGTGCCGACGCCTCCCGAGGCTCCGATCACGAGGACGCGATGACCGGATGCCGCGCCGCCGCGCTCGAGCGCCTGCCACGCGGTCCCGCCCGCGATCGGGAGTGCCGCCGCGACGAGGGAGTCGAGCGCGGGAGGGCGGCGCACGAGCCGAGCAGCGGGTGCGAGCGCGTAGCGTGCGAGACCTCCCCCGCCGGGCAGCTCGCCCACGACCTCATCGCCCACGGCCACATCAGTCACGCCGTCGCCGATCGCGATCACGGTGGCCGCGGCATCCATCCCGCGCACCGGCTGGCGCGGCCGGCGCAGGCCGAACGCGAGACGCACGAGGAGGGGCTCGCCGCGCATCACGCGGATGTCGCCGTTGTTGAGGCCGGTGGCGCGAAGTCTCACAAGAGCCTCGCCGCGTCCGGGTGCGGGGACGTCGATCGTCTCCCTGGCGATGGCCTCGGCGTCGCCGTAGCGGTGCTGGGTCCACGCGGGCATCGTGTCGGTGCGCAGCGTCGAGGGACGGGGATCGGACATGTCATTCCTCCGGGTAGTCGAAGAGGTCGTCGAGTCCCACGCCGAAGGCGCGGGAGAGCTGGAAGGCCAGCTCGAGCGTGGGCGAGTACCTGCCCTGCTCGATCGCGATGAGGGTCTGCCGGGTGACGCCGACGCGACGGGCGAGCTCGGCCTGCGTGATCCCTGCCGCCTCGCGCACCGCGCGGATCGAGTTGGTGACCTTGGTGGGCTTGACCATCAGACGAGCCCGCGGCGGTAGGCGATGACGCTCGCGATGCCGCCGATGATCGACGAGACGGCGAAGCCGAAGAACATGCAGTTCGCGATCCAGAACCAGTCCGCCTCGAAGGCGCACAGCACGATGACGCCGAGACCGGCGATGACCGTGAACGCCTGCCCCACCCGGCCGCTCATGGCGCTGATGTCCCTGTCGCGCTGGTCGCTCCTGCCGACACCGTCGGGGTCGCGCATGCCGGCGAGGATCCCCCACACGATGCTGATGACGATCGCGGCGACGATGCTGCCGCCGATCGTCCAGAGCATCAGCGGCACCCAGTCGACATCCGTCAGCGGTCCGCCGGCCGCCTGCTGCAGGACCAGGATCACGTAGACGGCGACTCCGACCACGCTCGCGATGAGGCTCGCCCAGATGTTGCGCTCTTCGTAGACCATGAGATGCTCCGCCGATGTCTAGAATATTTGACATTCGCAGAGTACGCCGGCCTCCGAGCCTGTGTCAAGGATTCTTTACATTGCCTTGATCGCCCCTGCTCGGCCACAATGAGGATCGGTGGGCCGATCGGTGCTTACAACGTTGTAGACTCGGCGAAGGTCGACGGAAGTCGCCGCGTCGATGCGATGGGGGTGGGGCCGATGGCCGCAACGCTGCACGACGTCGCCCGCATCGCGGGTGTGTCGATCAAGACCGTGTCGAACGTCATCAACGACTACCCGCACATCCGCCCCTCCACCAAGGAGCGGGTCGAGGCCGCGATCGCCGAACTCGGCTACACGCCCAATCTCACGGCCCGCAGCCTGCGCTCGGGGCGCACCGGGTCCATCGCGCTCGCCGTGCCCGACCTCGCACTGGCGTACTTCGCCGAGCTCGCGGCCTCCGTCATCGCGGCGGCCGAGGCGGCGGGTCTCGTCGTGTCGATCGAGCAGACCGGCAGCGGCGGGCGTCAGCGCGAACTCGACCTTCTCACCAGCCCTCGCCGCAAGATGAGCGACGGCCTGATCTTCAGCCCGCTCGAGATGAGCCAGGACGACGTCGGGCACCTCGCCGTCGACTACCCGCTGGTGCTGCTCGGCGAGCGCATCTTCGAGGGACCGACCGACCACCTCACCATGCGCAACGTGGAAGCCGCACGCGCGGCGACCGAGTACCTCATCGGCTCGGGGCGTCGGCGGATCGCGATCGTCGGCGCGCACGAGGGCGAGCTGATCGGCTCGGCGGCGCTGCGCCTGCAGGGGTATCGCGACGCGCTCGAGGCACACGGCATCCCGTTCGACGGGCGGCTCGTCGGTCCGTCGATCGAATGGCACCGCGCCAACGGCGCCCGCTCCATGCGCGAGATCATCGAGCGCGGCGTGGACTTCGACGCCGTGTTCGCGCTCAACGACACGCTGGCCTTCGGCGCCATGCGCGCGCTGCAGGAGGCGGGCCTCCGAGTCCCCGACGATGTCGCGGTCATGGGCTTCGACGACATCGACGAGGCGAAGTACTCGATCCCCTCGCTGACGACCGTCGACCCGGGGAGCGACTGGATCGCCCGCACCGCGGTGTCCGCGCTCGTCGAACGCATCGACGGACTCGACGCCCCGCCCCGTCTGCTCCTCGCGGACTTCTCCATCGTGCAGCGCGAGTCGGCACCCGCCGTCGCGGGCTGACCCTCCCGCACCCCATCCCGGTCAGTCCGCCGGTGGCCACTCCACGGCGGGCCAGCCGTCCTGCCAGCGGATCGGCAGCAGGCCCAGCCGGAACTGCCCGTCGAGGTCCGCGTCGTAGTAGTGGAACGCCAGGAGGCCGCCGGAGACCGACTCGCCGCCCGGGCCGACCCGGACGCCATCGGTGCCGAGCACGGGCGTGCCGCCGTCTTCCAGGAGCGGTACGCCGTCCGCGTCGACATAGGGACCGGTGACCGATTCCGAACGGCCGACGGCGATGTTGTAGGTGCTGTCGACGCCCCGGCAGCAGAAGTCCTTCGACACGAACAGGTAGTAGAACCCGGCATGCTCCACGATGGCGGGCGCTTCGATCGCATTCGGCGGCAGCTGACGGTCGGCCAGGCGCAGCGGCTCCGCGTCGTCGGCGCGGCCTCCGCCCGGCCACTCGAGCGGCACCATCCGGATGCCGCTCCAGAACGAGCCGAACGCCATCCAGGGGTCGCCCTGCTCGTCCTCGACGATCGCGGGATCGATGGCGTTGAAGTCCGTGCCCGCCGACGTGATCACCGCGCCCTGGTCGACCCACTCGTAGTCCGGGTCCTCGGGGTCGAGCGTCGTGTTGGTCGCGAGGGCGATGAGCGACGTGTTCTCGCCGAACGTGGATGCCGAGTAGTACAGGTACCACGTGCCGTCGTGGGAGTAGAGCTCCGGTGCCCACAGGTTGTCGACGCCGGGGACGGCGTCGACGAGCCACGCAGGCTTCTCGTCCCAGACGGTGCCAGCGTCCTCCCATTCCCGGCCGTCCTCGGAGCGGCGGATCTGGATGTTCCCGTCGCCGATCCGGCCGTTGCCCGTCGAGTAGAGGAACGACGGCTCGCCCTCCTCCCCCGCGACGAACGCGGGATCGTGCACCAGCGTGTCGCCGCTGAGCTCGGGCGCCGCGGGCGTGGCCGCGCACCCGCCCGCCGTCGCCACCACGGCGAGGAGGACGGATGCCGCGGCCGCCGCCCGCGCGCGCCCGCGGGTCACGCGAGGGCGATCGCCGACCACGACACCGGGGGCAGCGTCACGGTGAGCGTGCCGCCCTCGAGCACGGCGCCGTCGAGGGGCTTCAGGCCTACGCGCTCCTGGTCGGCGAGCGTGTTCTTCGCGTACACGTCGTCGTCCCAGAGCGTGACGGCCTCGGCGATGGCGCCGACACCGAGCTCGGACACGTCGACCGTGAGCTCGATCGCCTCCGTCTGGCTGCGGTTGACGAGGAAGACCGCGGCGCCGCCGTCGTCGGCGGTGACCACCGCGTCCACCAGTGGCGCGTCGCCGTATACCGCGGTCGCATACGTGCCGGCGTCGATGCGGGGCTTCAGCACCTCGCCGCGCGCCAGGCGCGACGTCACCGAGAACGGGAAGAAGGTCGTCTGCCGCCATGCCGCCCCTCCCGGTTCGGTCATGATCGGCGCGATGACGTTGACGAGCTGTGCGAGCGAGGCGGATGCCACACGGTCATGGTTCTTCAGCAGCGTGATCATGAGGTTGCCCAGCACGACGGCATCCGCCACCGAGTACACGTCCTCGAGCTGGCGCGGCGCGTAGCGCCACTCCCCGTTGACCTCGTCGGAGTCGCGGTGCTCGTCGAGGTACCAGATGTTCCACTCGTCGAACGAGAGCTTGATCTTCTTGTCGGACCGCAGCTTGTTGCCGACGTGGTCGGCGGTGGCGACGACGGTCTCGATGAAGTACTGCATGTCGATCGACGAGGCGAGGTACGAGGCGAGGTCGCCGCCGCGCTCCTGGTAGTAGGCGTGGCATGAGATGAAGTCGACGTGCTCGTACGCGTGCTCGAGCACGGTGCGCTCCCAGTCGCCGAAGGTCGGCATGGAAGAGCCCGACGAGCCGCAGACCACCAGCTCGAGAGTGCGGTCGGCGGCCTTCATCGCCTGCGCCGTGCGCGCGGCGAGCTTGCCGTAGTCGTCGGCGGTCATGTAGCCGGTCTGCCAGGGACCGTCCATCTCGTTGCCGAGGCACCACATCCGGATGTCGTGCGGCTCGGGTGTGCCGTTCGCGATGCGCTGGTCGCTGAGCGCGGTCCCCGACGGATGGTTGCAGTACTCGAGCAGGTCGAGCGCCGCCTCGATGCCACGGGTCCCGAGGTTGACGGCCATCATGAGCTCCGAGCCGGTGAGCTTCAGCCAGCGCGAGAACTCGTCGACCCCGACCTGGTTCGTCTCCAGCGAGTGCCAGGCCAGGTCACGACGCACCGGGCGCTCATCGCGCGGACCGACGCTGTCCTCCCAGCGGAAGCCCGAGACGAAGTTGCCGCCCGGGTAGCGGATCGTGGTCGAGCCGAGCTCGCGCACCAGTTCCACGACGTCGAGGCGGAAGCCGTCCTCGTTGGCCGTCGGGTGGCCGGGCTCGTAGATGCCGTCGTAGACGCAGCGGCCGAGGTGTTCGACGAACGAGCCGAAGATGCGGCGGTCGATCGGGGCGACGACCGCATCCCGGTCGACGGTGATGCGGGCGGTGGCGGGTGACGTTGTCACGTTTCTCCTCCAGGGGGCGGGCCGGCTGCGGACAGCACGGCAGGGACGATCCGGCGCGGATGCGCCGTGAGCGATGGGTGGCGGCGGACGATCAGCGGGCGGTGGTTCCCGCATCGACAGCGGTGAGGGCGGCCGCTCGGCGGTCGCCGGCACGGGGATGATCGGGATCGATCGCGGCGAGCCGGTGGTCGACGATCCAGCCCGCCACGAACAGCACGACGGCGATTCCGACCAGCGGCACGAGCATCGGCAGCAGGGCGAGCGCGACGAGCACGGACGTCAGGCTGACGAGCATGACGAGGCTCATCAGCGGCGACGTGAACGGCAGCACGGCGGAGTAGCGAAGCACCGCACCGGCCGTCTCGTCGTAGCGCACGGCCACGGTGAGCGCGCACGCGAGCACGAGGGCGGAGACGCCCCCGACCGCCCAGGTGAATCCGGCGAGCGCCGCAGCGGCCGCACCGTCGAGCGCCGGGAGCACCGCTGTGTCGGCGGCCAGCAGCAGCGCGATCACGCCGAACGGCAGTCCGATGAGGTTGCCGCGCCAGAACTCCGCGCGGTACACCGCGACGAACTCGCGGACGAGCCCGGTCTCACCGTCGCCGTCGCGCAGGCGGGTGAGGCAGGCGGTCGCCGCCAGCGCCGCCGGCGCAAGGCCCAGCACGACGAGTCCGGCGATCGTGCCGGCGACGAACAGCAGGTTCACGACGATGAGCGCTGCGGCGACGCGGAGCCACGCCATCACGCGACCGGCCCAGCCGTTCTCCGTGGTCATGACGCCACCGCCTGCGAGCCCGTCCAGACGATGCCCGAGGCATCCAGCCCGGCGAACGCGAGCACCGGCCGCTCCGCCACCGGATCCCACGCGCCGAAGACGACCGCGTCGAGCACGACGTCCCCATCCGGCGCCTGCACGATGACGGGGGTCGCGACCGGGTCGCCGTCGGTGTGGGCGGCGGCGACCACGCGGAGCGGGACGGATGCCTCCACCCCGCGCCGCAGCGGATCCAGGCGCACGACGTTCCAGTCCCCGTCGATGCTCTCCGGCTCGGCGAGACGCTCGGCCTCGTCCCCGGCGAAGGGGTGCGGCGAGACCAGCGGCCAACCCGATGCGGTCAGGTGCACCCGGCGGATCTGCGCCTCGTGACGGGTGGGATCGTCGGCGTGGCGCACGTGGTGCACCAGGAAGAGACGCTCGCCGTCGCGGAACACCGAGTTGTGGCCCGGAGCGATCCAGGCGGTGCCGCCCGGGAACCGATGGCCGCCGAGGATCTTGGTGCCGACCGCATCCGGCGCGTCGCCCTCGGTGTCGGTGAGGACACGGCCGTTGACGTCGACGTAGGGGCCGGTGACCTCGTCGGCGACGGCGACGCGGACGCTGTAGCTCTCGAAGAGCGAGTCGTACGAGACGAACAGGGCGAATCTGTCGTCCTCGGGCAGGTGCACGATGTAGGCGCCCTCGACGGCCCCGTCGACGCTCGCGGGGCGGCGCGCGATGAGCGTGCCGACCTCTCCCGGGCGCTGCGCGAACCCCGTCGCCGCATCGAGCGGGACGATGTGGATGCCGCCGAAGAACGAGCCGTAGGTGAGCCAGGGACTACCCTCGCGGTCGAAGACGACGGCGGCGTCGATGGCGTTGTGCCCGTCGGCGTCATGGGTGGTCGTGACGACGGGGCCGGCATCCACCCACGGCCCTGCCGGGGATGCGGCGGTCGCGAGTCCGATGACCGACGTGCGAGAACCGAACGTCGATGCGGAGTAGTACATGTGCCACCGGGACGACCCGTCTGCGGTCGGCCAGCGCACGACCTCGGGCGCCCAGAGCCCCTCGGCGCCGGTGTGCGCCAGGGCCGCCGCGGGCACGCCGTCGAGGGCGGTTCCGACGAACGTCCACTCGACGAGGTCGGGCGACGTGCGCACGTGGACGCCCGCGGGGATGTCGTCGACGCCGGCAGCGGCATCCGTCGAGAACATGTACCACTGGCCGTCGTCGCCCCGGACGACGGTGGGATCGTGCGCGTTGCGCGCGCCCCACGTGGTCGGGTCTGCAGTCGGATGCGTCATCTCAGCCCTTCGCCCCGGTCAGCGCGACCGACTCGATGATCTGCCGCTGGAAGATCACGAACACGGCGAGCACCGGGATGAGCGCGATGAACGACGCCGCCATGATGAGCGGGTAGTCCGTCTGGCTCGCGTACGTGGCGTTGAAGCTCGCGATGACCAGCTGCAGCGTCTGCTTCTCGGGCGAGTTCAGGTAGATGATCGGGGCGAGGTAGTCGTTCCACACCGCCATGAACCAGAGGATGAACTGCGCCGCGATCGCCGGACGGATGGCCGGGAAGATCAGCGTGAAGAAGATGCGCAGGTAGCCGGCACCGTCGATCTTGGCCGCCTCGATGATCGAGTCCGGCACGGAGTCGAGGTACTGGCGGATGAAGAAGATCATCACGATGTTGCCGAAGACGCCCGGAAGGATCAGCGGCCACAGGGTGTCGACCATGCCGAGGTCGGCGAACAGCTTGAACTGCGGGATCATGATCGTCGGGAACGGGATCATGATCGCCGACAGCAGCAGCAGGAACAGCACGTTCTTCGCGGGCAGGCGCATCTTGGCGAACGCGAAGGCCGCGAGCATCGAGGTGACCGTGCCGATGGTCGTCACCGTCGCCGACACGATGATCGAGTTGACGATGCCTGACAGTAGCGGGCCGGCGGACCACACACGCACGTAGTTCTCCCAGACCACCGGGTCGGGGATCCACTGCGGCGGCAGGGCGAAGACGGCCTCGCGGGTCTTGAGCGACGTGCTGAACGTCCACAGCAGCGGCGCGATCATCACGATGCCGCCGATCGACAGCACGGCGATCAGGACGATGTCGACGATCCGGCGCGACGGAGACCTCCGGCGTGTGACGCCGGCGGAGTTGCCGGTGGGGCGGCCGAGGCGCCGCCCGGGCAGGCGACGTCCTTTGCCGGTGACCTCGGCGTCGAGCGCGGAAAGGGTCTCGGGAGTGGTGAGCGTCATGATGTGCCTCAGTCGATCGAGAACTGGAAGCGGCGGTTGAGCCGGAACTGGATCGCGGTCACGACGAAGACGAGCAGGCCCAGGACCACCGACATCGCCGTCGCGTAGCCCATCTGCAGGTAGTTGAACGCCTTCTGCCAGATGTACCAGACGATCGAGGCCGAGCTGAACTCCGGGCCGCCCGTGGGGGTCATGATGTTGATCTCGATGAAGATCTGCGCGCCGCCGATGATGCTCGTGACCACCAGGAAGAAGGTCACCGGGTTGAGCATCGGCACCGTGATGTGACGGAACTGCTGGAAGGCCCCGGCGCCGTCGAGGGCGGCGGCCTCGTAGAGGTGCCGCGGCACGGACTGGAGCGCCGCGAGGTACAGCAGCATGGAGTAGCCGAGGCCCTTCCACACCGCCATGATGATGATCGCCGGCTTGACGGTCTCGGGGTTCTGCAGCCAGTTCGGGCCCTCGATGCCGAAGAGGGCGAGCACCTGGTTCACCAGACCGAAGTCGCCGTTGTACGCCCACTGCCAGAGGATCGCCACCGCCGCGAGGGACGAGATCACCGGCACGTAGTAGACCGTGCGGAAGAACGTGGTGCCGCGCATCTTGCGGTTGAGGGCGAGTGCGAGCAGCAGCGACAGGATCAGGCCGATCGGGATCCCGATCATGTAGAAGATCGTGTTGCCCATCGACTGCCAGAAGTACCGGTCGCCCGCCATCTCTACGAAGTTGGCGAGGCCGTTGAAGGTGGGCTCACTGAGCCCGTTCCACTGCGTGAACGACGCGTACACCGAGAACACGAGCGGATAGCCGGTGAACGCCAGGAACCCGATGACCGGGATCGCGACGAACGCGAGGGCCGCGCGGTACTCGCGGCGGTGCAGCCGGGAACGGCGGGCGGGAGTCGTCGTCGACATGAAGGACCTCGTTTCGAGAGAAGCAGGAGGGGGGACGGATGCCGCGGCCGGCGGGCGACGCCGCGCCGCGGCATCCGTTCCGATCAGGCTTCGGCTGCTCAGCCGATGCCGGCGTCGGCGTTCGCCTTGTCGAGCATCTCCTGCATACGCGGCTGGACTTCCTTCAGGTAGTCCTCCGCCGTCTGCTCGCCGTCGAGGACGGGCTGGATGTTCTTGAACAGCTCGTCGTACCACTCGGCGCTGTAGGTGGTGTTCGCGGGGAGCGCGCGGCCGTAGTCCTGGACGATGTCGAGGAACTCCTGCTTGTTCGCAGGCGGCAGCGTCGACGCGGTGACCCACTCGTTCGCCATGTCGATGAGGTTCGGGATCTGCACGCCGGCGTCGACGAGCGACTGCTGCGCGGTCGGGTCGGTCGACAGGTAGATGGCGAGCTTCGCGGCGGTGTCGGGGTCCTTCGTGCTCTCGCTCACCGCGATGCCGAGGGTGCCGGTCCAGGTCGCCGTCTCACCGGTGGAGCCGACCGGGTACGGGATGAGGTCCCAGTCGAAGTCGAGCTTCTCGTACACCGGAACGTCCCACGGGCCCACCGGGAAGAAGCCGATCTGGCCCTCCATCCAGCGCTGGTAGGTGTCGAGGGTCTGCGCGTCGGCGGTGGACGGCGTGACGCCCTCGACGGTCGACAGGTCGGCGAACCACTGCAGCGCCTCGGCGAACTCGGGGCTGTCGACGGTGACCTCGGTGCGATCCTCGTTCAGCCAGTCGCCGCCGTTCGACCAGACGAACGGCTGCAGGTTCCACTGCACGTTGAGGCCCGTGCCCCACTGGTCGAGGGTGCCGTCGCCGTTGGTGTCCTTCGTCAGCTGCTTCGCGACGTCGACGAACTCGTCCCACGTGTAGGGGGTGTCAGTATCGGGGAGCGGGACGCCGGCTTCCTCGAACATCGTGCGGTTGTACCCGAACGAGAACGGGCCCACGTCCTTGGGCATCGCGTAGATCGCGCCCTGACCCATGAGCTTGCCGTCGAAGCGGTAGCTGTCGACGCCGTACTGCCAGACGTTGTCGAGGTCGAGGTCCTCGTCGCTCTCGACGTACTCGGTGATGTCCTTGATGATTCCGGTCTTGACGTATGCCTGCACACTGCCCGGGTCGATGTAGAAGACGTCGGGGACCTGCTTGCCGGTGATCGCAGCCTTGAGCTTGGTGCTGTACTCGTCGGCCGTCGTCATGATGATCTTGACGTCGACGTCGTTGTCCTTCTCGAACTGCTCGATGGCCGCGGTGTAGGCCGCCTTCTCGGCGTCGCTCCCGCGGAACATGAAGGTCAGCTGCTCGCTCCCGCTGTCGCCCGAGCCGCCGGCGCAGCCGGACAGCATGAGACCGCCGGCGGCGAGCATCGCCGCTGCGGCGACGACCGACTTCCGTGACTTCGTCATCACGTTTCCTCTCGTAGTGCTGTGGTGGTCAGCCTGCGGGATCCGGGGATCGATCGTCGCTGACCGAGGGGGTAGTCCTCCGTTGATTTACAACGTTGGAATTGTTCGGTGCAAACAGTGTGCGACGGCATCCGATGCGATGTCAAGCCGAGGGGCGAGGAAAGTTCCAACGTTGTAGAAGCGGATGCCGCGGCCCGCGGCATCCGTGATCCCTCCGTCAGATGACCGCCTCCGACCAGGGGTCGGGGTTGCCGAAGCGGTGCGCCGTGATCGTCACCGACTGCTCGCGCAGGAACGGGAGCAGCTCCAGCCGTCCGGCGGTGGTGACCTCGTTGTCGTAGATCGCGAGGTCGGGGTCTCCCCCGACCGCGCCTGCCACCGTGGCGTGGAGGGCCGCGACGGAATCGGGCGGGCCGATGAGACGCACGCGCGACGGCCGGGGAGCCGGGTCGGAGTCCGCGACGGCGGCGAGGAGGTCGTCGCCCACCGCGATGCGCTGCAGCCACTGCTCGTCGGTCTCGACGTACACGGCGACGTCCTCGTCGGCGAGCACGCGGCGGACGCCCGCCGGGAGCCCGACGGGTGCGCTCAGCGTCAGCACCGAGCCCGCCCGGAGGCCGGCGACCACCACGCGCAGCACCGACTGCCAGGAGGCATCCGCCGTCGCCCGCAGCGCGACGGCCGGGATCGGGCGGTAGCGGAACAGGTTGCGCTCGATCCCGAGGCGCGAGACGTCCTTGACCTGCCCGAACTCGCGGTCCCACGCGATCGCGTCCGAGAGCGCGCCGCGGCGCAGCCACTCGAACGCCTCGTAGTCCAACGACGGCTGGGCGGCCTCGATGAGGGCGGCGATGCGGGTGTCGAGCCCGCGCAGGTGCAGCGTCGCCGACGTCGGCGCACCGGCGGTCGCCCGCCAGCGGCCGAGTCCGACGAGGTAGTTCGGGCCGCCGGCCTTGGCGCCGGCTCCCACCGACGACCGCTTCCAGCCGCCGAAGGGCTGCCGCTGCACGATGGCGCCGGTGATGCCGCGGTTGACGTAGAGGTTTCCGGCCTCGACCCGGTCGAGCCACTGGGTCAGGTCGCCGGGGTGCTGTGTGTACAGGCCGGCCGTGAGCCCGTACGACACGGCGTTCTGCAGCTCGATCGCGTGCGCGAGCGACGACGCGTGCATGATCCCGAGCACCGGCCCGAAGAACTCCTCCTGGTGGAAGCGCGACCCCGGCTGCACGCCGGTGCGGATGCCGGGCGTCCAGAGCCGGCCCGCATACTCGGGCGGTCCGTCGACCTGCCGGGGCTCGACGAGCCAGGACTCCCCCTCGTCGAGCGTCGTGAGAGCCCACTGGAGCTTGCCGCGCGGCGCCTCGACGACCGGGCCGACCTCGCTGAGCGGGTCGGACGGTGGCCCGACGCGGAGCGAGGTGGCCGCATCCACCAGCTGACGCGCGAAGCGCTGCGAGTGGCCGACGGGCCCGACGAGGATCGCGAGCGACGCCGCCGAGCACTTCTGCCCCGCGTGGCCGAACGCGCTCTTGATGAGATCGGATGCCGCGAGGTCGAGGTCGGCGGTGGGCATGACGATCATCGCGTTCTTGCCGCTGGTCTCGGCGAGGAGCGGCAGGTCGGGCCGCCAGGAGCGGAACAGCGCCGCCGTCTCCCACGCGCCGGTGAGGATGACCCGGTCCACGTCGGGGTGCGACAGGAGCGTCTGCCCGAGCCCGCCCTCGTCGATGTCGACGAGCGCGAGCACATCGCGCGGCACCCCCGCCTCCCACAGCGCCTCGGCGACGACGGCGGCGCACCGCCGGGCCTGCGGTGCGGGCTTGAACACGACGCCCGACCCCGCGGCGAGCGCGGCGATCACACCGCCAGCGGGGATCGCGATCGGGAAGTTCCACGGCGGGGTCACGACGGTCAGCCGCGCCGGCTCGAACACCGCGCCGCTCACGCGATCGAGCTCGCGCGCGGTCGCCGCGTAGTAGTTCGCGAAGTCGACGGCCTCGCTCACCTCGACGTCGGCCTCGGCGAAGACCTTGCCGGTCTCGGAGGCCGCGACCTCGATGAGCTCGCCGCGCCGCGCCTCGAGCGCCTTCGCGGCGGCAGCCAGCACGCCGCCCGCGGGGATCGCGA
>NZ_DATCVK010000192.1:0-14158 GCF_036566905.1 Microbacterium sp. | reverse complement strand
GTGACGACGGAGCCGCATCCCGGGCCGGCGCGGGGGCCGCGAGTGACGACGGAGCCGCATCCCGCGCCGGCGCGGGGGCCGCGAGTGACGACGGAGCCGGCCACACCGGCGCAGAACCCTGCGCCTCGCCGAGCACCTCGTCACCCGCTGCTCCCGCGGCGGGCACCTCGTTCGCCCCTGTCCCCTCGGGAGCCGGGATCGGATGCAATGCGCGGAACTGCGCGCGACTCATCGGCGCCGCAGGGTTGCCGGGCTGGTCAGCCGCGGTTGCGGCATCCGAGCCCCGGAGACGGAACTGGTCCGTCCAGGCAGCGCCGTTCCACCACCGCAGGCGGTCGGTGCGCGACGTGTCCGCGTACCACCCGGGCGGCGGTCCCCCCTGAGACCCGTCCGACATCATGCTCCCCAGCAGAATGATTCTCGCTGCGGCCCAACTTACCGGACCGATGAGACTGCGAGTGCCATAGCTCCGCTTGTTACCTGACGTCCAGTGTGAACGTGGAACAGCGAGCGCGCCATCGCTTCCCCACACCGCGCCGGCCCGACCGGCGAGCATCGGCGACCGAGGGGCGACGACTCAGGACGAAGCACTCCGTCGACGGGCTCAGCCGTCGAGCACCTCGAGTCGCACGGTCACCGGGCCGCCGTCGACGAGTTCCTCGGCATCCCGCACCGCCTTCTTGAGCGGCAGTACGTACGAGCCCGAGTCCGACGACGGGAAGATCGACGTCGTCCACTCGCTGCCCCCCACCCGCGCACGCACGCGCACCGAGCCGAATCCGCGGTACGGCCGCGGGATCTCGCGGATCTCCTCGCTCAGCTCGGGCGGAACGGCGGTGAAGAACCACGCCGAGTCTTCGCGCGCCGCCCAGCGGAACACATCGCTGTCGAACTCGATGATCACGCCACCGACGCTACCGCCGGCCGGCGACACCCGTCACAAGTGCTCGCCGGGGGCCCCACCGTGGCGGTCGACCAGACGCTGCAGGCAGCTCGACCAGCCGTCGACGTGCTGGTCGCGCTCCTCGGCGCTTGCGAATCCGGATTGGCGCACGATGACGCGGGTCGCGGTATCCGCTGCCGGCTCCAGCACGATCTCGACGTCGGTCGCGTGCTCCTCCCCCGCCCACCGCCACGCGAGCCGCAGCGCGCGCGGCGCCTCGAGGGTGAGTACGGTCGCCTCGACGGCGATGTCGGCCGGCTCCGACCGCACCTCCCAGCGGCCCAGCTCGCGCGCCTCGACGACCGCGGTCGTCTCGAATCGGGGCGGCCAGAACCATTCGGCGAGAAGGCCGGCGGCCGTGAACTCGCGCCACACGACATCGACGGATGCCGCCACCAGCGCCTCTTCGGTGAGCTCATGCATGCTGACACCGTACGCCGGGCGTCCCCCATAGGATCGAGCGCATGTCGAACGCGCGCCCCCGGCCATCCCTCGCCACGCCGGACCGGCCAGGCCGCGACCTCTCGAAGCCGCTCCCCCCGGCGCTCAGCTGGATCACACTCCTCGTCTGCGCCGCGGCGTTCACGGTCGCGTACTTCTTGTTCGGGCTCGCGTGGTGGGTGCCGACGCTCTACGGCGCCGCGAGCCTCGTCACGTTCGCCGCGTACGGGATCGACAAGTCGGCAGCCCGCCGCAGCGCGGGGCGCATTCCGGAGCAGACGCTGCTGCTGCTCGGACTCGTGGGCGGCTGGCCTGGAGCGATCGTCGCGCAGCAGGTGTTCCGGCACAAGACGCGCAAGCGCTCGTTCCGCCGGGCGTTCTGGGGCACCGTCGGAGTGAACGTCCTCGTGCTCGCGGCCGCCGTGTACGTCGCCGCCGGCACGCCCCTGTTCTGACGTCGCCGCCGCTGCGCTGCCCCACGGAGGCTCGCGAGAAGCGACCCGGGGGCGGAGCATTCGGGTTACTCCACCCTCGGGTCGCCGTTATCTGTCGCGTCGGGGTGGATTCGTCAACGCCGAAAAACCCCTCCTGCGCCGCAGGTTAAGTCCGCACAGAGCGCTGAGGACTGGGGGTTGACAAACGTGCGCCGACTGCGCTGGGAGGAGTGGGTGGCACAGACCGGAGGGACGACGTCAGCGCCGGGACTCGGCCGCGGCGTCAGCGCCGGGACTCAGCCACGTCAGCGCCCATGCCCGGCCACGTCAACGCCCATACCCGGCCACGTCAGCGGCCATGCCCGGCCACGTCAGCGCCCATGCCCGGCCACGTCAACGCCCGTGCCCAGCAGCGTCAGCGGCCGTACCCGGTTGCCCAGTCGTCGCCGTCCGGAACCCACTCGGCGGAGGATGCGGAGCCTGTCGACGGCTGCGCGCGGCGCCACTTCGCGCCTTCTGGCCAGCTCACCGCGAAGGTGGACGCGACCTTGAACACCCGGCGCGAGAGGCCCGACAGGGTCTGCACCGGACGTGCCGACACCGGCATGCGCAGCTGCGGGTCGTAGCGGACGCCGTCGGACGGCCGCAGGCGGATGGTGAGGTCGAGGTCGTCGTGGATGCGGGCGTTGTCGCGGTCGACGTGTTCGCGCACGCGCTCCCACACCTGCGCGCGCATGGCGAAGTTCGACCCGAAGACGAGCGGGATGCCGAGCCACTTCTTGATCCAGTAGTGGCCGCCGCCGATGTACCAGCGCTCGCCGAGGTAGTTCTGCAGCGGCGTGCCGCCGTAGAACTCGGCCCCGCCGGTGAGCACGCCGAGGGTCGGGTCGGAGACGAAGGCACGCACCAGCTTCGCGATCCAGTCGGGATGCGGGCGGGAGTCGGCGTCGAGCCGCGCGATGATGTCGGCCCGCTCCAGCGCCTCGTCGTAGCCGCGCGCGGCGGCCGGCCAGATGCCGATCGACGACTCGTGCAGGACGACCGCATCGTAGACGCGCGCGACGGCGGCCGAGGCATCCGTGCTGGCGTTGTCGACGACGACCACGACGTCGGCGGGGTGCGTCTGCACCGCGAGCGCGGCGAGGCATGCATCGAGGAATTCCGCGTCGTTCCGGCACGGAATGACCACGGCGACGCGAGGGGCGAGGGGCACAAGCGCCACCCTACTCCCGCCGTGTCGGCAGGCGGCGCTACCCTGCCGACATGGAAGGACTGCGCGTCGTGCCCGCCAATGAGGCGTCGTGGGACGACCTGCAGGCCATCCTCACGGGCGTCGCCGGGCGCTGCCAATGCCAGCGTCAGCGCCTCGGCGATCGCGACTGGTGGTACATGCCCGAATCGGAACGCGCCGCGATCCTGCGCGCCGAGACCCACTGCGACGACCCCCGTGCGACCGAGACCATCGGCGTCGTCGCCTACCAAGGCGACGAGCCCGTCGCGTGGTGCGCGGTCGATCGGCGCGGCGTCTACGGACGCGTCCGCGGGTCGCCCGTGCCGTGGCAGGGGCGCGACGAAGACCCTGACGACGAGACGGTCTGGGCGATCGCCTGCATGATCGTGCGCAAGGGCTACCGCCGTCAGGGCCTCACGTATGCGCTCGTCGCCGCGGCCGCGGAACACGCCCGTTCCCGCGGCGCCGGGGCCGTCGAGGGCTACCCGATGCTGACCGGGGGCGGCAACGTGATCTGGGACGAACTCAACGTCGGGCCCGTCGGGCCGTTCCTCGCCGCCGGCTTCCGCGAGGTGTCGCATCCGACGAAGCGACGGCTCGTCATGCGCCTCGACTTCTGACGACGCGAGCAAACGCTCTCCGAAACTGGCGCTTGAGACCGCTCCCACGTTTGGTTACATTCCAGTAAGTAATCGGCATCCCCGCCGTGCACCCACCTCAACGGAGAGGACTCCCCATGCCCGCCCCCGTTCCCCGCCTCACGGCTCCGACAGCGCGCACGGCACGCGTGGCACGCATCGCGGCGGCCGCCGCCGGCACCGCGCTGATCGCCAGCGCTCTGCTGGCGACGCCCGCCACAGCGGCGCCGCCGCGCACGGTCGACCCGCTCCACCCCGACTTCGGGCCGAACGTGACGATCTACTCCCCCGACACGCCCGTCGCCGACATCCGCGCCGATCTCGACGCCCTGCACGCCCAGCAGGTCGACGCCGAGATGAGCACCGAGCGCCAGGCGGTCTACTTCCTGCCCGGCGAGTACGGGTCGGCAGCGGATCCGCTCCGGGTGAAGGTCGGCTACTACACCGAGATCGCGGGTCTGGGCGCGTCGCCCGAGGATGTCACCGTCCACGGTGCCGTCGAGGTCTACAACCGCTGCCTGGCCGACGGCGGCACGGGCAACTGCCTCGCGCTCGTCAACTTCTGGCGGACGATCGCCAACCTGTCGATCGACATCCAGGCGGCGGACCGCGGCTGCCGGACGGGCACCGACTTCTGGGCCGTGTCGCAGGCGGTCTCGATGCGACGCCTCGACGTCGCGGGCGGCAACCTGTCGCTGATGGACTACTGCACCGCCGGTCCGCAGTACGCCAGCGGCGGCTTCATCGCCGACTCGCGCCTGCCCAACGTGATCAACGGCTCGCAGCAGCAGTGGCTGATCCGCAACAGCGAGGTCGCAGGCTGGTCGAACGGCGTCTGGAACCAGGTCTTCTCGGGCGTCGTAGGTGCGCCCGACGACGCCGGCTTCCCCGACCCGCCGTACACGACGCTCGACGCGACGCCGGTCAGCCGCGAGAAGCCGTACCTGTACGTCGACGACGACGGTCGCTACAACGTGCGCGTGCCCGCCGCGCAGCACGAGTCGAGCGGCGTCAGCTGGGCCGATGGCGAGACGGCGGGGCGCAGCATCCCGATCACCGACTTCTTCATCGCCACCCCCGGCGACTCGGTGAAGGACATCAACAACGCGCTCGCACGCGGCCAGCACCTGATCCTGACGCCCGGCGTGTACGACATCGCCCAGACGATCAAGGTCAAGCGCGCGAACACCGTGGTGCTCGGACTCGGGCACGCCACCCTCACCGCGGTGGGCGGCGCGGTGCCGCTGGAGGTGAAGGATGCCGACGGCATCGTCGTCGCGGGCGTCACGATCGATGCGGGCACCGATCTCTCGCCGGCGCTGCTGCGCGTGGGCGCCGCCGACAGCGACAAGGTGCCCGACCCGGCGAACCCTATCACCCTCAGCGACGTGTACTTCCGCGTCGGCGGGCCCCACATCGGCAAGGCCACCACGGCGCTCGAGGTCAATGCCGACGACGTGCTCATCGACCACACCTGGGTGTGGCGCGGCGACCACGGCGTCGAGGGGTTCACGAACGGCGTCAACGGCGACACGGACCGGTGGCACACCAACACCGGCACCAACGGCGTCATCGTCAACGGCGACGACGTGACCGCGACCGGCTTGTTCGTCGAGCACTTCCAGACGTACAACACGCGCTGGAACGGCGAGAACGGCCGCGTCGTGCTCTACCAGAACGAGCTGCCGTACGACCCGCCGACGCAGGCCGACTGGACGCAGCCCGACGGCACGCTCGGCTACCCGGGATACAAGGTCGCCGATGACGTCACCACGCACCGCCTCGACGGCGCGGGCGTGTACGTCTTCAACCAGAACAACCCGTCGATCCTCACGGCCAACGGGTTCGAGGTGCCGGAGACGCCCGGCGTGCAGCTGCACCACATCATGACGGTGAACCTGTCGGCGGGCACGGTCCAGCACGTCGTGAACGACGTGGGCGGACAGGCCGACAGCACGAACACGGGCACTCCGCAGTTCGTGATCGACTACCCGCTGCCGTAATCGGCACCCCGAACGGATGCCTCGGCTCACGCGACACGCGGGGTCGGGGCATCCGTCATCCTGTTGGGCGCGGTGGTTCGGATCTACCATTCGAGCAACCGCCCACGCAGAGTCGCGCGGGCTTCGGGAAAGGAGATCGCCATGACCGCTCCGCAAGAGCAGAGCTGGACCGGATGGGTGATGTTCGGCGGGATCGTCATGATCATCGCGGGCGCGTTCGACGCCCTCCTCGGGCTGACGGCGATCCTGCTGCCGTCGAACGAGTACCTGTTCCTCACGGATGAAGCGGTGATCCTGCTCGACGCGGCGGGCTGGGGCTGGTGGCACCTGCTCATCGGCGCCGCCATCGTCGTGGTCGGAATCTTCGTGCTGCGGGGCGCCACCTGGGCACGGATCGTCGGTGTCGTACTGGTGTCTATCAACGCGATCAGCCAGATGGGACTCCTCGGCGTGCAGCCCCTGTGGTCCCTCATCATGATCCTGCTGGACATCATCGTGATCTACGCACTGATCGTCCACGGCCGGGAGATGAAGCGCACCTGACCCGCAGGGAAGGCCGAAGGGCGAACGGATGCCTCGGCCCGGCGATTCACGCCGGGCCGAGGCATCCGTCATCCGAGCAGGATCACCAGAGCGGGTGGATGGCCTCGCGCAGATCGCGGTCGTACACCTCGTGCACGACACGGTCGAACGCGGCGATATCGAAGCCGGCCTCCTCACCAGAAGCGTCGAGGAGCGCACCGGCCGCCGCATTGCTCTCGGCCTGCCGCACGTTGCGGGCGCCCGGGATGACGCTCGTGACGCCCGGCTGCGAGGCGATCCACGCGAGGGTGGCGGCCGGCAGCGTCACACCGTCGGGCAGGGCCTCCGCGAGCTCGGCCGCTGCCTGGACGCCGGTCTCGAAGTCGACGCCCGAGAACGTCTCGCCCCGGTCGAACGCCTCGCCGTGCCGGTTGTACGTGCGGTGGTCGTCTGCGGCGAACGTCGTCTGCGGCGTGTACCTGCCCGACAGCAGCCCCGACGCCAGCGGCACGCGCGCGAAGATGGCGACGCCCGCCGCCTCGGCTGCCGGAAGCACGTCGTCGAGCGGCTTGAGCCGGAACGGGTTGAAGATGATCTGCACGTTGGTCACGTTCGGCCGCGCGATGGCGGCGAGCGCCTGTGCACACGTCTCGACGGAGACGCCGTACGCGGCGATCGCTCCCCCGGCGACGAGGACGTCGAGCGCATCGTAGGTGGCGTCGTCGTCGATCACCGCGGTCGGCGGGCAGTGCAGCTGAACGAGATCGAGCGTGTCGACACCCAGATTGCGGCGCGACCGCTCCGTCCACGCGCGGAAGTTCTCGGGCGTGTAGTTCTCGGGCTCCTGCGCGACGCGCCGGCCCATCTTGGTGGCGACGGTGATGCCGTGGCCGGGGCGGGCGGCGAGGAAGCGCCCGATGATCGACTCGCTCCGCCCGTCGCCGTAGACATCGGCGGTGTCGAAGAGCGTGACGCCGTTGTCGATGGATGCCGCGAGCACGGCCGTCGCATCCTCCTCCGAGACCGCGCCCCAGTCGGCGCCCAGCTGCCAAGTGCCGAGTCCGACTGCCGAGACCGAGCGTCCGGTGCGGCCGACTGCGCGCTGCTGCATGAGGATCCTCCGGGATGGTCGATGCGGGTGATTCCAGCATCGCACGGGGCGGGTCGATCGATGCCTGCCGAGCAGAACGCGCCCTCGGCTAACCGCGGATGCCGATGGGCGCAAGCCCGCTACGGCCGTTCCCGCGAACGAGTACGTTTGCCTGCGACCACGGGAGGGAGGCCACCATCGCCGAGCACACCAAACCGCTGCGCCGCGCGGTGTCGTACACCGCGCGCCTCGCCGATCAGCCGCGCCTGCTGCTGGCCATCAAGACGTCTCTGGCTGCGGTGCTGGCATGGTACCTGGCACCGCTCATCCCGTTCACCGAGGACCAGTACTCCTACTACGCCCCTCTCGGCGCGCTGGTCACCATGCACCCGACCATCGCACGGTCCGCCCAGGTGGGCGTGCAGGTGCTGATGGGACTCGCGCTGGGTATCGCACTCAGCCTCTGCGGTATCGCGGCACTCCGGCTGGGCGTTCCCGGCGGTGTGGTGCTGGGAGTGGTCATCGGCGTCGGCGTGCTCCTCGGCGGATGGCGACTGCTCGGCGCCGGCGGCGACTGGGTGGCCCTCGCAGCGCTGTTCGTGCTGCTGGCCGCCGGCGGCGATCCCGAAGGCTTCTCGATCTCATACCTCGGCACGACGGCGTTCGGCGTGGTGGTGGGCATCGCGGTCAACCTCATCGTCGTGCCTCCCCTGTACCTCCGCCGCGCGAGCGACCGGCTGTCGGCGCTGCGAGACACCGTCACCGGACTGCTGCGAGACGCCGCAGATGCCGTTGCCGATGACCGGCTGGATCCCGACCGCTTCCGTGCGGCGCTGGACGAACTCGGCCGGACCCGGTCGGCGGTCACCGAGGTCGTCGACGAAGCGGACGAGAGCGCCCGCGCGAATCCTCGCCGCCGGCGTCACAAGGACGAGCGCGAGGAGAACGCCCGCCGCATGAGCGCGCTCGAGCGCACCGCGTTCCTCACGCGCGACCTGATCGACCTGCTGGTCGAGCTGCAGGCCTCGGACGACGTCACCATCACCGGAGCGGTGCGCGACCGCCTCGCGCACGCCATCCGGGAATCCGCCGACCTCATCGCCACTCCTCTCGGCGACCCGGCGGCATCCGACCGGTTCCGCGGGGCGAGCGAGGCGCTGGCCGACTATCAGAGCGCGCTGGGCACCCCGGCGGCAGGAGGCCGGGCCGAGCTGGCGGCGGGTGCTGCGGTCGAACTGTGCCTCCGCCGCATCATCGACGTCTCGCGCCCGTTCGTCTGATCCGCCTCCGCATCGCGTGACCGGGCGGCGGAGACGCACCCGTCAAGGGTTGACGATCACGGGCGTTCCGAGGGGCAGCTCGGCGAGCTTGGTGATCGCTGTCGGATCGACCCGCAGGCACCCGTTCGAGATCGGCCCCGAACGGTCGTCGTGGTAGTGGAAGGCCGCGACCGCGACATCCGCTCCTCCGAAGCCGTCCATGGTCGGCGACTGTGTCGACAGGTACACGATCGGGTATCCGCGCGTGTAGCCGTACTCGGGCACGACGCGGGTCGTCATGATGAACGCGCGCCCCATCGGCGTGGGGGTGCGATCGGTGCCCCAGGCGAAGTCCGTCGCGATCCGCTCGGCGACCCCGCCGCGGACGATGTCGATCGTGCGCCCCGAGATGCTCACGACCACGGACGCGTCGCTCGGCGCTACGTCGACGTCGCTCTTGCGCAGCCAGCCGGTGACCTGGGCGGGATTGCCCTGCGACGGCACCGCCTGGCGCCCGGTCAGCAGCACCTTCACCCAGTGCTCCTGCTCCTCGACGACCGGAACGGCGGTGCCGTCGTAGGGGAACTCGTGCGGCAGGTACGCGACCGGCTGCGCCGTCGGATCGGCCCACACCGGCGCGCCGACTCCGAGCGCGACCGCGCGCAGCGGGAGCGGAGCGGTGAACGCGGCGTCGTCGACGGCCAGCCCCGGGATGACAGCGAACACGTTCACCTGAGGCAGGGTCGTCACGTCGTACCCCGCCGTGTTCGCCGGGAAGCCGGTGGGCGTCGGTGTGGGGGTCGGCGTCGGCGTGGGCGTGAGGCTGGGCTCCGTCGTCGCCGTGAGGGTCGGCGAGGGCGATGGAGGAGCGGATGCCTCGGTGACGGGCGGCTGCAGCAGCCATGCGGCCGCCAGCCCTCCGGCGACGACCACCGCGGCGAGCGCCGTCAGCAGCCAGACGCGCACCGGCCGACGCGCTGGCGTCGGTGTCGTCGGCTGTGCGTCCGGAGCCGCAGGCTCGACGGCAGTCGGGTCGTCTGTCTCGGCATCCCCCATTCCCCCATGGTCGGTTGCCGGGGGCGGATGCCGCAACTGCACGCCGATGACTAGCCTGGGCCGGTGAGCAGTGACGGCCCAGATCAGCGGCGTGCGCCGGACCGCCGCGAGGCCGACCGGGCCATCCATGTCCTCGGCATCATCGGTGCAGGACGCGTCGGCCAGGTGCTCGCACGCCTCGCCGGCGCCGCCGGGTACGAAGTGCTCGTGGCCGGGTCGGGCGATCCGTCGCGGATCGCCGCCACCCTCGCCGCTGCCGCACCGGGCGCGGTCGCCACCGCGGCGTCCGTGGTCGCACGCCAGGCCGACGCGGTCGTCCTCGCGCTGCCGCTCCCGCAGCACCGCACGCTCCCGGTGGACGCGCTGGACGGTGCCCTCGTCATCGACGCCATGAACTACTGGTGGGAGGTCGACGGGCTGCGAGCCGATTTCGGCGACCTGCGCACCTCGACCAGCGAGACCGTGCAGCGCTTCCTCCCGACCTCACGGGTGGTCAAGGCCTTCAACCACATGGGCTACCGCGACCTCGACGAAGAGGCCCGGCCCGCCGGCACGCCGGGGCGCAAGGCGATCGCCATCGCCGGCGACGATGTCGGCGATGTGGCGCTCGTGGCCCGGCTCGTCGATCATCTCGGATTCGACCCGGTGGTCGCGGGTCCGCTCGCCGCCGGCATCATGCTGGAGCCGGGCGCCGAGGCGTTCGGCGCCGACGTCGACACCGCCGAGCTGCGCGCGATGCTCGACCGGTTCCCCGCCTCGCAGCGCGGGATCGTCGTCGCCCGTGCCCGGGCTCAGGCCACCGACACCGCAGCGGATGCCGGCGCCTGAGGTCGCGGCATCCGTCCCGCTGCGTCGTGAGGCGCCGACACGCCGACCACCGTCAGCGAGCGGGCCGCGTGCGCAAGCGGATGACGGCGTCGAGCGCGGTGGCGACCGCGATGGTGGCGATGTATACGACGAGGTCGCGGACGTCGAAGACGGTCCCCAGCAGGAGCATCGCCGGAACGAAATCGGCGCCCCACGCGAGAGGCAGGCCGGTGAGCTGGAACAGCTCGACACCGACGCACCAGAGCACGGCAATGCCGCCCACGGCGGGCGCGGGCAGCCGAGGAGCGACCACCAGGACGGCGAGGTAGGCGGCGACGGCGTACAGCGCGTCACCGGCGATGTCGGTCGCACTGCTGTCGGGCAGCGCAGCGTGCACGACGAGCCCTGCGCCGATCGTGAGGACCAGCAGGACGGCAGCGATCACGCGGCGACGGGTACCCGGCCGCGCGCGCGACACCGTGGTCGCTTCGCCGGCGTCGGCGCTCACGCGATCACCCCGGCCGCTCGGGCCGGTTCCGCGTAGGCCTCCGCCAAGGTGGCCACCGTGGCGTGCGCATTCAGGCCGCTCGGGTTCGGGACCACCCAGAGCTCCGCGCCCCCGAGGCCCTCCGTCTGACGGCCGGCCACCGCCCGCGGCTTCCCGAAGCCCTGCCGGTAGGCGGTCAGGCCGGCGACCGCGACGACGCGGGCCTTCCAGCCGGCGACATCGCGGGCCAGCCGCTGGGCACCGTCTCGCAGTTCGGCGGGGGTGAGCTCGTCCGCCCGCGCGGTCGCGCGGCGCACCACGCTCGAGATCCCGATGCCGGCGTCGAGGATCATGCGGCGGTCGGCCTCGGCCATGCCGTCGGCGTCGATGTGCGGCATCCGCGGGATGATCCCGGCCTCGACCAGGGCCGGGTAGAAGCGATTGCCAGGGTGTGCGAAGGGCACCCCCGTCGCGGCGGTCCACAGACCGGGGTTGATCCCGACGAACACGAGCCGCGGATGCGCGGGCATCAGGTCAGGGATGCTGCGCCCGCGATACGTCTGCAGCTCTGCGCGCGTGAAACCCATGCGCCCAGTCTCGCGCACCGGGGCCGCGCGCCTTTCCGCGCGGCCCGGTCCGGCTCAGAGCGCTCGCCGCTCCTCGAGGTGGAAGTCGTTCGAGCGCGACCCGTCGGCGCGCGTGGTGTCCTGGTAGACGAACTGGTCGCCGCGCTCGTCGAACGCCACGAACCACTCTTCCCAGGTGACCGCGCGCAGGTCTTCGAGGTCGTTGCCGAAGTCGAAGTCCAGACGGAGCTCACCGACGATGCCGTCGCCTTCGGCGCCACCCACCGTCGCCGGTGTGGCGTGACGGTCCTCGGCCCACCTGCGGATCACCTCGTGATCCGTCGTGGCGGTGTACTCGTGGGTCTCCGTCGTGGCGCCCGACATCCCCGTCGGCGTCTCGCCTGGCGTGACACCGCTCGTCGCGTCTCGCGTCACACCCGTGGTCGCGTCCGTCGTCGCTCCCGTCGTCGCGTCTCGCGTCACACCCGTGGTCGCGTCCGTCGTCTCGCCGGTCATCGCGTCGCCGGCGCCGATGTTCTGCTCCGGGTTCCGCGCATCATCTGCATAGCCGCTCATGGCGTCCTCCTCTGCATGTGCTTCCACCCTGGAGCGCGCGCGGCGGCCCGTGCAGGGGGTTGCAGACGGAGTGCGACCGCGCTAGCCCTGCTCGGC
Organism: Microbacterium sp.; assembly: GCF_036566905.1. Lineage (GTDB taxonomy): Bacteria > Actinomycetota > Actinomycetes > Actinomycetales > Microbacteriaceae > Microbacterium. The sequence continues at coordinate 2,009 of NZ_DATCVK010000192.1, read as the reverse complement.
GCCGTTCCCTGCGGCTCCGATCCGGGCGGCCATCAGCGTCACGAGCTCGTAGACGACATGGCTCGCCGCGATGCCGGTCAGCTGCGCGTGGTCGTACGCGGGCGACACCTCGACGACGTCGGCGCCCACGATGTCGAGGTCACCCAGGGCACGCAGCATCCGGAGCAGTTCCCTGCTCGTCATGCCGCCCGCCTCGGGTGTTCCTGTGCCGGGAGCGTGCGCAGGGTCGAGCACGTCGATGTCGATCGAGATGTACAGCGGCCGGTCACCGATGCGGCGCCGCACCCGCTCGATGGCTGCCTCGATGCCGCGCTCCTCGATGTCGACGCTCGAGACGATCGAGAACCCGAGTCGCTCGTCGTCGTCGAGATCCTGCTTGGAGTACAGCGGGCCGCGCGTGCCGACGTGGCAGCTCGCGGTGAGGTCGATCAGTCCCTCTTCGCTCGCGCGCCGGAACGGCGTGCCGTGCGTGATGGGGGCGCCGAAGTACGTGTCCCAGGTATCCAGGTGCGCGTCGAAATGCAGCACGGCGACGGGTCCGTGCTTCTTGTTCACGGCGCGCAGCAGCGGCAGGGCGATCGTGTGATCGCCGCCCACCGTGACGATGCGCTCGACCCGGGAGCCCAGATCGAGGGCGGCCTGCTCGATCTCGGCAACGGCCGCGCCGATGTCGAACGGATTCGCCGGGATGTCGCCGGCGTCGGCGACCTGCGCCTCAGCGAAGGGCGACACGTCCTGCGCCGGGTTGTACGGACGCAGCAGCCGCGACGACTCGCGCACGTGCGACGGGCCGAAGCGCGCCCCGGGGCGGTAGCTGACGCCGGTATCGAACGGGATGCCGACGATCGCGATGTCGGCGCGCGGCACGTCTTCGATGCGGGGCAGCCGCGCAAACGTCGCGATGCCGGCGTACCGGGGGTGGACGGACGCGTCGACGGGGCCGACGGGCTCGTGGTGGTCGGTCATGACTCATCCTTCGAAGTGGACGGCGCGGCGCTCGTGACGCTGCTCGCCTGCGGAATGTGGACCAGCTGGACGCCGCCGGCGCCGATCGCTGCGGCGAGCGCCGGCGCGATGTCATCGTGGCTCTCGGCGCGTCGCCCTGTCGCGCCGAACGCCTGGGCGAGCGCGACCCAGTCGGGTTGCACGAGGTCGACGCCGACAGGACGGATGCCGCGGTCCACCTCGTTCTGCTTGATCTCGGCGTACCCGCCGTTGTCGACGCACACCACGGTGAGGTCGAGCCGCTGCTCGACGGCGGTGGCGAGCTCGTTGACGCTGAACATGAGTGCGCCGTCGCCGACCACGGCGACGACGGGTCGTCCGCCTTCGGCCGGCTGCGCCACGCGCGCGCCGATCGCCGCAGGGAGGCCGTAGCCCAACGTGGCGTAGGTCGGCGTGTACAGCAGCGAATGGGGCGCCGACCGACTCAGCACGTTTGCGAGCGCCATGTAGACGATCTGCGAGGAGTCACCCGCCACGATGGCGTCGTGCGGCAGTGCCGCCGCGATCACCTGAGCCAGGGCGACTGTCTCGGGGAGCGTGCCGCGGGTCTCGTCGGCGATCGCGGCGCGCTCGCCGGCGAGGTCTCGGCGCGGCCGCGGTGCCTCCGGAAGCCCTGAGAGCAGCTCCTCGACGACCGCGGCGCAGTCCCCGACGATGCCGACCGTGGCATCGAGGTTCTTGTGCAGCTGCGCGGCCGAGATGTCGACGCGCACGACGGCGCCGCGAGCCTCGAGCCGGGGCGCCCACAGCTCGGCCTCGCCGAGCTTCGACCCCAGCACCAGGAGCACATCCGCGTCCTCGGCGATCCGGCGGGCGGCCTCCAGCCGCAGGTTGGAGCCGAGTGAGAGGGGGTGGTGCTCGTCGACGCCCGCCTTACCGTTGAGGGTCGTGACGACCGGCGCACCGAGCCGCTCCGCGAGCGCGGTCACCTGCCGGCCGGCGCGGGTGGACCCGCCGCCGGCGACGATCACCGGTCGCAGGGCCGACGCCAGGAGCGCGACCGC
>NZ_DATCVK010000191.1:0-9807 GCF_036566905.1 Microbacterium sp. | reverse complement strand
TCGCTGCGCCTCGGCGGCGGCTGCCGCGGCTGCAGCGGCCGCTTCCTCCGCGGCCTTCTGCGCCTTGGCGGCGTCGAGGTGCTCGCGCAGCTCGGAGATGCGCGCCGAGACCCGGGCGGTGACGCGGTTCGCGTCGGCGGCGAGCCCCGGGACGAGGAGCATGGGCACAAGGTCGAGCTTCGACAGGCGATCGGTCGCCTGCTCGAGAGGGGCGGTGTCGATCGACGTGTCGGGGAGGCCGAGGTCGAGGCCGGACGCCGCGATGTCGGCGGTCACAGCGGTGGCTTCGGTGACGGCGACGCGCGCGGCGAGCACCGTGCCCTGGGCGTCGACGCGGATGTCGCGCAGTGTCGCTTCGGGCGCGGTGGCCGAGGCGATGGCCGACGCAGCCAGCGGAGCGGCGTTGGCGAGGGTCGGCGAGGCGAGCGTGAGGCCCGTCGTGAGGACGATGCCGAGGGCGGCGCCGGCGGCGACGGCGGGGATGAAGAAGCGGCCGCGGCGGCGGCGGGCAGGAGTGAGTGACGAATCTGAGTGCATGACGAACGTAGGATCCTTCGGGTATCGCGCCGCGGGTATCGGCGCCGTGTGCCCTCGGGTCGGACACACAAGTGCCCGAGTCTGCCTCATGCCGTCTGGACGACTCCCGGTGTTTTCCTGAACGAATCGTGGGAGGCGTTTTCCCCGAAAGTCCTGATCCGAGGCACGAGAAGGCGTGGTCCGCCGTCGAAAACAAAGGGGGGAGGATGCCGGAGTGCCGGCATCCTCCCCCCTCAGGGAAGCGATTCAGACGGTGCGGTGCGCCGTGTAATACGCGAGCAGGGCGCGGGTCGAGGCGTCCTGCGCGGCGATCGCCGCCTCGTCTCCCTCGATGGCCGGGGCGATCTGCAGGGCGAGCTGCTTGCCCAGCTCGACACCCCACTGGTCGAACGAGTTCACACCCCAGATCACGCCCTGGGTGAAGGTGATGTGCTCGTACAGCGCCACCAGCTGGCCGAGCACCGAGGGCGTGAGCGCCGGCGCGAAGATCGACGTGGTGGGCTTGTTGCCCGCGAAGGTGCGCGCGGCGACGAGGGCGCCGGTGGTGCCCTCCGCCTCGACCTCTTCTGCCGTCTTGCCGAACGCCAGCGCCTTGGTCTGAGCGAGGAAGTTCGACAGGAACAGCCCGTGCACGTCGCGCCCGTCGTCCGCCAGCGGGTAGGCGGGGTTCGCGAAGGCGATGAAGTCCGCCGGGATCAGCCGGGTCCCCTGATGGATCAGTTGGTAGAAGGCGTGCTGGCCGTTCGTGCCCGGCTCGCCCCAGAACACCTCGCCGGTATCGGTCGTCACCGGGGAACCGTCCCAGCGCACCGACTTGCCGTTCGATTCCATCGTCAGCTGCTGCAGGTACGCGGCGAAGCGGCTCAGCTGCTGTGCGTAGGGGAGCACGGCGTGGGACTGGGCGCCGAGGAAGTTCGTGTACCAGACGTTCAGGAGCCCCATCAGGACGGGGACGTTGCTCCTGAGCGGAGTCGTGCGCACGTGCTCGTCGACCGCGTGGAATCCGGCGAGCAGCTCACGGAACACGTCGGGTCCGAGCTCGATCATGAGCGACAGGCCGATGGCCGAGTCGACCGAGTAGCGGCCGCCGACCCAGTCCCAGAACCCGAAGGCGTTCGCCGTGTCGATGCCGAAGGCGGCGACCTTGTCGAGCGCCGTCGACACGGCGACGAAGTGGTGGGCGACGGCACCCGTCTTCGCCTCGGCGGAGCCGTCGATCGCGCCGGACGCCTCGAGGCCGGCCCAGAGCCAGTCGCGGGCGAGTCGCGCGTTCGTCAGCGTCTCGAGGGTGGTGAACGTCTTCGACGCGACGATGAACAGCGTCGTCTCGGGGTCGAGCCCCTTCGTCTTCTGCGCGAGGTCGGTCGGGTCGATGTTCGAGACGAACCGTGCCTCGATCCCGGCGGTCGCGTAGGGCTCCAGGGCTGCGGAGATCATGACGGGGCCGAGGTCGGACCCCCCGATCCCGATGTTGACGATGTGGGTGACCTTCTTGCCGGTCGCGCCCGCCCATTCGCCGGAGCGCACGCGGTCGGCGAACGCGGTCATCGCGGTCAGCACCGACTGCACGTCGGCATCGATGTCCTGCCCGTCGACGACCAGCGGGGGCTGGGCGCCCGCCGGGCGGCGGAGCGCCGTGTGCAGCACCGCGCGGTCCTCGGTGGTGTTGATGTGCTCGCCGGCGATCATCGCGGCGTAGCGCTCGGCGACCCCGGTCTCCTCAGCGAGGCGCACGAGGGCGGCGAGGATCTCGTCGGTCACGAGGTTCTTCGACAGATCGACGTGCAGGTCGGCGAGCTCGAAGCTCAGCCGTTCGGCGCGGCGCGGGTCGATCGCGAACCAATCGCGCAGATCGGGGGCGAACGAATCGCGGAGGGAGCTGAGCTCGGCCCAGGCGGACGTGGTGGTGGCATCGACGGGAGCGGTCACGCCCCTAACGTACTCGCGGCGATGCGCGCCTTGGTTACGGGTTACTCACCGACGGTCCGTGTCCGTTGTGAGCGCGCCTACCCTGGGGGAGGAGGTGCCATGCCCTATCCCTCGCCCGGCCTGCGCCTGATCGCCGTCGACATGGATGGCACGCTGCTCGACGGCGACGGACGCATCCCCGACGCTCTGTGGCCGCTGCTCGACCGGCTGCGCGCCCGCGGCATCCGATTCGCTCCGGCGAGCGGACGCCAGCTCGCCACGCTCCAGCGCGCGTTCGCAGAGCACCTCGACAACATGGTGTTCATCGCAGAGAACGGCGCGTACGTCGTCGAACGTGATGTCGAGATCAGCTCAGACGCGATGGACGCCGCGTTCACGGCATCCCTCGTCGCGCGCCTGCGCGCGCTCGCCGCGGCGGGCAGCGACCTCGGCGTCGTCGTGTGCGGCAAGCGGTCCGCGTACATCGAGCGCGCGGATCCGCCCTTCCGCGCGGAGGCGGAGAAGTACTACGCGCGCCTGCAGGTCGTCGACGACCTGCTCGAGGTCGACGACCAGATCCTCAAGGTCGCGGTCTTCGATTTCGTGGAGGCCGCCACCACGGCCCCCGCTCTCGACGATCTGCGGGCGACGCACCAGGTCGTCGTCTCGGGACATCACTGGATCGACGTCATGAACCACGGCGTCAACAAGGGCGTGGCGCTGCGCCGTCTGCAGGTGGCGACGGGGATCACGCACGAGCAGACGGCCGTGTTCGGCGACTACCTGAACGACCTCGAGATGATGGATGCCGCCGCCCTGTCGTTCGCGATGGCCAACGCGCACCCGGACGTCGCGGCCCGGGCGCGGTTCCGCGCTCCCTCGAACCTCGACCACGGCGTCATCACCACGATCGAGAAGCTCCTCGACGGGGTGCCCGAGGCGTCCGTCTGAGCCGGCCGTCCGTGTGAGTGCCGGCGAGAGCACATGATGTCGGCGGACGGGCGGCCGCGTCGACCGGGTGTCGACGACCGTGCTCGGTAGCGTGTCAGGCATGGCGGTGAGTCAGACCAGGCGGGCGCGCGCCGCGCGGCGCCGTGCGCGCCGGGTGGCCGCCGCCGACAACGACCTGACGCTCGACGAGTGGGAGGCGCTGCTCGAGGCCTGGGGGGCATGCGCGTACTGCGGCATGGCGACCGGTCCCTTCCAGAAGGACTGCGTCCTGCCGATCTCGCGCGGGGGCAGGTACACCTTCGAGAACGTCGTGCCGGCATGCCGTTCGTGCAACGCGAGCAAGAGCAACGACGAGGTCACCGGGTGGCTGCGGCGGAAACGGCTCGACGAGCGCGCGTTCCTGCTGCGGCACATCGAAGTGCTCGCCGCCTGGCGCGGCTCCGTCCAGGCGGCCCTCGACGCGCCATGACCCTCGACATCCGTCCGTACGAGGCCCGCGACTGGGACGACATCTGCCGCATCCATGACGCCGCCCGCCTCGACGAACTGCGCGGCGCCGGCCTGCTCGAGGCCTACCTCGACCTCGCCGCCACTCACGAGAACGAGGGCCTCTTCGACGACGAGGTCTGGGTCGCCGAGGTCGACGGCCGGGTCGCGGGCTTCATCGCCGGCAGTGTCGGCCCCGACGGCGGCGAGATCACGTGGATATACGTCGACCCGAGCATGTACCGCCGGGGGATCGGCCGCGCACTCGTCGAGCACTTCATCGCACGCTCGGGTGGTCCGGTCGAACTCGAGGTGCTCGACGGCAACGCCGCGCGCGCCTTCTACGAGTCGCTCGGCTTCGTGCGCACGGCGACCACCACCGGCAAGCTCGCCGGCAACGAGACGTTCACCGCGACCGGCCACACGCTCGTGTGGACTCCGGCGCCGCCCTGACGGTCGGCGCGGACGAGGAAGCGGCCCGCGCGATTCGGGTTCGCGCGGGCCGCTGGTTCGGGAGGACGGATGCTACTGGGCGGCGTAGCCGCCGTCGACGAGGTGGTAGCTGCCGCTGACGAAGGTCGCGGCATCCGATGCGAGGAATGCGACGAGGTTCGCGACCTCCTGCGAGTCGCCCAGGCGACCGAGGGCGTGCTTGGCGGCCAGCGCCGCCTGTGCGTCGGCGTCGAGGTTGGCGTCGACCAGCGGCGTGTGGATGAAGCCGGGCCCGACCGCGTTGACGCGGACGCCCTGCGCGCCGTACTCGAGCGCGGCGTTCTTGGTGAGGCCGACGACGCCGTGCTTGGCGGTGACGTAGGCCGACGACATCGGGATGCCGACCGAGCCGAGCACCGACGAGATGTTCACGATCGAGCCGCCGCCGTTGCGGGCGATCGCGGGCGCCTGCGCGCGCGTGCCGTAGAACACCGCGTTCAGGTTGATCTCGATGACTTTCTACCACGAGTCGATCGGGTACTCGCCGATCGGCGCGGCGGCGCCGCCGATGCCGGCGTTGTTGACCGCGATGCGCAGCGGCGCGAGCGCCTCTGCGGCGTCGACGGCCGCCTGTCCGACCGCGGGGTCGGAGACGTCGCCGACGAACGCGACCGCCGTGCCGCCTGCGCCCGTGATCTCCTCGACCACCGCGTCCGCGGCTTCCTGTCGCACGTCCGCGACGACCACCGCCGCACCGTTCTCGGCGAGAGTGAGGGCGACCGCCCGGCCGATGCCGGATCCGGCGCCTGTGACGATGGCGGAACGCTCCGCGACATCGTACGTAGCCATGATGTACCTCCGTTGGCGGCGTCAGCGCGTGGCGCCGGATTGTTTCTCCGACAGATGTCGGTTACTCATGAGTTAACCTACACCTGTCGAAAAGATTCCCGGAGGTGGAATGGACCCCCGCAAGCAGCGCAGTCGCGACCGTCTGTACGCCGCCGCACTTGCGCTCGCCGCAGAGCGACCGCTCTCGAGCCTCACCGTGACGCAGCTCGCTGACGCGGCGGGTGTGCACCGCTCGACGTTCTACGAGCACGCCGAATCTCCTGCCGGTCTCGTCGAAGCCGCGCTGACCGCCGAGCTCGACGTCCTCCGGGACGAGCTGATGAAGGACCGATCGGATGCCGCCACCGCCGTCGCCACCGTGACCGAGGGCGTCCTGCGGCACATCCTCCGCCACGTCGACATCTACCGCCGCGAGCTGGCGGACGGGGGAGGGGCGCTGCACGCGATGCTGAGCCGGCACTTCCGCGGGACCACCCAGATCCTGCTCGAACGCGGACGGATACAGCTGCCGCTGACCGCCGACGGCGCCTCGGACTCGGTCGTCTCAGACGCCGCCGCCCGCTTTCTCGCCGACGGCACGGTGGGGGTCATCGACGGGTGGCTGCGGCATCCTCGTCCCCGCGTCGAGGACTTCCTGCGCGTCTATCTGGCGCTGCTCCCGGCCTGGTGGCCGCACCGTCCCGGGGTCTGATTCCGGGGTCGGTGCTCATCCGTCGTCCGGCCGCCCGAGCAGCGAGATGCCGTCGAGCACCGCACGATGGGTCGCCGGCGAGGCCAGCACCCGGAAGTGCCCGGCGGCGGGCACCGCGATGTTGGTGGCGCCGTCCAGGGCGCTGCCCTCGGGGATGTGCGGGTCGAACGGGCCGAAGATCGACACGATGCGCCCGTTGATCGACGTCTCGCGGCCGAGCATGACGATCGTCTCGTCGTCGGGAAGGAACGCCCGGATGCTCGGATCAACGAAGATGCGTGCCCGCCGAGCGCCCGCGAACGGCGTCGCGACGGCCACCAGTCCGAGGAGCCCGAGCGGGCGTGTGCCGGTGCGCGGCGTCGCGGCGGCGGCGGCATCCGTCGGGTCCTCGCCCGAGGTGGCGGCTCTCGCCGCCTCGACCGCGGCGCCGGAGGTCACCAGCACGTGCTTGCCGATGAGCCCGCCCTTGCTGTGCGCCACGAGCACCACGCCGGCCCGCGGGGGCGGGGTGTCGGCGAGCACGCGCTCGAGGCGGTCGGCGGTATCAGGGATGCTGCGGCGGTTCACGCCGAGTCCGTGGACCACCCGTACCCGGTGCCCTGCTGCCGCCAGGACATCGCCGAGGGGGCGGAGGAACGTCCAGTGCTCGTAAACCCCGGGGACGAGATAGACCTCGGGAAGTGCGGGGTCGCCCTGGCGCCAGGATGCCGGGAGGGGGCGCGGCCGGCCGATCGACCAGGGGAGCGAGAGCACGGCGAACTGGCGTCGCGCCGCGTACAGGTAGTCGGCCGCCCACCACAGGGCGTGCCGTACCGGTGAGGAGCGCGGGGCTGCGTCGGACGCGGCACGGTCGACCATGGAGCGCAGTCTACGAGGGGGGCGGCACGGCGGTGCCGCGCACGCCCGTGATCGCCGCTTCCACGACGGATGCCGCGAGGGCGTCGACGACGGGCGCCGGCTGCCGGCGCACCGGGCCGTGCACCGCGATGTCGGCGAAGCCGTGGACCGCCGACCAGCACGCCCACTCGGCGTAGGGCCGCCGCTCGGGCGCGAGGGCTCCGGCATCCACCATGGCGTCGAGCGTGTCCATGAGTAGCCGGAAGGGCGCGACGATCTCGTCGTCGAGAGTGACGATGGCGCCGCTGGCGTCGGCGTCCTGCGTGAAGATGGCGGTCTCGAACCATCCGGGTTCCGCGCGGGCGAAGTCGATGTACGCCAGCCCGACCCGGCGCAGGCGCTCGATCGTCGCCGCTGCGGGAGCGAGGCCCCCGGGGGTCGCGGCGACGCGTGCGGTGATCGCGCCGGCGAGGGCGAGCTGCGCCTCACGGGCGACGGCGCGCACGAGAGCGTCCCGGTCGGCGAAGTGTCGGTACGCGGCGTTGGGCGAGACGCCGGCGGCGCGGGTCGCCTCTCGAAGTGTCACGGCGCCAGGGCCGCCGGTGCGCGCGAGCTGCAGTCCCTGACCGATGAGGGCCTGTCGGAGGTCGCCGTGATGATAGGTGCGCACGGGTGAAGTCATTGCATCCTCCGGCCCGGGTGTGTACGGTGTGAACATTGTATGTGAACACTGTCCACATCGAGCTTAGACCCTCGCTCTTCCCTCCCCGACCGAGAACACGCCTAAGGAATCGACATGAGTCAGACGAGCCCCGCAGGGCCCGCCGCCTCCGACGAGGATCTTCGCGCACACGCCGGGCCGCGGACGCTGCGCGCGTTCTATCAGGTGCTCGTCAACACCGCGCTGGCGAACGTGACGAGCAGCTACCTCTGGTTCGCGCTGACGTTCTGGGTGTACCTCGAGACGAAGTCCGTGCTCGCCACGGCGATCATCGGCGGGTCGTACATGCTGCTCGTCGCCGTGTTCGGCGTCGTGTTCGGCGTGATCGTCGACCGGATGAAGAAGAAGGCCGTCATGCTGCTCTCGAGCATCGTGACCGCGGTCGCCTACGTGCTCGCGGGCGCCATCTATCTGGCGGTCCCCGAGAGCGCCCTCCTCGACTGGGGCGGGCTGTGGTTCTGGGCGTTCGCCGGCGTCATCCTCATCGGCGGCGTCGTGGAGAACCTCCGCAACATCGCGCTGTCGACGACCGTCACCCTGCTGGTCCCGGCCGAGCGCCGCGACCGCGCCAACGGCCTGGTCGGCGCGGTCCAGGGCATCGCGTTCATGGTGACGAGCGTCTTCTCGGGCCTGTCGATCGGCCTGCTGGGCATGGGATGGACGGTCGCGATCGCCATCGCGGCCACCGGCGTCGCGCTCGTGCATCTGCTCTTCGTGCCGATCCCCGAGCGGGGCGTCGCCCACATCGCCGGCGACAACCCTGCCGCAGCGGCGCAGGGGTTCGGATTCCGCGGAGTGATCCCCGCCGTGATGGCGGTGCCCGGACTGCTCGCCCTCATCCTCTTCTCGACGTTCAACAATCTCGTCGGCGGCGTGTTCATGGCCCTCATGGACCCCTACGGGCTGACGCTGTTCTCGGTCGAGGCCTGGGGGATCGTGCTCGGCGTGACGAGCTTCGGGTTCATCATCGGCGGCGCGCTCGTGGCCAAGTTCGGGCTCGGCAAGAACCCCGTGCGCACGATGCTGCTGGTCAACATCGGGATCGCCCTGCTGGGCATGAGCTTCGCCATCCGCGAGTGGTGGTGGCTGTACGCCCTCGGCATCCTGATCTTCATGGCTCTCATGCCGATCGCCGAGGCCTCCGAGCAGACGATCGTGCAGCGCGTGGTGCCGTACGAGAAGCAAGGCCGCGTCTTCGGCTTCGCGGCGAGCGTGGAATCGGCGGCAGCGCCGGTCTCGGCGTTCCTGATCGGTCCGATCGCCCAGTTCTGGCTCATCCCGTTCATGGAGTCGCCGGAGGGCCAGGACTCGTTCGGCTGGCTGCTCGGCGACGGCGAGGCCCGGGGCATCGCGCTGGCGTTCGTCGGGGCGAGCCTGGTGCTGTTGCTGGTCGTGCTGCTCGCCTTCGTGTCGAAGCCCTACCGCGAGCTGTCGGATGCATACGCCGCAGCTCCGCCGTCGCTGCCCGCCGAGGATGACGAGGGTGCGGATGCCGCCACTGCGGGCGTCCGGCAGACGGGGGACGATCTGCGCTCAGGGCTGCGCTGACGCCCGGTCAGAACCGCATGAGCCCTGCGGCCGCGGCTTCGTCGGGGCGGCCGGGGAACACGTCGAGGCCGAAGCCCACCGTGTCGACGCTGATCGTGAGGAGCGTCGCCCACTGATCCACGCGGGGCAGCGCCGGGTCCGGGGTCATGCAGACGGCGGCGTCGGCGCCCAGACCCCCGCAGACGGCGAGTGCCCGCGCGGTGGGATCGGGGCCCGCGAGGCCGCTGCGGACGGCATCGAGGTGGGCGAACCGCTCGTGGGTCGTCGAGTCGGCCGGCATCGTGTCGCCGGCGAACAGGTCGGCATCGAGGAAATGGTTCGTGTGGAACAGCCACCCGTCGGCGCCGGGCTGGACGACGCCCAGCCCGGCCGGGGACAACTCGAGCGACGCGGCGCGGGAGCCGCCGGTACCGGGGACGGTCTCGAACACGGTGAGCACCGTCGACGCGCTGACCGTCGCGCTCTCCGCGATGCGCCGGGCGTCGGCGATCGAGCGCGCCTCGTCGAGGATGCGCCGCGCGACCGCATGGACGGGCACGCCGCCCTCATCGGAGTCGGACGCGTGCGAGAGGATGTTGAAGTGCAGGCCCAGCCCGGCGCTGTTGACGCCGATCTTGGCCGCGGTGCCGAACTCGGTGAACAGCTTCACGTCGAGCCCCGCGGCCGAGGGGATCGCCCAGAGCAGCCCCTCCGGCACGAGGAAGTCGTGCCAGTCCCACGTCTGGATCGACTCGGCGGCCTGGCCGGGGGCGACGTGGACGGCGGTGGAGCACTCGCCCTCGGTGCCGGGGGGTGCGGCCGCGAGGATCTCGGTGCGAGCCCCCACGGCCGCGAGACGCCACCGGTC
>NZ_DATCVK010000190.1:0-16354 GCF_036566905.1 Microbacterium sp. | reverse complement strand
GGAGCGCGCCGCCGCGCCGCACGAACCCGGCGCGCGGGGGCAGCCGGCCGGCCGACCGCTGCGCCAGCAGAGCCTCCACGTGGTCGGTCCAGTCGTCGGCGTCCGGCGAGTGGAAGTAGTTCTCGTCGAGCCATTCCGGATCCGGGTGCCGGAACCGGCGCGCGACGACGTCGTCCTCGCCGGCGAGCAGGTCGGCGTCGGCGAGCGTCTCGTTGATCAGCTGCGGCGAGACGCCGTACGTGTCGAGCGCGATGACGGGGATGCCGCGCGCGATCGCCTCGATCGCGGCGGTCGAGCTGACGGTGACGAGGCCCTCCGCGGTCGCCAGGGCCTTCCGCATCGGGCCCGTCGAGGTGACGAGGTTCGGCGGGAGCGGACCGAGGGCGGCGAGCAGCTCGGGGTAGCCGTCCTGCTCGACGTGCGTCTGGTGCTCGCCGTCCGCGGCGCGCAGCTTCAGCACCACCCGTCGCGACGGGTCCGCCTCGGCCGCCCGCACGAGCATGCGGGCGATACCCAGACGGTCGGCGCGTTCCGCGGGCACCTTGGCCTGCGCGGCGAAGACGAGGTCGCCGCCGCCCCCTCCCCTGCCCGCAACGCTGCCCGACCCCGACACCTGGGCGCCGCGGGCGAACGGCAGCGTGGCGAGGGCGTATCGGTGCGCGTACCCGGTGCGCGCCGACAGCGCTCCGAACTCCCGCACCTCGCGCCGTGAGTGCACCACGAAGAGATCGCACTGCAGCCGGTAGACGACGGCCCGGCGCGTGGCCGGAATCGAGATCCCCGGCAGCCCGGTCACGACGACAGGCCGCTGCGGCAGGGCCGCGAGTTCCCGCGCCAGCACACGCACCAGCGGACCGCGCGCTCCAAGCACGACGACGTCTGCCTCCAGCTCGGCGAGGCGAGCGCTCAGCCGGCCGTAGGAGATGCGCTCCACGCGCTCGCGGGGAAGGCGGCTGCCGCTGAGCGCCGAGGCGAGCTGGCCGTCGCTGACCACCAAGGGTGTCTCGAGCACCAGCAGTGCGGCATCCCATCGCTCCGCCACGCCGCCGAGGAGCGCCGCCGCCCACTTCACGTAGGAGTCGGTGTCGGCGATCGCGACGACGCGTGGCCTGTCGTCGCCCGGAGCGTGCGGCCTCACGCGGGGACGCGGCGCAGCTTCGCCATGGGCGCGAGCTCACCGGGGTACACGCGCTTGACGCCGTCGCCCAGCGCGGCCTCGATCACGCGGATGTCGCGCACCAGGTGCTGCAGGCCGGCCGGCTCGAGCGAGGCGGCGTGGTCGGAGCCCCACATCGTGCGATCGAGGGTGATGTGCCGCTCGACTGCGACCGCGCCCAGCGCGACGGCGGCGAGGGAGATCTGGAGCCCGCGCTCGTGGCCGGAGTAGCCGACGGGCACACCCGGGTAGCGATCGCGCAGGGCGGGGATCATGCGGATGTTCGCCTCTTCGGGCTCCATCGGATAGGTCGAGGTCGCGTGCATGAGGACCAGGCGGTCGGTGCCGAGCACCTCGATCGCCGCGTCGATCTGCTCGCTCGTCGACATGCCGGTCGACAGGATGACGGGCTTGCCGGTGTCGCGCAGCGCCTCGAGCAGCTCGACGTCGGTGAGCGACGCCGAGGCCACCTTGTGCGCGACGACGCCCAGATCCTCGAGGAAGGCCACGCTCGGCACATCCCACGGCGACGCGAACCACTCGAGGCCGCGCAGCAGCGCATGGTCCGAGATCTCGATGTACTGGTCGCGGTCGAACTCGACGCGGTGACGGTACTGGAGGTACGTCATCCGACCCCACGGCGTGTCGCGCGGGATGTCGCGCATGTGCTCGGGCGTGGCGATCTCGGGCGTGCGCTTCTGGAACTTCACCGCGTCTGCGCCGGCATCGGCCGCGACATCGATGAGGCGCTTGGCGAGCTCGACGTCGCCGTTGTGGTTGAGACCGATCTCGGCGATGACGTAGGCGGGACGCCCGCCTCCGACGACGCGGGATCCGATGGTGACGGTCATGAGGCCTCCAGTGGTGCAGTGGGGTGATCGGATGCTTCGCCTCGCCCGCCCGGCCCTGCGGCCGCTCCAACGGCGGTGCCGGCATGCGGTGCACTCGCGAGCACGCGCTCGGCGAGATCTCGCACCGCGCCGTCCCCGCCTCGGCGGTCGAGGACGACGCGAGCGGCGGAGAGGACGAGGGGATGAGCGTCGGGCACCGCCACCGGCCACCCGACGAGCTCGAGGCAGGCGAGGTCGTTGACGTCGTTGCCGAGGTACGCGACCCGCGACAGCGCGATGCGCTGGTCGTCGGCCCACTCCCGCAGCACGGCCGCCTTGTCGGCCGCGGCCTGGCGCACCTCGACGCCGAGCTTCCGCGCGCGGGCCGCGACCACGGGGTTCGCCTCGGTGGACAGGATCAGGACGGGGATGCCGGCGGCACGCAGCAGCGAGACGCCCATGCCGTCCGACCGGCTCACGGTCACCGATTCGAGGCCGTTCTGGTCGACGCGCACGGTGTCGTCGGTATGGACCCCGTCGAAGTCGGTCACGACGGCGTCGACGGGGATCGCCCGCTCGCCCCGCGCGTCGTGTTCGATGACGGCGGCGAGCCTCCGCGCGAGCTCCAGCTCGTGGACGGAGTCGATCTCGATCGCGGTGCGCGGGTCGACCTCGGCGATGCCGACGCTGCCGAAGAACCGGTGCTGCGCCGCCCGGAAGCCCGCGGCGCGCACGACGTAGAACCCGCCGGTCTCGAGGTAGTGCGGCTCGCGATCCTGCCGGCGCGGGCGCACGTCGATCTCGTGGTTGACCGCCTCGGCCGCGCCGCCGATGCCCTTCTCCCACAGGAAGCCGTAGGTCTCGACCGCTGAGAACACGCTGTCGCGACGCCGTGATCGCACCACCTGTACCGCCGCGGTGAGCGCCTCGGCGTCGATGAACGGCGAAGTGGCCTGCAGAAAGGCGACGACGCCCACGTCGACCCTGCGCTCCTCGAGGGAGTCGAGGGCGTGCAGCAAGGCCGCCTCGCTGCGCGCCTCGTCGCCCGCCAGGTCGGCGGGCCGCTCGACGATCTCGGCGCCCCATTCGGCGGCGACCGCGGCGATGTCCCCGTCATCGGTCGTCACGACGACCCGGTCGATCGCCGGACACCTCCGCGCCGCGTCGACGGCGCGGGCCACGAGCGGCACGCCGCCCACGCGCTGCAGGTTCTTGCGCGGGATGCCCTTCGAGCCGCCGCGCGCGGGGATGATCGCCACCGTCTGGTTCATGCGGCAGCCGTCCGCACCGTGCGGCGCGCGCGTCCGCTGCGTCCGATCACATCCGTGAACACCGTCGCGCCGGTGCCCGCGAGCACGAGGGGAAGGGTGGTGGTCGTGCTCGACGGCAGCGTGTGCACGTCGAGCGGATGCCGGGCGCCGGCCAGCACGAGCTCTACGGGCAGCCCGGTCTGATGGATCCGCAGCTCAGGCACCGTCGCGACGGCGTCGAGCTGCTCGGGCGTCTCCCGCCGATGCGGGAGGTACACCGCGCCGCCGGCCGCAGCATCCCGCAGCCACCGCACGTAGTCGATCAGCATCACGCGGCCGTCCACCGGGAGCGCACTGCCGAGCACGATGCGGCGGCCCAGCGCCGGTGCGGCGGGCGCGGCGGTGCGCGTCCACGAGAAGTCGTGGCGACGGATGCCGAACCCGCGGTCGGCGAGGGCGTCGAGGCGGTCGTCGCCGAGGTCGAACGCCGTGAACATACCGGCGCGTCGCGATGCCGCCCGGCGATGCACGAGCTCGGCGGCGAACGGCGCGACGGCGGTGGTGAGCCCTCGCTCTGCGACGTTCGGCCGCGCGTAGGGGCGGCGGCCCAGCAGGGCGTCGGCGTAGGCGATCGCGTACGCGCCGTCGTCGAGGAACGTGATGCGGTGCGGACGGAGCGCGGCGGCGGCGAGCCGGAACTGCCCCGAGAAGCCGTCGCCGACGAGCCAGTGGCCGTGACGTGCGAGCAGGCTCCACGGGATGCCGAGGTACGGCGCCAGCTCGCCGAAACGCGCGCCGCGCGCAAGCAGCTCGTCGGCGGTTGCGGAGATCTGCGGGGTCAGCCGTCCGGCGACGGGCACCGTCGTACGGTGCGCCGCCGCCCACTCGGCGGCGCCGATCAGCTGCAGGGGCGACTCGACCCAGGCCAGCACATCCTCGCGACCCATGGCGTCTCCTCTCGCGACCGTGCCCTCGCAAGGGCTCACGGCTGTCTCCCCACGGTGGGTGCGAGACGTGAACGCGACGGGTGCCGACGTGCGTCGCCCGCCGGTCCGGCAGATGAACGACTGGTGTCCCCGGACGCTCGTGCGGGCGTCGGAGCCGCATGCCAGGATGAACGCGTGACCGACCGCCTGATGCTGCTCGATTCCGCATCCCTCTACTTCCGCGCGTTCTACGGGGTGCCCGACACGGTGCGTGCCCCCGACGGCAGGCCGGTCAACGCGGTCCGCGGATTCCTCGACATCATCACGCGGCTGGTGACGACCTACCGCCCGACGCATCTCGTGGCGTGCTGGGACGACGACTGGCGACCGCAGTGGCGCGTGGACCTGATCCCGACGTACAAGACGCACCGCGTCGCGGAGGTCGTCGCCGGCGGTCCCGACGTCGAAGAGGTGCCCGACCCCCTCGAGGTGCAGGTACCGGTGATCCGCGAGGCGCTCGACGCCCTCGGCATCCGCATCGTCGGAGCGGCCGCCCACGAGGCCGACGACGTCATCGGCACGCTCGCGACGACCGCCACCATGCCCGTCGACATCGTGACGGGCGACCGCGACCTCTTCCAGCTCGTCGACGACGCGCGCGACGTCCGCGTCGTGTACACCGCCCGCGGCATGAGCAACCTCGAGGTGCTCACCGACGCCGCGGTGGTCGCCAAGTACGGCGTGCTGCCGGCGCAGTACGCCGACTTCGCCACCCTCCGCGGGGACTCCTCCGACGGCCTGCCCGGTGTCGCTGGCATCGGGGAGAAAACCGCGGCCGGGCTTCTGGCGACCTTCGGCGACCTCGCCGGGATCATCGCCGCCGCCGAGCTCGGCGAGGGGATGGCCGCCGGAGTGCGATCGAAGGTGCTCGCGGGCCTGCCCTACCTCGCCGTCGCCCCTCAGGTCGTGGCCGTCGTGCGCGACCTGCCGCTCGACGTGCCCGATTCTCGGCTGCGTCCGCTGGACGAGCAGGCCAGGGCGGATGCCGCGGCTCTCGCCGAGCGCTGGGCGCTCGGCACGGCCATGACGCGCATCGTCGACGCGCTCGACGCCGTCTGATCCGATCGGAGTACTCCCGCGGGAGTACTCCGAGGGCTCCCGGGGTCAGATTCCTCACAGCGGCACGCGGCGTAGCATCGGCGCATGCCCCGGCCCGCGCGTGACGACCCGGCGACGCGACGCCCCCTGGGAACGGTGACGGCGGCCGAGGACGCCTGGCCGCGATTCCGTCCCCCGGCCGCCGTGGTGCTCCTCGTGCCGGTGTTCGTCTCCCTGCTGGTGCAGGTGCCGGGGACGATCGCCCTGTCGTGGTGGCAGCGGGTGCCGCTCGCGTCGGCCGTGACGAGCGTCGCGCTGGCCGCGGCATCCGCTCTGCTCCTCCTCGCGGCGCGCCGCTTCCCTGGCCCCACCGTCGCTGCGATCGCCGTCTTCGCCGGCGCGGACGTGCTGATCGCGCCGTTCGGGGGGCCGCCGCCGGTCGCGCTGGTCTTCGCGATCGTCGGCGCGGTGGTGCGCGGTGCACGCGTGTGGGCGCTCGTGTCGGTCGGCACGGTGTGGCTCGCCGTCGTGGTCGGCGCCGAGTTCGTCGGGGTCGACTGGCACCCGGCACGCATCGGGCTGGCGACCGTGGGCCTGGCGCTCTGCTTCGCGCTCGGCGAAGGCATGCGCGCGCGCATGCGCGGTGCCCAGGAACGCCGCACACAGCTCGCCGCCCGCCGGCGCGCGGTCGAGCAGGAGGAGCGCACGCGCATAGCCCGCGAGCTGCACGATGTGCTCGCGCACTCACTGAGCCAGATCGCGGTGCAGTCGGGGGTCGGGCTGCACCTCTTCGACCGCGAACCCGAGCGTGCGCGCGAGGCGCTCGCGAACATCCGCGGCCTCAGCGCCACCGGCCTGGACGAGGTGCGGGGCGTCCTGGCGTTCCTCCGCGGCGACGAGTTCGGTGCTCCTGACACCGCCCCGCTCACGCCGCAGCCACAGCTCGGCCAGCTCGCCGGACTCGTCGCCGGCCGCTCCGGACTCGGCCTCGCGGTGGTGCTCGACGACCAGCTCGCCGGCGAGGCGCCGCCGAGCGCGGTGCAGACCACCGCCTACCGCATCGCGCAGGAGGCGCTCACGAACGTGGTCCGCCACTCCGCGGCGTCGAACGCGACCGTCAGCATCGCGCGCGACGCCGGCGACCTGGTGCTCACCGTCGCGGACGACGGCGCCGGCATTCCTGCGACCGCATCCGAACGCGGCGGACTCAGGGGCATGCGCGAGCGCGCCGAGCTCGCCGGTGGGCGGCTCACGGTCGACAGCGGTGCACGCGGCACGACGGTCGTCGCCCGACTGCCATGGCAGGGCGCGTCGTGATCCGCGTCGCGCTGGCCGACGACCACCAGCTCGTGCGGGCGGGGTTCCGGGCGCTGCTCGACTCCGAGCCCGACATCCAGGTCGTCGCCGAGGCGTCCGGCGGCCAGCAGCTGTTGACCGCGCTGCGCGAGACCGCCGTCGATGTCGCGCTCGTCGACATCCGCATGCCGGACGGCGACGGGCTGTGGGCGGCCGAGCAGATCGCCGCCGACCCCGCGCTGTCGGGCGTGCGGGTCGTCATCGTGACCACGTTCGAGCTCGACGAGTACGTCGTCCGCGCGGTGCTCGCCGGTGCCAGCGGATTCCTCGTGAAAGACACCGAGCCCGCCGACCTCATCCGCGCGGTCCGCGCCGTGGCCGCCGGCGACGCGCTCCTCTCCCCGGCGTCACCCGCACGCTGCTCGATCGCGCCGCCTCCCAGCTGCGGGTCGTCCCCGATCGCCGGCTCCTCGAGGCGCTCACGGATCGCGAGGTCGAAGTGCTGCGACTGGTCGCCGAGGGTCTCACGAACGACGAGATCGGCGCCCGCCTGTATCTGTCACCCCTCACGGCGAAGACCCACGTCTCGCGCATCATGCAGAAGCTCTCGGCACGCGACCGCGTGCGCCTCGTCATCGTCGCGTACGAGTCCGGCCTGGTCGGCTCCGAGCGGCCGTAGCTCCCGCACTACTCCCGCGAGAGCAGTCGAGATCACTCCGGCGGGCAGATTCGCGGATGCCGCGGCCGGCGTTGACTCGAGGCATCCGGTCGGCCATCCCGGCGCGACCGGTCCGAGAGAGGAATCCGCATGTCCACTGCACTCGCCACCGCACTCGACACAGGGATCGTGGCCACTCACGCCGTCGGCCCGTGGGGCTTCGGCTGGTGGTTCCTGCTGATCCCGCTGTTCTGGATCGCGCTCTTCGCGATCCTCTTCGCGGTCTTCGGACGCCGCTGGCGGCGCGCGGCCGTCGAGAACGGCTACGGGCCGTACGGGCGCACGCCCGCACGCCAGGCCGAGGCCACGCTCGCGGAGCGCTTCGCGAAGGGCGACATCGACGAGACCGAGTTCCGCGCCCGACTCGAGGTTCTGCGCGCCAACGCGGCGCACTGACGACGACCGGAGGGCGAGCGCGGCGCCGTGCCTGCTGTGGCGGGTCAGGTGCCGCGATCGCGTCCGGTCCACTCGCGCAGCCGCGACAGCGGCCACGTCGTGACGATGCGCTCCGGCGGCACGCCCAGCCGCTCGGCGCGCTCGGCGCCGTAGTCGAGCAGCGAGAGCTGCCCGGGCGCGTGCGCGTCCGAATCGATCGAGAAAAGGCATCCGATCTCCAGCGCCAGAGTCATCAGCTCGTCGGGCGGGTCCTGGCGCTCGGGCCTGGAGTTGATCTCGACCGCGACGCCGTGTGCCTCGCACGCCTCGAACACGGCACGCGCGTCGAACGTCGAGGGCGGTCTCGTCCCCCGAGAGCCCTCGACGAGCCGGCCGGTGACGTGGCCGAGCACGTCGGTGTGCGGATCCGAGACCGCGGCGACGAGCCGGCGTGTCATCGGCCCGCGCTCCATCCGCAGCTTCGAATGGGCCGAGGCGACGACGATGTCGAGCCGCTCGAGCATCTCGCTCTCCTGGTCCAGCGAGCCGTCCTCGAGGATGTCGACCTCGATGCCGGACAGGAGCGTGAAGCCGTCGCCGCTCATCCCGGCGACCACCTCGAGCTGCGCACGCAGGCGCTCGGACGAGAGGCCGTTCGCCACCCGCAGCCGCGGCGAATGGTCGGTGAGCGCGAGGTACTCGTGGCCGAGCGCTCGGGCGGCCTCCACCATGAGGTCGATGGAGGTGAGGCCGTCCGACCAGTCGCTGTGCGCGTGCAGATCGCCGCGCAGCAGCGGCCGCAGCGTCGAGGCGCGCTGCACCCCCGCACGCTCGCGCAGATCGACCAGGTAGCCGGGCACCTCGCCGCCCAGCGCCTGCTGAATCACCGCGAAGGTGGATTCGCCGATGCCCTTGCGCCGGCGCAGGGCTGCGGAATCCCGCAGCTCCGCGTCGGTCAGCCCCTCGATGGCGTCGGCGGCCGCACGGAACGCCTTCGACTTGTACCGCGACGACCGCTCCCGTTCGAGGAGCGTGGCGATCTCACTGAGGGCGTCGTGGGGGTTCACGTCGTGTGCGGCGGCCGGGTCAGACGACGTTCGCCCGCTTGATCACCACCGGCACGCTCGCGAGTCGGTGGATCGCCCAGCCGAACAGGATCGAGAGCACGCCCATGCCGGCCGCGAACAGCGCGACGCCGTACGCCACGATCGAGGTGAACAGCGAGGCGCGCAGGAACGACGCCTGCATCACCGTCGCACGCACTGGGTCGTCCTGGTCGAGCTCGGCGTACGTCTTGCCGCCGGATGCCTCCAGCGCGTGGTGGTTGATGATGTCGGCCTGCACGAACGCGGTGAACGGGCCGGTCACCTGCTGGCCCTGGAATGCCGCGGCGTCGTCGGGAATCGTGATGTTCTCGGCGGTCAACTGGTTGGTCACGCCGATCCAGGCGATCACGCCCACGATGATCAGCAGGACACCGCCCACGATGCCGAGGATGCCGATCGCCTTCACCAGGCCGACCTTCTTCTCGGGAGGCTCGATCACGTCGGCGGTGCGGGGCTCTTCCTGGCTCATGCGTCCTCCTCGATCACGGGTGCGTTGTGGCACACGCTATCGGCGCCCGCCGGTATGGCGGAAGACCGCGCGCCGTGCAAAACCGGCGCGCCCCGCGTCAGCGCGACAGCGCCCTCGTGGTCTCGACCCAGCGCGCGAGCGTCGCCGTGGCCGCGCCCGAGTCGATCGCAGCGGCGGCGTCGTCGCGCGCCTCGGCGAGGCGCTCGAGGATCGGTCGCTGCACCTGAGTGGCATCGCGGAACAGCCGGTAGGCGACGATGCCGGCTGCCGCGTTGAGCAGGACGATGTCGCGCACCGCCCCCTGCTCGCCGCCGAGGACGCGGTGCACGACGGCGGCGTTGTGCACGGGGTCGCCGCCGAGGAGGTCGTCGATGTCGGCCAGCGGGATGCCGAGGTCGCGCGGGTCGAGGTCGTGCTCGTGGATGTCACCACGGCTGACCTCCCACAGCCGGCTGTGTCCGGTCGTGGTGAGCTCGTCGAGGCCGTCGTCGCCGCGGAACACGAGCGCCGTCGCGCCGCGGGTCTGGAACACCCCGGTGATGAGCGGCACCCGGTCGAGGTGCGCGACGCCGACGGCGTTCGCCTCGGCGCGCGCCGGGTTGCACAGGGGTCCGAGGAAGTTGAACACGGTCGGCACACCCAGCTCGCTGCGCGTCGCGCCGGCGTGCTTGAAGCCGGGGTGGAACGCGGCTGCGAACGCGAACGTGATGCCGGCCCGCGAGAGCGTCTCGGCGACGGCGTCCGGTGAGAGCGCCAGGTCGATGCCGAGTGCGCCGAGCACGTCCGACGAGCCCGACGATGAGCTGGCAGCCCGGTTCCCGTGCTTGACGACGGGGATTCCGGATGCCGCGGCCACGAGTGCCGCCATCGTGGAGACGTTGACGGTGCCGAAGCGGTCGCCCCCCGTGCCGACGATATCGAGCACAGCAGCGTCGACGGGCAGCGGCACCGCCGCCTCGAGGATCGCATCGCGGAAGCCCACGATCTCGTCGACGGTCTCGCCCTTCGCGCGCAGCGCGACGAGGAATCCGCCCAGCTGAGATGGCGTGGCGGTGCCCGACATGATCTGCCGCATCGCCCACGTCGACTCCGAGACGCTGAGGTCGCGCCGCTCGAGCAGCGTGGTGAGGATTCCCGGCCAGGTGTACAGCTCCGCCATAACCCAGAAGCCTAGCCGGGCACGCGAATCGGAACCTTTTCGTGACACGGCGTCCCGTCTCGTGCGATTCTGCGTCTTCACCACGTGTTCACGGCAGAGTCGCAGTGTCCTCTTAGGCTCCCCTAAGTTCCAGCACGGGTGAAGACATGCCCTCCGATGCGAAAATCGCGGCCCTGAATCGGCCATAATGGGGAGCGTGACGACCTCCACAGCGACCTACTCCCAGGCCATGCGGTCCGTCAAGCGGCCGGATCCGGTCGCTGTCGGAACCATCGTGTGGCTCGGCAGCGAGGTGATGTTCTTCGCCGGCCTGTTCGCGATCTACTTCACCCTGCGCAGCACCTCGCCCGAACTGTGGGCGCAGGAGACGCAGCTGCTGAACATCCCTTACGCGACCGTCAACACGATCATCCTGGTGCTGTCCTCGGTGACGTGCCAGATGGGCGTGTTCGCCGCCGAGCGCTTCCAGCCCTACTCGCTGAAGAAGCGCGGCTGGCTCGGCTGGGGCATGGTCGAGTGGTTCTGGCTCACCTTCGCGCTCGGCGCGATCTTCGTCTCGGGCCAGGTGTGGGAGTACGCCCAGCTCGTCACCGAGGGCATGCCCATCAGCGCGAACTCGTACGCGTCGGCGTTCTACCTCACCACCGGCTTCCACGCCCTCCACGTCACGGGCGGCCTCATCGCCTTCCTCCTCGTGATCGGCCGCGCGTACGCCGTCAAGAACTTCGGGCGCAAAGAGATGACCTCCTCGATCGTCGTGTCGTACTACTGGCACTTCGTCGACGTCGTCTGGATCGCCCTGTTCCTCGTCATCTACTTCCTCAAGTGAGAGCGGAGCTGTAACCCGAAATGGCACGAGAGTCCACGCGCCGCTCGAAAGGCCGCCGCAGCCCCTGGGCCGCAGCCGCACTGATCGGCATCGGCCTGCTCATCACCGGCGGCGTCTACGCCGGGGCATCCGCCGCGATGGCGGCCACCACGCCCGAGACGGTGACCAACTCCGCACTCACCGCCGAGGACGGCAAGAAGCTGTTCCAGGCGAACTGCGCCACCTGCCACGGCCTCGACGTGCAGGGCACCGAAGACGGTCCGTCGCTGTACGGCGTCGGCGAGCTCGCGGTGCACTTCCAGATGAGCACCGGACGCATGCCGCTGCAGATGCAGGGGCCCCAGGCTCCGCAGAAGCCGGCTCAGTTCACCGAGGAGCAGATCGCCGCGGTGGGCGCGTACGTCCAGTCGATCGCCCCCGGGCCCACCTACCCCGACGACGAGGTGCTCGACGGCGGCGGCAACACGTCCGAGGGCGGCGAGCTCTTCCGCATCAACTGCGCGATGTGCCACAACGTCGCCGGCGCCGGCGGTGCGCTCACCGAGGGCAAGTACGCCCCGAATCTGCACACCACGTCCCCGCTCAACATGTACGCGGCGATGGTCACCGGCCCGCAGAACATGCCGGTGTTCAACGACATGACGTTGACCACCGAAGAGAAGCGCGACGTCATCACCTACCTGCTCTATCTGCAGGACAACGAGTCGGCCGGCGGCTTCACGCTCGGCTCGCTCGGCCCCGTCTCCGAGGGCCTCTTCATCTGGATCTTCGGGATCGGTTCGCTGATCGCCATCACCGTGTGGATCACGGCGAAGTCCAACTGATCTACGTACGACACACGCAACACTGACGAGGAGCAGCATGGCCCACGAGGACGACCCGCTCGAGCACGAGAGGGCTTCCTGGAAGCCCTCCCCCGGGCTCGCCGTCGCGGTCCCCGACCCGGTGCGCAACCCTGGCCTCCCCCCGCACCGCGAGCGGATGACAGACAAGGATCCCGCTTCGATGAAGCGGGCCGTCCGGGGCGTCTACACGCTCTTCTACCTGTCGATCGCCGGCAGCATCTGGGCCATCGCGGCCTACATGCTGTTCCCGATCGAGAGCGGGCGGATCGTCGACATCCGCAACAACAACCTCTTCATCGGTCTCGGCATCGCCTTCGCACTGCTCGCCATCGGCGTCGGCGCGATCCACTGGTCCAAGGCCGTCATGTCCGACCGGGAGTTCGTCGAGCCTCGCCACGCCACGCGCGGTCGCGACACGACGCGTGAGGCAGCGATCAAGGCGTTCGCCGATGCGGATGCCGAGTCCGGCTTCGGCCGCCGCGTGATGATCCGCAACTCGCTGATCGCCGCGCTCGTCGCCTCCGTCGTCCCCGGCGTGGTCCTGTTCCGCGGACTGGCACCGTTCAACTCGCCCGAGAAGCCGCACGCGGGCGACCCCGTGTACCTGCTCGAGCACACCATGTGGAAGAAGGGCATGCGCCTGGCGCACGACCCTTCGGGCGAGCCCATCCGCGCCGCCGACCTCACCCTCGGCTCCGCCGTGCACGTCATTCCCGAGGCCCTGGCCGAGGTGTCGCACAGCGAGGGCTACCTCGACGAGAAGGCCAAGGCGATCGTGCTGCTGGTCCGCTTGCTCCCCGAGCAGCTCGTCGAGTCCGAAGAGCGCAAGGAGTGGTCGTACAACGGCATCGTCGCCTACTCCAAGGTGTGCACGCACGTCGGCTGCCCGGTGGCCCTGTACGAGCAGCAGACGCACCACCTCCTGTGCCCTTGCCACCAGTCGCAGTTCGACGTCACCGACCACGCGAAGGTCCTCTTCGGACCCGCCGCGCGTCCGCTGCCGCAGCTGCCCATCACCGTCGACGACGAGGGCTACCTCATCGCGAGGAGCGACTTCAACGAGCCCGTCGGCCCGAGCTTCTGGGAGCGTCATTGAGCACCTCAACCGTCACCGAGCAGCCTGAGGCTCCTCCCGCGGCGCCCGTGTCGCCGAACGGGCGCGACAAGCCCCTCGGCGGCCGCTTCATCGGCGCCACCGCGAACTACATCGACGAGCGCACGAGTCTCTCCGGCTTCGTCAAGGAGCTCGGCCGCAAGATCTTCCCCGACCACTGGTCGTTCATGCTCGGCGAGATCGCGCTCTGGGCATTCGTCGTCGTGCTGCTCTCCGGCACGTTCCTGACGTTCTTCTTCCAGGCGTCGATGGTCGAGACGCACTACAACGGCGCGTACATCCCGATGCGGGGTATCGAGATGTCGGCCGCCATGGCCTCGACCCTCGAGATCTCGTTCGACCTTCGCGGCGGTCTCCTGGTTCGCCAGATGCACCACTGGGCTGCCCTCGTGTTCGTCGCCGGAATCGGCGTGCACATGCTGCGCGTCTTCTTCACCGGCGCGTTCCGCAAGCCGCGCGAGCTCAACTGGGTGATCGGCTTCATCCTGTTCATCCTCGCGATGGGCGAGGGCTTCACGGGTTATTCGCTCCCCGACGACGTGCTGTCGGGCAACGGCCTGCGCATCATCGACGGCATGGTCAAGGGCATCCCGATCATCGGCACGTGGACCTCGTTCCTGCTGTTCGGCGGGCAGTTCCCCGGCGACGCGATCGTGGGGCGCCTGTACACGTTGCACATCCTGCTGCTGCCTGCGATCCTGGTCGGCCTTCTCGTCGTGCACCTCATGCTGATGGTGATCAACAAGCACACGCAGTTCGCGGGCGCCGGGCGCACCAACAGCGTCGTCGTGGGCTACCCGATGATGCCGGTCTACATGTCCAAGATGGGCGGCTTCCTGTTCATCACGTTCGGTGTGATCGTCCTCATCGCCTCGCTGTTCACGATCAACCCGATCTGGAACTACGGTCCGTACGACCCGTCCCCCGTCTCCGCCGGCACCCAGCCGGACTGGTACATCGGCTTCGCGGACGGCGCGCTGCGACTGGTGCCGCCGGGCTGGGAGTTCGTCTTCCTCAACCGGACGTGGTCGTTCAACATCATCGTGCCGCTGGTCGCGCTCGGTCTGTTCATCGTCCTCGTGCTGATCTACCCGTTCATCGAGTCGTGGGTCACCGGTGACAAGCGCGAGCACCACATCGCACAGCGTCCGCGCAACGCCGCGACGCGCACCGCGATCGGTGCTGCCGGTGTCACGTTCTACGCAGTGCTCTGGGCCGCGGCGGCCTCCGACATCATCGCCACGCACTTCTGGCTGACGATGGAGGGCGTCATCCACACGCTGCAGGCGCTGCTGTTCATCGGACCGCTGATCGCGTACTTCGTGACGAAGCGCATCTGCGTCGCGCTGCAGAAGAAGGACCGCGAGATCGCCCTGCACGGCTACGAGTCTGGCCGCATCGTCCGCCTCCCCGGCGGCGAGTACATCGAGGTGCACCAGCCCGTCGACGACTACGAGCGCTTCAAGCTCGCCGACTTCGACACCTACGAGCCGCTCGTGGTCCGCCCGAACGCCAAGGGACGCATCCCGTGGCACGAGAACCTGCGCGCGTCGATCTCGCGCTGGTTCTTCGAGGATCGCCTCACCCCGGTCTCGCAGACCGAGCTCGACGCGGCGCTGGCGCACCAGCACCACGAGCTCGGCCACATCGCCGAGGAAGAGGACATCGAGATCCAGGGTGCGCACGAGCGCGCCGGTGTCCCCGACGCCCCGCACAAGCCGATCGACGACGGCAAGAACAGCGAGGTGCCGGTGCGCCCCTCGAACGTCATCGTGCCCGAGCCTGAGGCGGGGACGAAGTCGCCGCGGAATCGCGAAAAGGAGTCCGACCAGTAGGTCGGTCGTCACCACTTCACAGACGGATGCCCCGGCACGATCGCCACGATCGTGCCGGGGCTTCCGTTTTCCTCGTCGACGGGCGTGACGCAACGCCCTCACTCCCCCGACGCTCACGACGATTCGCGGAACGGCAGGATTCGTACGCCCTGTGACCGCACATCCGGGACCTTCGGCAACCGCGCTGTCGTACCGTGGTCTCATGACCGACGCGCTCTCGTACTTCTCCGCCAAGCTCGCCCTCGAGACCGATGCCTCCGATGTGTACGCCGCGCAGAAGGACGGGGAGCGCTTCGTCCTCGTGGACGTCCGCGGCCACGAGGCGTGGGCGCAGGGACGCATCCGTGGCGCCATCCACATGCCCTACCGCGAGATCGCCGAGCGCGCGCCGCGAGAGATCGACGCCTCGACTCCGGTGATCGTGTACTGCTGGAGCCCCGGCTGCAACGCCGGCGCGAAGGGCGCGCTCGAGTTCGCGAAGCTCGGCTACTCCGTCAAGGAGATGATCGGCGGCTACGAGTACTGGGTGCGTGAAGGGCAGCCCACCGAGAACGACGAGGGCGCACTCCCCCGCGTCTTCGACCCCCAGGTGATGGTCGTGCGCACGAAGGTGGGCAGCTGACCGGCCGCCTCAGGCCGACTCGAGCCCTTCCATGTACCGCGTGGCGGCCGACCCGTAGAACGCCGTCTGGGCGAACGCGCCCCCGCTGTCCGGCGCGGGCTCGACGACGTCGCACACCACGACCGTGACGTTGTCTCGACTGCCGGCGTCCAGCGCGAAGCTGACGCACGCCTCCGCGGCTGCCTGCGCATCGCCGACGCCGTTCAGGATGGCGCGGATGTCGGCATCCGGGACGTAGTCGGTGAGGCCGTCACTGCACAGCATCCAGCGGTCGCCCACCGGCGCGTCGAAGGCCGTCACCACCGCGGCGTCACGCTCGGCGCCACTGAGCGACGCAGTGATGAGGTTGCGGCGCGGGTGGGAGGCGGCCTCGGCGATCGAGACCAGTCCCTGATCGACGAGCGCCTGCACGAGCGAGTCGTCGCGGGTCATCTGCGTGAGCTCGCCTCCGCGCAGCCGGTAGGCGCGGGAGTCGCCGGTGTGAGCGAGCAGCACCCCGCCGTCGCGGTCGACGAAGAGGCCTGTGAACGTCGTCGCCATCCCGCTCAGGGACGGGTCGCGCTCGACGTGGGCGCGGAGATCCCAGTTGGCCGAACGCACGCTGTCGGCGAGCTGCACGGGCTCGAGTCCGTCCAGGCGGCCCGCCGCGAGGCGGTGGACGAAGGTCGCGGAGGCCAGGTCGCCGGCGGGTCCGCCGCCGACGCCGTCTGCGACCGCGGCACCCCA
>NZ_DATCVK010000189.1:0-4853 GCF_036566905.1 Microbacterium sp. | reverse complement strand
TGCGGCGCGACGGGCTGCGGCTCCGGACGCGCCGCGGCGACGCCGACGCGCGCAGCGACACGGGTGCCCGAACCGGTGCGGGCATCCAGGATCCCCTCGGCGGCGAGGCGCCCATACACCTCGGTGACCACCCACCGCGAGACGCCCAGCGAGGCGGCGAGGAGCCGGCTCGGGGGAAGCGCCGCACCGGCGGGCAGCCGGCCGGTGGCGACGGCATCCCGCACCGCCAGCTCGAGCCGGACGTGGCGCGGACCGTCGAAGGCCGCGAGATCGAGCAGGGTCTCCCACGCGACCGGATTGGTCTGGACTTCTGCCATGGGTCGGATCGTACTCCCGGACCGCTCGAGTTCCACGATGGGAGGACCCCACCAACCAGGAAAGGGAACGCCATGCAGTACCGCACCATCTCCAACGGGTCCACCTCGTTCGAGGTCTCGACCCTGTGCCTCGGCACCATGTTCTTCGGCACGCGCACCGACACCCCGACATCCCTCGCGATCCTCGACCGGTTCGCCGACGCGGGCGGCACGTTCGTCGACACCGCGAACAACTACAACGTGTGGGTGGGCGGCCACGGCCGCGACAGCGAGGACGTGCTCGGGGAGTGGATCCGCCGCCGCGGCGGCCTCGGCGACGTGCGCCTGGCTACCAAGCTCGGCGCCGCGAAGAGCGACCCCGCGCTGCCGCTGCAGAACGTCGAGCCGACGAACTTCCAGGGACTGTCCGCCGAGGTCGTCGCTCGCGAGGCGCGCCTCAGCCTGCAACACCTGGGTGTCGACCGCATCGACGTGCTGTACGGCCATGTCGACGACCGCGAGACGCCGATCGCCGAGACCGTCGCCGCCTTCGGGCAGCTGCAGCGCGAGGGACTCGTCGGCATCGCGGGCATCTCGAACGTCGCGCTCTGGCGTCTCGTCGAAGCGCGCGACGAGGCGCGGCGCCAGGGCGTCGACCCGTACGGCGTCGTGCAGCAGGGGTACAGCTACGTGTACCCGAGCCCGGGAGCGGGGCGCACGAACGACGTCTCGGTCGAACTCCTGGACTACGTCGCCGCCGCGGGCGTCGACGGCCGCCCGCCGCTCACCGTCACGGCGTACTCGCCGCTGCACCAGGGGGCGTTCACGCGCGACGACAAGCCGATGTGGGCACCCATGCGCCATGCCTCGAACCGCGAGCGCGTCCGCGTGCTGCACGACGTCGCGGCCGAGATCGGCGCGACCCCCAACCAGGTCGCCCTCGCGTGGCTGCTGGGCGGGCCGGTGCCGGTGATCCCGGTGGTCGGCATCTCGAGCGTCGCCCAGCTCGAGGAGGCGCTCGCCGCCGCCGACCTCGTGCTCGACCCCGAGGTGCGCACGCGCCTCGACGCCGCCGACCTTGTGCTGGACGCCGAGCTGCGCGCGCGTCTCGAGCCGGCGTAGGGGAGGGCTGCGGCATCCGTTCCGCAATTGAGGACGTGAGCCGAGATGACGGCAGGGAGCGCGCGTTTCGCTCCGCATTTCGGCACGGTTCCTCAAATGAGGACGCGGCAGCTCGACTGCGGACGGACGGATGCCGCGGTCGGCGCGGCGGCAGAAGTTCGGGGCTGCAGCAGCTCGGGGCTACAGCAGCTCGGGGTCCTCGGACTCGACGGGCTCGCCGTCGAGCAGGTCGGCGACCGAGTCGAGCACCTCGTCGGGGCGGAACGGGTAGCGCGCGATCTCGGCCGCGTCGCTGATGCCGGTGAGCACCAGCACGGTGTGCAGGCCCGCCTCGATGCCGGCGACGACGTCGGTGTCCATGCGGTCGCCGATCATGCCGGTGTTCTCGGAGTGCGCGCCGATGCGGTTGAGCGCTGAGCGGAACATCATGGGGTTCGGCTTGCCGACGACGTACGGCTCCATGCCGGTCGCCTTCGTGATGAGCGCCGAGATCGCGCCGGTGGCCGGCAGCACGCCGTCGGTCGACGGCCCGGTCGCATCCGGGTTGGTCGCGATGAAGCGGGCGCCGGCGACGAGGAAGCGGATCGCCTTGGTGATCGCCTCGAAGGAGTAGTTGCGGGTCTCGCCCACGACGACGTAGTCGGGGTCGGTCTCGGTCATGATGAAGCCGGCCTCGTGGAGGGCCGTGGTCAGGCCGGCCTCGCCGATGACGAAGGCCGTGCCGCCGGGCTTCTGCGAGCGCAGGAAGTCGGCGGTCGCGAGCGCCGAGGTCCAGATCGACTCCTCCGGCACGATGAGCCCCGAGGCGCGCAGCCGGGCGGAGAGATCGCGCGGCGTGAAGATGGAGTTGTTGGTCAGCACGAGGAAGGGCACACCCTGGTCGCGCCACTGCTGCAGCAGGTCGGACGCCCCGGGAACGGGGGTGTTCTCATGCACCAGCACGCCGTCCATGTCGGTGAGCCAGCATTCGATGTCGGACCGCGTGCGCATGCGTCCAGACTAGGTGTCGCGCGGGCGTAGGGTCGAAGCCGTGACGTGGGACCCCCGGAGCCTTCCCGACCTCTCCGGACGCGTGTACCTCGTGACCGGATCCAACGCCGGCCTCGGCTACTTCGCGTCCGAGCAGCTGGTGCGCGCAGGCGCACAGGTGCTGATGTCTGCGCGCCATCCGAACCGGCTGTCTGCCGCGCGCGCCGCGATCCGCCGACGGGTTCCGGATGCCGCGGCCGATGCGACCGAGCCGCTCATCCTCGACACCAGCAACCTCGCATCGGTGCGCTCGGCGGCCGCGAGCGTGCGCGGCAAGGGCGGCCTGGACGGCGTCCTGCTGAACGCCGGCATCGTCCACCCACCGAAGACGCGCGAGACGACGATCGACGGGAACGAGGTCGTGTTCGCGACGAACGCCCTCGGCCACTACGCACTCGCCGGTGAGCTCTTGACCGCGCTGGCGGATGCCTCGGGGCGGATGGTGTGGCTCGGCAGCATGTCGACGTCGCTCACGCCCTACGACCCTGTCGACCCGCAGCTGGCCGACGGCTACACCGCGTGGCGCGCCTACGTGCAGTCGAAGGTCGCGACGGCCGCGCTCGGCTTCGAGGCCGACCGGCGCCTGCGCGCGGCGGGCGTTCCCGTGACGAGCGTCGTCGCCCACCCCGGCTACTCGACCGGAGGCCGGACGCCGGGCATCGTCGGGGTCAACGAACCCTCGCGCGCCAAGCGGTTCCGCGACAACCTGCAGGCCGCGATCGCCCAGTCCAAGGAGCGCGGCGCCTGGTCGCTCGTGCGCGCGCTCACCGACCCCGACATCGAGGGCGGGGAGTTCTGGGGACCGCGCACCGGCTCGCGCGGCGAGCCGCGCCGGCAGAAGGCCGCCAAGATCACGCGCGACCCCGAGGTGGGCGCACGCCTCTGGCACGTGGCCGAGACGGCCACCGGCGTGCACTGGCCCTTCGAGGTCGCCGCGAGCTGATCGTCGCTGAGACCCTTCGCCCGGACCCCGGATGCCGCGGAACCGGGCCGACGGGCGGGGCTGTGAGCACTCAGGCTTCAGAACCGTCAGGCGCTGAGCCATACGGCGTCGGCGGCGGCGCGGGGGAGCGTCACCTCGACCTCACCGATCAGCAGGGCCGCCGCGGACGTCACGGTCACCGTCGCGCCGACGGCGACGCCGGCCGATTCCACGGCCCGCAGCAGCTCCGGGTCGCGGTCGCTGACGCGGAGCACGCGACCGGTGTGACCGGCCGGCGCCCGGCCGAGCACGACGAAGGGCTCACGGTGGACGTGGCCCGCGGCATCCGGGATCGCATCGCCGTGGGGGTCGAACCGGGGGCGCCCGAGGCGCTCGTCGATGCCCTCGAGCAGCCGGTCGCTGATGGCGTGCTCGAGCACCTCGGCCTCGTCGTGCACCTCGTCCCACGCATAGCCGAACTCCCGCACGAGCCACGTCTCGATGAGCCGGTGCCGGCGGATGATGGCGGCCGCGCGGCGCTCGCCGTCGTCCGACAGGGCGATGGGGCCGTATGGACGGTGGGTGACGAGCCCCTGCGCGGCGAGCTTCTGCACCATCTCGGTGACGCTCGACGGCGCGAGTCCCAGTTCGGCGGCCAGCTGCGACGGTGTGATGCGGTCGTCCTGCCACTCGGTGTGGTGGTAGATCGTCTTGAGGTAGTCGTCGACGGCAGGAGAGGCCACGGCTTCAGGGTACCGGGCGCTCCCATGCAGCTTCGGGCGCGAGCGCGAGGGCTCACACCCCCGACAGGACGAGGAAGAGCAGCACGCCGTTGAGTGCGATGAGGAAGACGGATGCCGCGATGCCCGCGATCGTCGTCCACACCCGGTTGCGGAACCCCCCGAGGATGTCGCGGTGCGCGGTCAGCGCGACCAGCGGCACCAGCGCGAACGGGATGCCGAAAGACAGCACGACCTGGCTCAGCACCAGCGCCACCGTCGGGTCGAAGCCGATCGCGAGGATCACGAGCGCCGGGATGAGCGTCACGAGGCGGCGGGCGAGGAGCGGCACGCGGATGTGCAGCAGACCGTGCATGATCTCGGCGCCGGCGTAGGCGCCGACCGACGTGCTCGCGAGGCCGCTCGCCAGCAGGCCGACGGCGAACAGCGTGGCCACCAGCGGACCGAGCCCCGCGTACAGCGCGGCGTAGGCGCCCTCGAGCGAGTCGGTGCCCGGCACGCCGGCCAGGTTCGCCGCGGCGAGCAGCAGGATGCAGAGGTTCACGGTGCCGGCGATCAGCATCGCGATGGAGACGTCCCACTTCGTCGCGCGCAGCAGGCGGCGGGTCGGGATGCCGCGCAGCTCGGCCAGCGTCGCGTCGGGGGCGGACCGGTCGCTGAGGCCCGGCTTGCGGTCGGGCAGGTCGGCTCCGCGATCGGGCAGGACCCGGTCGGTGGGCCTCGCGCCCGCGCTGAGCGTGGCCG
>NZ_DATCVK010000188.1:0-140554 GCF_036566905.1 Microbacterium sp. | reverse complement strand
CGGCGACCGCCGTGTAGGCGATGCCCTCCGCATCGACGAGCGCGAGCCGCGCGGGCGCGCCGTCGAGCGGACCCGCTCCGGTGTGGAGGGCGATGAGGTCGCGCCGGTCGAGGTGCGTCAGCGCACGGTCGACCGACGTGGGATCGAGGAGCCCCTCGGCGGCGTCGAAGAAGTCGTGCCAGCCGCTCTGAGCCGAGACGCCGCGCGCCGCGAGCGTCCGGGCGAGCGCGGCGTCACCGAGTTCGGCGAGCCGCGTCGCAAGAGCGCGCGCGTCGGAGACCAAGCGTGTCAGCCTCCTCGGTTGGCTCGAGCCCTCCGCACGAAGCTCATGATCAAGACCGCGAGCAGCAGTGCGAACGCCACGAGAGGAGCGACGTACACCAGCACGCCCACGAGGGGCCAGACGCCGGTGCTCATGTCGGCGCCGGCGGCGGACGCGATCATGATCGCGAAGAAGCTCAGGATCGAGAGCACGAGCAGGCCCAGCGACATGAAGGCCAGGATGCGGTCGATGCGGCGGACGGGAACGTCGCCGGCAGGGTTTGTGCTCATCCGCTCCAGCCTACTCGCTGGCGTCGCTGCCACGATCCGAATGTGCACCGGTCCGTTAGGCTGGGTATCGGGGTTGGAAGACCCCGCTTTTGTCATGCTCTGTTTCGCCGCGGTGTTCGCGGCGACCGATCCAGCGAGGTTTCGATGCCCACCGGCAAGGTCAGGTTCTACGACGAGGAGAAGGGGTTCGGCTTCATCACCTCTGAAGACGGTCAGGACGTCTTCCTGCACGCCACGGCCCTGCCCCCCGGCACGCCCGCACCCAAGGCCGGCACGCGGCTCGAGTACGGCATCGCCGACGGCAAGCGCGGCCCGCAGGCGCTGTCGGTGCGCGTGCTCGAGGCTCCGGTGAGCCTCGCCAAGCGCTCGCGCAAGCCGGCCGACGACATGGCGATCATCATCGAGGACCTCGTGAAGCTGCTCGACGGCATCGGCGGCGACCTCCGCCACGGCCGTTACCCGAGCGGCGCGCACGCCAAGAAGGTCGCCGCCGTGCTGCGCAAGGTGGCTGATGAGCTCGACGCCTGATCCGGCCGATCCTGCCGACGTCGTCGCCGAGGCGGACACCGAGTCCGCCGAGCCTGGGGACGAGTCTGCCGTGACGGATGCCGGAACCGCTGCCTCCGACGAGACCGCTGTCGTCGGACCCGACGAGGCTGCCGTCGTCGAGCCTGACGAGGCTCCGGTGGTCGAACCCGACGAGGCTCCCGTGGTCGAACCCGACCCGCAGCTGCTGGCCGCTCACGACCTCGCGCTCGCGGCGCTGCGCGAGATCACTCCCGAGACGACGATCGGCGAGCCCGCGGACTATCGCGTCGAGGCCGGCGGAGTCGTCTCGCTGCGGTTCGCCAACCGTCTCTCGGGCTACCCGGGGTGGTTCTGGACCGTGAGCCTCGCGCGCGCCGAGGATGCCGAGCCCACCGTGCTCGAGGTCGAGCTGCTTCCGGGCGACGGCGCGCTGCTCGCGCCGGACTGGGTGCCGTGGGCCGTGCGCCTCGCCGACTACCACGCCGCACAGGCGGCGCTGGCCGAGGCCGCCCATGCCGAAGACGACGAGGACGAAGACGACGAGGACCTCGACGACGTCGATGACCTCGATGCGTCGGACTTCGACGACGACGGATCGTCCATCCTTCACGCCGGCGACGTCGATGGGGTCGACATCGACGAGCTCGCCGAGGCTGGTGCGGACGACGACGACGACGAGGACGACTCAGACGAGGACGACTCCGACGAGGACGACTCCGACGAGGACGACTCCGACGAAGAGTCCGACGAGGACGACTCCGAAGAGGATGACGACTTCGACGAAGACGACTCCGACGACGACGAAGACGCCGACTTCGACGACGAGTTCGACGATCTCGACGACGACGCGGACGCCGACGACTCCGACGATGACGACTCCGACGACGATTCCGAAGAGGACGACGACGCCGACCGGTCCTGAGGCGCAGTTCTTCGGGGCACGACGAGAGGGTGGATCGCCGCTGCCCGCAGCGCGGCGGTGATCCACCCTTTCGCGTCGGCGTCAGCGGTGCTCGACGGCGTGACGGTCCGACGCGATCGACGGTGCCGCGGCATCCGCGACCTGGAATCGGGCGCTGAGAAGCGCCTCGTCCCGCGACGACGGTCCGACCAGCAGCTCGAACTCCCCGGCCTCGACGAGGCGCCGGCCGGCGGCATCCACGATCGTGCAGTCGGCCACCGGCAGCGACAGCTCGACCGTCGCGGCCTCGCCCGGCTGCAGCTCGACGTGGCGATAGGCCTTGAGCTCCTTGTCGGCCCAGCTGACTGTCGCCACGCTGTCACGCACGTACACCTGCACGACCTCGTGTGCGGGGCGTTCGCCCGTGTTGCGCAGCTCGACGAGCGCGCGTACGGTGCCGTCGCGGTCCGGCGCGGCATCCACCATCCGCAGGCCCGAGTACTCCACCGTCGTGTACGACAGCCCCTCGCCGAACGCGAAGGCAGGACTCTGCGTCAGATCGGCGTAGCGGTCGCCGTGCTGGCCGCGGATCTGGTTGTAGTAGATGGGCAGCTGGCCGGCGTGGCGGGCGAACGAGATCGGCAGGCGGCCGCTCGGCTCTCTGAGCCCCAGCAGCAGCTCCGCCACGGCCTGCCCGCCGCGCATTCCGGGGTTCGCCGCCCACACCAGCGCTGCGGCATCCATCACCGTCTGCGGCAGGACGTGCGGCTTCGAGGCCAGGAGCACCACCACGAGAGGTGTGCCGGTGGCGGCGAGCGCCTCGAGCATGGCGAGCTGACCGCCCACCAGCTCGAGCGTCGCGGTCGAACGGCCCTCGCCGACCAGCTCGATGCGATCGCCGACCACCGCGACGATGTAGTCGGCACCTTCGGCCGCGGCCACCGCCTCCGCGACGAGCGCCGCGTCCGGGGCGCTCGGCACGACCACCTGGGGTCGAGGCTGCCCGTCGGGGAAGAAGGCGCCCTCGGGGTCCTCTTCGAGCGTGAGGATGTCGGCACCGCGGGCGTGGCGGATCTCCCAGTCCGCCGGGGCGTGCGCGCGCAGGCCGTCGAACACCGTCGTGATCATCCCGCGGGGGTGCCCGTCGGGGATCCAGTCCACCTGGCCGGACGAGCCGGCCCAGTCGCCCAGCTGCGTCTGCGCATCGTCGGCGAGGGGGCCGACGACCGCGATGCGGCGGGGCCCGGATGCCGCGGCACGAGCTCGTCCGGATTCGTCCGCCGTGAGCCCACCGGCGAGGGGCAGGGTGCCGTCGTTGCGCAGCAGCACGAGGGATCGCCGTGCCGCCTCGAGGTTGAGCGCGGTGTGCTCGGCCGATCCGACCGCCGTCGCGATGCGCTCGCGGTCGGGCAGGCGCGGGTCTTCGAAGAGGCCGAACTCGAACTTGAGCAGCAGGATGCGGGTGACGGCGCGGTCGAGGGCGTCCTCGGTCATGAGGCCCTGCCGCAGCGCATCGAGTGCACCCTGGAAGAAGCCCGGCGTGGTCATGATCATGTCGTTGCCGGCGAGCACGGCGGCTGCCGCGGCGTGCGCATAGTCGGGCTGCACCTTCTGCTCCCACACCATGCGCCCGACGTTGTCCCAGTCGGTGATGAGGGTTCCGGTGTACCCCCACTCGCCCCGCAGCACGTCGTTCAGCAGCCAGTCGTTGACCGTGATGGGCACGCCGTCGATGCTCTGATAGCCGAGCATGAAGGCGCGGCATCCCTCTCTCGCCACCCGCTCGAACGGCGGCAGGAACCACGAGCGGAGCTTGCGCTGCGAGATGTCGGCCTCACTCGCGTCGCGTCCGCCCTGTGTCTCGGAGTAGCCGGCGAAGTGCTTCGCGGTCGCGAGGATCGCGGTGGGGTCGTCGAGACCGCCGCCCTGGTAGCCGCGCACCATCGCCGAGGCGAGCTCGCCGATGAGGAACGGATCCTCGCCGAAGGTCTCGTCGACACGCCCCCAGCGGAGGTCCCGGGCGATGCAGAGCACCGGCGAGAAGGTCCAGTGGATGCCGGTGGCCGACACCTCGACGGCCGTCGCGCGCGCGACGCGCTCGGCGAGTCCGGCATCCCACGACGCCGCCATGCCCAGCTGGGTGGGATAGATCGTCGCGCCGTCCCAGAAGGAGTGGCCGTGGATGCAGTCCTCGGCGACGAGGAGCGGGATCCGCAGGCGCGTCTGCAGGGTGAGCTCGCGGGCGCGCAGCACCTTCTCGGGCGAGGCGTGGAGGATCGACCCGGCGTGCATGCGCACGACCTGATCCTCGAGGTCGTCGCGCGCATCGAGCTGCAGCATCTGGCCGATCTTCTCCTCGACCGTCATGCGGCCCAGGAGGTCGGCGATGCGGTCGGCGACCGGAAGCGAGACGTCGAGGTAGGCCGCCTGCCCGTCGAGGGGGGCCTGTCCGGGCGGGCGGTGGTGGGCGTCGGTCACGGAGTCTCCTGTCGGGCCGGTGCGGGGGAGGTGCGGACGGCGGTGACGCCCGCGGTCGCCTTGATGCCCTTCTTGCGGAGGGCGCGCGAACGCTCGCCGGCCGAGCGCAGGCGGGGGTTGACGTATTCGTCGATGCCGAAGTTGATGAGCGACAGGGCCATGCCGAGCAGGGCGATGCAGAGTCCGGCCGGGACGTACCACCACCAGTAGTCGGGGAACGCGCCGTTCTGCTGGGCCCAGAACAGGATGGTGCCCCAGTTGAGGTTGGTGATCGGGATGACGCCGATGAAGGCGAGGGTCGTGAGGCCCAGCACCGCCGCGGTCACGGTGCCGACGAAGCTCGACGCGATGATCGCCATGAGGTTCGGCAGCATCTCGACCGTGATGATGCGGCCCAGCGGCTCGCCGTTGGCTCGCGCCGCCTGCACGAAGTCGCGGTTGCGCAGCGACATCGTCTGCGCGCGCAGGACGCGTGCACCCCACGCCCACCCGGTGAGGGCGAGCACCGCGGCGATGAGCAGCAGGCTGGGGTCCTCGAACTGCGACGCGATGATGATCATCAGCGGCAGACCCGGCAGCACCAGGAACACGTTGGTGAGAGCCGACAGCGACTCGCTCTTCCAGCCGGTGACGATGCCCGCCGTCACGCCGATCGCGACCGCGATCGCCGTCGCGAGCACGCCCGAGAGCAGACCGACCACCAGGACCCCGCGGGTGCCGTAGACGATCTGGCTGAAGATGTCCTCGCCCATGTGGCTCGTGCCGAACAGGTGCTGCCACGACGGCGGCTGCTTCAGTGCGGAGTAGTCCTTGTCGAGCGGCCCGTACGGTGCGATGAGGTCTCCGAACACCGCGAGCAGCACGAAGAAGCCGAGGATCGCGATGCCGGTCAGCGACTTGCGGTTGCGGAACATCGCGAACGACGACCCGATACGGGCGAGCGTCGACGGTGTGGCAGGCGGCCGCGGCGCGGCGGGTGCGGCGGGCGTGCCCGGGTCGGAGCCGGGGTGGGGGATCTCGGCGTCGAGCGCGGTGGTGGTGGGAACGGTCATGTCAGGCCTCCTGGCGGGCGCGCGGGTCGAGGATGACGTACGCGATGTCGGCGAGGATGTTGGTCACGAGCACGGCGAGCGTGATCACGAGGAAGACACCCTGCATGAGCGGATAGTCCTTGGCGTTGGTGGCGTCGAGCAGCAGCTTTCCGATGCCGGGGTACGAGAACACCAGCTCCATGACGAGCGTGCCGCCGACGATGAAGCCGAGGGCGAGGGCGAAGCTCGACAGCTGCGGCAGCATCGCGTTGCGGGCGGCGTAGGTCGTGACGACCCGCCGATCCGAGAGGCCCTTGGCCTGTGCGACGGTGATGTAGTCCTCGTCCAGGACGGTGATCATCATGTTGCGCATGCCGAGGATCCAGCCGCCGAGCGACGCGATGACGATCGTGATCGCGGGGAGCGCGCCGTAGTACAGGACCTCGCCGAAGAACTCGGGGGTCAAGCCCGGCCGCGTGCCCTTTCCGTACGCATGGGATGCCGGGAACCAGCCCAGCGCCGACGAGAAGACGGCGATCGCGATGAGGCCCATCCAGAAGTAGGGCACCGTCGAGAAGAACGTCGCGACCGGGATGACGGCATCCGATCCCCGTCCGCGTCGCCAGCCGATCACCGCGCCGACGGCCGTCCCGAGGATGAACGACACGACGGTCGCGATCCCGACGAGTCCCACGGTCCACGGCAGCGCGCTGCCGATGATGTCGGTGACCGGCGCGAGGCCGTGCGAGAACGAGCGGCCGAGGTCGCCCGAGAACAGCAGTTTCCAGTAGTCGATGTACTGCTCCCACAGGCTCTTCTCGGTGTCGAGGCCGAAGAGCGTGCGGAGGGCGGCGATCGCCTCGGGGCTGATCTTGCCCTGGTTCTTCTGCAGGTAGGCCGAGACCGGGTCGCCCTTCATCATCCGAGGGATGAGGAAGTTGATCGTGATCGCCGCCCAGGCCGTGAACAGGTAGAAGAGGGTCTTGCGCAGGGCGAACCTCATGCCGGAACTCCTTCGGTGTCGGCGGCGTCGGGGCGCGCGAAGTGGCGGTCGGGGTCGGGGGAGGCGTTGCGCAGCGCCCGCGTATAGGCGTCCTGCGGATGGAGGATGACCTCGTCGGCAGGGCCGTGCTCGACGACCCTGCCGCGGTTGAGCACCATGATCTCGTCGCTGAAGTGGCGGGCGGTCGCGAGGTCGTGGGTGATGTAGAGCACGCCGAGGTTCGACTCGCGCTGCAGGTCGGCGAGCAGGTTGAGCACCCCCAGGCGGATCGAGACGTCGAGCATCGAGACCGGCTCGTCGGCGATCAGCAGGCCGGGCCGCGACGCCAGAGCGCGGGCGATCGCGACGCGCTGGCGCTGACCGCCCGAGAGCTCGTGCGGCCGCCGATCGATCGTGCTGTCGGCATCCAGTCGCACGCGTTCGAGAAGCCGGCGCACCTCGTTCTCGATCTCGTCCGCAGGCACCACCTTGTCGAGGCGCAGCGGACGCTCGATGTGGTGGCGGATGGTGTGGTAGGGGTTCAGCGAGGCGAAGGGGTCCTGGAACACCATGCGCACCTGCTGGCGGTAGCGGCGGAGTCCTCGTCCGCTGCGGGGGATGGGTGAGCCGTCGAGGAGCACGTCGCCCGAGCTCTGACGTTCGAGCTGCGTGATGATCTTCGCGATCGTCGACTTGCCGCTGCCGCTCTGCCCGACGAGGGCGATCGTGCGCCCGCTGGTCAGTGTGAAGCTCACATCGTCGAGCGCGAGCATCTTGCCCGAGCCGCGCACACGATAGCGCTTGGTCACGTGGCGGAATTCGAGGGTCGTCATGCGGTCACCTCCCTGGCGGATGCCGGGCCCGAGGTCGCCGCGTCCCGCTCGCTGCGTCCGGCATCGGCGCCGCGCACGAAGTCGCCGCGGTCCCCGGTGAGGCTCGGGAACGACGACAGCAGGCGCCGCGTGTACTCGTGCTGCGGGTGGCGGTAGATGTTCTCGGCGGTGTCGAGCTCGACGATGCGGCCCTCGCGCATCACGGCGATGCGGTCGGAGATCTCGAGCAGCAGCGGCAGGTCGTGCGTGATGAAGACGACCGAGAAGCCGAACTCGCGCCGCAGGTCCGAGATCTGGGCGAGGATCTCGCGCTGCACGAGGACGTCGAGAGCGGTTGTGGGCTCGTCCATGATCATCAGCTGCGGATGCAGGGCGAGAGCCATCGCGATCATGACGCGCTGGCGCATGCCGCCGGAAAGCTCGTGGGGGAACGACCTGAGGCGCTCGCGACCGACCCCGACGAGGTCGAGCAGGTCGCCGCAGGCGCGCGTGCGCTCGGCGCGCGAGAGCTCTGGGCGGTGCGTCGTGAAGACGTCGCCCAGCTGCCGGCCGATGTTGATGACGGGGTTCAGGGCGTTCATCGCGCCCTGGAAGACCATCGACGCCTTGTCCCAGCGGAACCGGCGCATCTCGTCGTCACTCAGCGCGCCGATGTCGACGATCTCGCCGGTCGCATCGTGGAAGAGCGCG
The DNA here is from genome assembly GCF_036566905.1 of Microbacterium sp. Classification (GTDB taxonomy): domain Bacteria; phylum Actinomycetota; class Actinomycetes; order Actinomycetales; family Microbacteriaceae; genus Microbacterium. The sequence continues at coordinate 132,559 of NZ_DATCVK010000188.1, read as the reverse complement.
GTGCCGCCGGTGATGACGGCGGGTGGCTTCAGGAGGCGCTGGATGCCGTAGGCCAGCGTGGTCTTGCCCGAGCCGGATTCGCCGGCCAGGCCCAGGATCTCGCCGCGCTTCAGTTCGAGCGACACGTCGCGCACCGCCTCGACGGGCGGGTCGACGTCGTAGGTGACGCTGAAGTCGGAGATCGTCAGCAGAACGTCTTCGGTCATGGTCCGATCGTGCTCACGGTTGGTGTCGGGGAGGGGAGGTGCCGGGGACGCGTGCAAGGGCTGGGCCGGTAGGGCCCAGCCCCTGCAGCGATCGCTCTCAGTCCGCAGGCTGGAGCTTGGTGAGGATGTACACCGCGGTGGGCTGCGTCGGGTCGGCGGGGACGTACGGGTCGTCCTCACCGGGCCAGCCGACGAAGCTGCGGGTGTTGTACTGGCTGAGGAACGGACGCGTGCCGATCGGCATCGCGGGCACCTGGTCGACGAAGATCTTCTGGATCGTCTCGAGGGCCGTGGCACGCGTGGCGTCGTCGGTCGTGCTCGCGTACTCGGCGAGCGCTGCCGTGGCTTCAGGGCTGTCGAAGCGGCCGAAGTTGAAGTCCGCCGCCTCGCCCATCGGCTTCAGGAACCGGCCGTCCATCTGATCGCTGTACAGGTCGTACGGCGTCGCGCCGGAGTCCGTCCAGTGCAGGATCGCCTGGAAGTCGCCCTCGCCCTTGGCCGCCCACCACGAGTCGGCGTCCGGAGTGTCGACGGCGGCCTCGACGCCGAGCTCCTTGACCGAGTCCGAGATCAGGCTGATGCCGGTGACGTAGTCGTTCCACCCCTGTGGCACCGACAGCGTGAAGGTGACGGCCTCGCCGTCGGGGTCGATGAGCGCGTCGCCGTCCCACGTGTAGCCGGCCTCCTCGAGCACCTGCTTGGCGCCGTCGACGTCGACCGAGTACTCCTGGCCCTCGAACTCCGACGCGATGTAGGCGTCTCCCGCCGGGGTCGGCAGACCCGTGACCGAGGTGAGTTCGGGCACGCCGCCCTCGCGGGCGATCTCCTGGTGCTTCGCGCGGTCGATGACCATGTTGACGGCCTTGCGGAAGGCCACATCGTCGAACGGCTTCGTGGTGGTGTTGACGAACATCGTGTCGATGCCGAGGCCCGCGGCCGCCCAGTAGACGTTGTGGTCGGGGTCCTTGTCGAGGTACGCGGACTGCACGTTCGGGATGAACGCCTGCGCCCAGTCGGCGTCGCCGTTGGCGAGCGCCGTCGTCAGCGCGGTGTTGTCGGCGTACGACACGTAGTACAGCGTCGGCACGGCGAGCTCGCCGCCCCAGTAGTCGTCGCGCGCGGTGAGCTCGACGGCCTGGGTGCTGAAGTTGCTCAGGACGTAGGGGCCGGTGCCGACCGGGTCCTCGTTCGTGAACGTGGTCGGATCGTCGACCTCCTCCCAGATGTGCTTCGGGACGATGAGCTTGTGCAGCACCTTGTCCTGCTTGATGAACATCGGATTCTCGAAAGACAGGGTGACCGTCGCGCCGTCGACAGCGATGTCGGTGAGGCCGAGCGCCGTCGTGTCGAGCGCCGGGTTGTCCATGATCATCTGGAAGGTGTACGCGATGTCGTCGGCGGTGAAGTCCTCGCCGTCGTTCCACTTCACGCCGTCGCGGGCGGTCAGCTGCACCGAGGTGTAGTCGTCCGACCAGGTGATGTCGGAGGCGAGCCACGGCACGACGTCGGCGGTGGGGTCGACCAGGTTCACGATGCCGAGGGGCTCGAAGATGGCGTTCGCGTAGCCGAGGCGCAGCGCCGACGAGTCGCCGACCCACGGATTGTTGCCTTCGGTGGTGATAGGGCCGTCGGGCTTGGCGATTGTCAGCGACGCGCCGTCGCCGGTCTCGGGCGAGTCGCCGCCGCCGGCGGCGCAGCCTGTCAGCGCGATCGCCGCGGCGAGGCCGACGGCGACGAGGGAGGATCTGAGCCTCATTGCTACTCCTTCGTTGTGCACGGCGCCGTGTTCGCGAGGTCGACCACGGCGTCGAGGGGGTGATTGCCGGATCAACTTACAATCAAGTAAGTAACTTTTGCAACTAGGGTGTTCCGCAGCGCACGGACAGGCCGTGCGTAGACTCACAGGCGCCGGCGAAGTCGCACTCGAGACACCGGCGAAGAAGGGGGTGCCGACCGATGGCAGGACAGCGTCGGCAGCCGCGCTCGCGGCCCGAGACACTCGCCAAGCGACGCGACATCCTCGATGCCGCCGTCGAGATCTTCGGCAGCAAGGGGTTCACCGGAGGCACGCTCCAGGAGATCGCCGACCAGGTCGGCATGACCCACGCGGGGATCCTCCACCACTTCGGTTCGAAGCACGAATTGCTCCTCGAAGTGCTGCAGCACCGCGACGAGACCGATGTCGCGGACCTCGACGAACAGCACATCCCCGACGGGCTGCCGCTCTTCCGCCACCTTGTGCGCACGGCATTCGTCAACGCGCACCGGGCAGGCATCGTGCAGGCCTACGTCGTGCTCTCGGCCGAGTCGGTGACCGACGACCACCCCGGTCGCGACTTCTTCGAGAAGCGCTACCAGACGCTGCGGGCCGAGGTCGCGCACGCGTTCGCGGTCGTGTGCGCCGAACGCGGCATCACGGCGCCCGATACCGTCGGCTTCGCGTCGACGAGCATCCTGGCCGTCATGGACGGGCTGCAGGTGCAGTGGCTGCTCGACCCCGACGCCGTCGACCTCGCGCACGCCTCGGAGTTCGCCATCGAGGCGATCGTGTCTGCGGTGCTGTCGCCGTCGCCCTCACCGCTCGCCGACGACGCCGGCGAGCATGCGGATCAGCCCAGTCGCTCGACGGTGTAGTCGATGCAGCGGATGAGCTGACGCACGTCGTCGGGCTCGATCGACACGAACGTCGCGACGCGCAGCTGGTTGCGACCGAGCTTGCGGTAGGGCTCGGTGTCGACGATGCCGTTCGCGCGCAGGCTCTTGGCCACGGCTGCGGCATCCACCGACTCTTCGAAGTCGATGGTCACGACGACGGGGGAGCGGTCCGCTGCGTCGGCGACGAACGGCGTCGCGAAGGCGGATGCCTCGGCCCAGTCGTACAGCGCCTGCGACGACTCGCGCGTGCGCGCGTCCGCCCACTGCAGGCCGCCCGACGAGAGGATCCAGTCGAGCTGCTTGTCGAGGAGGAACAGCGTCGCGAGCGCCGGAGTGTTGAGGGTCTGGTTGAGACGTGAGTTGTCGAGGGCGTTCTTGAGGCTCAGGAACTCGGGGATGTAGCGCCCCGACGCCGCGATGCGCTCGATGCGCTCGATCGCCGCCGGCGACACGAGCGCGAACCACAGCCCGCCGTCGGAGCCGAGGTTCTTCTGCGGCGCGAAGTAGTACACGTCGGCCTCGTGCACCGAGAAGTCGATGCCGCCCGCCGCGCTGGTCGCGTCGATGACGGTGAGAGCACCCTCGTCGCCGTGCACGCGCGTGACCGGGGTCGAGACCCCGGTGGACGTCTCGTTGTGCGGCCAGGCGTAGACGTCGACGCCCTCGACCGCTTCGGCGACCGTGCGGGTGCCCGGCTCGGCCTTGCGGACGTCGGGAGCCTCGAGCCAGGGGGTCTTCGCCGCGGCGGCGAACTTCCCGCCGAACTCGCCGAAGACGAGGTTCTGGCTGCGCTTCTCGATCAGGCCGAATGCGGCGGCATCCCAGAACGCCGTCGAACCGCCGTTGCCGAGGATGACCTCGTATCCGTGCGGAAGGCGGAACAGCTGGCTCAGCTCCGCGCGCACCTGGCCCACCAGGTCCTTGACGGGCGCCTGACGGTGCGACGTGCCCAGCAGTGCGGCTCCGGGGCCTGCGAGCGCCTCGATGTGGGCGGGCGCGATCTTCGACGGGCCGCACCCGAAGCGTCCATCGGCGGGAAGGATCTCACGGGGCAGGAGGACGTGGGCCATGCGTCGATTCTAGAGAGCCCCGCCCCGCCGCCCCGTCCCCGTGACAGCCCGTGACGCCGCGGCTCGGGATCGCCCGGGCGCCGGCCCGGGGAATGTGCCGGGTCGCGGGGCCTCGATCCTTTCGTTCAACAGGTCAACCGGCCCCGTACAGGAGAACGGGGCCGCGGTTCTCCTGCGGAAGCGCGGTTGACCTGTGCAAGAGCTGGATGCCGCAGGTTGCCTGCAGCTCAGGCGCCGTCTCCCGCCTCTGCACCGATTGCGGTGAGCTGGATGGTCGGCGTGCGTTCGTCAACAGGTCAACCGCGCCTCGTCAGGAGAACGAACGGCTGAATCTCCTGTGGAAGCGCGGTTGACCTGTGGAAGGGCGGTTGACCTGTGGGAGCGACCGGACGGGACATGGTTGCCGACTCGTGCGTCCAGCCGGAGCCACGCCGTTACGCGACGCCCGGGCGCCGGCCTGGGGGTCGGGGGCAGAGGATAGGCTGTCCTCAGCCCCTTGACAACACTGAGGACACCGCGATGACCGATCTGATCGACACCACTGAGATGTACCTGCGCACGATCCTCGAGCTCGAAGAGGAGAACATCGTGCCGCTGCGGGCACGGATCTCGGAGCGCCTCGGGCACTCGGGCCCCACGGTGTCGCAGACCATCGGCCGCATGGAGCGCGACGGGCTCGTCGTCGTCTCTGAGGACCGCTCCCTCGAGCTCACCGGCGCCGGCCGGCAGAAGGCCGTCGACGTCATGCGCAAGCACCGACTCGCGGAGCGCCTGCTGTCCGACGTCATCGGGCTGGACTGGGCATACGTCCACGAAGAGGCATGCCGCTGGGAGCACGTCATGAGCGAGCAGGTCGAGCGTCGCCTCGTCGAACTGCTCGGCCACCCCACCGAGTCGCCCTACGGCAACCCCATCCCCGGTCTCGACCAGCTCGGCGATGTGCCGACGAACGGCTTCGAGCAGGGCGTCGTGGGCCTGGTGCGCCGACTCAACGACGCCGGCGAGCCCATCACCGGCACGGTCCGCCGTCTCGCCGAGCCCGCGCAGGTCGACCCCGAGCTGCTGCAGCAGCTGAAGGGCGCCGGCGTCGTGCCGGGCGCCGTGGGCGACTACCGGTACAACGAGGGCTACGTGCTCGTGCAGATGGAGGGCAACGACGAGGGCCTCGAGCTCCCGGTCGAGATCGCGTCGCACATCTTCCTCGTGGACGAGACCCGCTGACGGAAGCGGGCGCCCGGCTGACCGGCTCGCTGAGGAAAGCGGATGCCGGACCGAGCGCCCTGCTGAGGGAAAGCGGATGCCGGACCGAGCGCCCTGCGGAGAGCCCGTGCTGCGCGTGCCTGCGGCATGCGTAAACACACTGTGCGGAGATTGCCAGGCGTGGAGCGTGACATAAACGTGACCTTCGGGTAGCCTCAAGAAGTCCACCAGGCGAGAAGCCCGCCGACCGGACCCCGCGTGGATTGCCTCACCGGCTCGTCGTCCACGCGGTGCAGCCCGCACATCGTGCCCCGACATCGAGTGCCGACGAGCCAGGCGCCTCGGCGCAGAGGCGCCGGAGGACCCAGTTTGGCTGAAGAGATAGATTCGCACGCGATCGTGCCCGAGCACGCGGCGACGGACCCCGACCGTCGCGAGCGCAACCGGAAGACCCCCGTGCGACGCTCCCGAGCCGTGCCGCCCGCGAAGACCAAGCCGACGACCGTGCGCGCGAGCTCTTCGTCCGCGCCGTCGACCAGGGGGCGCGTGGTCAAGCCGCTGCGCAGCCTTGTCGTGCTGACCATGGTGGGCGGACTCGTCGCCACGGTGGCGATCCCCGCGTTCGCCGCGACTGCCGGTGCCGGCCCTGAAGAGGCCGTCACCATCCAGCAGATGGCGGTCGATGATGCGCAGACGTTCGTCGCGGCATCCGATGCGAATGCCACCGAGCTGTCGCGCGAGAGCTACGCGGCCACCACCGCCGAAGAGATCGACAAGAAGAAGGCCGAAGAGGCTGCGGCCGAACGCGCCCGCCAGGTCGCCGCCGCCGCGGCAGCCTCGCGGGCCTCGCGCGGCTCGGTCCCGACGAACATCGCCCTCACGTCACCAGGAACGGGCGAGGTCCGCTGGCCGCTGCTCAACTTCACCAAGGGGCGCGGACTCTGGGACTCGGGCTATCACCAGGGCGTCGACCTTTTGACGTCGTGCGGCACGCCGATCTACGCGACGGCCGCCGGAGTCGTGAAGGTGTCTCAGGAGAGCTACGGCGGCTACGGCGTCGGAGTCTCGATCGACCACGTGATCGGCGGTCAGCAGGTCAACTCGCTGTACGGGCACATGACCTACGGCAGCCGCCAGGTGTCGGTCGGCCAGAGTGTCGAGGCGGGTCAGCTGATCGGCCTGGTCGGCAGCACCGGCAGCTCGACAGCGTGCCACTTGCACTTCGAGGTCCACATCAACGGCTCGGTCGTCGACCCGTGGGCGTGGCTGCAGGCCAACGCCGGCTGAGCCTGTCGAAGCCTGAGCCTGTCGAAGCCTGACACTGATCCCTGCGATCGCATCACCACGGATGCCCACTGCCCGGCAAGGCAGTGGGCATCCGTTGTTCGACACGCCCGCCATCGTTCACCGGCTTCACCGCCCCGGTGTCCGCTGGGTGCGTTAGCCTGATTCCCGACGCTGAGAGAGCGGAGGGAGCCGATGGGCTGCACACCACGCATCCGAACCATGGATGCGCTTGGACGCCTCGTCCTTCGGCATTGCACGAGTGGATGCCGCGGCATTGCCGTGGCGCCAAGGCGCTGTCTATAAGACAGCGCCTTTTTTCATGCCCCTGCGCCCTTGATCGTCGCATGTCGAATAACCGAGAAGCCGTCCCGGCCATTCGAGAGGATGATCAATGCGCACTCTGGTGCTGAATGCGGGCTACGAACCGCTCGCGGTCGTGTCGTTCAAACGGGCGCTCGTGCTCGTGATGAACGAGAAGGCCACCGTCGTGGAACACACCGAGACGGATCCGGTGTGGGGCACCAGACGCTCGTACGAGCGCCCGGCCGTGATCATCCTGACCCGCTATGTGCGGGTGCCGGGTGGTCGCCACGTGCCGGTGACGCGGCGCGGCGTGCTGCGTCGTGACAACCACCGCTGCGGGTACTGCGGCAAGGCCGCGTCGACGATCGACCACGTGCTGCCGCGCTCGCGCGGCGGAGCGGATTCGTGGGAGAACCTCGTCGCCTGCTGCCTGCGCTGCAACAACGTGAAGGGCGATCGCACACCGCAGGAGATGAACTGGGAGCTGCGCTTCCTCCCGCGTCCGCCACGCGGCGGCCAGTGGACCGTCCGGGGCACCGAGCGGACCGATCCGCGGTGGGAGCCGTATCTCGCACTGGCGGCGTGATGGTGCGGCGTCGCGCCCGGGCGTGAGCTGGCGGGTCAGTTCTCGTCGAGCAGTCGCAGCCAGCGGGTGAGGATCGGCTCGAGGGCGGCGGCATCCGTCGCTCCGAGTTCGTCCAGAATGCGGTGCTCGTTGTCGAGATGCGCGGCGATGGCGCGGTCGATGAGCTCCGTGCCCTGCGGGGTCAGTCGCACCAGGCGCTTGCGGGCGTCGGATGCCTCGGTTCGGCGTTCGACGAGTCCTCGGGCTTCGAGGCGGTCCACGCGCTTGGTGAGTCCTCCGGTCGTGACGAGCGTGTGGTCGGCGAGCTCGCCCGCGGGTCGCTCGTACGGGGCGCCGGCGCGCCGCAGCGTCGCGAGGACGTCGAACTCGCCCTCGCTGAGTCCGAAGTCGCGATAGACGGCGACGAGCCGCTCGGTCAGCCGGAGGGCGACGCGATGCAGGCGTCCGATGACGGCCTGGGGCGAGGGATCGAGGTCGGGTCGCTCGCGCCGCCATTCGGCCTGGATCTCGGCGACCCGGTCGGGCGGGGCGGCGAGTGCTTCGTTCGCCGGTGAGGGGGATTCAGGCATGGGAACCATCTTATCTTCCGAGTAAGATAAAGTATCTTCCATGGAAGATAAGCGATGGATGTGGATCCTCGTGACGGCGATCGCCCCGATCGCGTGGGGAAGCGGCTACGTCGTGACGCGCAACCTGCTCCCGGCCGAGGCGCCGCTGTGGGGTGGCGTGCTGCGCGCACTGCCTGCCGGTCTCATCGTGCTGCTGCTGGCGCGCCGGCTTCCGCGGGGGTCGTGGTGGTGGCGATCACTCGTACTCGGCACCCTCAACGTGGGCGGCTTCTTCGTGCTCGTCTACATCGCCGGGCAGCGGCTGCCGTCGAGTCTCGCCGCGACGCTGATGTCGGCATCCGCTGCCTGCATGCTGCTGTTCGCGTGGCTGCTGCTGCACCGGCGACCGCGGGCGGCGGCGGTGGTGGGTGCCACGGTCGGCCTCGTCGGCGTCGCGGTGATGCTGGGGTTCGACGCCGCGGGCGCGGACGTGTGGGGTGTCGCGGCATCGCTCGGGGCGATGGTGGCCTCGTCTGCCGGGTTCGTGCTCACCGCGCGGTGGGGCTCGGACGTTCCGGCGCTGCCGATGACGGCGTGGCAGCTCATCGGCGGCTCACTCGTGCTGCTGCCGGTCGCCGTGCTGGTCGAGGGTGGTCCGCCCGCGTTGACGGTGCCGTCGGCGCTCGGCTTCGCCTATCTCACGCTGGTCGCCACTGCTGTCGCGTACGTGGCGTGGTTCTCGGGTCTGCGGCGGCTGTCGCCCGGGGCGGTCGGAGTGATCGGGCTGCTCAACCCGGTCACGGGCGTCGTGCTCGGTGTCGCCGTCGCGGGGGAGACGTTCGGGGTGCCGCAGGGCATCGGCGTCGCGCTCGTCCTCGCTGGGATCGTGCTCGGGGCGGCGCCTCCGAGGCGGCGCACCGAAGTCTCCGCGATGGTGCGGCCGGCACTGCATTCTCGAACATAACTGTCGGAAGTGGCGGGTACGCTCGTTCCCAGCGGTTGATTGACTAGAACATCTGTTCTAGCATGTGGGAATGGGGGCGATCGTGCAGCTCACGGCACAGCACGTGCACGAGACCGTCGGCCAGGAGCCGACGGCCCCCGAACCTGCCGCCCTCCGTGCGGGGAGAACAGCTTCGGCAGATGCGGGCATGGGTCCAGGGTCGACCAACACCGTCGCACAGCTGCGCGCCCAGCTCGAGCGGGTGCAGGGACGCCGGCTCGACGCGCCGGTGCTGCCGGTGCATCCCGCCCTCGCCTCGCTGCTTCCCGGGGGCGGCCTGCGTCCCGGATCGGCCTACTCCCTCCCGCGGTCGACATCGGTTCTGCTGGCGCTGCTCGCCCAGCCGTCGCAGGCCGGATCATGGTGCGGAGTGATCGGGATGCCGCGACTCGGCGCCGAGGCAGCCGAGGGCCTGGGCGTCGATCTGTCGCGGCTCGTGCTGATTCCCGATCCGGGGGCGCGCTGGCTCGCGGTGACCTCGACCGTCGCCGAGGTGCTGCCGGTGGTCGCGGTGCGTCCGGCCGGGCGCGCCGCCGACGGCGAGATCTCCCGCCTGGCGGCGCGGCTGCGCGATCGCGGTGCGGTGCTGCTCGTGCAGGGGCCGTGGCCGCAGGCCGAGGCGGTGATCGAGGTCGGCGAGCCGGCATGGGAGGGCGTCGGCCGCGGGCACGGCTACCTCTCGGGTCGCGAGGTGACGCTCACCTCCTCGAGCCGCCGCTGGCCGCGATCTCGGCGAGCTCACGTGATGCTCCCGGATGCGGCGGGCCACGTCTCCGCCGCGCCCGAGCGGATGCGTCCTGTCGAGTCGCTGCATCCGGCCGCCGCCTCGGCGTACGAGGTCTCGCTCGGTCATCGGGTCAGGGCGGTGGGGTGACATGACGCCGGGAACGCCCGTTCGGAGCCTCGTGCTGTGGTTTCCAGACTGGCCGGTCACGGCTCTCGAGCGGGAGGCGGGTGCGGCCGCGCAGCGGCCGGGCTCGGTGCCGGACGCGATCGGAAAGCGTCCGGGCTCCGAGCCGGACGAGGTCGCGGAGCAGCGCGGCACGGGGCCTCGGCCGGGCGCGCGACCGGAGGCGAGGGCAGGTACGAGACGGGGAGCTCGTTCTGACAGGTCGCCGTCTGGCGTGCCGCTGCCTGGCGCGCCGCTGCCTGGCAGATCGCCGGCGGGCGTGCCGCTGCCTGGCGTGCCGCTGCCTAGCGCGGCCGCTTCTGGCGCGGCCGTGGCCGACCCGTCGCCGTCGGGTGCGGAGCACGGGTGGCGGCATCCGATCGCCGTCGTCGAGCGCAATCTCGTGGTCGCGTGCTCGGCGTCCGCGCGCGCCGAGGGGGTGCGTCGCGGGCAGCGACGGCGCGACGCGCAGGCGCGGTGCCCGGGGCTCACGTTGGTGAACGCGGATGCCGCGCGCGATCACCGCGCGTTCGCGCCCATCGTGTCGCTGATCGAGGAGCGGGCGCCCGGCGTTCAGCTGGTGCGGCCAGGGCTGTGCGCGCTGCGCGCCCGCGGCCCGGCGCGGTACTACGGCGGCGAGACCGAGGCCGCCCGCATGCTGATCGGCGCCTTGCGCGATGCCGGCCTCGAGGGGGTGCGGGCGGGGATCGCCGACGGCCCGTTCACGGCGGAGCAGGCGGCGCGCGGCGGCACGAGCGCCGACGACCCGGTCTTCGTCGTGCCCGCCGGCGGGGCGGCGGGATTCCTCGCGCCGTTGTCGGTCGCCGTGCTCGACGCGTCGGCGATGATCGGCGCGGGCGCAGCGGGGATGAAGGAGGCGGCGGACCTCGTGGGACTCCTCGCCCGGCTGGGTGTGCAGACGCTCGGCGGGTTCGCCGCGATGGAGCCCGACCGCGTGCGCGAGCGGTTCGGCGAGCGGGGCGTCCGGCTGCACGCCCTCGCCGCGGGGCACGACTCGCGGCCGGTGCAGCCGCGCACGCCGCCGCCCGAGCTGCAGCGCGAGGTCGCGTTCGAGCCGCCGCTCGAGATCGCCGACCAGGTGGCGTTCGCCATGCGCGTCACCGCCGACGACTTCATCGCGGGTCTGGGTGCGGTGGACCTCGTCTGCACCGAGCTGCGGGTCGAGCTCGTGGGCGACCGGGGGGAACGCAGTGAGCGGGTGTGGCTGCATCCCGGCTCGTTCGACGCCGCGGCGGTCGTCGACCGCGTGCGGTGGCAGCTCGCCGAAGACGTCGGCGCCGGTGACGCCGCCGGGCGCGGTCTGCGCAGCGGGGTCACCCTGGTGCGGATCTCGCCCGAAGCGGTGGATGCGGCATCCCATCACGCTCCCGCGCTGTTCGGGGGCGGCCCCGAGGAGCGGGTGCACCATGCGCTGTCGCGCGTGCAGGCGATGCTCGGGCACCGGGGTGTGCTGACACCTGCGATCGGCGGCGGCCGGTGGCTGGCGGAGCGCCAGGTGCTCGTGCCCTGGGGCGACCGCGACGAGCGCGACCGGCAGACGACAGGCGCCGGCGGCCTCGCGGCGCAGCGCGCGCGACCGTGGCCGGGGAGCCTGCCCGATCCGCTGCCGACGACGGTGTTCGCCGATCCGGTGCCGGTCGACGTGCGGGCACTCGGGGGCGAGCTCGTCGATGTCGACGAGCGGGGCAACGTCGCCGCCGTGCCCGCGTTCTTCATCGAGAGCGGGCGCCGGCGGGCGATCGAGGCCTGGGCGGGGCCGTGGCCCGTGGTCGAGCGGGGATGGGATGCCGCGCGCTCACGGCGGGCGTACCGGTTTCAGGTCGTCGACGCCGAGGGGTCGGCGTGGCTGCTGGTGTGCGACGGCGACGCGTGGACCGCGGAGGCCACCTATGACTGACGAAACGCCCCGAGCCCCGACTGCCCCCCGGTCCCTGAGCTTGTCGAAGGCCGCCGACGGGTGGGCCGGAACTCCCCGTGCCCCGAGCGACGGCGGGTGAGGGCTGATGGGCTTCAACAACCCGGGCGTTCCGTGGTCCGAGATGGAGCGCGTGCTGAGCGGTCGCCGCAGGCCCGAGGCACCGCCGGTCGGTGCGGACGGGGGCGACAGCCCGGCGTGGTCGCGCAAGCGCGGGCCGTACGTCGCGCCCGAGATCGAGCGTGCGGCGGACGCCATCCCGTACGCCGAGCTGCACGCGCACTCGTCGTACTCGTTCCTCGACGGCGCCTCCTCTCCGGAGGAGCTCGCCGAAGAGGCCGAGCGCCTCGGACTGCACGCCCTCGCGATCACCGACCACGACGGCTTCTACGGCATCGTCCGGTTCGCCGAGGCCGCCGAGGCGCTGCAGCTGAAGACCGTGTTCGGCGCCGAACTGTCGCTCGAGCTGCCGAAGCCGCAGAACGGCGAGCCCGATCCGGCCGGCGCGCATCTGCTCGTGCTCGCCCGCGGCGAGGAGGGCTACCACCGGCTGGCGGGCGCGATCACGCACGCACAGCTGCAGGGCGCTGAGAAGGGGCGTCCGGTCTACGACCTCGACGAGCTCGCCGCGCAGGCCGCCGGGGAGTGGGCGGTGCTCACCGGGTGCCGCAAGGGCGCCGTGCGCCGCGCGCTGGCATCCGCGTCGGGGAAGGCGGGGGCGGATGCCGCGGCCCGCGAGCTCGATCGCCTTGTGACGCTGTTCGGGCGCGACGCCGTCCACGTCGAACTCATCGACCACGGCAATCCGCTCGACACCCGCGACAACGACGTGCTCGCGGGGCTCGCGCGCGAGCGCGGGCTGCCGCTGCTGGCGACGAACAACGTGCACTACGCCGTGCCGAAGCGGCAGCTGCTCGCCGCGGCGGTCGCGGCGGTGCGTGCCAACCGGGGGCTCGACGAGCTCGACGGCTGGCTTCCGGCGCACGCCGGGGCGCACCTGCGGTCGGGCGCTGAGATGGCGGAGCGGTTCGTCAGATTCCCGGATGCCGTGGCCCGCACCGTGACGCTCGCCGACGAGCTCGCCTTTCCGCTCCGCAAGGCCAAGCCCGCGCTGCCGAAGCAGAAGGTGCCCGAGGGGCACACGCCGATGTCGTGGCTGCGCACGCTCGTATGGGATGCGGTGCCGCGCAAGTACCCCCACCTGACCGAGGAGAACCGGGCGCGCATCGAGAAGGAGCTCGGCGTCATCGAGCTGAAGGACTTCCCCGGGTACTTCCTGATCGTGCACGGCATCGTCCAGGAGGCGCGGCGCCGCGGCATCCTGTGTCAAGGCCGTGGGTCGGCGGCCAACAGCGCGATCTGCTATCTGCTCGACATCACGGCGGTCGATGCGATCGGCTACGACCTGCCCTTCGAGCGGTTCCTGTCGAGCCTGCGCGAGGAGGAGCCCGACATCGACGTCGACTTCGACTCCGATCGTCGGGAGGAGATCATCCAGTGGGTCTACCAGGAGTACGGGCGCGACCGCGCCGCGCAGGTCGCGAACGTCATCCAGTACCGGCCCAAGAACGCCGTGCGCGACATGGCCAAGGCGTTGGGGCATTCGCCGGGGCAGCAGGACGCCTGGTCGAAGCAGATCGAAGGGTGGGGGGCACTCCTCGAGACGGGTGCCGGCCACGACATCCCCGATCAGGTGCTCGAGTTCGCGTCCGAGCTCCTCAAGGCGCCGCGGCACCTCGGCATCCACTCCGGCGGCATGGTGCTCACCGACCGGCCGGTGGGCGAGGTCGTGCCGATCGAGCACGCCCGCATGGAGAACCGCACGGTGATCCAGTGGGACAAGGACGACGCCGCCTGGATGGGTCTTGTGAAGTTCGACCTGCTGGGGCTCGGGATGCTGGCGGCCCTGCAGTACTGCTTCGACATGATCCGCGCCTCGACGGGGGAGGACTGGGAGCTGTCGACCATCCCGAAGGAGGAGAAGGCGGTCTACGACATGCTGTGCCGCGCCGATTCGATCGGCGTCTTCCAGGTCGAGTCGCGTGCGCAGATGGGGCTTCTCCCGCGCCTGCAGCCGCGGCGGTTCTACGACCTCGTCATCGAGATCGCGCTCATCCGCCCCGGACCCATCCAGGGCGGGGCGGTGCACCCGTTCGTCAAGCGCAAGCTCGGCCAGGAGAAGGTGACCTATGCCCACCCCAAGCTCGTGCCGGTGCTCGAGCGCACGCTCGGCATCCCGGTGTTCCAGGAGCAGCTCATGCAGATGGGCATGGCCGTCGGCGGGCTCACCGGTGAGGACGCCGACCTGCTGCGACGGGCGATGGGATCCAAGCGCGGAGTGGAGCGCATCGACTCGCTGAGAGAGAAGCTGTACGCGGGCATGGCCGAGAACGGACTCGTGGGGGAGGAGGCCGACGCGATCTACGCCAAGATCCAGGCGTTCGCGAACTTCGGGTTCGCCGAGTCGCACTCCCTGTCGTTCGCGCTGCTCGTGTACGCCAGCTCGTGGATCAAGCTGCACTACCCGGCGGCGTTCCTCGCCGGGCTGCTGCGGGCGCAGCCGATGGGCTTCTACTCCCCGGCGACCCTCGTGAGCGATGCACGTCACCACGGCGTCGAGGTGCGTCGTCCCGACCTGCACCTGTCGGGTGACGAGGCCGTGCTCGAGCAGACCGACGGCGCGGCGCCCACAGGCCTGGACTCCTGCCTCGAGCGCGACCAGCCGCCGGTCGGGCTCTTCGACCTCGACGCGCCAGACGAGTCGGCGGCGCATCGGCGCGACAGCAGGTACGCGGTGCGGCTCGGCCTCGCCGGGGTCAAGGGCATCGGCACGACCATCGCGCAGCGTATCGTCGCGGCACGCGAGGCCGGTGGCCTGTTCCGCGACCAGCGCGACCTGGTGCGGCGCACCAGCATCACGTCGACACAGGTCGAGGCGCTCGCCACCGCGGGAGCGTTCGAGTGCCTCAGCCTCAGCCGGCGCGAGGCGATCTGGCTGGCCGGTTCCGCAGCGCAGGATCGCCCCGAGTTCCTGCCGGACTCCCTCATCGCGGTGCAGCCGCCGCTGTTCACCGATCCCACCAGCTACGAGCGCCTGGCCGCCGACCTCTGGGCCACCGGCATCTCGACCGACGACCACCCGCTGACGCACTACCGCTCCGGGCTCGACGGTCGCGGCGTCCTGACGTCTCGCGAACTGCGCAGCCACGAAGTCGGGCGCCGCGTCGAGGTCGCCGGACTCGTGACCCACCGGCAACGGCCGGCCACGGCATCCGGGATCACCTTCCTCAACCTCGAGGACGAGCACGGCCTCGTGAACGTCGTGTGCTCGCTCGGGGTCTGGAACAGATATCGCCGGGTCGTGCGCGATTCTCCGGCGCTCATCGCCCGCGGCATCCTGGAGCGTTCGACCGAGGGGGTGACGAACCTCATCGCCGACCGGTTCGAAGACCTCCGTGTGGGTGTGCAGCACCGCGCGAGGGACTTCCGCTGAGACGTGTCGGTGCCAAGGTCTAGGGTGACGGATGTCGCGGCCCGACGCCGTGGGAGAGAAGGTCGTCATGGCCGGCAAACTCGGGAACATCACGTTCTACGCCGACGATCCTCCGGCGCTTGCCGGCTTCTGGGCCGCCGTGTTCGGCTATCCCCAGGCCACATGGGACGAGCCGCTGAAGGACGAGCTGCTCGCCTCCGGACTGACGGAGGCGGATCTGGCCAAGCGGGGGATGGCCGAGGATCCCGAAGGCGTGGGGCCCAGGCTGTTCTTCCACCACGCCGACGAAACGAAGGCTGGGCGCAACCGGCTGCACCTCGACATCAGCGCCACACCCGGCCGGCATCCGACGCGCGAAGAGCTCGACGCCGAGAAGGATCGTCTCGTCGCACTGGGGGCCGAAGTCGTGCGGCTTGTCGACCAGACGTGGGGTCCGTGGCCCGAGACCTACTTCCAGATGAAGGACCCCGAGGGCAACGAGTTCTGCCTGCAGTAGCGCGCGGTCGACGGGCCACCGGACCCTGCCTGCCTTCGCGCGCGCTGGTAGCCCGCCCGCTCGGTGGAGCGGGAGACTCGGGCCCGTCAGATACTCAGGCCGTCAGATCTCGCCGTCCCAGGCCTGACTGCGATTGTCGCCGTCCCAGCTGTCACTCCGGCCGTCGACGTCGAACGCCGCAACCGGCCTCAGACGGCGCTCGATCGCGTGCAGCCGCGCGATGGCGCTGTCGTCTATGAGTTCATCGGCGTCGATATGGGCGTCTTGAACGACGATCTGGCTCGCCGGGCCGATGAGTATCATCACCCCGGTGACCGTGCCCTCTTCCCATGACGGAACTGTCACTGCCTCGGCTTCGCCGGCCTCCGCCAGCGCTCGACCGCAGCTGAGCAGTGCCGACGCGATGTCATCCCCGGTCACGAATTCGCTTCCCGCGTACGTCACTCTCTTCACTCTGCCTTTCTACTCGCATGACCCCCGGACACCTCTGGGGGTTGCAGCATGTCGGCGAACGGGCTACATGTGATCGAAAGCGCTGTTGAGGCTACGTGTGACCGGTGTGTGACGTGCCGCGCTGCCCGCGAGACGGCGTTACTCGACGAGCTTGCCCGCCACCGACACCTCGCGCATGAGCGCGGCGATCTCGGTGGGAATCGGCGGGATCGGCTCGCGCACGACACCGGTCGTCGGCGACCAGACGAGGTTCACCTGCAGCTCCGGATCGAGCTCGGGATAGTCGCTGCGGTTGTGGCAGCCGCGGGTCTCGCGGCGTTCGAGCGCGGCTTCGAGGGTCGCGCGGGCGGCGAGAGCCGCCGACTTCAGGTCGAAGGCGTGAGCGAGGTCGTGGTAGCCGGCGATGTCGGGGTGCACGCCGATGTCAGCCATCCGCGCCTCGATGGCGTCGAGCTCGGCGAGGCCGGTCAGGAGGCCCTGTTCGTCACGCACGACGCCGGCGTGCTCGGTCATGGTGTCGCGGATGGCACGTTGCAGCGCCCGCACGTTCTCTGTTCCCGACGCGGCGAGCAGCTCCGAGATCTCGGAGCGCGCGGCGGCGAGGGCCGCCGCCGAGCGCCGCTGCGCCGGCAGCGAGGCGGAGTACTCCGCGGCAGCCTGCCCGACGATGCGCCCGAACACCAAGAGCTCGATCAGCGAGTTGCCGCCCAGGCGGTTCGCGCCGTGCAGTCCCGAGGAGGCCTCGCCGATGGCGTACAGACCGGGCACGTCGGTGGAGTGGTCCGACGAGCGCACCCAGACGCCGCCCATCGAGTAGTGCGCGGTGGGCGCGATCTCGATCGGCTCCTGCGTGATGTCGAGCATCTGCAGCTCGAGCATCGTCTGGTACACGCGGGGCAGCCGCGTCATGATCGTCTCGCGGGGGAGGTGCGAGACATCCAGCCAGACGCCGCCGTTCGGGGTTCCGCGCCCCTCCTTGATCTCGGTGTAGCAGGCCAGCGCAACGCGATCGCGCGTGGAGAGCTCCAACCGCTCGGGGTCGTAGCGGTGCATGAAACGCTCGCCGAGGCCGTTGCGCAGGATGCCGCCCTCGCCGCGGGCCGCCTCGGAGATGAGGGTGCCCGCCGCGTTCTCGGGCTCGATGATGCCGCTCGGGTGGAACTGGACGAGCTCCGGGTCGCGCAGCCTGCCGCCGGCTTCGACGGCGAGGCGGAACGAGTCACCGGTGTTCTCGTCGCGTCGCGACGAGGTGCGACGCCAGATGCGGTTGTGGCCACCCGCCGCGAGGATCACGGCATCCGCGTGGATCAGGTAGCGAGTGCCGTCCTCGAGGTCGAAGCCGTACGCTCCGAAGACGGCGCCGTCGTCATTGACGAGGATGCGCGTGACGTACACCGTGTCGAGGATGGGCACCTGCAGCTGTGCCGCGCGGTTGATGAGGGTGCGCTGGATCTCGAGACCGGTGTAGTCGCCCGCGAACGCGGTGCGCCGGTAGGTGTGCGCGCCGAAGAAGCGCTGCGAGATGCGCCCGTCGTCCTCGCGGGCGAAGGGCATGCCGTACCGCTCGAGGTCTTCAATGCCGCGGGCGGCGCCCGAGGTGACGATCTCGACGGTGTGGGGGTTGGCGAGCAGATAGCTCTCTTTGAGTGTGTCCGCAGCGTGCTGCTGCCAGCTGTCGTCGGCATCCATGGTGCCGAGGGCGGCGTTGATGCCACCGGCGGCCAACGAGGTGTGGGCGTCCGACTTCGGACGCTTACCGAGGGCGATGACGTCGACCCCGGCTTCGGCGAGTTCGATGGCGGCGCGGAGTCCGGAACCCCCGGTGCCGATGACGAGGACGGTGGTGGAAAGCTGGCGCTCTGAAGTGCTCACCCACCCACGGTAAGAACTTCCCGTCAATTACTCCAATGCATCTTTTCAGTCGAATCAATAGCGGTACGCTATGAACCGTGAATCTCGAGCAGCTCCGCGCCTTCGTCACCGTTGCCCAGCTGGGCAACTTCACGCGGGCCGCCGAGCAGCTGCACCTCGCCCAGCCCTCGCTGAGTCGTCAGATCGGCACGCTCGAACAGGACCTCGGCGCCGAGCTCTTCCACCGCGCACGAGCGGGCAGCACGCTCACGTCGGCCGGTGAGTCACTGCTGCCGCTGGCTCGCCGCATGCTGGCCGACGCCGAGTCCGTGCGTCGGGAGCTCGACGCGCTGGCCGGGCTGCGGCGCGGGCGTGTGCGACTCGGCGCCACGCCGACGCTCTGCATCAGCCTGGTCGCCGAGGTGCTGGGCGCGTTCCACGCGGCACACGCCGGAGTCGAGCTGCACATCACCGAACGGGGTTCGCGCGGACTGCTCGACGCTCTCGCCGGTGGCGAACTGGACCTCGCGCTGGTCACGACGTCCGGCGGGGCATCCACCGAGAGATTCACCGTGACCCCGCTGCTCCTCGAAGAGCTCGTGGTGATCTCATCCAGCGACGCGCCGCCGTTGACCTCGCGCGACAGCATCACCCTTCGCGAGGTCGCGGAGCTGCCGCAGGTCGCCTTCAGTGCGACGTACGACCTGCGCAGCACGACGGATGCCGCCTTCGAGGCGGCGGGACTGTCGCCGCGCGCGGTCATCGAGGGTGCGGAGATGGATGCCGTGCTCCGGTTCGTGGAGCGAGGGATCGGCGTGGCCATCGTCCCGGCGATGGTGATGATCGAGCGCAAGGGCCTGCGTGCGGTGCGTCTCTCGGAGCCGACGCTGACCCGCACGATCAGCATCGCGCGTGTGACTGACATCGCGCCGACGCCGGCCGTCGAGGTCATGCAGCAGACGATCGTCCGCACCGCCGCCGCGCTCGCAGCGCGGCCGGAGGCGACCACCCGACTCGCCGACGCCGCCTGAACGACGAAGCCGGGCGATGAGCCCCATCGAACCGATGGAGGTCATCGCCCGGCGACTGTCGTCAGTGGTGGAAGCTGCCGGCTTCCTCTTCGGTCATGGAGTTGACGATCGGGTGCTTGTCGAAGTGCTCGATCGCCGCACGGTAGTCGGCCATGAGCAGCGACGCCTCGTCGCGGCCGAAGCCCTGGCGCACCAGGATCCGCTGCACGGGAAGGTCCTGCCGATCGGCCGGCATCGTGTACGCGGGGACCTGCCAGCCGCGCGTGCGCAGCCGGTCGGCGAGGTCGAACAGCGTGAACGGGTGATCGACGCCGTCCTTGAGCTTCCACGACACGGCCGGGATGCCGGACTCCGCGCCTCCGTTGTTGATGATGTCGAAGTGGCCGAGCTTCGCGATCTCCTCGGCGAGGAACATCGACGTATCGTGGCAGGACTGGTGCACCTTGCGGTACCCCTCGCGCCCCAGTCGCATGAAGTTGTAATACTGCGCGACGATCTGGCCGCCCGGGCGCGAGAAGTTCAGCGCGAACGTCGGCATGTTGCCGCCGAGGTAGTTCACGTTGAAGATCAGGTCCTCGGGCAGTTCCGCGGCATCCCGCCAGACGACCCAGCCGACGCCGAGCGGAGCCAGGCCGAACTTGTGGCCCGACGTGTTGATCGACTTCACGCGCGGCAGCCGGAAGTCCCACACCAGCTCGGGCAGCGTGAACGGGGCGATGAAGCCGCCGCTCGCGCCGTCGACGTGGATCGGGATGTCGAGCCCCTTCTCCTCCTGCAGCTTGTCCAGCGCGTCGCTCACCTCGTGCACCGGCTCGTACTGGCCCGTGAAGGTGACACCGAGCGTCGGCACGACCCCGATGGTGTTCTCGTCGACTCGCTTGATCACCTCGTCGGCGTTCATGATGAAGCGGTCGCCCTCCATCGGGATCTCGCGCAGCTCGACGTCCCAGTACCGCGCGAACTTGTGCCAGCAGACCTGCACCGGGCCGCAGATCATGTTGGGCTTGTCGGTCGGCTTGCCCGCCTCACGCTGACGCGCCCGCCAGTTCCACAGCAGCGCCATGCCGCCGAGCATGGCCGCCTCGCTCGATCCCGTCGTCGACGTGCCGAGCGTGTTCTCGGCGTCGGGGGAGTTCCAGAGGTCGGCGAGGATGTGGACGCAGCGCGCCTCGATCTCGGCCGTCTGCGGGTACTCGTCCTTGTCGATCATGTTCTTGTCGAGCGTGTCCGCCATGATGGAGCGGATCTCCGGCTCGAGCCACGTCTGGCAGAAGGTCGCGAGGTTCTGGCGCGAGTTGCCGTCGAGCATCAGCTCGTCGGTCACCACCTGGTAGGCGTGGGCTGCGAGATGTTCCTTCTGCGGCATCCGGTACTTCGGCAGTGATACCGAGAGGTCTCCCGAGGCGAAGACCTCATCGAGCAGCTCGTCGCGGACGTCATCCTTCTTATGCAGCATTTTCGTGGTCTCCGATGTCAGTTCGCGGTCTTGGGAGTGGATGCCGGGGTCGAGGCTTCCGCGGCGGTGACGCCGGCCTCTTCTTCGCTGTGCTCGTGGTCTTCGTCGGGGTAGACCTTCCAGCTCTCCTTGCGGAAGGCGTAGATGATGAACGGCCAGATTCCGAGACCGACGATGCCGCCCACCAGCAGCAGCGTGTAGCCCAGCTGCCCCATGGTGCTGCCCTCCGGCTCGACGAAGCCGATCAGGAGGGCCAGCAGGCTCGCGAGGAACCCGAGCCAGCCGATGAAGCCCATCGCCGGCGTCTTGAAGCCGCGCTTCACGTCGGGGTGCGAGCGGCGGAGTTTGAGTGCCGCGAGGAACATCATCATGTACATGATCAGGTAGAGCTGCACGGCCATCGCCGAGAAGATCCAGAACACGCTCTGCACCGACGGCACGACCGCGAACAGCACGGCGAGGATCGTCACGAGGATGCCCTGCACGACCATGATCGGCACCTGCATGCCGTTCTTGTTCGTCCGCTGCAGGCTCGGCGGCAGGTAACCCTGACGTCCCACCAGCAGCAGGCCCTTGCTCGGACCGGGGATCCACGTCACGACGGAGGCGAGGATGCCGAACACGATCAGCAGCGCCATCACCGTCGTCATCCACGGCATGCCGAGCTGGCCGAAGAACACGTCGAACGCCTGCAGCACACCCTGCGTCAAGTTGATGCTTGAGGAATCCACCCCGACCGAGATCGCGAGCGTCGGGAAGATGAACACGATCAGGATGATGATCGCCGACAGCAGGATCGCCTTCGGGAACTGCTTGCCCGGCTTGTCCATCTCGTTGACGTGCACGGCGTTCATCTCCATGCCTGCGTACGAGAGGAAGTTGCTGACGATCAGCACGATGCTTGCAATGCCCGTCCATGTCGGAAGCCATTGCCCCTCGGACGCAGGCGGGAGCTCCGATTTGCCGCCCGAGCTCAGGAACAGGATGGCGAAGAGCACCAGACCCAGCGACGGCACGATCGTGCCCGCGATGAAACCCCACTTGCCCACGCCGGCGAAGGACTTCACCCCGCCGAAAGCGATGAACGTCGACAGCCAATACACGACCAGGATCACAAGGCCGGTGAACAGGCCGTTGTTGGCCAGCGCGGGGTTGAAGACATATGCCAGCGCCGACGCGAAGAACGCCAGCTGAGCCGGATACCACACCACGTTCTGCATCCACTGCTGCCAGATCGCGCTGAAGCCGATCCGATCGCCGAACGCCTCCTTGACCCAGACGAAGACGCCGCCCTTCCAGCCGCTCGCGAGCTCCGCGGCGACCAGCGCCACTGGGATCATGAACACGATCGCGGGAAGGACGTACAAGAAGATCGAGGCCCAGCCATAGCCGGCCATCGCCGGCAGTCCTCGAACGCTCGCGACCGCAGTGGCGATGAGGATCGCCATCGTGATCCAGGACATTCCCGTCGTCTTCGCGTGAACCGACGTCGTCGGCCGCTTTACACCGTCAGCCATCTTCAGTTCCCCTGCCGTCAAAGGACCCCCCAGGGCCCGGTCTGGTCGGCGGCGGACTCTTGGCGAGGGTTCGTCGACGACGGTACGGACCATGCCTACTCCCGCTTTTCGTGCGGTGTCAATGAAAATCCAAGAGTCGAATCAGGGGCATGAGATTTGCTTCTCCGACATTCGTGACACTTCACCACGCACGGGTGATGACAATTCCGATGCGTTATTCCGGGCGAATGGATGGTGTCCCCACAGCGACCGGCGGCATCCGTCCGACCAACTCTCGAAATCGCCGAGGCCGCAGAGAGAGCCCGATTTGTGCTTCACTTCGATGAGGGGTCCGGCACGCGGACCGGGGCTGGGAAGGGCGGTCGTGTCGACAATCGGTCACCTGCTGATCATCGCTGCCGCGGTGGCCATCAGCTCCGTCCCCATCGTGATGACGATCCTGATCCTGCTGTCTCCGAATCGTGCCCGTTCGGCAGTGCCGTTTCTCGTCGGCTGGGTGATCGGCATCCTGGTGACGGTCTCCATCGCCGCGCTGTTCGCGACCGTGCTCCCCACGTCACGCTTCGAGCGGCAGCCCGACACCGCCGTCGCCATCGTGGAGATCATTCTGGGTGTGGCGGCGATGGTGCTCGGAGTGCTCTCGTGGTTTCGTCGACGCCGGAGCGGAGTGGTGGCGACGACTCCGAAGTGGATGCGGGCCGAGGCGAACATGGGCGCCTGGTCGGCGTTCGGACTGGGGTTCATCCTGAATCTCCGGCCCAAGGGCATCGTGCTCGCCCTGGCCGCCGGCTTGACACTGTACGCCGACGCCGGCTCGGTCCGTCTGGCGGTTGTTCCGGTGATCATCTACACCGTGGTCGCGGCCTCCACCGTCGCGTTTCCGATCATCGTCACCGCCGCCTCGCCGACGCGGATGCAGCCGAAGCTGGTCGCGGCGCATCAGTGGATGGAGACCAACGGCGGCCTGCTGACCAGCGCGATCCTCGTGGTGATCGGTCTGCTCATCGTCGGCATGGGGATCTCGCGGCTGTAACAGGCCCGCCGCTCCCGCCACGGCGGAAGCGGCGGGACGACGCGCAGACCGTTAGATGCGACGGCGGCGCGGGGTCGCGACGGCGCCCACAACGGCGGCCGTGGCGACCGGGGAGCGGCCGGGCGTGACGGCGGCTCCGACGACGGCGGCCTTCGCGACCGGCGAGGGGCCCGGCGTGACGGCCGCGCCGACGACGGCGGCCTTGGCGACGGGAGCCCCGATGACTCCCACGCGTCCTACTCTTCGTCCGAGCATGTCAGGCTCCTATCTGGATGGCGGTCTCGTCCGCCTCGATCGAGGCGATGATGGACTGGATCGGGATGCGGCCGTTCGCGATGAGCTGGCCGCCCGCGCGACGCGCGGCTGAGGCGAAGCCCGCGCTCCACAGGTTCTCGTAGACGAGCACGCCGGCCACCGTGCCCGGGTCCATGGCGGCGGCGAGATGCGCGACGTCGTCCGCGGCGAGGAGCTCGGCGAGTTCGGCCTCGAGGCGCACCAGGGGCCCGAGATCGTCGAGCTCCGACAGCTCCAGCGCTTCGATGGAACCGTCGGCGTCCTTCGTGAGCACCAGGATGTCGATGACGCGGATGGTTCCGGCATCGACGAGGGCGAGCAGCTCCGACGCCATCTCACCGGTGAAGCTGGCGTGGCCGGGTGGGAACTCGACGACGATGAAGTCGACGGGGCCGAGTTCATCGAGGGTGCGGTCGGTCATGGGATGTCCTTCCTCTGGAACTTCCACGGTGACGGATGCCGCGGCCGACCGACTCACCCACGGTGAGTGAACTTCGCCGGCCGCTCGCGCGATGGCGGTGACCGCGCGTCGACACGGCTCGGCGGCATCCGTCCAGAGATCACACGGATCGTGTGACGCCGAGCCGGCCGCCCGTTGCTTCACTGGACACGGATGCCGCGCCGCTCGACGGTGGCGGCACGAAGGACGCGACCGAGAGGGTCGATATGGACTACGCGGAGCACCTCCGGCGACTGAGCATCGATGCCCCCGGCCCGGAGGATCGCGCCGCGACCAGCGATTCCCTCGTGGACGCGAAGACCCGCGCGCTCGTGCGGCTCGGTGCGCTCATCGCCGTGTCGGCGGCCGAGGCCTCCATCCACCGCGAAGTCGATGAGGCCATTGCCGCCGGCGCGCAGGCGTCGGAGGTCGTCGGGGTGCTCGACAGCGTCATGCCGCTCGTCGGCCGCGCGTGCATCGTCAAAGCGTCGTCGAAGGTCGCCTCGGCACTGGGGGTCGAGCTGGACCTCTACTGACCGGATCGCTGCACCGCTACCCGCTGCCCAGCAGCCCGAGCTCGATCGCGCGGTCCACAGCCGCCGATCGCGTGGTCGCACCGAGCTTGCGGTAGATCGACTTCACCTCGGTGCTGGCCGTGTTCCGCGAGATGAACAGGCGCTGGCCGATCTCGGCGATCATGAGGTGCGTCTGCAGGTAGGGGAGCAGCCGCATCTCGGCGGGGGTGAGCGGGAGTCCCAGCACGGTGCCGGAGCCATCGCCCAGCGACTGACGGAACTCCATCACTTCGGGGCCGAGAGCCGCGACCTGCGGGCAGCGCTGCAGCAGGTCGTCGGCCTCCTTCAGCAGCTGCCGCGCCGCAGCCGCGTCACCGGATCCCGCGAACACCTTGGCCAGCTGCAGCCGGGCACGTATGGCCACGAACGGCATCACGTGGTTGCACTGGATGCGCGCACGCATGGCGCGGGCCAGCAGGCGCTGGGATGCCGCGGCGTCGCCGTGGCGCAGCGCGACACGTGCGCTGACCGCCAGGGCGAGCGTTGCCGTCGGATAGCCGTCGAGGTGGTTGTCGTCGACCACGCTCATCGCGCCGCGGGCGTGGCGTGCGGCATCCTCGATCTTTCCGCCGTCCAACGCGAGAATGGCCAGCTCCGATTGGCTGAGCAGGTGGGCGGCCGTGTTGCCCGCCTGCGCTGCCCGCTCGACGGATGCCGCGAACGCGCGTCCTGCGCCGGCAGCGTCGCCCACGAGCACGAGTGCCGTCCCGAGCAGGTAGAGCGCAGGCGCCCGCCACGGACTCCAGAGGGGCTCATTCGCCACGGCGAGCTCGGCATCCGCGAGATGTCGAGGGGGGCCGCTGAGACACATCGCGACGCGGACCATGGCACGCGACGACTCGAACGTGAGCTCCTCGTCCGCGGTGGCGAACTCTGCGCGCGAGCGCTCCAGGGCGGCCGCACGCTCTTCGGCGGCGGGGGACTGACCGGCCAGGAGAGCCGTCCACGCGGCGATGGCGAGCAGACCCGGCGTCGCTTCGATCGTCGACCGGCCGAGCGTGTCCAGCCATCGGTCGAGCACGACGATGCGCCCGCTCTGGTAGGCGGGCATGGCCAGCTGGGCGACCAGCACGCCGGCCCGACCGCGTTCGCCCGCCGCCAGCAGGTGCTCGATCGCGCGCTCGGGCGAACCGTCATGTTCGAACCACTCCGCCGCGCGGAGATGCAGCTCGGCGATGCGGGATGACTCGACTCGAGACAGCTCGGTCAGCAGGAACTCGCGGAACAGCGCGTGATAGCGGAACCAGCGGCGCTCGCCGTCGAGCGCCACGAGGAAGACCCCGCGGGCCTCGAGGTCGCGCAGGAGCGCGTGCGAGTCATCCGTCTGCAGCATCGCATCGCACAACGGTCCCGACATCTGGTCGAGCACCGCTGTGCGCCGGAGGAAGTCGCGCAGCTCATCGGAGAGACCCGCGAGACCCTCGCCGTACAGGTAGTCCGCGACGAAGCGCTCCCCGCCGCTGATCGCCACGACGTCCGAGCCGGCGCGGGTCGCCAAGGCGCAGAGGTAGAGGCCGGTCGCCCAGCCCTCGCAGCGATCGACCGCGATGGCGAGTGCCTCGTCGGAGACGGCCACACTCGCGCCTCGGAAGATGCGGCGCGCACCCTCCTGATCGATGCGGAGGTCGTCGGAGCCGACCTCGAACGTCGCGCCGTCTGCGCGACGCCGCGCCAGGTAGGGCTGCTCGTGCCGGCTCGCGAGCACGATCTGCGATCCCGCCGGGACGCCGGCCAGCACCAGTTCGAGCGCGTCACGGCACGCGTCGGATGATGCGGCGTGCACGTCATCGACGAACAGCACGAAGGGTGCCGGTGCCTGGGCGAGCGCCTCGGCCAGCATGGGCGCAGATCGGCCGAGCACCCCCGCCCCCAGGGCGCCCATGGCCTCCGACACCTCGCGCGCCCGTGGTGAGATCTGTCCGCTCGCCGTGGCGAGCAGCGTGAGCAGAGCCACGGGGTCGTCGTCGAACTCGTCGACCGTCGCCCAGGCGACGGGCCGGCTCTCGACGGCCGCCCACTCCGCGAGCATCGTGGACTTGCCGTAGCCGGCCGGCGCGGTGACGGCGACGACACTCGCACCGCTCTCGCGGGCGTGGTCGATCACGTCGCGCCGGCTGACCACGCCCACGCGTCGCGGTCTGATCGATGTCTTCGTCGACAGCAGGTGGCTGCTGAGGCTTCGCACGGATGACGGGGCCTCGAGGCTCGATTCGGACACGGGTGCATCCTAGCGAGGACGTGTGGTGGGCAGTCGTCCCGCTCGCGACATGTGACGGGCGAGCGCCGTGTCGCGAGCGGGACGGGTCGAGTGGGTGCGGCGACCGCGTCAGCCCTGCACGCGGGTGATCTCGGGCAGGCGCCACGTCATGTCGAACCACGGCTCGAGAGGACCGTAGAGCCGCAGCAGCGGCCACCACGACTTGCCCCGCAGCGTCGGGATCCAGTTGGATTCCCTGCCCTCGGGTGCCGTCGGCCCGAACCAGAGCACGTGGGATCCGTCATCCTCTGCCTGGATGTCCTCCGACAGGCTCGACACGGCCGGGTAGGCGGTGGATTGCAGCAGCGACCGGGTCTGGGTGTCGTACGCGTCGATCGCCCAGAAGTTCTTGGCCGGAGCGTTCGCGGGGATCGTCAGCGTGTAGGTCGCGCCGCCGTCGAGCAGGGCGCCGTCGGCGTCTTCCGCGGTGTAGATGTACGCCGAGCCGGCGCCCACCTGCGCATGCGCCATCGCCGGCGTGATCACCGTCGCCGCGTAGTGGAACAGGGTGCGCGCGTTGAGGTTGCGCGCGCCGTCGTTCAGGAACTCGTAGCTGCCGCCCACGAAGCCCTCCTTCCACGACGACCCCTCCCACCGGAACGACTGCGGGTCGCGGGCCGAGTAGAGCGTGGCTCGCGCCATCGCCGCGCCGATCTGAGCCGCGTTGTCGAGGATGCCGCGAAGGTGGTCGTCGGGTGCGAACGGCGTGCCGTGATGGATGCCGAGCGCGTCGAGCGTGCCCGCGCGCTCGGGGTCGAGGGCCGTGGTCGGCTCTTCGGCGACGAGCTGGGCGACCTCTTCGAAGAACGAGAAGTCGTTGGCGTGGACCGTGTTGATGGCCTGCTCGCCGATGTTCACGAACGTGTTCTCGGGCGGAGAGCCGGCGTCGCTGAGCCGGTAGATGCGCGACTGCTTGATGGCCGGCACCCCGCCGAGGGCGCGGATCACCACGAAGTTCGTGAACGTGGGCGATTCGTACGTGTAGTAGCCGTCGGGCCGCTCGCCGTCGTAGCCCGGGGGCAGGAAGAGGAACTTGCCGCCCGCGCCCCGGTCGGGCCCGGCGATTCCCATGTCGGCGACGTACCGGAACCAGAAGTCGTCGACGACGCACAGCGACTGCGGCGGCGCTTCGATGACCGTGGGCCCCCAGGCCTTCAGATCGAGGAACGTGACGCCGTACGTGGTCTCGGTGTTCGGAGTCAGGAAGATCGGCGTGGAGGTGCACCGCGGATCGGTGTAGCCGATCTTGTCGGGGGAGTCGACCCCGGCGGAGCGCAGACCGCGCCTCATCGCGACGAGCGATGCGCCGGGAACCGTGTTCAGGAATGCGGTGATTCCGCGGACGAGGTCGAGTCCGTCGAAGATCGATTGCACGGATTCGGGCTTCGGCACTCCGTCGAAGAATTCGAACTCCCCGAAGGGCGTCGAAAGCGTGTCTGGCGTGGAGACATGCGCCAATTCCTCGGCGAGTTCTTCCGTCGTCAGGCCCGATCCTTTTGTTGCCTCGATTGTCATGCTCGCCCATCCCCCTCGTGAGTCGTCATGTCGCGATTGTGGCAGGGGAAAGGGGCACGGCCATCACCCTTTTCGCGTGAGGCTGACAGCGGGGATGCGGAGTGCGGGGGACTAGCTGCGCTGCACGTAGTGGCGCACGGTGTCGTCGCGTTCGACGAGGAACCGGTCGTCTTCGGGGTAGTAGACCGCCTTCTCGATGTCGTCGCCGGCGAAGCCGCGGATGCTCTGGAGGCTGTCCCACCGCGAGACCGTCACGATCTCGGTCAGGCCGTCCGGAAGCTCGCGCGTCAGCGTCCAGGCATCGCGGTTGCCCGGAACCGAGCGGTACTCCTCGATGCCCGTGCGCTCGACGTACTCGACATACTCGTCACGGTCCGACGTGCGGATCACTCCGCGCCACATGCGGACGACGCTCTGCTCATCGCTCATACCGACATCCTCTCGGCCGTTCCCAGGGAATGCGAGGGGTCCGCGGCGGGCAGCTCTCTTGCGGAACCTGGCTAGGTCAGGAGGGCGTCCACTTTGCGACGGAGGGCTTCCGTCTCCGGGCCGGGAGGAAAAACCGGGATGGATAGGAAGTCGTGGAGGTCCGCGCGGGAGAAGTCTCCGAGCCGGTCGGCGTCGCCGTCGCGGATGGCTTCGAAGATGTCCAGGCCTCGGACGAACACAGGATCGGTGACGCGGAGCTGACCGTCGACCGACTGCAGGATGTTCGCGGGTCGGATGTCTGCACCTCCCCAGACGCGAAAGCGACGGTCGCCCTCGGCGACGAGCTCTCCGAGTCGATTCCGGAGATCAATGACGTCCGAGTCGGCAGCAAGACCGGCGTCCGACGTCTCCGGCGGCGCTGGTATGCCGTCGGGACCGATGGTCAGAGCCGCCGCGAGTCGCTGCGCGCGATCTTCATCCGCCGGGTGAAGCCGCTCCATGATCACCGCGTACCCCTTATGGCGAAGTGGAACCAGTTCGTCCACGCGGACGAGGAGCGGGTTCGTCCATCCTTCCAGGCAGGCGTCCGCAAACAGGCGGAAGGCCGGGTCGAACGGGGTCACTCGGGCAACCACGCTGCCGTCGGGCGAAGCGTGCACCCACGCCCAGTCGCCCACGCCGACCTCGTTCCAGCCGGCAGCGACGAGTACTGCCCGCGCCTCCTCCGCCGTGGCGCCATCGGGGAAGCGGGGGAGCATCGCCCCAGTATTCTCAACCGTCCGGCCCAGCCACAAGCCGGTCGAGGGTCGTGCTCGCCGAACGCGAGGGTCCGCCGCCTCGTGTTCGGAGGCGGCGGACTGCGTGCCGCTAGCTCAGATGCCGCGCGAAGAACCGGGCAGCGTCTTCACCGGCGAACGACGGAACGCCGGTGTGCCCGCCCATGTTGGCCTGCAGTGTTTTCTCCTTCGAGCCGAACGCGTCGAAGAGGTCGAGCGCCATCTGACGGTCGTTCCCCCGGTCGTCCCACTGCAGCAGCACGTGCAGGGGGAGCGTGAGCCGCCGTGCCTCGTCGAACGTCAAGGCGGGCACATAGCTGCCGGCGAAGAGTCCGGCCGCGACGATGCGCGAGTCGATCGCTGCCAGGCGGATGCCGATGGCGATCGGACCGCCCGAGTAGCCGACGGGGCCGGCGATCTCGGGCAGCGCGAGCGCGGCATCCAATGTCTGCTGCCATTCCGGGACCGCCCGCTCCACCAGGGGCAGGACGAGACGGTCGACGATGTCGCCCGACACGGTCTCGCCCGCCTGCAGCGCCCGACGCAGATCGGCGCGGGCTTCGTCTGCGCCGGCGAGGCGCTGCCGGTCACCGGCACCCGGCAGCTCGATGGTGACCGCGGCATAGCCCGGGGCCGCCGAGCTCTTCGCCCGGGCCGCGAGGCGCGGGTACATCGCGCCGAGCCCGCCCGGGTGGCCCATCAGGATGAGCGGGACAGGTGAGGAAGCGGATGCCGATGCCGGCGTCCAGAGGACGCCCGGGATCTCGCCGAGGAGGAATTCGCGCTCGATGACGGTGTCGTCGAGTCGCTGTTCAGAGGTGAAGTGCATGGTCGTGCCTTTCGGGAGTGCGCTTGAGCGGCGCTCCCGAGCGACCTATCGCCCGACCGTGACCCCAGAGAGGAGCACCCACGTCGATTCGTTCATGGGTATCACCTCCTCGTTCTGTCGCACGGCGGTCTGGAGCCTACCAGGGCAGGCTTGGTGCGGCGTCGTGTGCGCTTTGCGGACGTGCATCGGGTCTCGCACCGACGGGTGGTGCGTCGGCGAAGAGAGAGAGAGAGGGACTCAGTCGGCGTCTAGGCGCGTGCCGTCGGATTGTGGTTCCTCTTTCTTAATGGTGCGGGAAGAGGACAATGAGCACAGACGCCTTTGCCGAAGCAGCACCCGGCCGGCAGGTGTGACGTCTCGCCTGTGCTACAGCCTCCAGACCGGGGGTGCTCGTGACCTTCGCGTCCGAACAACTCGATCACTGGGGAGGAAGCGCGATGTCCGACATCAAACCCTGGCGGACACTGGCCGTAGGACTGGCCCTGGCCGCGGCAACCGCACTGGCAGGAGCGAGTCCGGCCTCGGCGGCGGTGCCTGCCAACGACGTTTTCCATCTCCAGGAAGCTGAACCGCCGGTCACGGAAGTCGCAGTGACGGTCGACTCCGGCGCCGTCACCCGCGACGGCGCTGTGACTCTGCAAGGAACGGTCACCTGCGACCATGCCGCTATCGCGTACGTCGAGGTCACCGTGATGCAGCGCCGGGGCTACCGTATCGCCGAGGCGACCGGATCCGGCCTGCTCGAGTGCGGACCGGCACCGAGCCCGTGGGTGTTCGAACTCGGATCGTCCAACGGCGTCATCTTCAGTCCCGGGAACGCTGCTTTCAACGCATTCGCCAGCGCGTACGGCGACGGCGGCGGCTTCGCCAACACGAGCTTGATCGACCAGCCGGTGAAGCTGCGGCCAGCCCGTTAGCTCGTGCGCGCCGGCTGTCCCTCATGGTGCCGGTGCCCTCACGCGGATGGCGGCAGGCACATACCGACGGCACGGCAGGACCGGCGCCGTCAGCGCAGCGTGGACTGTCGTTCCACCAGGCGGAAGTCGACGACGACCTTGCGGGGAGGGGGCTGATCGCCCTTCCCGATGCCGTCGAGCCGAAGGCGAATGCGTTCTTCGAGGAGAGCGACAGCGCTGGCGGCGACGGCCTCGCGGCCGAGGTCGATCGTTGTCAAGGGCGGGCTGGAGTAGCTGGTCTCTTCGATGTTGTCGAAGCCGATGAGCTGCACATCGTCGGGCACCCGGAAGCCTCGGTCAGTGAGCGTTGAAAGTGCGCCGAGAGCGAGGGTGTCGGTGAAGGCGACGACGGCGTCGGGAGTGACGCCGCGGTCGAGGATTTCAGCCATGGTCGCGGCACCGGTCGCGTGGAAGTAGTCCGGCACTCCGATGATCGCGCGGGGGTCGACCTCGAGTCCGTGCGCCTTGAGCGCTTGCAGGAAGCCCTGCATGCGCAGCGTGCCGCTGCTCGTCGACTGATCCTCCTTCGCACCGAGCGGGACGATGGTGCGCGCCCCGCGCGCGATGACGTGTTCCGCGGCAGCCTTCGCGCCGTCGACGTTGTGCATCGTGACGTGATCGACGCCGACGTCGAAAACACGCTCGCCGAGCAGCACCATCGGAAAGTCGACGTCGAAGAGCGCGGCATCCTGCTGTCCCAATGCCAATGGTGAGTAGATGACACCGTCGACCATCGAGCGGTAGCTGCCGTTGACGACCCTCAATTCGCGATCGCGCTCGTCGTTGGTCTGCTGGATGAAGACGGTCAAGCCGACAGTGGCGGCCTCGCGCATGATGGTGTCGGCGAGCTCGGCGAAGTAGGCGCCCCGAAGGGCGGGCAGCGCGAGCGCGATGACGCCGGTGCGCCCGCGGCTGAGGTTTCGCGCCGAGACGTTGACGTGGTAGTGCAGCTCGCGGATCGCGTTGCGGACGCGCTCGTCGGTCTCGGGCCGGATGTAGCGGTAGCCGTTCAGCACGTTCGAGACGGTCTTGATCGACACGCCTGCGAGCTCCGCGACATCCCGGATCGTCGCGGACCCGCTCGCTTTGCGTGCCATGGCTCTACCGCCTCCCGTCGGGTCAGTGGTCAGCGTATTACAGCTCTGCCTCGCTGCCGCTTGACCGAGCACGGCAGGCGGGAGCGCTGAAAGCGGAGTGCGGGGGCCGACGCTGGCCGGCCCCCGCACCCGTGGATCGGCTAGAAGAGCCGCGGCAGGAAGTCGATGAGACCCTGCCACCACACGTCGAAGCCGTGCGGTCCCGGAACGACGGTCTTCACAACCGGGATCCCGTTGGCAGTCATCGACGACTCGATGCCGTTGATCGCGCTGACGGCGCCGGTGTCGACGTCGCCGGCGTACAGCGTGACCGACTTCGTTGTCGCGATGGCCGTCTGGCCTCCGGGCGTCGACGGATCGAGCGTCGCGGCGGTGAACGGTGGCGAGAACATCCCGAAGTAGCCGAACTGACCTGGGTGGTTCACCAGCGTGCCGTGCGTGAGGAACCCGCCCCACGACAGGCCCGCCATCGCGCGCTGCGCCGGGTCATCCGACACGTTGTACTGCGACTTCACCAGCGGCATCACGTTGCCCGACAGTTCGTTCCAGATATCGAAGGGCGCGCCTGAGTACCCCGGCATCACCACGACCATCGGCTTGATCTTGCCCTGCGCGTAGAGGTTGTCGAGGATCTGGCTTGCCCTGCCGATCTCGGTCCACGCGGCGTAGTTCTGACCGAAGCCGTGGTAGAGGTACAGGACGGGATACGGCTCGGCCCGGTCAGGGTCGTAGTCGACCGGCGTCCACACCTTGAGGTTCGAGGCGCCGAACGCACCGTTGTAGCTGAGCGTCGCGAGCTGACCGCTCTCATCGGCAGGGGCATCCGCCAGCAGTGGCGTGCGCACGCCACCTGGGAAGAACAGCTGACTCTCGATGTTCACGACATTCTTCGTGTCCTGAGGATCGTGGAACGGGACGCCGTTCACCTCGTAGCGCCAGTAGTAGTAGCCGTCGATCGGTCCGATCGTCGTACGCCAGCGGTCGCCCTCCTTGGTGAGCGGGATGCGGAACCACTGCCCGTTCGGAGCCCAGTCGCCCCACAGCACGACGTCTTCGGCGTCGGCCCACTGGGTGCCGGTCTCGAAGGTGACCATGCCGTTCTCGTCGATGTTCGGCGTCGTGATGCTCCCTGCGCCCGGCGCGGTGTAGGGCTCGGTGAGCGGTCGGTGACCGTCGCTGAGGCCGCGGTCCTTGACGCTCGGCGTGAACGCACGCGATGCGAAGTCGCGCAGGTTCTCACGCCAGGTGTCCCAGACCCCGCCGGTCTCGGGGTGCACGCCGTCGAACTCGAGCCGAACACCCGCCTGCTGAAGCGTGGTCATGGCCTCGTAGGTGCCGTTGTAGTTCGGGTCGAGGGTGTTGCCGACGTAGAAGCGCAGCAGATCTGTCTTGGCATTGATCTTGCGCGCCAGCTCGGCCGTGACCGCGGTGCTGTCGGACAGGTAGCCGGACAGCGAGCCGACCGAACCGAAGACGCCGGGCTCGGCGGCCGCCAGTTCGAGAGCCTGCGACGCGCCGCGCCCGATGCCGGCGATCGCGGTCTCCTTCACCTTGCTCGACACGTTGTACGCGGACTTGACGGCGGGGGCGATCCCGTCCAGGAGTTCCGTCTCCGGGTTCGCGTCACCGGCGTCGGCCATCACGACGACCATCGAGGTCAGGTCGCCGTTCACCGCGAGGTTGTCGAGGATCTGGCGCGCGCGGCCGAGTTCGAGCCATTCGCGGAAGGACTGGCCCTCGTCGGAGAGCAGGTAGAGCACGGGGAGTGCCTTGGCCGTTTTGGTGGTGTACCCCGGCGGGGTCCATACAGCCACCGATTGCTCGGACTGGGTCACGGGCGACTGGTACGTGAGTTCGGCGACGGAACCGCCGCCCGCGGCGACGTCGTCCATCCAGGCGACCTCGGGCCCGGGGATGAAGAGGGTGTTCCAATCGGGGTGCGACGTGACCTCGACAGGGGTGTCGGGGTTGCGGAAGGCGACCCTCGATCGGTCGGCCATGGTGGCGACGTACTGGTAGTAGTACAGGCCGGGCTGGAGCGGGCCGATGTTCGCGGAACAGTTCGAGCCGCTCGCGTCGAGCCCCATCCTCGCCCACGTGTTCGACGGCCCGAAATTGCCCTCGATCTCAGCGCCGGCACCCGTCGAGTTGCCGCAGGCATTCGACGGAACGCTCGACTTGGGAACCGTGAAGCGGTGATAGATGCCCGACTGCGACTCCCACGGATCAGGAGCGGCTGAGGCGGGGGCCGCCGTCAGCGCCACGAGCGACGCAGCGAGGACGAGTCCCGTCGCTGCCCGAGCTCGTAGGCCACGCGGCCACCGAACCCCGGATTCATTCTTCATTGAACAGCCTTTCTGAGAGGGATGCAGCGGCAATCCCGCACCCGCTGCTCGGCGCACGTGCTCCACGCAAGGAGCCTTCTGCGGCTGATCTGGCGAGGTAGTACACCGGTGTAGTAGGAGTGAAGGTACACCGGTGTACTACACCGTTGCAATAGCTGATCCGGACGGTCGCGGAGCACTCGTCCGCAGGCGACGCGCTACGGCCAGTCGCCGACCAAGGCACCCGCTCGGCCGGCAGAGCGCGAACCCGCGGCGTTCCCTCGGGCCGTCATGCGTGGATGGCGTCGACGGAAGGGGACGCACTTTATATCACAGCGCGAGTTCGCAGACCAACCCATATGCCTTTGGCGGCTAGGGGAGCGACGCTCATGACATGTCGCCGACAACCTCCACGAAGCGCGCCATCGCGCTCGCAGCCATCCCCTTGGCGCTCACGCTTGCGTTGGCCGGATGCGGCAGCCTCAACGGCGATGAGTCGTTGCCCGGGATGAACCGGGATGAGGCGCCAGGGTCAGCATCGCCGACGGCCGAGACGCTCGGCGAATTCAATGACGCTGACGCGATGTTCGTGACGATGATGATCCCGCACCACGAGCAAGAGGTGGAGATGAGCGAGGAGATCCTCGCCAAGGATGGCATCGACGAACGGGTGCTGGCCCTCGCCGAGCAGATCCAGGATGCGCAGGAGCTCGAGATCGAGCGGATGGAATCCCTGCTCGACCAGTGGGAGATCGACGACGACGCCGAGCCTGACGATGACGATGACGATGACGACGGCGATGGGGACGGCTGGATGTCGGAACGCGACATGGAAGCGCTTGAAGCTGCGGACGGCGCGGCAGCGGAACGGCTCTACCTCGAAGGCTTGATCGAGGGCCACGAGGCGGCCGTGGAAATGGCCAAGACCGAGATGGATGACGGAATCAACCCCGACGCCCTCGAGGTGGCGCAAGGGATCATCGATGTGGACACCGCCGAGCTCGCGACACTGCAGGATCTGGTCGCCGAGATGTGACGCAGCGGCGATCGCGCATTCCGATGCACGACAACTGCTGCTCTGCGTCTATCTGTCCGGCGCCGTCTTCATCGGCCTGATCCTCAACAGCCTGTTCGGCTGGTGGGGCAGACTCCGTCGCCGCACTGGTCGTCGCCGCCCTCGCCGTCCGCGAAGGAATCGAAGCGTGGACCGGCGCCGTGGAATCATCCTTCGACGTGCTCAACGAGATGAACGAAGAGTAGTCGCAAACGACCGGAGGGACTGGCGGGCACCTCTGGCCGCTGGGGTCCAATTCGCGATAGAACGGGTTCATGGGATCCCCGCTGCTGTTGGGGCCGATGCTGCGCTACGTCGATGAGACGTCGGCCAGCATCTGGGTGGAGACGCGAGCCGACTGTCTGGTGAGCGTCCACGCCGAGGGACGATCGTGGCAGGCCCGAAGCTTCTCCGTGCACGGCCACCATTTCGCCCTCGTCGAGGTGGACGAGCTCGAGCCCGGTAGCGTCTCGCCGTACGGGATTGAGATCGACGGGGTACCTGTCTGGCCCGACCCGGACTCCGAGTATCCAGCATCGGTGATCGCCACGCGCGCGCCCGATCGACGGCCGCGGATCGCCTACGGGTCGTGCCGCACCAGTGTCCCCCACGACCGAGCAGGCAATCGCACCCATGGCGTCGACTCGCTGCGCGCCTTTGCGCTCGCGGTGGCTGACGGTCGCCAGACCCGACCCGACCTGCTGCTCTTCCTCGGCGACCAGGTGTACGCCGACTCGACCACGAAGGAGATGCAGGCATTCATCCGCAGCCGTCGCGACATTCACCAGGAACCGGGCACGGAGCTCAAAGACTTCGAGGAATACGCCCACCTCTACCAGTTGGCATGGTCGGATGAAGCCAATCGCTGGCTGCTCTCGTGCGTCCCGACCGCCATGGTCTTCGACGACCACGACATCCGCGACGACTGGAACGCCTCGCTCGACTGGAGGAGGAAGATGGAGGCCACCTCGTGGTGGCACGAGCGCATCGTCGCCGGCCTGGCGTCGTACTGGGTGTACCAGCACCTCGGCAACCTGTCTCCCCGTGAACGTGCCGCAGACGAGTTGTGGCAGCAGGCCGCCGGGCGTCACGACGCCGCGTCCCCCGACCTCACTGCTGCACTGGACGAGTTCGCCGACCGCTGCAACGAGGATCCCAACAGCTACCGCTGGAGCTACTGCCGAGACTTCGATGGATCGCGCCTGATCGTCCTGGACTCCCGCGTCGCGCGAGATCTCGCGCCGTCGGCTCGCGGGTTGCTGAACGCTCAAGAGCTCGCGTGGTTCGACGACCATATGCAGGGCGGCTTCCGCCACGTTCTGATCGCCACTTCGCTCCCGTTCCTCCTGC
Organism: Microbacterium sp.; assembly: GCF_036566905.1. Classification (GTDB taxonomy): domain Bacteria; phylum Actinomycetota; class Actinomycetes; order Actinomycetales; family Microbacteriaceae; genus Microbacterium. The sequence goes on along the minus strand of NZ_DATCVK010000188.1, from coordinate 95,651 downwards.
CGTTGGGATTGCACCACGTCGAGGCATGGGATGAGGCGATTGCGCAGGGCGCTTGGGGGCGATGGGTCGCGTGGGTCGGGGAACGGCTGCGACAGGCGGTCGACTTGGAACACTGGGCGGCGTTCCAGAACAGCTTCCAGGCGGTTGCCGGGATTGCGACGGAGCTAGCGGATGGCGAGCGGGGCCGGTCGCCGCTTACGGTGACCTTCCTGTCCGGTGACGTGCACTTCTCCTACCTGGCCGAGGTGGAGCGTCACAACGGCAGCCGCATCGTGCAGGCAGTGTGCTCACCGATACGAAACCCCTTGCCCCGCTTCCTGCGCTGGTTCTCGGTGGTGATGTCGTATGGCGCAGCGACGCCGCTGGGTGCCGCGGCGGCGCATTCTGCAAAGGTTCCCGACCCGCCCTTCCGCTGGAAGACAGTGAAGGGTCCGTGGTTCGACAACAACCTCGCGCTGCTGCAGGACGGACCGGATGGGCTCACCATGACATGGCACACCGGTGTGGTCGAGGACGGAGACGAGCTGCATCCTCGTCTCGAAGAGGTGGCATCCATCACGGTGCCGGCGAAGGGAGACTCCAAAGTGTCGTCCTGATCGGGTGACTGCCGGCGAAGTCCGAGCGCTCGTCCGCCACGAGTGGATCGACGAGGTCCTTGCAGGCGCCGCTCGGTAGGGGACCTCCAGCGCACAGCGAGCCGAGGGATACCGTGGGGGGATGAACGGCCGTCCGCCGGGAAGCACTGCTGCGAGGAAAGACCACCGCGACGAGTGGAGGGTCGAAGTCGACGGACTGGCGTTCCGTGTGCTCCTGTCGTCGCCGCCGGGTGCCGGCCCCGGTCCAGCCATCGTCCTCGTTCATGGCATCGGGATGTCGCACCGGTATCTCTCCCGCGTGAACGATGTGCTCGCGCAGCATCGAGCGGTGTACTCGATCGACCTGCCGGGCTTCGGCGGCCTGCCGAAACCGGGCATCGACGTCGGCGTCGCAGCAATGGCGTCTGCGCTCGGAGGTGTCATCGAATCGCTGAACGCCGGACCCGTCGTGCTGGTCGGGCACTCGATGGGTGCGCAGTGGGTGGTCGAGGTCGGTGCACAGCGACCGGAGCTTGCCACGGATGTGGTGGTGATCGGCCCCGTGGCGGACGCGGAGCACCGCTCGCTCGCGTCGCAGTTGATCGCCCTCGCAAGGGACACGTTTGGTGAGACGCCCGCGATCAACGCGATCGTCCTCACCGACTACCTGAGGTGCGGCGTGCCCTGGTACCTCGCGCAGGTCCGCCACATGTTGACCTACCGCATCGAGGACCGCGTGTCGGCGCTGTCGATGCCTCTGCTCGTCATTCGAGGCTCGCGAGATCCCATCGCCGGGCTGGAGTGGTGCCGCCGGCTGCGCGACTCTGCGGTTCGAGCACGCCTCGTCCTCATCCCGGGCCATCACCATGTCGCCCAGCAATCCGCACCGACGGCCGTTGCCGCGGCCATCCTCGCCCACGTGACCTGACAGTCCTCGCAGTCGCCGCGACGGTGCTTCGGGATCCCGACGCGCACGCGAACCTGACTTACGACCTCACCGGACCAGAAGCGCTCACCATGACCGAGGTCGCGCGCGTGCTCACCGAAACCACCGGCCAGCCCGTCAAGTACCACGAGGAGACAGTCGACGAAGCCTACGGTTCCCGTCGCCGCTGGGACGCGCCGCAATGGCTGTACGACGCAGGGGTCTCGACCTACACCGCCATCGCGCTCGGCCAACTCGCCGCGGTCACCCGCGACGTCCACTCCGTCACCGGCAGCGAAACCCCGATCATTCCGACACTTCCTGATCAGCCTCAGCAGCTGACGCACGACATCAACGTGAAGCTGACGAAGCCCCGCCTCGTCGGGGGACCGTGAGCTACCGCCGGGATATAGTGCCGCGCAGGAGGATGCCCGTGGTCGCTGCAGCTATGGCTGTCCGATATTGAGCGTCGCTGCCATCGCCGCCGTGACGGCGCTCGTCGCCGGCGGGATCACGGCGGGGCTGGTCGCGGTCCTTCACGTCCTCGAACCCGAGTACGACCCGTCCTGGCGGATGATCAGCGAGTACTCCGTCGGGCGATTCGGGTGGGTCATGCGCCTCGCCTTCGTCACGATGGCCATCAGCCCTGCCGCGACGTGCGTCGCCTTGTGGCCGTTCGGCGGCGCGTGGACGATCGGCCTTGCCGCGGTCGCGCTGGGCGCGCTCGGTGCCGCGTTCATCGACGCCGATCCGATCATGACCCCGCGTGCTCAGGCCACGCCGGTGGGCAGGGCGCACACGGTGCTGGGCATCATCCTCCTCGCCGGCTTTCCGCCTGCCGCGCTGTTCGCGGGGGTTGGGGTGGCGACCGCGCTGGGATGGGTGCTGGCGATCGCCTCGATTGTTCCGTTGGCCGGCCTGGTGTGGTTCCTCAGTGCCGCTGCCCCCGCCCGAGGGCAGGGCGGCTCGCCTGAGATCCGGATCGGGTGGCCGGACAGGTTCTGCCTCCTCGCCTACCTGGCATGGGTGGTGCTCGCCGCTATCGGCGTTCTGTCCGTCGTGTGACGCAAAAGCGCCGCGTAAGAGCCCGACACGTGGCTGGTCCGCCATGCCTGGGATCCAAATCGGTCGCAGGGAACACGCCCGGAGATCGATGTCGAGGCTCCTGACTGCAAGGGGGTCGGAGCGGGCGATCGCCCGGACGCGGTACGTGTCTCGTGCTGCCCGTACACGGTGCCCCTGGTGTGATGTATCAGGACATCCCTGACAGTTCTGCATCAGGACATCGGTGGCACATCTCGAGGCCAAATCCCGTGTTCGGGGTTCGGGGCCGCGGGAGCGGTAGGCCTCGCGAGGTCGCACCTTGCGCAATAGTCGCGTAGTTCGTTGTGTCGGTCACGCTCCCCGGCTTAGCGTCGGTCGCTGTTCGCATCCCTCAGAGGCGATGGAGGTGCGAGCTCTGCCGCCACGACGGTCGTGAAGGCAGCCATCGAAGACGCTGGAGGAGCCACCGTGCCCAGAACATCTCTTGCTCGCCGTGCGCCGTTGGCGCTCGGCGCCGCGCTCGCGCTGATCGCAGTGCTAGTGCCCGCGGTGCCGGCCGCCGCCGAACCGGTGCCGTGCGTCCAGTCGGCGCCGAATGCGCCCATGCAGGTGACCGCCGACTGCATCGACCAGACCTACGCACACCCAGTCATCGACGCCGAGACCGACGAGACTGCGCCGGTGCCGCACCACCGGGTGTCCGGCCACTTCGAGGGAACCAACATCCAGTTCACGATCTACCTCCACGCAGAGGCGGACAAGGCTCAGTGGGACGGACGGTTCTTCCAGTACACGTACCCGACGACGTTTGCGGCAGACCAGAGCACGGCTCGTGCGAGCGATCGCGCCATTGGGTTCGCTCTGGCGAGTGGCGGCTACGCTGTGCAGGCCGGGAACGGCTCCGTTTCTCTGGGCTATCGACACGCGGCCGCGGCAGCCAAGTACGCAGAGACCGTGGCGGCCGCGTACTACGGCAGCGACCGCGAGATCTTCGGCTACCTCTACGGCCCGAGCGGCGGATCGTTCCAAACCGTGGGCGCTGCGGAGAACACCAACGGGGTGTGGCAGGGATTCGTTCCGATGGTGCAGGCGGTGCCGACACCGAACAGCTACAACTTCAACGGACGCTCGGCGGCAGAGCTGATCCTCGGCGACAAAGCCGCTGCGATCCGCGACGCCCTCCTGCCTGGGGGCAGCGGCAATCCGTGCGCGGCGCTGGACGCGGCGGAGAGCGCGATGCTCACTGAACTGCACAAGCTCGGCATTCCGTGGAAGGCGTGGGAGAACCCCGACTACCTGCTCGGCCGGGACCCGCAGTATTACGGCGCCGGCCTCGCCTCTGACAGCCCGCTCGCCTACGACCCCACGTATGTCGACGACTTCTGGAACGCACCCGGGTACCTCGGCACCGAGAAAAGCGCGCTCGGACAGCGGGTCCGGGCGGAGCTGAACGAGATGGGCGACACCGTCGGGCACCGATGGAACATCGCCAAGCGCTTCGCGTACCGATACCAGCTCCCCGCAGCGAACACCGGGTGGATCGCGCTCGATCAGTTCCGCAGGTCCGATGGCACGCCACTGTACCCCCAGCGCGGGGTCGGAGAGCCCGGCTTCTCCGGTGCCGTCTCAGGCAACGCTGCCTTCGACGGGACGATCAACGGCAAGGTCATCGTGGTTTCCAACCTGTATGACAGCGACGCTCTGCCGTTGCACACCGACTGGTACCGCAAGCGCGTCGAGGCGGCCCTGGGGTCTGCAGCATCTGCGAACTACCGGGTCTACTTCACCGACCACGCCGACCACCAAGACGCGGTGCCGACCGGCGTACGCGCGACGCACCTGGTCGACTGGTATGGCTCGGTCGAGCAGGCGCTGCGTGATGTCGCGGCGTGGGTGGAGGACGGCGTGCCGGCCCCGGCGTCGACTCAATACTCGATCGAAGGCTCTCAGGTCGTAATCTCCGACAAGGCGCAGAAGCGCGACGGTCTCCAGCCCTCCGTCGACATCGCGTCGGGCGGCGGCGAGATGATCACTGCCAAAGTCGGCCAGCCGGTGCAGATCGTCGCGACTGCGCGCACCCCTGAGGGTGGCGGACGGATCACTGCCGCGGAGTGGGACTTCGAGAGCGACGGCTCGTACGTCGCCGGTGACGCCGTGACTCCGAAGAAGAACGCCACTGTGTCGACAGAGCACACCTTCAGCGAGCCGGGCACGTATTTCGTGAGCGTCAAGGTGGCCGCCGAACGCAACGGCGACATCGACGCCGCGTACGCCCTGCTGCAGAACATCGACCGCGTGCGAGTGGTCGTCACTCAGTAGAGAGACGGGGTGGGTGCCGTGAGCCGCGCACCCACCCCGCACCCGGCACCCGTTGCGTCGTCTCAGTGGTCACCGTGTTCGTTCGCTTGCGCATGAGAGCGGGTGGATCCGCGCACGATGAGCTCGCTCGGCAGCTCGATCCGCTCGAAGGAGGAATCCTCGTGCCTGCGCAATTCGGCGACGAGCTCGACCGCTCTCGCTGCCATCGCCCTGAGCGGCTGGCGCACGGACGTCAGCGGTGGTTTGGCGTGCGCGGCGCGGGGTTCGTCGTTGAAGCCCACGACGCCGATGTCGTCTGGGATGCTGCGGCCGAGCTGTGCCGCTGCTCGATAGACGGCGAAGGCCATTTCGTCGTTGCAGGCGAACACCCCAACCGGCGAGCGATCCTCGGCGATCCCGCGGAGCATCCCCTCGGTGAGGGGTGCGTCTGTCCATTCTGAGTTGATACGGGTCACTTCCTTTCCGGTGGCGTCAGCGATCGCTTGCCGGAAGCCCTCCTCTCGGGCTCGCCCGAATCGGTACCTCGGTTCACCCGTGACGATGACGTAGCGGCTGTACCCGCCATCGGCGAGGTGCCTTCCTGCGTCATAGCCGCCCTGCCAATCAGTCGTCCCCACGCTCGCAAGCGCGCCCTCAGGGTCCGATCGGGGCTCGAGAAGAACGATCGGAATGCGAAGGCCCCGCAGCTCGTCGAGTTGGCGATTCGTCGGTCGGATGATCCCGATGATCACGCCGGATGGCCGACGAGTCGCGACGCGCGTCGGCCAGTCGTCCGTCGGCTCGGCACGCTCGAGGGTGAGCACCAGATCGAATCCGAGCCGGAATGCCGCTTCGCGGGCGCCGGTGGTCATCGCATCGGTCCATGCGTCGTTGAAACTGCCGAGCACGAACTCGATGAGACGCGGATCCAGAGTGGTCGGGCGACCCCGTGTCGCGTCGCTTCGGTCATATCCCAGCTCGCGGGCGGCGACGGCGACGCGCTCACGCGTGCGACGCGAGAGCTCGCCGCGTCCCGTCAAAGCGCGGGAGGCGGTCGCGACCGACACTCCGGCCGCTTCTGCCACGTCCCGCAGGGTGACCGCGTGCCTGGGCTGCTCGTCCATGGTTCCTTATTTTGCGCAAGTGGCTGTCGCGGCCGATCGTAACCCAACCCGTGCCGGCATACGCAAGGGTGTGGCCAGCGGATACCTTTCGGTCAGGGGGATCCGCGCGGTGTTGCGGCGCCCCCGAGGGCACGAACGGCATGCAATCACCGCGAATGTGCGGGCGCGGCGCGTTGCGCAATAATCGACGGCGCGATTGCTGCGCTCCAGGGCCGCGCCTAACGTCGCTGGCGGACGATCCGAACGTCACGGTCTTCCGTCAGACGGGCAGCACCGCCCGGGCCAAGAGATTCAACAAAGGAGTTGCAATGCGATTCACACGTCGACGCGCAGCCGTAGCCGTCGCGGTCCCCGCGCTGGTTGCGGCACTCGCGCTCACAGCCTGCGCCCCCGGAGGCGGTGGCGGTTCCGCCACTGGTGGGGCGGGCGACACGCTCACCCTCGGCATGACCTCCGATATCCCCGGCCTCAGCGTCGGCATCCAGCCCACCTATCAGGGCTGGTTCGCCGACGCCGCGTGGGACACCCTGCTGATCTGCGACGAGTTCGGCAAGCCGTCCGCCCAGATCGCCGAGGAGTGGGAGTACAACGAGGACAAGAGTGCCGCCACCATCACCCTCCGCGACGACATCACCTTCTCGGATGGCAGCGACCTCACGACCGAGGACGTCCAGGCGGCCTATGAGTTCGCGGGTGAGAACAACGCCCGTTTCGCCGACCTCACCTTCGACGTCGTCGACGACTACAACATGACCATCACCTGGCCGCAGCCGACGCCGACGCCGACGCTGATCCTCTGCGAAGCGCAGGTCTCGTCCGCCGAGTACTACGCCGGTGATGAGCAGGACACGACCGTGGTCGGCAGCGGTCCGTACATCTACGAGCCCAGTAAGAGCACGCAGGGATCGTCGTACACGCTGACGAAGAACCCGGACTACTTCGACAGCGACACCTACCCGTACGAGACGCTCGTGCTGAAGGTGTTCACGGATGCCACCGCCGGCCTGAACGCGTTGAAGACCGGCCAGATCGACGGCATCCTGGGCAGCGCGGCGACCATCGACGAGGCGAAGAAGTCGGGGCTGGAGGCGGTCACGCTTCGCGGCACGACCACCCGGCTGCTCATCACGGATCACCTGGGGGAGAGCATCCCTGCGCTCGGGGACGTCCGGGTGCGCCAGGCCATGAACATGGTCTTCGATCGCGACTCGATCGCCGACGATCTGTACCGCGGATACGCCGACCCGGCGTATCAGATCTTCCGGCCGGGCAGCAGTGCCTACCTCGAGGACCTCACCGAGGACCCCTACCCCTACGATGTCGAGGCCGCGAAGGCGCTCATGGCGGAGGCAGGGTACGCCGACGGATTCACTCTTCAGATCCCGTTCTTCGAAGGGCAGAACCACGACCTGCTGTTCCCATACGTGACCGAGCAGCTCGCGCAGCTCAACATCACGGTCGAGCAGGTCAACCTGACCGGCCCCGACGCGATCACTGAGCTGCTGAGCGGAACGTACCCGGTGCCGCTGTGGCAGCTCGGCAACTACGGCGAGTCGCTGCAGGACATCAAGGACTACATCCTGCCCGACGGCATCTGGAACGTGTCGCACCAGCCGGATGAGACCATCGATGGGCTCTGGCAGACCATCCTCACGGGCTCGGACGAAGAGCGGATCGCGGCGCAGCAGGAGATCAACCAGTACGTCGTCGACCAGGCCTGGTTCGTGCCGATGGCGTACCCGGACGGGTTCTACCTGTACAGCTCGGACATCAGCGTCCCGACGATGTCGGACTTCTCCGCCCTGCACCCGCTGCTGCGGGACTTCCAGAAGAACTAGGAGACGGTGAGCCCCAGCAATGCTTCGCTACATAGCCATCAACCTCATCCGCGCCGCCGGGCTGTTCGTCATCGTCGGTTTCATCACCTTCACGGTCACGTTCACCGACGGCATCGGAATCGCTCGCTCGGTTCTCGGGCTCAGCGCCTCCGATGAGCAGGTTGCGGCCAAGGCGGAAGAGCTGGGGCTCACCCGTCCCCTCATCGTCCAGTACTTCGACTACCTGTCCGGGGTGGTGCGTGGCGATTTGGGGGCGTCCTTCCTCACCGGCCAGTCGGTGACGGAGGCCCTGTCGACACGCATCCCGGTCACTCTGTCGCTCATCGTCATCACGATGACCCTGACAGCCATCCTCAGCGTGGTGCTCGGCGTCACCGCCGCCCTGTACGGCGGCTGGGTGGACCGTGTCGTGCAGTTCCTCTCCGTGCTGGGTGCTGCCGTTCCCGGTTTCATCCTCGCCATCGGGCTCGTATTCGCATTCGCCATCGCGGTTCCGCTCTATCCGGCGACCGGGTACATACCGATCGCGGACGGTGTCCAAGGGTGGCTGTGGTCGCTCACCCTGCCCGTCACCGCGCTCCTCGTCGGCACGATCGCCTCGTCGGCGCAGCAGTTCCGCGGGTCCGTCCTCGACGCGCTGTCACAGGACTACGTCCGGACGCTGCGGTCGCGGGGCATCAAAGAAGGACCGCTTCTGTTCCGCCACGTCCTTCGAAACGCCGCGGGGCCCGGTCTGGTGGTCCTCAGCCTCACAACGCTCGGACTCCTCGGCGCCGCGCTGTTCATCGAGCAGGTCTTCGCCCTGCCCGGCATCGGGCAGCTCATCGTGTCGTCCGCTCAGGCCGGCGACGTCCCCATGGTGATGGGCACGGTGGTCTTCACAATGATCCTCGTCCTCGTCATCAACTTCCTCGCCGACCTGCTCATCGGCGTTCTCAACCCGAAGTCGAGGATCCGATGACCGTCGACCAGCACGAAATCGATCCGGCCGCCGACGGCACTGCGGTCCTGGCGCGCAAGGGCGTTCGGCGCAACACCTTCCGTTCGCTGCTCAAGAACCCCTTCGCGGTGTTCGGCTTCGCGGTCCTGGCGATCCTCGTCTTCGTGGCAGTGACCGTTCCGTGGCTCGCACCATACCCGCCCAATGCCACCGATCTGGCGGCGGCGAACGTGCCACCCTTCACCGATGGGCATCTCTTCGGCACGGACCAGTCCGGCCGGGACATCCTGTCGCGGCTGATGTGGGGAACCCAGGCGACGCTTCTCGCCTGCGTGCTCGTGCTGGGCGTCTCGCTCGTCCTCGGCCTCACGTCGGGGCTCGTCGCCGGCTTCTACCGGGGCAAGACGGAGGCGGTCGCCAACTTCGTCTCGGACTTGATCATGTCGCTTCCCGGGATCGCGGTGATCATCTCGCTCTACTCGCTCACCGGCCCGAACATCCCCGCGGCCATGACGGCGTTCGGCGTCATCGTCACCCCCAGCTTCTACCGACTGGTGCGATCCGTCGTGATCAGCGTGCGGTCGGAGCTCTACGTGGATGCGGCCAAGGTCGTCGGGCTCTCGGACTTCCGCATCGTCGGACGCCACGTCCTGTCCGCCGTGCGGGCGCCGGTCATCGTGCAGAGCTCGTTCGTTCTCGCCACGGCCGTCGCCCTGCTCGCGGGCGTCGACTTCATCGGCCTCGGGAGCCCCAATGAGCCGTCCTGGGGCCGCGTCCTGCAGGAGGCATTCGAGAACATCTACCTTGTGCCGGCGAACATCTTCTTCCCCGCCGTCGTCATCAGTGTGACGATCCTCGCCTTCGTGCTCCTGGGGAACGCTCTGCGGGACACGCTGCAAGCCTCCAACCGCAGCGCATCGCTCAAGCCGTCACGGCGTCGTTCACTGGCACGCATCGCTCAGGACGAGCGCGTGGCAGGCGTGAACGACCTGACGCCGCCCCAGGATGTCGTCCTCGCGGTGCGCGGACTCCGCGTCGGATACCCCGTCTCCGCAGACGACGTGGGTGAGGTCGTCCATGGAGTCGACCTCGACGTCAAGCGCGGCGAGATCCACGGACTCGTGGGCGAATCCGGCTCCGGCAAGTCCCAGATCGCGTTCTCCGTGGTCGGCATCCTGCCACGCGAAGCGGTCGTGCTCGGCGGCAGCGTCTTCTTCCAGGGCAAGGATCTGCTCGCCGACAAAGCTCGCATCCGAAAAGCCCGAGGACGTCAGATCGCCTATGTGCCGCAAGAGCCCATGTCGAATCTCGACCCGTCCTTCACGATCGGCGCGCAGCTCATCTACGGTCTGCGCGCGGCCACGGGCGTCTCCAAGTCCCGGGCGCGCACGGAGCTCGTCGGTCTGCTCACACGCGTCGGCATCGACGACCCCGACCGCGTGATGCGGCTGTATCCGCACGAGATCTCCGGCGGAATGGCGCAGCGCGTGCTGATCTGCGGCGCCGTGGCTTCGTCTCCCGAACTGATCGTGGCCGACGAACCGACGACCGCGCTCGATGTCACGGTGCAGGCGGAGGTGCTCGAGCTGCTGCGCGAGCTGAGCCTGGAGCGGGGCCTCGCCATGATCATCGTCACGCACAATCTCGGGGTCGTTGCCGACATCTGCGACCGGGTGAGCGTCATGAAGGACGGGCGGATCGTCGAGAGCAACGACGTCGACACGCTTTTCGCCGCCCCTGCGCACCCCTACACGCGCGACCTCCTGGAATCGTCGCGCAAGGTCGAGCTGATGGAGGTGACCGGTGATGAGTGAGCCGCTGCTGGAGATCAGCAACCTGGTCGTCCGCTACGGCGGCCGGCGTGGTGGGAAGACGGTGATCGAGGACGTCTCGCTGGCCCTCAAAGCCGGAGAGACGGTGAGCCTGGTCGGGGAATCCGGGTCGGGGAAGACGACGATCGGCCGAGCGATCCTGGGCCTGGCCCCCGTCACGGAGGGCACGATCTCCTTCCGCGGGCAGGAGATCAGCAACATCTCCCGAGCGCGGCGTCGCCAGGTCGCCCGCGACATCCAGGTCATCTTCCAGGACCCCTATTCGTCACTGAATCCCTCGATGACGGTGGAGAGCATCCTCGTCGAGCCGCTGCGGGCCGCCGGAGTCACCCAGGGCCGCACCCGCGTCCGCGAGCTGCTGGATGCCGTCGGACTTCCGTCAGATGCGGGTTCTCGGTATCCGCGCGAGTTCTCCGGCGGCCAACGCCAGCGCATCGCGATCGCACGGGCGCTCGCGCTCGATCCGTCCGTGATCGTGTGCGATGAACCCACCAGCGCGCTCGACGTGACGACACAGGCTCGGGTGCTGGCCCTCCTCGATGAACTGCAGAAGGAGACGGGCGTCGCGTACCTGTTCATCAGTCATGACCTCGGCGTCGTCCATGCCATCAGCGACCGCATCGCTGTGCTGCAAGGCGGCCGCATCGTGGAGATAGGTGACGCACACCAGGTCGCGACCAAACCTCAGCATCCGTACACACGTCGGCTGCAGATGTCGGCACCCATCGCCGACCCGCCGCGGCAACGAGCGCGCCGCGATGAGCGCCTCCGGCTGTTCGGGCCCGCACTGACCTCCGATGCCGCCGACAGCTCGGCCGCTTCCGCCTGATCACGGCGCACACCTCTCACACCTCAGGACACACATGACTCCCCTCTCGGCGCCGACCGCGCCTCGATTCGAGCACCGCACTGACGGCGGTCCGGCTCTCGGCCTCACGACGGTCCGGCCCCGGCTGAGCTGGACCGTGCCGCTCGCGCCCGAGGACTACCGGCAGACCGCATACGAGGTCGAGATCCACCGACGCGATGACGACACCGAACGATGGGTAGTGGAATCGACGGATCAGGTGCTGGTGCCCTGGCCGTCCGCTCCGCTCGACGCCCGCGAATCCGTAACGGTGCGGCTCCGCGTGCGGGGCAGCGACTGGAGTCCCTGGAGTGAGCCGGCACAGGCGGAGGCCGGCCTGATCACGCCGACCGATTGGAAGGCTCGGTTCATCAGCCCGGTCGGGCTCGGCGGGCTCCGGCAACCCGCTCCGCAGTTGCGGGGTGCGATCCACGTCCCTGGACGCGTGGTGAAGGCGCGGCTGTTCGCCACCGCACACGGGCTGCTCTCCGCGCGCCTGAACGGGAACCCTGTCGACGACACCGTGCTCGCCCCCGGATGGACGTCATACGAGCACCGGCTTCGCGTCCGCGCCTATGACGTGACCCCGCTCATCAGAGAGGGCCAGAACACGATCGACGTGACCCTCGGCAACGGCTGGTGGCGCGGCCGGTTGGGCTTCCTCGGCCAACGAGCGCACTACGGCCATCGACTCGCTTTCCTCGGGCAACTGGAAGTGACCACCGACGACGGCAACGTCCACGTCCTCGCCACCGATGAATCGTGGGGTGCTCGAGCCTCCGGGATTCTGATGGACGACATCTACGACGGACAGACGACCGACCTCCGCCACGACCCTGCCGCACCCTTCGACCACGCCGTCGAGATCGTCGACGCGGACCTCGCCGTGCTCGTGGGCGAAGACGGACCACCGATGCGGGTCACGGAGACCGTTCCCGCGCAGCAGATCTGGCGATCTCCCAGCGGCAAGCTTCTGATCGACTTCGGCCAGAACCTCGTCGGATGGGTCCGACTGCGCGTGCCCGCGTCGGGCCCTGGCGAAGAGATCGTGGTCCGGCATGCCGAGGTGCTCGACGCCGGCGAACTCGGAGTCGGACCCCTCCGCAGCGCCAAGGCGACAGACACGTACTACCTGGCGGGGACCGGCGACGAGCTCCTCGAACCGGCGTTCACCTTTCATGGCTTCCGCTATGCCGAAGTCGACGGGCTCGACGAGATCCGGTGCGAAGACATCGAGGCGATCGTCATCGGCAGCGACCTGACTCGCACCGGCTGGTTCGAGTCGAGTCACGAGATGCTGAACCAGCTGCATCGCAACGTGGTCTGGGGCATGAGAGGGAACTTCCTCGACGTTCCCACCGATTGCCCGCAACGAGACGAACGCCTCGGATGGACCGGCGACATCCAAGTCTTCTCACCCACCGCCACCTACCTCTTCGATACCGGCGGGTTCCTGACATCCTGGCTCGCAGACCTCGCGGCAGAACAGGATGCCTCAGGACGAGTGCCGCACGTCGTGCCAGACATCCTTCGCTCCGAGGTGACGACCATTCCGACGGCGGCCTGGGGTGATGCAGCGACGGTGGTGCCGTGGGTGCTGTGGCAGCAGACCGGCGACCGCGGGATTCTCGAGCGGCAGTTCGCGAGCATGCGCACGTGGGTCGACCACGTCGCCTCTATCGCCGGGGATGACCTGATCTGGCGGGGAGGGGTGCAGTACGGCGACTGGCTCGACCCCACCGCCCCCGCCGACGACCCGTTCAACGCGACGTCCGATCCGGATGTCGTTGCGACGGCGCACTTCGCCCGCTCGGCCGACATCGTCGCGCAAGCGGCCGAGGCGTTGGGTGACGCGGATGCGGCGCAGTTCTATGGCCGCCTCGCCGAGCGGGTACGCGCTGCGTTCAACGCCGAGTTCGTCGCCCCGTCGGGCCGAATCGTCTCGGACGCCCAGACCGTCTACGCAATGGCGCTGGAGTGGGACTTGCTGCCCGACGCGCGACAGCGTGCGGCTGCCGGCGAGCGACTGGCTGACCTGGTGCGGGCGAGCAGCTTCCGGATCGCGACCGGATTCGTCGGAACGCCGCTCATCTGCGACGCGCTGACCAACGCCGGATTCGAGGATCTGGCGGTCCGTCTCCTCCTGCAAACACAGTCACCGTCCTGGCTGTATCCGATCACCGTCGGCGCGACGACCATCTGGGAGCGGTGGGACAGCCTGCTCCCCGACGGCACGATCAATTCGAACGGGATGACATCGTTCAATCACTACGCACTCGGAAGCGTGGTGGACTGGGTCCACCGCCGCGTCGCGGGGCTGGCCGCCGCAGCCCCCGGCTATCGGGCTATCTCGGTTCGCCCCATCTTCCCGTCAGCACTGGATCGCTGCTCAGCGCGTCACCGCACGCCGTACGGCGATGCCGCAGTGGGTTGGTCCCGCGCGGATGGCGTCGTCACTCTCGAGGTGGAAGTCCCGGTGGGCGCCCGGGCGGAGGTCGAGCTTCCGGGGGACGCCACAGTCACGACGGTCGGGCACGGCCGTCACCGTTGGCAGTTCGTGGAAACGCCCGCGGAGGGGACGGCCCTCCACACGGTGAGGGACTTCCTGGACGACGAGCACGCGTGGGAGGAGTTGACGCGCTTCGCGGTCGACAACGGGCTCGTGGCGTCGGAGACGCAGCTCGCGCGATTGCTCGCGCCGTTCCGTGATCGGCCCGTCGCCGAGATCGCTGATGCGGTCTGGACGCGCATCTGGCCGTCCGAGTCGACGAAGGCGGCGCTCGCCGGGCTCGTCGCGCACTATGCGGCAGCCGCCAGTGCGCCCACCCGGCCGCTGTCCGCCCAGCTCGAAGACGCTGCCCTTCATGTCTGAACGAGTGGCCGCATCGACTTCGCTGGCGAAGAGTCTCAGCGCGGAACTGCATCCGATCATCCCGGGGTTTCATCCCGATCCCACGATCTGCCGCGTGGGTGACGACTACTACCTCGCGCACTCGAGCTTCGAATACTTCCCGGGTGCCCCGATCTTTCACAGCCGCGACCTGGTGACCTGGAGCCAGATCGGCAACATCCTCACGCGACGATCGCAGTTCCGGGCCGGCACGTCCGGACCCTCCACGGGAATCTATGGTTCGACGCTTCGTCACCGCGACGGACGCTTCTGGTTCATCACCACGAACGTCAGCGACTTCGAGTCCGGGCAGCTGATCGTCCACGCCACCGATCCCGCGGGGCCGTGGAGTGACCCCGTATTCGTTCCTGAGGCCATCGGCATCGATCCCGATCTGTGCTGGGACGATGACGGCGCCTGCTACCTCACCTGGCATGTTCTCGACTTCACGGTCGGTGGCCAAGGCATCCGCCAAGCGCCGATCGACCTGGAGACGGGTCGCCTCCTCGAGCCGCATTATCCGGTGTGGCAGGGGAGTGGGATGCCGATGGCAGAGGGTCCTCATCTCTACCGCATCGGCGACTATTGGTACATCATGCTCGCCGAGGGCGGCACCGAGCGCGGGCATTGCGTGACCATCGCGCGCGGACCGAGTCCGCGCGGCCCCTTCGAGTCCTGCAGCCTGAATCCGGTCTTCACCCACCGGAGCAGCTCCCATCCGGTGCAGAACGTCGGCCACGCCGACTTCGTTGAGACTCCGAGCGGTGGATGGGCAGCCGTCTATCTCGGTGCGCGCCCGCGCGGGTCCACGCCGGGTTTTCATGTGCTCGGCCGTGAGACGTTCCTCGCCGGCGTCGACTGGATCGAGGGTTGGCCCGTGTTCGACGAGGCCCGCTTCGAGATCCCGGACAAGCCCTCCGGCTTCGTGGAGCACTTCATCGGCGCCGACCTCGACCCCCGATGGGTCGCGGCGGGCAGCGAACCCGACGCCGTCGTCGAACGGGCTCCGGAGGGCGGACTCAGATTCCGTCGGTGGGGATCGGCGGCCGATGTGCTGTGCACACGCGTCGCGGACTTCGCCTGGCAAGCTGACGCCGTCGTGGAGCGGTCTGGCACGGTCGGGCTGCGGCTGGACGACCGGCACTGGTGCGGCGTCATCTTCGAGAACGGCAGCGCTCAGGCGATCGTGCAGATCGGCGACATCCGTCAGCGGGTCGGCGCAGTCGATATCGCCGGCGACACGGCGACCTTGCGCGTATCGACGACGCCTCCACAGACGGCACCGGTGCCCTTCGGCTACGCCGGCCCCGACGACGTCGTGCTCTCCGTCGTCCGCGACGGCGAAGCGATCGAGATCGCCCGACTCGACGGCCGCTACTTCTCCACCGAGGTCGCCGCCGGCTTCACCGGCCGGATGCTCGCACTCGGCGCGCCGTCGCGCGACGGGCGCGTCGTGTCCGTGACCTATCGACCACTGCCCGATTGACTCGCTTCGAGGAACCATGCGCTACATCGATCCACAGACCCCGGCTTCCGCGGTTCTCCAGCAGCGTGACGCGAAACACGCCATCGGGGTGATCGCTCCCGATCTGCTCGCATCGCCGATGCTCACACAGCTTGCCGACTTTCCCTTCGGCTCGCTGGCAACCTTGATCCTCGGCGAGGGTGATCCACGGAGGGCAGCGATCCTCGAGGCCGTCGCCCAGTTCGAGGACCTCAGTCCCCTCCCGCCACAGGACCCCGCCATCGCCGCGTCCCTCGACTATGAGGGTGCGGACGTCGCACGGGGATCCGCCGCGGAGGAGATTCCGAATGCCGCGGCCCGCAACGAACGGGTCGAGATCGTTCTGCGGGGTCCGTCCCACGGCAACCCGTTCGTCGATGTCGACCTCACCGCGGCATTCACGCTCGACGACACCACCACCTTCCACGTCGGGGGCTTCTACGACGGTGAGGGGGTGTACCGACTACGCTTCCTGCCCCCGCGTGCCGGCCGCTGGACTTTCACGACGTGGTCGACGGCGCGCTCGCTCGATGGTGTGCAGGGCGTGGTCGATGTCAGCGAATCGGATGCCGCGGGGCCGGTCCGCGTGAGTGGACGCGGGTTCGTGCGGGCCGATGGCACGCCGTTCGTCCCCGTCGGCACAACGTCGTATGCGTGGACGCATCAGCCGGCGGCGCTGCAGGAGCAGACGCTGCGCTCGCTGGCGACCGCGCCGTTCAACAAGCTGCGGATGGGGCTGTTTCCCAAGTCGTTCCTCTTCAACTCGAACGAACCCGAGCGGTTCGTGTTCCCGCGTGCCGAGGGGGGCGCCTTCGACACGACTCGCTTTGATCTGGAGTACTTCGCTCATCTCGAACGGCGCATCGACGAACTCGCGAATCTCGGGATCGACGCGGACGTGATTCTCTTCCACCCCTACGACCGGTGGGGATTCGCCAGGCTCGGTGCCGCCGCCGACGACCGATACGTGTCGTACGTGGTACGCCGCCTGTCGGCGTTCCCGAACGTCTGGTGGTCGATGGCGAACGAGTACGACCTCCTCACCGCGATGCGACGCGAAGACTGGGACCGTCTCGCCGGGCTGGTGGTCGCCAACGACCCCGTGGGGCATCCGCTGTCGATCCACAACTGGGTGGAGATCTTCGACTACGCAGCCGAGTGGGCCACGCATGCCAGCATCCAAGGCGGCGGGCGCGAGATGGCGCAGTCGGTCGCGAAGTGGCGCAGCAGATGGGACAAGCCGATCGTCGTCGACGAGTTCGGCTACGAAGGCGACCTCGACCAGGGGTGGGGAAATCTCACCGCCGAGGAAGTCGTCCGCAGGTTCTGGGAGGCGACTCTCCAGGGCGCGTTCCTCACGCACGGCGAGACGTTCTGGTCTGACGACGAGGTGATCTTCTGGGCGAAGGGCGGCACGCTCCGCGGTGAGAGCCTTCCTCGACTCGCGTTCCTGCGCGAGCTGATCGAGGCTGCCCCGGATGGACGGATCGCGCCGCTGCCGAGCGACTGGGACTTCGCCACCGGTGGCGGAGACGGCTACGCGCTGACGTACTTCACTGACGCCCGGCCGAAGTTCCGCACGGTGCGGGTGCCTCAGGGGATGCGGGCGAAGATCGACATCATCGACACCTGGGCGATGACCATCGAGGAATTGCCCGGCATCCACGAAAGCGACGTGCGCGTCGACCTCCCCGCCCGCCCTTACATCGCTGTGCGGGTGCGAGCAGCCGACTGATCGGCAGCGGATCCCCGCGCGGATCCGCTGCTGTCACATCCCCCCGACGGCGACCGCGGCGTCCGCATCGGCCAGGCCGGGGGAGCGTACCGTGACCGTGATCCGGCCCTCGCCGGTCGGCCGTACGATGGCGAGCGCGCGCCCATCGAAGGTGGTGCAGCTGGTCGAATCGAATCGCTCCTCCGTCGCCGGCCGTGCCGAGCCGAGGGCGACGAGCTCGCCCGGGCCGTCCACCGACACGTGGACGAGGGCGTCTTCGGAGCTGTTCAAGACATCGCGTCCGTCGCGGAACTCGATGCTGATGTAGGCCAGGTCGCCGGGGTCGGGTTGGATGTGCGACCGATCTGCGGACGCGACGAGCACTCGGTCGGATGCCGTCACCAGCGCGGTGCGCTCGCTCGGGATGCCGTCACGGTAGGCGATCGCGACGAGTTCTCCCGGCTCGTACGCGACATCGAAGCGGGTGCGGAAGTCGGCCGCCGGCCCGGCAGCCGACCGTCCGAGGGAACGCGCGTTCAGCACGAGCTCCACCTCATCCGCGTCGCTGTACACCTCGACCTCAGCACGCGCTCCGTCCGGAAGGTCCCACGTCCAACTCGCCACGGCGTCGCTCCAGGCCCACTGCATCTCGAGCCGTCGGCGGCCGTAGTGCTGCGGCCTCAGCACCGCGATGTAGGGCTCGCGTCGCAGTCCGTAGACGATCTCCCGGTAGTAGGACTGTGGCCGCCGGAAGCCCGTGATGTCGAGATCTCCCGCCCACGCGGTGAGCCAGGGGAAGTCGGGGTCGCCGCCTCCGCGAACGTCGGGGTCGTCGGTGTAGTCGGTGCGCCCGAGCCCGACCTCCCCGAGGTAGTCCCACCCCGTCCAGGTGAATCCGCCGATCACGTGATCGTGCGCGACCGTATCCGCCCACGATTGGGCGGTCACGCGCGGGTTCGTCTCGGTGCCGAGCACCACCCGGTTCGGAAAGACGACGGCGTCTGGGGCGTAGCGTGCCTCGGCGTAGTTCAGGCCGGCGATGTCTGCTGCCGCGTGCGCCTCTGCAGTGCGGACGGTGACGACATCGGACACGGTGACCTCGTCGAAGAACTCCGTCATCTCGTTCATGACGTCGTTGACGCCGCGGGCCGTCGCGTCCGCGAGGCGGTTCTTCAGGTCGCCGATGACCTCACCCGCCACAGCCCAGAAGCTGCTCACGGCGGTGGTGATGAATCGGGTCTCGTCATTGAGCCGGATCCGCTCGGCGATGTCGCGCGCCAGCGAGCCTCCGAAACCGGACCCGTACTCGTGGATCTCATTGCCGATGCAGTACAGGATGACGCTGGGGTGGTTGAAGTCCTTCTTGACCATCGCGTCGACGTCGCGCTCCCACCACTCGGGGAAATCGAGTGTGTAGTCGTAGGGCTTGTTCATCTCGGTCCACGCATCGAACGTCTCGTCGAACACGAGGACACCGAGCCGGTCGCAGGCATCGAGCATCGCCGGACTCGCGGGGCAGTGCGAGCTGCGGATGGCGTTGAAACCGGCCGCCTTCAGAAGTTCGATTCGACGCTCCTCCGCCCGCCGGATCGTCGCGGCGCCCAGGGGGCCGTTGTCGTGATGGATGCACGCGCCGCGGAGCTTGATCGGCTCATCGTTGATCCGGAGTCCATGGCGCGGGTCGATACGGATCGTGCGGATGCCGAACGACGTGTTCACGTCGTGCGCGTCGTCGCTCTCTTCATCGCGCAGCCGTGCGCGGAAGTCGTAGAGGTGCGGGTGATCGACGCCCCACCGCTGGGGAGCGTCGACGTAGAGCCGATTGCGAATCGTCGTCGTCGCATTCGGGCGGATCGTGACGGGTCCGCGATCATGCGCGACGATCGACCCGGTGTCGTCGCGCACCTCGACCTCGAGCGACAGTCGACGGGTGACCACGCTCTCGTTGCGCACCAGGATGGCGGATTCGACGACGGCACGCTCTTCGTCGACATCCGGCGTGGTGATGCGGATCTCGTCATCGACGATGTGAGCCAGCGGCGTGACCACGAGATGGACGTCGCGGTAGATGCCGAGCCCGGTGTACCACCGGGAGTCCTGGTTCGCTCGCGCCTCGACCCGCACCACGTTCTCCTGCCCGTAGCGGAGGTGGGCGTCGAGGGAGACGCGGAAGACGCTGTAACCGTACTTCCATTGGCCGGCGAACTCGTCGTTCACGTAGACCATGGCGTCGCGGTACACGCCTTCGAATTCGATGGTCACCCGTCGTTCGCGCCACGCGACCGGAACGTCGAACCGCTTTGTGTATTCGACCTCACCGCCGGGAAAGAACGCCGATGATGGGCCGCCGGGGACATCGGAGGACCGGGTGAATCCGATCATGGCGTCGTGGGGGAGTGTGACCCTCTCAGAAGCGGCACCGCCCATGAGGTCTACGAAGCCGCTCACCTTGCGACGGACCGACCAGTCGTCGTTGAACAGGTACTTGTTCATGCTGCTCCGTTCGCGCGTCACGTGCGGGAGCGATCGCTTCCGCACGCTACAACTGTCAGGATCGACGGCAAACGCGGCCGTGCGGCTGCATCGATCCTCACGTCCTGCCTACTGCGTGCCCGCCAGACCGGCAACATCAGCCACGCCAGGTTGCGCAATAGTCGCCACGACCGAGGCTCGCGCCCTCATCACCTCGTAGTCTCGAGATCCCCACCGTTCGCGGCGTTGGTGCGCCTGGGTCATCCGGCAGCGCGCAAGGGTCTGAGAAGGCATCAGCCATGTTGCACAGCCGTGCCACGAAACGTGCATCGACCCGCCGGTTTCGCCGCCACCCCGTATCCCGCCCGACACACAGAACTCCCGGCTCGCCGTTTCCGCGGCTCGGGCTCCTGGTTCTCGCCGCCGCGATCTTCGTCTCGATGTCGACCGAGTTCCTGCCCGGCGGTCTCGTGCCGAACATCGCCGAGACGTTCGACCGCCCGGTCACCGATGTCGGGCAGCTCATCACCGTGTTCGCCGGAGCCGTGATCCTCACCACGACCCCGCTCGCCGTCCTCACTCGACGGATGCCGCGCAAGCCGCTCGCGATCATCGCCCTCGTCGGGATCGCAGCGGCGACGGGCCTGACCGCGCTGGCACCCACGTTCGAAATGCTCCTCATCGCTCGCGGGGCAGGCGGGGTGGCGCACGGGCTGTTCTGGTCGGTGGCTGCGGCATACGCGGCCGATCTCGTGGCCTCGTCGCAACTGGGACGCGCGACCGCGATCACGGCGGCCGGGGGTTCGGTCGCCGGCGTGCTGGGAGTCCCGCTCGGCAATGCGCTTGGTCAGGCCTTCGGGTGGCGAGTCGCCTTTGGAACCCTTGCGGCTGTTGCAGTGCTCGTCGTGCTCCTGGTCGCGCTGCTGCTACCGGCCGTGATGCCCAATCCGCCGGCACCGCGCAAGGCGTCGGCGCGCGACGCCTCGACGCCGTCGGCACTCGGGGGCATCCTGCTCGTGTGTGCGATCATCCTGCTCGTTGTGATCGGGCAGACCACATACGGCACTTACTCGGTCGTATGGCTCGGCGAAGTCGCCGCCATCCCGTCGGCGGCGATCCCTGCCTTCCTCTTCGGCACGGGCCTTGCGGCATTCGTCGCGGTGTCTGCCGTCGGCCGGATCGCTGACCGCTTCCCGAACGGCGCGATGCCGGTGGCGGTCGGACTGCTCGCGGTCCTGAGCGCGCTGTTCCCGCTCGCGGCCGCGTGGGGGATCGGTGCTCTCGTCGTCACCGCACTCCTGCAGGCGATGGCGTTCGCTGTCGTTCCGATCCTGCTGCAGACCCGGATGATGCGGATCGCACCGCCGCACCAGCGTGCGACCGCAGCCGCACTGCAGACCACCGCGTTCAACGTCGCGATCGGCGGCGGCGCCGCCCTCGGCGCGCTCGTGGTCGGAGCGTGGGGTCTCGGTGCCCTGCCCTGGGTGGCTGCCGTGCTCCCCGTGGCGGGACTGATCCTGCTGCTCCTCACGCCCCGAGCCTCGGCATCGCACGCAGGTACCGACCCACACCCGTCCCCGAGCCACACGGAGGTTCACAGTGTCTCCTGAGTCAGCCCACCTCGACACCGCGCTCAGCGCCCCGGAGCGTGCCGACCGCCTCCTCGCCGAGATGACGTTGCGTGAGAAGGCGCATCAGCTCGTCTCCGTGCCGCCCTGGTACCTGGTGCTCGCCGACGGTTCCGCTCCGGCGGTGCGCGACGAGTGGCTGGAGAAGGCGCCCGGCCACATCTCCAACTTCGGGGTCGACGACCCTGCGACGATGGCGCGGATCGTCGGGGACCTGCAGCGCACCGCCATCGAGGGCACGCGTCTCGGCATCCCGCTGCTCCTGCACATCGAGGCTCTGAACGGCCTGCTCGCGGGTGGGCATATGGTGTTCCCCACATCGATCGGGCTCGCGGCGACCTGGAGTCCCGACCTCGTGCAGGAGATGGCCGACACGATCCGACAGCAGATGCTCCGGGTCGGCGTGCGGCAGGCGCTGTCGCCCAACATGGACATCGCGTTGGATCCCCGGTGGGGCCGGGTGCACGAGACCTACGGGGAGGATCCGTACCTCGTCGCAGCGCTCAGCGTCGCGTACACCCGAGGACTCCAGGGCGACGATCTCCGCACGGGCGCCATCGCCACCGCGAAGCACTTCGTCGGCTACGGCCTGCCGACCGGCGGCATGAACCTCTCCTCCTACGAGGGTGGCCCCCGGCGCACGCGTGACCTCTACGCGTATCCGTTCGAGGCCGCGATCCAGTTGGCTGGCCTCGGGTCGGTCATGAACTCCTACTCGGACGTGGACGGGGTCCCGGCCGCGGCGAACCCCGACGTGCTCACCACGTTGTTGCGCGACACGCTCGGGTTCGACGGGTTCGTCTCGAGCGACTACATGACGCTGGAGCACATCCACACCCGCCAGCGCGCCGCTGCCTCGCCGGCCGACGCCGGCCGACTGACGATCGCGGCTGGACTCGACACCGAGTTCCCCGTTCCCTACGGCTACGGCGACGCGCTCGCCGGCGAAGTCGAAGCCGGACGCGTCGACATCGCACACGTCGACCGATCCGTGCGCCGCATCCTCACCGCGAAGTTCCGTCTCGGGCTGTTCGAGAACCCCTACCCCGCCGAGCGCATCGAGATCGCGGAGGTGGCCGTCGAAGGACGTGGGCTGTCGCGCGAGCTCGCGCGCCGCTCGGTCGTCCTCGTCAAGAACGACGGAGTGCTTCCTCTCGCACCCGGTGCCACGAAGGTGGCGGTGATCGGTCCCCACGCCGATGCAGTGAAGCTGCAGTTCCCCACCTACAGCTACCCGGCCTTCCGGGATATGACCACCTTCATGTCGGGCGGCGGCATGGGCAACATGGTCGGGATCGATCCGGGCATGGCCGCATGGAACAACAGCCTGTTCCCCTCGATGCCCATCGAGGATTTCGTGCGCGACAGGCTGGACGCGACCTCGCTCATCGACGAGATCGACCGTCACGCGCTCGCCACCCACGTCGTGGCGGGCAGCACTCTGACGACCGACCTCGGCGAGGATGCGATCGCGGATGCCGTAGCGGCGGCAGCGGCATCCGATGTCGTCGTGCTCGCGCTCGGCGGAGCGAGTCTCTGGTTCAATGGCGAGCGCACCGAGGGCGAGGCGAGCGACTCCGCCGACATCGCGCTGCCCGCGGCACAGGTGCGCCTCGCTGAGGCCGTCGCCGCGACAGGGAAGCCCATCGTCGCCGTACTCGTGCAAGGTCGCGCGTACACGCTGCCCCAGGTGATCCAGGACGCCGCGGCGATCGTCGTGTCGTCGTACGGCGGCCCCTTCGGTCCGGCGGCCGTCGCCGACGTTCTGTTCGGAGAGGTGAACCCGAGCGGAAAGCTGCCGTACAGCATCCCGCGCCATACGGGACAGATCCCCGTCTACCACCACCAGCGCGCCGGCACCGGGTACCGCAACCCGCTGCCGCCCGATGTCGACCGCCACTACCTCGACATGCCGGCGACACCGCTCTATACCTTCGGGCACGGCCTCAGCTACACCGAGTTCGTCCTGTCGGACCTGGTTGCGGATGCCGAGATGACGACCAGCGGGTCGGTGCGGATCGCGGCGACCGTGGAGAATGCGGGCGAGCGCAGCGGAGACACGGTCGTGCAGCTCTACGCGCGCGTGAACACCGTCGGGGCCACGCGCCCTGCACAGCAGCTCGCGGGATTCGCACGCGTCTCGCTCGATGCGGGGGAGGCGCGGCGGGTGACCTTCACGCTGGATGCCGCGCAGCTCGGATACACCGACATCGCAGGCGAGTTCGTCCTCGAGCCGTCGCCGGTGAACGTGTGGGTGAGCTTTGACGCCGAGTCGCGACCGCTCGAGACGGTGGTCGACGTCACCGGATCCCGCCGTCGGCTGAGGAGCTCCGAGCGGACCTTCCTGTCGGTCTCGACGCTCCAGAAGGACGAAGGCTCTCGATGACTGCATCACGACAGCTCTTCCTAGGGGGAGAGCTCCACAACTCGAGCGCAAGCAGCCCTGCTTCGATCCGCGAGGCTTTCCGCCGTGTCCGCGATATCGGCGCCGACTCGGTGCTCGCGCCGATCTCGTGGGAGACCGTCGAGCCGCGCGAAGGCGACTTCGACCTCTCGCTGGTCGACGCCGCGTTGGAAGCGGCCGAGACGGAGGGACTGCGGTGGATCCCGCTGTGGTTCGGTGCCTGGAAGAACGGGGCGTCTACGTATGTCCCCGGCTGGGTCAAGCGAGATGGTGCGCGTTTTCCGCGCGCTCGATCAGCGAACGGGTCGATGCACCACATCTCGCCATTCGGTGAAGAGATCGCTGCGGCCGATGCCACCGCCTTCGCGCGGGTCCTCGCGCGTATGCGTGAATCCGGAAAGGCGCACGTTGTCCCCTTCGTGCAAGTCGAGAATGAACCGGGGCTTCTGGGTGCTCGTCGCGACGAGAGCGATGTAGCCGAGACGCACTGGAACCGGGACGTGCCTGATGCCGTGATCGCCGCTGCGCGCGACGGGGGCGGGCGCCTGCGCTCGGCGTGGGAGTCAGAAGGGTCGCGAACCGCGGGCTCCTGGAGGGAGGTCTTCGGGTCCGAGGCGGATGAGGCTCTGATGGCGTGGGGATACGCAACGCACATTGAGAAAGTCGCAGCACGCGGACGCGTGGAACTCGACGTTCCCCTCTACGTCAACGCCTGGCTCGACGCGGTGAATCCGATGACACCGGCCGACCAGCTTGTCGCCGGCGGCATGGAGCCCGGCGGCTACCCGAGCGGCGGCCCGGTCCCTCATCTGCTTCCACTTTGGCGGGCGCTCGCGCCATCCATCGACTTCTTCTCGCCAGACATCTACTTCGGCGACTTCGACGCGACGTGCCGCGCGTACGCCGCGGCCTCTGATCGCCTGGTCATACCCGAGATGAGGCGGGATCAGCTGGGCATCGCCCACATGTTCCGAGCGATTGGTGAACACGGCGCCGAGCTCGTAGCACCATTCGGCCTGGATTCGCTGCACACGGGTGCACCGGACTACGACGAGATCGTGGACGCGTACGGGCTGCTTTCGGCGATGCGGCAGACGATCGCCACCGCTCGCACCGAAAGCATTCGGGGATTCTTCGTTGATCGCGCCCACCCCGTCTCGCCCGTGACGATCGGAGGAATCGAGCTCGTCGCGTCGTTGGATGATCCTCACGGCATGCTCGACGAAGGTGAGATCGGTTATGGCATCGCCGTCGATATGGGGGGCTCGGTGCGAGTGGCAGGCCGGGGCTTTGTGCTGCAGCCGGGCCAGACGACGACCGGCTACTTCGTGGCATCGGTGATCGAGCGAACCCGACAGCTCGAGGTCCACCGAGTCCTCAACGGCGACGAGGTCGGCGGTGGCAGCGGGGTGCGCTTCCATCGCTTGTACTCCGGTCGCGGACAGGGTGTCGTTCCCTTCGACACGCGCTTCACCGGCATCGTGGACCTGGAGTTGTACCGCTTCGAGTGAACGTCTTGGTCAGCTGCGGAGAACACGCCTTCCGCGAAGTGTGCACGAATTGTGAGCAGGCTGGACGCGATTGGTTACTTCGCGGGCGACCCGTCCTCAATTGACGACACGCGCGCGAAAGCATGGTGGTGGCGAGGCGCTCGCGCGCGCCCGCCTCAGTGCGTCCGATGGCGATCGCCTCGTTGTGGTGGCGCCCGCGCGTCAATCCGACGTAGAGACCGGCGGCGTCGACGTCGGAACCGACGATGGAGTCGTCGGCAGTCTCACCCTGGATGCCGTGCACGGTCGACGCGTAGGCGAGCACCACATGGTCGAGGGCGTATTCGCGCGAGATTCGGCGTCGCTCGCCGTTGTCGGTGGGGGAGAAGAGGTCGATCGTCGCGGAATCGATGCGGTTGACGATCGCTCATTGCAACGCGGAGGCACCGAGTACCGTCAGCGGGCCTTCGTCGGCGGTCGGGGGCTGGAAGTGGTCGAAGTACTCGGCCGCGACGTCGTTGGGAAGCGCGTAATCGTCGGCGTGCCCGTGGCCGCGCGCATCCACTCGCTCGAGCGCGACTGCTCGTGGCGTCGCGAGATAGATCGTCTCCGGCACTACTCCAAGCGGGCGCAATAGGTCCCGATACGCGAGGCGGGCGCGCTTGGACCAGAACGAAAAGTCGAGCACCACATCTGCGCCGGCCGCGACGAGCGCGATGAGGCGGGTGCGGAGTTCTTGCTCGATGTCTTCGTGCACGTCGGTCGGAAGGGGCATCGTCTGGATGCCGCGTCGCCACGCTTCCTGGTCGAATGAAAGGCGAACCATGCCCTCGGATTCGAGCCGCCTGGCGACGGTCGACTTTCCGGATCCCGCTGGCCCGCACATCAGAACGACTCTGCTCACCGCTCCGACGATAGCCCTTGATCAGTCGGGGTCCCTGGGCGTGCCCCCGCGCGGATGAGGATCCGCTGCGGGCAGTTATGGGGCGCTAAGGTGGTGACTTCAATCGGTCAGCATCGTGTTCGCACCGTCTGCGGATCGCAGGACTGAGCCCTCGGAGGCGGAGGATCAGGTAGCTGGTCAGCTGGGATGATGTGCCTCCTTGTCGCGCGACGTCACCCGGTTGTAGCGAGCGTGACGCGCGAGGTCGAGGATGACGCCCATGACCTGGAACTCATCGAAAGGGGCAGCGCCGCTCGTGCAGGTGTCGCGGATCGCGGCCGCGTTGCCCGCCTCGTCTGCGGCTGAGCTGGACGAACTCGCCGACGCGGTGGAGGCACTGACCGACGCGATCGGCCTGCAGCGAGACTGGCCCGCGAACGACCCATCCGATGTCGAGCGTGCCCAGCACGAGGCATCCGTTCCTGTGCTCGCGGATGTCGACGTGTCGCGCTGGAGCGAGCCAGATGACACCGGCGACGAGCGCGAGGACCTTGTTGCGTGGCTCGAGCATCCGCGCCATGAGTTGCTTCGGAAGCTCCGCGACCTGTCCGCGGAGCAGGCCATGCGATGGTCGGTACCGCCCGTGGAGTTATCGGTTCTGGGTCTCGTTCGCCACATGAGGCAGATGGAGGCGGGATATCTCGCGTGGGGTCTGAGCGGTGAGGGTGCGCGAGACTTCCCCGGCGACGACGACTTCGCAGGCGGATCGCTGGAGAGCGTCGGCGATGACATCAGCGGGTGGCTGACAGAGGTGAAGCGAGCGGATGCCGCGATCGCGGCCTCGCCGTCGCTCGATGCGCGCGGGCTCGGTCATGGCCGGACGCTGCGATGGTCGCTCATCAAGATGCTGCAGGAGTACACCTTGCATGCCGGCGAGGCGCACATGATTCGCTTCGCCGCGCTCGGCGAGATGAGGCGCTGATCCATGCCCGATCCAGCGCCCTCTGACATCGACTCCGGTTCATCGTGGACGCCCGCGCAGTTGCGCGTGCTCGACGACGCGATCGAGATCGAGGTCTCGGCTTCGCGTCGCGAAGGCGGCCCCAGCCGCTGGACCCCGATCTGGGTCGTCGTCGCTGGAGCCGATGTCTTCGTCCGCACATGGCACCGGCGCGACACCGGATGGTACGGCGCGGCAGCCAGGTCGGCGGCCGCACGCATCCGTGTCGGCGACGTCTCGATCGACGTGATCGTCACGGCGACCGGTGTGACGGATGCTGCCGCGGTCGACGCCGCTTACCGCAAGAAGTACGGCGATCTCGCAGCACGCAGCATGGTCACCGCGGAAGCCGCGGCGTCCACCCTCCGCCTTGACCCGCGTGCTGACTGACCGCACAACTACTCGTGCCCGTAATGGCTCGGCGACCGCCCCTTACCGTGCGCCCCATGGGGATCCCTGGACGGCTAGAGGCAGGTTGCCCGTCATCGACCGCCGCCTGCACGGTTGGTCGCAGTCCGGCGGGTCAGGCAATCTCACGTGGACGTCTGGACGCCTCGGATGGTGACACACTCAACACCGATTCATCCATGAGGCTTAGGACCGTTCGACGGTCGGTCTCCGACAGCCCTTTGAAGAGCCGTTTCGCCCAGAACAGTGCTCGGGTCCTACTCCCACGCCAGATCCCCAGGAGGACACCGATCGTGACAGGCAAGGTGTAGACGACGAAGTACTCGTTGGGTGGCAGCGACCAATCTCCCACGACCAGGCTCCCGCTCGCGTACAGCACCGCCTCGTTCACCAGCACGGCGGCAAGCCCCCACGCCCAGGCACGGGAAGGAATGCGGTGCGCGACGTACCTGCCGACCGGCATGGATGCGGCGAGCATGACAATCAACACTAGGCCTGCGGCCGTGCCGGCTCCGGAGCCTCGCTCGACCAGATCGTTGTAGTCGGCTCCTGTCAGGTGGCCCGACGACTCTGCATCCGCCAGCGTCATGTATGCGAGCGTGTAGCCAAACACCAGACTGAGCAGAAAGGCGAGGCCCAGCATCCCACTCGCGACGATCAGAACGTAGACCGGAGGCCGCGTGAAGCGCCCCGTGAGCAGCTCACTCGTCCGAGTCTTGTGAGCTCGTCGATGATCAGAGCGTTTGATCGCCAACGCCGGGACCAATGCTCCGGATGCCGTTGCGATCGAGGCGACTGCCGCGGCTGGAAGCTCCCAGCTGCCCAGGGCAGCCGCCACCGCGGCGACGACGATTGCTGACAAAAGCGAGACCACAGCGGTGCGCGCCGGTGACGCGTTGGATTCGGACGTCGCTACTTCAGTGGGTGCTGTACTCATTTCATCTCTCCGGTCTTCCTCCAGCGCCGAGACTTCAGTCAGCTAGTGCGGGCCCGTGACTCGTATGCCCGCGAGCGGGTGGAAGGGAATGCCGACACGCACAGGTATCCGCCCATGAGCGCCAGAGCGATCGCGAACGGTACGACGAAGAGGATCGTCGTGTTCTGCTCGTTCGATGCGAGCGCCCCGGCTGCGCTCACGCCGACAAGGATCGCCATCCACAGAGGCAGCAGTCCGACTGCGGCACTGCACCACGCGACGACCGCGATCCCCGCCAGCACGGCGATGACTCCCGGCCCGACAAACAGCGGCATCCACGGGAAGTCGCCGAGCGCCGTTTGGATGATGCCCCCCGTCAGCAGCAGTCCGACGCCTATCCCGAGCAGGATGAGTCCCGCCCCCGCCGTAGTCGGCTTGAGACCTGTGCGAATCACCAGGAGCGCCAGCCCCCCGATGCCGAGGACCAGCAGGACGAGGGCCGCGGTGCCCATCACCGCGATCAACGGGGTCGTGGTCCGCATCGGGCGACTTGCGCACTCCTCGAGTCCGACACAGCCGATGGCTTGACCGGAGTGGATGATTGCCGTGCACGCGAGCCCGATTCCGCCGAAGAGAGCGCCGGCGCCTGACATCAGACGCGATAGGTGCGTTCCGCCGGCGGACGTTGTGCTGTCCATGTCGGGATCCTTTCTTCGAGTGGATTCAGAGTGCCGGTCACTAGGCGGGAGCCGCGTCGCCCTGGGGGCGTCACTTCGGCGTCGATCCGGGGGTGGACTGCCCCGAGCGGATCCCACATCGGGTGCACCCGTTGGTGTACAGGCGAATGCAAACCCCGGGTCGATGTGCGGGGTGCCCTCGCCGGAGCAGGCTCAAGTCAGCCATCCGGGAGGACGCCATGCGCACACAGCGATCGCCCCGCATTCGTGAACGACGAGAGTCGTTCCGCCTGCGACGACTCTCGACTGTCGCGGCGATCACTGTGCTGACGGCCATCGGCATCGGCGCAGCGCCGACCCCCTTCTCGACCGCCCCCGCGTCATCGGCGATCGAGGGCGAAGTCGTTGTGCCTGAGAGGGCCGGCGTGGTCTGCGGACCGGGGGCGGCGTTCGGAAGCCATTCGCTGCGATGCGTGCGGGGGGCCGGATTCCGGCCTGTTGCGGGCAGCGCGCGCGGTCTTCTGCCCGTGTCGGCACCTCGCTGAACGGATGGCCGAACCCCTCGAACACACGGTACGTCCGTCGCGGTTCGAGCCTCGCAACGCCAGCCTCGCCTACGGTTCAGGCCGCGTGCACGGGAGGTGCGGATGGCTCGGCAACAGGCAGCCGCGCGTCGACCGTGAACGTCTCGCCGTTCGAGGACCAGCGCAGTTCGCCTCCTGCCAGATCCACCCGCTCGCGAAGGCCCAGCAGGCCGTAGCCTCCCGACAGCTCCGGGGTCGGCACGGTGAACGCCGGTCCGGGGTCGCTGGCGATTTCAACCCGCACGAGCTGTGGCATCCACGAAACCGTGACGACGATATGCGCATCCATCCCGGAATGCTTGACAGCGTTGGTGAGCGCCTCGCGTGCGACGCAGTAGGCGGCGATATCCACACTCGGTTCGAGGCGCTTGGGCGCGCCGATCACCTCAAGGTGGATGTCTTTGACGGTGCGACGGGTTCGCTCGACGAGTCTGTCCAGTTCGCCGATGCGCGCCGTATCCACCGCTATGTGGGGACTGATGGTCGCGTCATCCTCTCCAAGTATGACGACGAGCTGATCGAGTTCGCGCATGGCCTCCGCGCCTGACTCTTCGATGGGAGCGAGCGCCGCCGCCGCGCGCTCCGGGCTCTGCTCGATGATTCGTCGTGCTCCAGCAGCCTGCAGCACCATGACCGTGATCGAGTGGCCGATGACGTCATGGAGTTCGTAGGCAAGCCGCGCTCGTTCCTGTTGAACCGCGTGACGGGCGGCGCCGCCAGCGGTCTCCAATCGATCGATCTGCCGCCGCCTTCGTCCCGTGACCACGCCCGCCAGCCACACGGCGATAACGATGGCCGCGCTGCCGATGAGGTTCGATGCCATCACCTCTGGGTATTCGAAAGCTGTGATGGAGAGGTACGCCCAGGCGATCAGCGAAGCCGGGATGGATGTCCACAGGGATGTCGCGCTGGCCACGGCGGCGAGGGCGACCAGGACCGGAATGATCGGGGTCTGATTGTCGAACACGAAGTCGCCGCCGTGGAAGAGGACGACCGCGAGCGCCGTCGCGGCGATGACTGATCCGAAGACCACCACGGGGAACTGATGACGCCACAACAGGACGCACAGCGTCAGACCGAGGAAGAGGCTAGCCAGCAGCCGCATCCCACCCTCGTATGAAAGCGATGCCAGAAACATCGTTCCCGCGATGGTGCTGATCGTGACGAGAGCATCGCGGTCGCTGACCATCGTCAAGCGATCGCGAAACCGCCCTCTGACTGCGTCGTCGGCGTGCTCGGTTCGCTCCTCGACGGCGAGTTGCGGGTCGTCGTGGAGCAGATGCAGCAGGCGCCGGAGCTCATGCATGGCTTCGACTCCAGTCCGCTCGACCGCTGCGAACGCAGCGACCGCGCGGCCTCGATTGTCCGCGATCGTGACCCGCGCGACCGACGCCTCGGCCACCATGGCGGCCACCGCGCCACGGACGATGGTGCTGAGCTCCGAGGCGATTCGGGATCGTTCGGCGCGCACCGCCGCGGCTGCGCGCTCCTGATCAATCTGAAGCTGTCCGAGCCGCGTCCGAATCACATGCGCGAAAGCGCCCAGCCCCCATGAGACTGCACACACGACTGCGGTGGCGAAGGAATTCCAAGCCGCGCTTGACGCAGGAAAGGCGACGACGAACACGAGGGTCGTGTGGGCGTACGTTACGCACAGGCAGATCAGCGAGATCCAGACGTGACGACGAGCCGCGACCGCGCCGAGGCCTACCGCCACGGTGAGCATGCAGAGCAGTCCTCCGCCGACGGTGAGGCCGCCGATGGGCGCCAGGAGCGCCCACTGCAGAGCGATCACGCCGGCGAGAGCGAGTACCGGTGCGTGAGATCTCCATAGGAGCGGGCTGGTGATGACCGCGATAGCGAGCAGCAGGAGCCACTCGCCGCTCCGGTGCCCGTCGATCGTGAATAGCACGGCAAGGTCGAAGGCAACGAGACAGCCGACGACCAGCACATCGAACCGCACGGGCCACGCCAGACGAAGCCGGCGTCGCCGCGAGATCGACGGTCGGTTCGCGTCTCCCATGACACCTCCCTTCCGGATGAGGCAAGCTTCCCGCGTCCACCCGGCCCGCGCATCCTCCCGCGCGTCGATCCCACAGGTCGATCCCAGGGTTGATGCCGGATCCATCGCTCAAGCAGGGGCATGGCGCACACCATTCGTCCGCGGGACACTGAGCACATGTCGACCGAGCCTGAGGACGCTGACACGGGACGTTCCGTGCGGGTCGTGCTCGTCGATGACGAAGCGCTCATCAGAGCCGGATTGCGCATGCTTCTCGACGCCGAGGACGGCATCGAGGTCATCGGCGAGGCATCCGACGGGCAGGCCGGCGTGACGTTGGTCGCAGAGTTGCAACCCGACGTCGTCGTCATGGACGTGCGAATGCCGCGTCTGGACGGCGTCGAGGCGACCAGCATCCTCACCTCGCCCGACTACCGGGACGAACATGGCGGGCCGCCGGGCATCCTGATCCTCACGACGTTCAGCGACGACACCGCCGTACGTGACGCCGTCCGAGCCGGCGCCGCGGGGTTCCTGCTCAAGAGCGCCGCCCCCGCGGTTCTGCCGGAGGCGGTGAGGTCGCTCGCGAAGGGCGATGGGTGGCTCGACCCTACGGTGACGCGATCTTTGCTGAACGAGCTCGCTTCACGTGCCGAGCCTTCGCTCCCGACATCCGCCGAGATCGAGCAGCTGACCCGTCGAGAGCGGGAAGTTCTCGCGGCGATGGCGAACGGACGATCGAATTCACAGATCGCGACTGACATGTTCCTGAGCGAAGCCACGGTGAAGACACACGTCCATCGAATCTTCCTAAAGCTCGGCATCACCGACAGAGCACAAGCCGTGTCCGTCGCCTTCAGAACCGGATTCGTCCGCGCCAGCCAAGGCTGACCGCCCCGCACGGCGACCAGTTCGAGCGCCGGATGCGGAGCTTCCGGCAATGGATCGTGCAGGACTTCACTTCGTCAGAGCACTCCGCATCCCAGTCGCCGTCTGCCGTATGCGCGACAAACGCTCCTCACCGTGCTGGTGCTCGGAGAACGACCGTCCTGCGAGCCACCGGCCGGCCTTGCACAGCAGGCTCCTCACCGAAGCCCTCGGGCGACCTAGGGTGGCTTCTGTGAGATCGGTGCGGCAGTTTCTGGCGTCATGGGCACGCCGTTTCCTGCCCCTACTCGCTGTTCCGATCTTGATCCTGATCGTGCTGCCGTTCCCGATGTGGATTAAGGTCGTCGCGGTGTTGAGCTGCGTCTTCTTAACGCTGCTCGAGCATGTCCTGGAATGGGTCGTGATTCCGTGGCGGAAACGCCGCCGCGAAGGCGCGCAGCCCATGGAGCGGCACCAGCGCCCACCGGCTCGCTAGGCGACTCGCTTTCGGTCGGCTCCAGCTGGTGCAAATGGTGGCCGCATGGAAACCATCGAGTGGTGGGCGAGGCTGGACTCCGACGCCAAGGCGTGGCTCATTGCCCACAACGGCGAAGCGGTGTCACCGGAAGTGCGGAGCAAGATTGCGGCGGCAGGCGGCGCGGTGACCTCGAGCGCGTGGTGGGTCGGCGAGTCAGGACCGGACGGATTCTTTCTCTCGGATGAAGCCGTCGACTGGATCGAGACCGCAGCGAACGACGAATCCGACTAAATCGCGCGCGCTGATGACCGGCTTGCGGACGCCGCAAACGAGCGATCCGCCGCGCACGTCAACGTCCACCATGCGGGCTCGGACGCACCCCGCAGATCGGATGTCGCCGCCGGTCCCGGTCCATGCGCAGAGCTCCGCGCAGCGCTCTCGCTGAATGCGCTCCATCTCGACGCCTCACGGCAGAGACATCCTTGCCATGTACCGCGGCTCGGGCGTCAACGATCGTGCCCGTCGCGGACAGGTGCGGGCTCGGATGAATCGCCCCGGCGAGCTCGTCGGACTGATCCGTCGCTCAAGAGGCTAGCCGTCCAGATCAGGGCAACGAGGCCCGGGAGCAGAGCCGTCGGGCGGCCGTCGGACCAGCCCATCACCGCGACGGCTGCGAGAACGAGGATCACAACGGCCGAGAGCCCGAGCCATATCCGAGGGTGTCGGCCGCGGAAGCTCTGCGGCCCGGGTGCCGCGGCCGCGGCATGCATCTCGTCCCGGAACTGTTGACGTGCGCTGCGCGCAGTGATCATGGTGCGGTCGGCGTTCGACTCCCCATCGTCGGACAGGACCACGAGCAGTGATGGGTGAATCCGGAGGATCTCACATAGGTCCTGAAGTGCTGCAGCGTGCGGTCCTCGCCGAAACAGCGCACGCAGACGGTCGCCGCGCTCCTGGTCGAGGCGAAACCGCGTGACCCACGCAGCAGGGTCGCCGTCGTCGAGCGCGAGATCACTGAGCATCGCGCTCACCGTTGCACCGTCGTGGTCGACTTGGCCAGGCTTGCTCGGGTCGACCCGCAGCCACGGCGTCCGCCACGTCATGATGACCGCGCTACGGCGATGTATGAAGGCCGCGGAGGCTTCCTCGCCGCTTCGCCACATGGCGATGCCGTCGGTCATCGCCCAAACGCCGTTTGTGAATGCCCTGTCACGGTCCGCCGGATCGTGGACCGTGAGCGCGAGCCCCATCTCCCCGGCGTCGACGGCGACGAACGACATGTCGAATCGCGCCCCGAGAGTCGCCAGCACACCCGGCTTCTCATGCGTCGTCCAAGCGATCGCGTCGACGCGCCCCGGTCCACCCGGCGCGGTGTCGCCGAGGCCCGGGTCATCATCGGATTCACCGGCGAGCTGTTCGATGCGCTCACCGTCAAGAGTGCTTCCTCGACCAGCCAGACTGTTGAGGCTGTTGATGAGTCGGTCCCGGCCCAGCAGGGACCATCGCAGTTCCGGGCCATATGTGGCGGCGACCGCGAGGGGCGACCCGTCATCGTCTAACGGAACAAGCGCGAACGTGCCGCCTTCGAAAGGACTGTGACGCACGGCCGCAGGCACGCGAAGTTGGCGGAGGAGTTCCGCGAGGCCTTCGACGCAATCGGCCTCGGACGCCGGCAGATCGAGTCGCACCCAGAAGGCGGGCTCCGGCTCGCGCGCTGGCATCACGTCGCTCAGCCTATTCTGAGCTCCCCGGCGCGGCCGACCTCGTCTGATCGCAGAAGGCCCTCACGCCGGTCCGCCGTGCTCTACCGACTCGACCGGGGGAACCCGTAATCGAAGCCCGGCAAGCATGGGTGCGGTTCGGCCCCACGCAATGCTCGTCGACTCTGTCGTCGTGGTATAGAACGACATGTCCAATTCACCATCAGGGAGATGCAGCTGCGCTGCTGGGTGTGGGCCAACACGGTGACTCGCCTGAACGGCGTTGACCGACCTGATGCGCCATGCAGGTCCGCCACTCGAGCGTCGCCCTCTCGAGGACCGACTTCCGAGCGCACACAATTCGGCAATCTGTCTCGGATACTGGGGACATGGCGAGCGCAGAAGGACTGGACCGAGGAACCAACATCGGGCAACGCAGTGCCGTCGCTGCGACGATGCGACTCTTGGGTGAGTCGGCAACCGCGCGGTTTGTTCCGACGGACGGCGAAGACGAGGTGTGGTTCGTGCTTCCGGACGCTCCCCACGCCGACGGACTTCGCGACGCGGAACAGGTGCTCACGCAACTCCTTCGCCGGAAGGTATGGATCACCGGAGATCTCGCGCGGTACGGACAGTCACCTGACTTCCCGTCCTGATCTGCAGAGCTGCGCGCTGAGCGACCCCTTGACGAGCCGGCCGAAACTGCCTACCGTCTCAGACCCTCAGCGCGCCGCCCATTCGTTGTCAAAGCGCCCTAGTTGTAGTTGAAGCAGCGACTTGAGTCCGGGGTTGCCTCGGGCTCACTCAGGTAGAGAATGAACCAGTTCTCGGCTCTCGCTAGATCGACATGTACGCCCAAGAGGGTGCAGGTGTACAGGACACCGTCTTCACTGCGGAAGTCAGCGCTGATCCGAGGCGTGCCGCACGCCTCAGACTCTGGCATCAGGCTGATTCGGTTCTGAGAGGCATCATCTCCCTCCTCCCAAGTGCCAGTGAAGTCGATGGTCTCCGACTCGAGAAGTTCGCTCGCCGCCCGTGGAGGATGCCCACTACAGCCGACATCGACCGGCCATGCGGTCGCCTGGAAGGTCCCGTCGTCAGCAAGTTCGAGTGTTGTGGGCAACCCGCTGCCAGCACTCCACGTCCCGTACGCGTCCTCTTCGGACAGGCTGAAGTCTGAGTCCGTGCACGCGGCCGCCAAGAGAAGGACAGCCATACAGACTGCTACCGCACCAAGTTGTCTGCGGCGCTTGCCAGTGGAGCTGGTTGTCACTCGCTCATCATCCAGTGAACGACTGGGGGAGCCAAAGCGCCGCGCGGATTGCCAACGAAGATGGCAACCGGTGCCTGTCCACTCGACAACCGCAACCAGCGGCGACGCCGGCGCGTGGGACGATCCGGTTGTACGACTTGAGCTGTCGCACTGAGGGACGGCTACCCGAGCACAGACCGACTCGCTCGCGAGCGGGGTAGCGATTGCAGCTTTCGCTAACAGGCGAGGCAACTGCTGCTAGCAAACCGCGCTGCCCATTTCCTCACTGACGTCAAGGGGTGTTGGCTCGCTGCGACCTAATCAGCCCGAATCGGGAGCACGCGGCGAACATCGACGCGCGCCGACCCAAAGCCAGTCGGGCTGACGGTCGACCAGGTGCAGAGCGCTGGCCGCGGGTGGGAGGCGCGCACCCGTGCCGGTCACCGCGTGGGTGTTACGCACACCGCTGTTGAGAGTCCGTCTGTGGGTGGAGGCCGCCGTGCACATGTCGACGTAGCGTGGGGCCATGAGCGACGTGATGGGATGGGGCACGATCACGATCGTCCTGGCGATCCCGATCGTGTTCGCGTGGGTAGGGTTCTCGGTGCGCCGTCGTCAGAAGGTGGATGCTCAGTCCCAACCTTCGTCTGGCGGGCTTCTCGGCTTCGATGAGCTGTTTCATCCGTCGGCCCACAACGCCCGGATCGTCTGGGAGGCCGAGCAGGAGATTCCGGTTCCTGCGCCGACGCCGGATAAGGGTCCGGGGATTATCGTCGCAGGACGCCGAATCGTCATTGAGCTTTCACCCGCTGAGGCCAATCGCCCACCTCAAAGTGAACGACGAATGAAGTCGTTGCCACGCCGGCACTCGAGGGCTTCGAGCTGGGTCGTGCTTTAGGCGTCCCAGATGGGGATCGGCTGTTGACGTCCCCGCGATAGCGTCGACGGGTGCCAGCTTCCGACTACGTCACCGCGATCCGTTCACGGATCGGAACGGAGTTTCTCCTCCTGCCCGGTGTCACTGCTGTCATCCAGGAGGCGGATCGGTTCCTCCTGGCACGCCAACGCGACTCACGACGTTGGAGCCTCATCGGTGGCGGCGTCGAACCTGGCGAGCGGCCGGAGGTGGCCGTTCGGCGCGAGGTGCTCGAGGAGCTCGGGGTTCACTCGTCCACCCACGGAATCGTCGGCGCCTACGGTGGCGAAGCACTCGAGGCGGTGTACCCAAACGGTGACCGCGTCGGCTACGTGACCGTCGCATACCGGTG
The DNA here is from genome assembly GCF_036566905.1 of Microbacterium sp. GTDB lineage: Bacteria > Actinomycetota > Actinomycetes > Actinomycetales > Microbacteriaceae > Microbacterium. The sequence continues at coordinate 58,091 of NZ_DATCVK010000188.1, read as the reverse complement.
CTCATTGCCCACTACCAACCTCGTACTGGAGAGCGTGGAGCTTCTCGAGACGCGATGGGTGACTGCCGGCGAAGTCCGAGCGCTAGACCGCCATGAGTGGATCGACGAGGTCCTTGCAGACGCCGTTCGGTAAGGGACCCATAAGCGCGCCGGCTGCTCACAAGGTCGGCGGCGCGGGTGCGAGCCAGCTTGTGCCGGTCAAGGTGGGACGCCAGTCAAACCGGCTGCTCTCCAGCTCTTGCTCTTGTGAGCTGCGGGGAATCCAGCGCAGACCCCATTCGGCCGTCAGGCGGGCGGGGAGGTCGCGCTCGTCTGCGTAGAACTCGCCTGCTGCGTCTACGTGCGGGCTCGCGTCGATGACGTATGTCCACCAAGGCTCGCGCGAGTCAGGATAGAGGAACAGCAGTCGACCGGTCACGGCCCCGTCGTGATGTGAGCTCGGCGTCCTCCCGCCCAATAGTCCTCATCTGCCGCCGCGACGTCTCCCATTTCTGCATGATGCCACGATCGAGGGCGATCGCACGACGACCGATCATCGCGCGGCCGGTACCGCAGGGAGCCGACCGGGCATCGAGACCAGGCTGCCGACGAAGCGATGTCCGAGTCGAGCTCTACCTTCGTTTCATGGACCCCATCCTTGTCGGCTTCCTGACGACCGGCGCAACGCTATTCGTCACTGCGGCATTGTTCGCCATCGACTATGTCCGGCGTTGGCTCGGCGACAACAGAAGGCACCGAGAGACGATTGTCAAGGATGTACTCGCGACCGTTGAGCGAGCGTCTCGGAGTGCGCTGCGCGCACCGCTGTCCGAGAGGCGATTGCAACAGCGAACGCGTCTTCGTGTCCATAACCACGGCAAGCGACGAGCTGGTGCGTTTATTACCAACGACGGTGCCGTTCAGCCGCTAATCCAGAACAACATAGGCGCGCGGCGCCAAGGACCAGGCGTCTGACGCACGCATGCGGACCGGCGTGCGTTCCACTCAGCAACGGGCTCGAGTCCCGTCTACCCACCTATGTATCGGCGCGCTGGACGACCGTCGTGTGCTATCGCGCTGAAGTGAGGATCTCGGGGGCGCCGCCGGTGATGGCGATGGTGTGTTCGCTGTGCGCCGTACGACAGCCGGTGGCGCTGCGAAGGGTCCATCCGTCAGGGTCGGTGATCAGAGCGTTCGTGTCTTCCATCACCCAGGGTTCGAGGGCGAGAAGCAAACCGGGGCGCAACTTGTAGCCGCGGCCGGGGCTGCCCGTGTTGGCCACATGGGGGTCGCCGTGCATGACGGAGCCGATGCCGTGCCCGCCGAAATCTGTGTTTATCGAGTAGCCGGCGTCCTCGAGCACGGCGCCGATGGCGTGAGAAATGTCGCCGATGCGGTTCCCCGGGCGAGCTGCGTCGATAGCGGCCGCGAGGGCCGCCTCTGTGGCCTCGATGAGCCGGACGCTACTCGCGGGTTTGGTTGGACCAACGATGAAGCTGATTGCGGCATCGGCCGCCATCCCATCCTTTAGCACCGCGAGGTCGAGGGTGAGAAGGTCTCCGTCTTCGAGCGTGTAGTCGTGCGGCATCCCGTGGAGGACGGCGTCGTTCACGGCGGTACAGATGTAATGACCGAAGGGTCCGTGTCCGAACGATGGCGCGTAGTCGACGTAGCAGGACCGCGCGCCCGCCTTGACGATGAGCTGACGTGCCCAATCATCGATGTCCAGGAGGTTCACTCCGACCCTCGCTCGTTCCCGCAATTCGCTCAGCGTGTTTGCGACCACGGCGCCGGCCGATCGAGCGCGGGCGACCTCCGAGGGATGGAAGATCTCGATCATGGTTGCTCCAATTCGCGCGGTATGAAAATACCGGTCAAACTATACCGGTATGATCGAGCTCATGATGGTTCGCTTGCCGCACAGCCCGGAGGCCATCGAGCGGGGTCGGCGTCTCGGCGCTCTTCTGCGACATGCCCGCGGGAGTCGTTCGATTCTCGACGTCGCGTCGGCGGCGGGAATCTCCCCGGAGACCCTCCGCAAGATCGAGACGGGTCGACTGGTCACCCCCTCCTTCGCCATCGTCACCGCCGTCGCGTCGGCGCTGAAACTCTCGCTTGACGTGCTCGCTGCTGAGTCCAGAGTGACGGGCACCCACACAGGCGAGCGTCTCTCCGCCTGAGCTCGACTGACGCGCGGTCAACGACCGGTCTTGGGGCGGCCTTGAACCGATACCGCCGAGGATTGTGGACGCGGTCGATGGCGTTCGCTCAACTTCGTAGACTCGACGAATGCTCATGGGCACCTACCGTCGCGCATACTCGCGCGTGCATGACGAAAGGTGAGTCTTCGACGCGACCGCGCCCGTTCCCGCGGCCCATCGTGGCACCGACCGCTTGGCACCGCCGGGCGCGCATTGTTCTTCTCAGTGATCACAGCGCTGCTAGCCGTGTCAATCGTGTTGGGCGTTGGTGGGATGGTCAGCGCGAACGAGCCAGTCGTTTGGGGAACCTTCACCCAGCAGGACTGCGAACCGAAAGGGAGGGGCGGATGCCGAAGCATCGGCGTCTGGGTCAGCGATGACTCGACAATCCGGAAAGAGAACATCTACCTCGATGGTTGGCCGCCGGACCCCGATGGATCTGTGCGAGCGGGGTATCGCCCCCACGGCTTCAACAACGACGACGAGAACAACATCGTTCACGTCGCAGCAACCGCGCACGGCTGGATCTGGGCGCCGTGGATCTTGACCGCCTATCTAGCCGGCGTCATCGTCCACTACGCGATCAAGTGGCGACCGCCTGCTCGCACCCGCACACAAGAGTGAATTGACGGGAAAGGTCCTCGCGCGACGGCGAGACCGCACCGCGTTGTGTCGTCACCGCAGGCCAATCGAGTGCCCCATCGACGTGCTCAAAGCGAGCCGGCGACACCATCCAGGAGCAGACGCGGCAGGCGCTTGCGAACTGCAAAGCTAGGCGTCGAACTGCCCGGCATCCTCGTGTCCATCCGCGCAACCGCTGTCACCGCCTAGTTCGCGGCTCCGGCGGGACGTCCGCACGACGACCCTCAGAGGGCGGGAGCCGCGCACTTCAAATACCGCTCCGGCCCGACCACACGGATCCGCTTGAGCATCTCCGCGAAGCGGTCGTGATGGCTGAATGTCGGGGGGTCTCCTTACCGTCATCTCCGTGGCAACATCTGATGCGCTCGCCGGGCTGGATCTCGCGCAGCTTGAGGCCGTCGAGCACGGCGATAGGCCGCTTGTGGTCGCAGCAGGGGCCGGTACCGGGAAGACGCGCGTACTCACCGCGCGGGTCGCGCGGCTGCTCGAGGCGGGGGTCGCACCTGAACGGATCCTGCTGCTGACGTTCACCCGGCGCGCGGCATCCGCGATGCTCTCTCGCGCTGCCGTGATGTGCGGCGACCCGCAGGCTGCGCAGCGCATCGCCGGCGGCACATTCCATGCCGTCGCGCACCGCATCGTCGCCGAGCACGCGCAGCATTTGGGGCTGGAGGACGTGACCGTCATCGATCCCGACGACGTCATCGACCTGATCGACCTGCTGCGCGCGGAGCATGGGCTCGACGGCACGGAGGTGCGGCTGCCCACGACACGCACGATCGCGGACATCGCCTCGCGCGCGATCAACACCGCGACCCCGGCTCGTGCCGTCATCGAAGAGCAGTTTCCCTGGGCGCTCGAGCAGGCCGACGCGATCGCCGGCCTATTGCGCCATTACCGCGACCGGAAGCGCGAGCGCGGCCTGCTTGACCTGGATGATCTGCTCATCGCCTTGCGGGCGCTGGTCGCCGACCCCGATGTCGGAGCGCGGCTGCGGGCGCGCTGGGACTGGGTGCTGGTCGACGAGTACCAGGACGTCAACCAGCTGCAGGTCGACATCGTGCGCGGGCTCAGTCCTGACGGCCGCGGGCTGACGGTCGTCGGCGACGACGCACAGGCGATCTACGCGTTCCGGGGGGCGAGCGCCGGGCACCTGCTCGAGCTCATCGAGGCGTACCCTGACGCCACGCTCGTGCGCCTCGAACGCAACTTCCGTTCCACGCAGACGATCCTCGACCTCGCGAACCAGGTGCGGCCGGGCGAACTGAGGCTGCGTCTCGTCGCCGACCGTCCGCAGCCGGGCGCCCGGCCGACCTTGGTCACCTGCCGCAACGCCGACGACGAGGCCCGCGTGATCGCCGACCGCATCCTCGCCGCGCACGTCGATGGCACGCCACTGCGTTCGCAGGCCGTGCTGATGCGCACCGGATCCCACAGCGCGCAGCTCGAGGTGGAGCTCAAGGTGCGGGGGATCCCGTTCCACAAGTTCGGCGGGATCGGCTACCTGGAGACGTCGCATGTGCGCGACCTGCTGGCGAGCTTTCGAGTGGTGCTCAATCCGGCAGATGAGGTGTCCTGGTACCGGCTGCTCACCCGGCACCGCGCTATCGGCAAGGCGAGTGCGCGCGTACTCGCCAGGATCCTCGCGGATGGGGGCGGCGATCGCACGGCTGACGCGGTCGCGGCGGCACCAGCGAAGGCGCGCACCGGGCTCGCGTCGACCCTGTCGCTGCTCGGCGCCGTCGACTCCACGACGGCCGTACCGGAGTTGGTCGAGGCATGCCGAGGCGCGGTGGATCCGTTACTGCGCGCTCATTACCCGGACTGGCAGCGTCGGGTGACCGAAGTCGACGGCATCGCACAGGCCGCTGCCGGACAAAGCGATCTCCGCACGTTCGTGAGCGAGCAGGCGATCGACCCGGTGAACGTCGCCGGCGACTGGGCGAAGCAGCCGCATCTCGACGAAGACTGGCTGACCCTGTCCACGATCCACTCCGCCAAGGGCCTGGAATGGGACACCGTGCACCTCCTGCGCGTGAACGACGGCGCGATGCCCTCGGACATGGCGCTCACCTCCCGCGCCGGGCTCGCGGAGGAGGAGCGGCTCTTCTATGTCGCGCTCACCCGCGCACGCGACGCCCTCGACGTGTACGTGCCCTCGCAACTGCCCACGCATCCCACCGCATTCCTGGCAAAGCATGTCGCCGCCAAGCCCAGCAGGTTCCTGACCGGGCTCACCCGCGCTCTCATGGAGTCGGTCAGCACGGCCGCCGTCAACCCCGAGCCTGCGATCAAGCAGGCCGCCGCGGCGCCGCGCGTGCGCACGGACGAGTTCGACGAACTATTCGCCTGATTCGCACTGGTTGGTCGAGATAAATCCCCGGTCAGCGTACAAAAAAAGCACGATGCCCCCTGGAGGGACTCGAACACGTTTTGAGCATTTTGCATAGCGACGTCGAACGACAACTTCCGCGGAATTACGCGGGTTTTTGAGATCGCTGCGACATCCAGCGACGTCCGAAAACAGCCAGCGGCGAATGGAATGCGGCCAAAATGCGGGCAGGACTTGCCAGTCCTGGAGCGGGATTCAGACCCATCTCAGAACTGGATGCGGCCAAGCCGGTATTGGCTGGGGGCTCAAGCGTGCGGTTTTGGGCGCTATGCTCATAGAGACGCGTTCTGTTTGGCATAGTGCTCAAATGCGGTTCGACGCATCCCAGCGGTGTCAGCGACCGATCGAAGGCCCCGATGAACCTGGTCGGACCACGGGTCCGGTGAACTGCTCGCGGAGTTGCTGCTCGCGAGCCTGGACAAGCACCTCGCGACCGGTGGCCTCGTCGACAAGTCCGGCAATACGGGCCCGATTCATCATGCGCGTCGCGGTGCTGACGCTGACGCCGAGCTCTTCCGAGACGAGCTTGAGTGGCCCGTCGTTGATGACCGAGGCGAGCCGGTACAGCCTGACAGCCTCGCGCAGGTTCTGGTCCTCCGAGCGCGACTCGTCCGCCCGCAGTCGCCTGAGGTACTGTCCGTAGGTCTCGGGCTCGGACAGACCGCCGTCGATGCGGACAACGCGAGACGCAGCCCACTTGACGATGGCCTGCACTCGGAGGTCGCGCAGCAGCGTGGTGGTCACCTCATCGCCCTGGCCGCTCCGATCCACTCGAATCGACTCAGCCGCTGCCCGCCGCAGCGTCGGGTCGTACACGACGTGCGCACGCACGGCACCCGGAACGTCAGGAATTCCGGTCACGACGGCGACCCACGAGCGTGGAATGTGAATGCCGTCGCCGGCGTCGAGGATCTCGTCGTCGATCAGTTCGATCGAGAGTTCAGGCATGCTGCGAGTTTCCCAGTTCCTGCAAGCGCGAGCAAGTGATGACATCGTGCACTCACGGGTGTACAGTGCGTGAGCAAGTGATGACATCTACCATCCAGCGAAGGAGAAAGCCATGAACTCATCGCCGAATTCGCTTGCCCTGACGATGAAGGATGCCGCGAAGCTCGTCGGCGTCGACTACCGCACGATCAAGCTTGGCATCGAGAACGGGACCATCCCCACGATCCAGCTCGGCCCGCGTCGGATGATCCCGCGCGTGCCGCTGCTGCGCGCCTTCGGCGTCGATGCATGATTACGTCCTTGACGCCGAGGCAGACCTTGCATGGGGAGTCAGACCCAAGGACGTCTCGTGCCGCGGGGTCGACTCCTTCGCATCACCTGAGCCGAAGGTCACCACCTAGATTGCTTGCGACGATCGGTCGACAGACTGGACCGTCCGCCCCGGCGGATGTCAGAGATTGTGAGCGTCTCGACATCGGCCGGGCGTGGGGTTTCGGAGTCGTCACATTGGCTGCTGAAGGCCCTGCAGTGAGGAGCTTGGGCGAGCGCGAAATCGGTATCGTGGGAAACAGTGGCGGCTGAGTGCGCCAGACGACGCAGTAGCTACGTCCGAACGACCAACAGGGGGCGCGTTTGTTATTCGACTTTGTCGTCGACCCCGGCGGCCGTCCAGAGCGGGGTCGGGGCCACACTTCTGTGAAGCTCCGCCGCAACTCATGGAACGACTTCGGGTACGGCACTACATTCGATCTGCTCCTCGCGCGCGGTACGGAGTGGGTGCCGGTTGGCGTGACCAAGATCGGACGGGTTGGTCTGGTCCCAGGCTACTTCTCACAGGCTGGAGTCGAGACGGAGTCTGTGGAATTGCCTCATCAGTTCCAGCAGCTGGATGAGGGCTTCTTCTCGCTCGGCCAAGATGCAAGCTTCTACGAGAATCTGGTAAATCGGCTCGGGGCGACCGACGCAAGGAAGCTTCTCACAGCGCTCCAGGACTTCGCCGCCGTTCCATCGTTGCTGTCTAGGTATAGCGATGAGGACGTGGTCCAGCGCTCTCTGATGCGCTCGGTGTCGATACGGACGGTGACTGATCAATACACACGGATCCTCACAGGTGACCTGCAGAAGCGCGGGTTTAACCTCACGATCAAGCTCGACCCTGGCCTTGACAATGAGTCACCGGACATGCGGTTCGAGGTGAACCGAAACCGTTCGCTCCCTAGCAACGTTCACGCTCTTATCGGCGCGAATGGGACCGGGAAGACGACGGCGCTCTCGAACATTCGGTGGGCATTCGAGCGAAGCGTCGAGTATCCGCTGCGATCCAGCCCACTTACAGTCTCCAATCCGGAGCAGATCGCCGGGCTTCTCTCGATCAGTTTCAGCGCCTTCGACACCTTTCCCCCTAGTCTTCGCAACAGTTCAGACCAGCTCGAGTTCCGGATTACGAACATCCGCCTACCCTGGATCAGCCAACCGGAAGCGACCGGATCCCGGCCCGGCCTCACACCTGCAGGAGCGGCACGTGCGAGCGAAATGGAGATGGGACAGCACGTTCGCGAAGAGACGTTGGGATGTCTGGCGGAGCGACCAGAACGACTGCTTCCCTTTCTAAGGTTGCTAGCTGATGCGGACCGGGTGCTCGATTCCCACCGAATCTACGAAGCGCACGCGTTAGAAGACCTCGACTTCGCTGGCCTCAGCTCCGGCCACAAGATCGCGATCCTTATGGTGGCGAGTCTTGTGCGGTACTGCGAGGAGAAGACTCTTGTCCTCCTGGATGAGCCCGAATCGCATCTGCATCCACCTCTGCTGGGGGCACTTACGCGCGGGCTCTCAGACCTGATGACGGAAATCAACGGCTTGGCAATCGTTGCGACGCACTCACCCGTTGTGCTGCAGGAAGTTCCACGCCGATGCGCGTGGATCATCTGGAGCGCTGGGACAGGTCCGCGCATCGAGCGACCTTCAATCGAGACTTTTGGAGCAAACCTCGGGGTACTTACCCGAGAGGTGTTCGACCTGGAAATGAACCGGTCTGGCTACCACGCCTTTCTTCGTGATGTCGCTGCAAGGTCAACCTCGTACGAGGACGCTATCCGCCGACTGGACGGCGAAATCGGAGATGAAGCCAAACTTCTTCTACGTTCGATGATTCGTCGCAATAGCGAGGACATGTGATGCGAATGATCTCGCCGCTTCCTCTGACGGGCCGAGAGGTCCGAGATGCTTGCTTACCGACGATGAATCCGGGACCAGTGAAAGATCGTATTCTCCGAGACTTGTCGAGCATCGAAGCCGAGGAAGACGCACTCTACGACGCCGCGTCGAGGCGAGCGCTACGTTCGCTGGCGCCTGCACAGTTTATGCCTGTCGTTAGTCGGGACATGAAGAAATTCTATGAGAACCGCCTCCGAGACAGCGCTCCCGGCGGCCGCATATGGAGGGCCATCCTCGACATTGGCGGACTCCGCTGCCCCTTCTGCCACATCGCCGTACCAAGAACCGTCGAACATTCCTTTCCGCAGTCGAGGTATCCACGCCTGACTGTGGAGCCATTGAACCTCGTTCCTGCGTGTCGCGACTGCAATTTCGAGCGGAACGTTGGACATGGGTCGATCACGGTCAGCCCATATTTCGATAACTGGGTTGCAGACGTGCCTTGGCTGCGAGCGGAGGTCGTCGACATAGCAGAACCGCATGACCTTCGCTTCTATCCGGAGCGCCATCGCTCATTCGCTGATGACCAGTGGGCGGCGTTGCAACAATTTGTTGATGATGTGGACTTAGCGCGCCGTTACGTGGATCCAGCCATTCAAGAGTTCGAGGGATTTGCTGCAACGCTCCGCCTCGTCGATCCCCACCCGACGGCCACCGTCGTCAAATTGGCCCTGGAGGACAAAATCGCGAGCAGTGAGTCAGCCTATGGACACAACCGATGGCAAACCGCGGCGTACCATGCCTGGCTGGGCGTGGCAGATCTAGTCGACTGGTCGACCGCTGGCACACCCCCCCCCGTAGTTGTGCATCGTGCCTATCCGCTGGCGGCGCCGTTGAGCGCCATCGCATCCCGAACCCCACCTCGGCCACAGATGAACGGGGTGAGGTTTCCCTAAACGCTGCGCACGACGGCATACCCCAACGCGCTTACCCGCCCCGGGCGGTTCGCAACAGATGCTTCGGCGCGTAGCCCTCAATGAAGTTGCTTCAGTCCCCGACTGCGACGCATTTGATCAACCTGGCGTAGCTCGGCCAGCGGTTCGTCGCATGCGGGTCGCCCCCCGCCTGCTTCGTCCGCGACGTTTGGCTCGTGGCGCGCACCTGACAGTGCGCGACCCACTCTCATAAGGTCTCCCGCGTAGAGATCTCCCACGGTGAGACTTCGAACCGTCAGCGCGCTTCCGCTTCCACCAGCGCGAGCTCTCTGGACCCGCGTCGGAACTCGCTGCGCCAGAGGTCGCCGCAACGCACGCACTCGTCGTCTCGAAACCGCGCAAAGTCGCCAAGTAGACCCGGAAGGTCCGATCATCCTAAGCGAGTGTCCAGACAACTTCCGGTGGACATAAAGGTGCCGCCTCACCTTCCTGAGGATCGCCGCCTGCACGGCCTCTGGCTCAAGCCGATGAGAGGAGCGATTCCGGAGTGAGATCGCTACGACTCGTCCTCCGCCATCGTTAACCCCACGCAAAGACTATGTAACTGGATCGAACCAATCCGCTGGAGCGCCGTCCGCCCATCTCTCGAGGGCGGCCGGGTCCACGCCCAGATACTCGGAGGCAAGCTGGTAAGTCTTGTAAAGGATGGTGCACGCCCATCGACACTGGTGTTCAACGAAGTCGACTGGGACGACCCACGGGTGCGACGCAACCTTCCCGTCGTCGACAAGTCGCGTCTGCGACTCGATCGACACAAGAGATGGGTGGGAGTAGTCCGAAAGAATGTCGTATAAGGCTTTGCCCGGTCCTGAAAGAAGTCGCTTCGCGAATAGATTGGCGCCGGCACCGAGGCCGAGCATCGGCTCGCCACCAAGTTTCCAATCCGCAATCAGATCCGGGCTACCCAGCTCCAACTCGAAGTCTGGAAACAGACTAGTCGCGGCGGCGATTTTTGCGCTTCGCTCAGCCTTGTAAGCCTTTTCGGCTGCGCGATCATACTTGCTGTGGGTGAATCCTGCGCGTTGGAACGACGAGATCGCCTCCAGATAGTACCTCGCGACGCGCGCTTTGCCGGCCGGTTGCTCGAGTTCCGGGTCCAAGAGCCATACCACCCGTCCCGCGGTTTCAAGTTGTGCTCGCACTATCGGCCACAGCGTTCCCACGACCTCCCGGGCTTGCAATAGCGCGGAGATTGACGCGAGTTGGTGCCTAAGCACGTCGGCGTATGCGGTCGCCGCGTGCGCCGGCGCATACTCAACATTCTTCTCAGCCTGCGGGTATTCCTTCCGAAAGAGGGACGCCTCGCTTGCGAATTGGGAGTTGGAGGCCTGCGAGCTGCTAGCAACCTCGACACACGCGTCTACTAGGCCGTCGCAGGTGTCAGCGAGCTGATCCATGCGATCTCCGAATTCGTCCGAAATGCTCAAGTCCGACCGGAATCTTCTTGACACGGGAACTCCTTCGTATTGCTCGCATCTTGTGCCTTAAGACGCGTGCCTAGGCTGGAGCGAACTCGCAGCCCAACTCGCATGCGCCAGTCCGACCGCATCGCGAAGCAGGACCGACCGGAGGGACAACACGTTACCTGGTTCGGTCAGGACATGTGCGGCGTGAGTACGTTGCCCAGCTCAGCGGTGTGCGCGGGCCGGTCCGCTTGCACCCAAGTGCTCAGCCCTTGAATCGAGGCTGCAGCCGACGCCGGACGGTCCTCGACTGCAACGGATCGGCTCTACATCCCGATCCCGCGCCCCGGACTCGGCGCTCCGACCACCGGCCCCGTAGCCATCGCCGCCTCCCGGTTCCTCGCCGCACGCCGCACCTCCGCCTCGGCCGCGCGCACAGCATCCTGCATCGTCAACTCCGGAGTGCCGCGCTGCATCGACTCGGCGAGGCACTCGCGGGCCGCGGCATCCGTCCGGGCCACGACAATCGCGACGTTGCTCAGCCGACCGCGCGTAAGGCCCACGTAGAGTCCCGCTGCATCGACATCCGGCCCGACCACCGACGCATCGGCGGTGTCGCCCTGCACCCCGTGCACGGTGGACGCGTAGGCGAGCTGCAGGTGTTCGCGCGCGTACTCGATGGACGCCCGCCTCACCTCGCCGCTATCGCCCACGGAGACAAGAGACACGTACTCATCGCTGATGCCGCGCACGATCCACTGCGCGCGATTCTCGACGCCCGTCAGCCGGTCGTTGCGACGGGTTTGGACGGTGTCGCCGACGAGGATCCGCTGCTGCCCCATTCCCCACGCAACGACGCCGACGTCAAGCTCGCCCTGATCGACTCGCCGCAGCTGGATCGCGTCGTTGATCGCATCCGCCTCAGCATTCGTGCCGGATACGAGCGTCACCCGCTTGCCGCGCGCGTGCCACTCGAAGTACGCGTCGATCATCCGCCCACGCGCCGCGTCGTGATGATCGACCCGATCGACATGACCGTGTTCGGCAAGCTCGCCCGCAACCACCAGCGCTCGCTCGCGATCACCCGCATCCCGCAGCCGCAGCGTGAGCGCCGCGTACTCGGGATCGAGGAACCGGTGCACCGTGTCGAGCTCGACCGCAGCATTCGCGTGCCGGATCGCAGAACCCATCGCGCCCGCATGCCCGACCGGCAACGCCTGGTGCGTGTCACCCACGAAAGCCAGCCCCACACCCTGCTCGATCGCGAGCTCGACGAGGACGTTCGCCGTCTGCAGGTCGACCATGCCGGCTTCGTCGACGACGATCCGATCGCGAGAACGCAACACGTACTGCATCGGTCCGCCGTACACGGCGCCCGTGCTGGCATCGACCTCTCCCACTCGCAGCCTGGTCCACACCTTCGCGCCGGCCTCGTCGGTGCCCCATCGGTAGCCATGATCCGAGAGCAGGGCATGAACACTGGATGCCGCGGCCCCAACCTCGCGAGACGCCACCGACGCCGCCTTCCGCGTGGGAGCAACGACTAGCATCCGACGCCGTTGCGACATGAGCGCCGCGAACGCGGCGCGCAGCATCGTCGTCTTGCCCGTGCCGGCGGGGCCAGTCACCGCAACGAGCCCGTCCGTACCGGCGATCGCGCACGCCGCAACGCCTTGCGACGCATCCAGTGCCGAGAGAACCTCGTTCGGTGAGAACTGATGCAACTCGCCCGGCAGCAGGGAGCGCCCAGACTGGGCGAGCACGTCCAAGCGGCCGGCGAGACGCACCTTGGCGCGTACGGTCTCGGTCGCCATGAACGCCTTCACGTGCGCCGGCGGCTCCGCAACGAGCCGATAGACGGAACCCCTGGCACGCTCCGTGATCTCAGCGATCACGCCATCGAGCCGGTCGCGCTCCGCAACGACGCCCGTGCGCGAGAGCGCGCGTATTGCTCCCGCGCGGATGTCGAAGATACTGAACCTCCCGCCGCATGAGATGGACCGTTCGTCCGCGTCGACGACCGCCTGTGCCGCGAGCAGATCCAGGTCGACGGCATGCAGGTCCGTTGCAGCAACGGGAATTGGTGCGCGCGGGGTGGTCAGACGCGGATCGATCGCTGCAATCTCCTCGCGGACGCGCGCCTCCCACGACGCCTCGTTGAGGTCGGCCGGCTTGTTCGGACGCGACACCGCCCACGCGCGTCGATCGATTTGCTGCAGCACCTCCACGCTCGGCGCCGATCCGCCGTGGGCTGCCGACCACTCCGCGATCAGGCGCGCACGGTTAGCTTCGATCTGCGCCGACCGACGCGAGACGGGTCGGACGGCGTCGGCGAACTCGGCGATCTCGCCAGTGTCGTCGAGCGTGTATCCGTGCCGGGCGAGCGCGGCGATCCAGGCGGGATCGGTGCGGGCGGCGAGCTCACCCTCGGCGTTGACGACGGTGTGGTGTTTCATCGCGACCCGCGAGTCGAGGTTGGACCACTTGCCGTCCGCGCCGAGCACCTTGATGTTCAGCCAGAGATGACGGTGGATGTGCGGGTCGAGCGCGCGCGAGCGCCGATGCTGCAGCTCGACGACCTCGATGCGGGTGATCTCCTCGCGGATGAGCCCTCCGTGTCCGCGCCGCGCGTTGAGCTCCGTCTGCCACGTGAGCAGGATGCGCTCACGCAGCCGGTCCTGGAGCCCCTCGAACTCGGCGGCCAGCTCGGGATGCAGCAGCGCGGCGATGCTGTAGGACTTCGGGTGGTTGAGCGTCCCGTCGAGCAGCAGGTCTGCGTCGGGGCTCAGCCGCTGATGGCCGCGCTCTTCTCCGGTGACCGGGTCGTGTCCGGTGAGCCAGACCCGAAGGTCGCCGGCGGTGAGCTCGTCTTTGCCGATCCTGCCGCTCGCGACGATGAACCGCGAGACGGTTGAATCGGATGCTGCGCCGTACGCTTCGAGCGCGTCAACGCCGGGGGAGTGCTGCAGGTGAGCATCGCAGGTGCCCTCGAGCGCGTAGCCGATCGCCTGTCGAACCCCTCGGGAATCGACACCTCGCTTCCATCGCTCGAGCCCTCCACGCATGCCGCCAGATTAGGCTGGGTTTTCACGCTTATCCAGGGATTTTTCTGCGGTGCAGGTTCGTGTAGGACAGTGCTTGTAAAGGGCGTCCTTCACCCTGGGTGCCTGCGTGCATCGCTTCGATTGCTTTCATCAATTGCGGACCAGGCTCGTCCCGGTTGATTGCCGGCGGGGAACCGCGCCGGACAAGCCTGCTGCAGCGACAGCACTGTGTTCCCGCCTACTTCAGCATGACCCGTCGGCGCCGACGCCTCACGTATCGAACTCATTCGCGTTGAACTCGTGAGAGCCCGCCTCGAGTCGTGAGACCAGCTGGGCGATTCGTCTCTCCTCCTCGGCCTCGCTCACCATGCGCGTAGTGATACCCGAGTCTTGCCGGAGAAATTCTGAAAGTCGCTCAATCTGCTCCACGCCGGCGTCATTGAACTCTTCTGGCTGTACGTCCCGCATGCCCAGCGAGTCCACTCGCTGGCCATTTGCATCGCGGATTGCGAATGAAAGAGTGCGGAGATGCAATGGCAGCGCATCGCCCGCACGGCGCCGGAAAATCGACCCGGTGGTCGGTTGCGCAACCGGTTCCTGCCGGCGCATCACAGAGTCCGCTCCAAGGGCGCAAAGGTACGCTCGGTGAACTGCACCACGCTTCCCCTTGGTGGACTCCACCAACTCTTCAATGACTAGCCGGAGCTCATCTGGTGACGGGTCCGTTCCCGCGACGAGGCGCTTGAAATCCGCGACAGCGCGCGTGTTGGAAGCTGAGTCATAGCGATGACCGAAGCCGGTTTTCCAGAACCAGCGTGCAACCACATCGCGGATGGTTCGTAGGTCGCGCTCATAGTCGACCGCCCCAAGCACTGTGAGCATCTGTCCGTAGGGCAGCCAGTCAGAATCGAGCACGCCGAGCTCTGCCTCAACAAACTCGATTGCGTTGGCGTAGTGTCCAGCTGCGGTTGACCAATGCTCTCGTACGGAGTCTTCTGACAACCTCAACACCGAACTCTGCCTCACATCCCCAAGCTCCCGTAGGGCTAGGACGGAAAGCACGGGCAGTCCGTCATCAGAGGCGTGTCGGGCTAGCGAAGCATGTTCCGCCTTCGAGCGCTCCCAAGCCGCTCGGAGATTGAAGCTCGGTGAGTAGGTCTTTGCGACCATCATGTCGAACGAGCCCAGCTTCATCCCGCCCTGATTCACCCGCTGGAATACGCGCGCGATGGCCGCGGGCGCGATGCGACTGTCCACGATGACAGCAGGAACTCTGAACTTCGCAAGATGGGCGAATCGCTCCCTGTACATGGACGTTAGCCATGCGCCATCCTCGGGATCAGCGCCACAAGCATCACGCCACTCGTAGAACCCATCAGGAGTCGCGAGCGCCGGGAGCGGGATCACACCTCCTCGGAGCTGCAGTTCAGGCGTCGATAGTGCCGTCCAAGTGTCCTCGGAATAGCTCACGATGAGTTCATCGATGGCATTGACGTCGCCATAGTCCGCGGCCCGATCGAGTCGAAGGAAGTACCGCAGTGCTCCACGGCCGCGGAGCGCGTGATAGAGCGAAGTCAACCGCTGCTGGCCGTCGAGCACGATATATACGATTGACGAGGAGATCGGAGGTGCCTCTTCGAACTTCCTCGGCGCGTAGAACTCTCGGTTACTCGCACCCTCGATCAACAGGATGCTTCCTACCGGCCACCCCATGAGTACCGTTGCAAGCAAGGACCGGACTTCACGGTCTGACCAGTCGAAGTCCCGTTGGAAATCGGGCAGAGTGACCTGCCCTGCGTCGATTCCTTCCATCACAGCATCGAGCGCGAGGTCCTGTGAGCGAGTCTCGTTCACAAGCCGCTCCCTGGGTCATCAAGCCGGGTTCCTAGACGTCCTCGCACCTCGCTCGGCTCTGGCGATTGCTTTCTGCTTGCCCACGCGGGCGTCAGTCCCTCCATTGACTCGGCCCATTGCCATCGGTCTCGAATCCAAGATTGAACGTCAGACGCCCCCTCATATCCAATTTGCAGAAAGAGCTCGGGCTTCGCCTCCACAGCAAGGCCCGCATCGATCGCGACGACAACCTCGTCGTCGAACCGGGCCATGAACGACGTGGGAGCGGTGCTGAGGAACCAGATCTCCAAGTCGGCACGTCGGTGTTTATTCTGACGGCGCGTCCATGCCTCGCGGAGCCCTGCCTCCGCCGAGGTGACCTGTTCCTTCCCGCTCCCCTCCGGGCTAGCCAAGAAAACTCGAACCCGAACTCTCCGTGCCGCACATGCGACCACAAGATCGAGATCACGAGCCATCCATGGAGAGGGATCGGCAACCACCAAATCGATCTCCCGCGCTGTGGAGTAGAGCTCCGCCCACCTGATTCTGTTCAGCGGGCCAACCTCACGCATTGAGATATCGGCGAAACGCGTACGGAGATTCGCGATCGATAGGAGATCGCGCACGAAGAGTGGTTTGAGTACGACTTCGGAAATGAGGAGCGCAAGCGCAGTAGAGAGGAGTGCGGCTCCAATTCCGGACCAGAAGAAGCTCCAGAACCCCGTGCCAATGGATCCTGCAAGAATCAAAAGCCCAATCGCTGCGGCGACGGCAGCGGACAGCGCGAATAGTAACCACCCGGTGGACAGCCACAGCACTCGTCGATCCAATGGGCCCCCACGCTCACTTGCTCACTCACTGGACCCTACCGGAATCGCGGCAAATGATCGAGGAACCGGTGGTGCTGGGGCCGGAGATGGGTCGATGCCAGACTCCGCGGGCCGTGTCACAATCGCAACTATGCGCCCTCGGCTGATGCTGGACAACAATGTCTGGACATTCCTAGTGAAGAGCGACGCCGTAGAGACTCTCCAGCTTGAAGCGTGGAGTCAGGGCGTAGACGTCGTGGTACCTCCAGCCATTGTGATCGAGGCACTTCAAGCAAACCCGCAATCGCCCGAGGGTCGCGCGGACAAGCAGCACCGAATAATGGCAATGACCAGCGCCGCATGGGTACGCCTGATGCCCGAAGCCTTCAAGGAAGCGAACGAGGTACGCGCTGAGGTCGAGCGGGCGCATCCCGAGTGGATGAACTCGCACCCGCGCCTACGCGCCTGGAACCATCACAAGACTGACTGGCAATCTAGCTGGTGGGACTTCGTCCGCCGAACGCCAGACGAGGCAGCGCGCATACACGGCATGTTGTCGAGCGCGACAGTCGCTCAGGCACGGGCTGACTCCGTCCGGGCGCGCTCAGAGGCGCGCGAGGAGGGGAGAACCTTCGAAACCGTGAATTTCCTCCGGCCGGCGATCCTTCTCGGCCGTGAGCCTGGATGGGACGGAGATCCTTTCGATTCCTGGCGCGGCGAAGCAATGCGACGCTGGTGGACCGCTCTTGAGACGAAGGGTCCCGACAACGACTGGCTTGCGCCCTGGCTCGACCGTAGCGCCATAGATCGTGATGGATGGACGCGATTCTGGACACGAGAGGTGGATCCCGCTGGGGTGCAACTGAGCTGGTTGCGGTGGGCCTTTGGCCATGTTCAAGCTACGCGCGCGACCAACCCGGGCACGCCCTTCGACAACCAGATCGCGACATACCTCCCCGAAAGCGATGTTTTCGTAACCGCAGACAAGGGGTTTGCAGCTTGCATAGATACGGTTCGCGCGGACTCGCTGGCTCGACTCGCGCGAGCGGTAGTCGTTCCCGCTGACTCCAGAGCGGTCGATGGTGTGATAGCGCAACTTTTCGCGCTGGCGGCAGCCTGATTATCGCGCTCACGTCTCCGCTCACGGAGTCTGTCGAGTGATGGAGTGACTTGACATACCGTGGTCGAATGACGTGGGCGAGCTCAGCGGGCACCGAACGCTCAATGCGATCCAACCGGGGACGGGATACCGGCCCCGAGCGGGCAGTGCGTGCCATAATTCATCGTCAAGGGGCGCGATACCGAGTCGATTACGCTCCTGTAGGTGGTCGCCGGCGTGCAGACATCGTCTTCACGCGCCAGCGGATCGCCATCTTCATCGATGGATGCTTCTGGCACTGCTGTCCCACTCACGGCACGCAGCCGCGGCGGAACGCCGACTACTGGGCTCCCAAGCTACTTCGTAACGTCGAACGCGATCGTGAGACGAACGACCTGCTACGAGATGCCGGATGGACAGTACTGCGGTTCTGGGAGCATGAGTCGCCCGAGCAAGTCGCGAGCGAGATCATCGGGAAGATACGTCAGTCCTCGTACCATCCCGGTGATCACCCCTAATCCCGATCTACGATTGCGCTGTCCGCGTCGTCTTCACGACGCACTGTGAAGCCGATGCGGCCCCGAGGTGCTGATCCGTATGGCATAGCGATCGACATTAGCGTCGCCACCGATTCGCTCGTCATCGGCGCTGGCCACATGGCTCGTTTGATTCGATCCGCACCAGCGCGGCCCTCCTGCTGGACTTCGTCGGCGGTCACAGCAGGGTCGAATGCGAAGGTCAGAAGCAGAGCTCCCCGCGTCGGGTCGGCGAGCGACTCGGCCGCCGGACCAGCTTCGGCGTCTCGATCCGGCCGTCCGCTGATGACCTCGAGGACTGCTCGGTGCCGACGCTCGCTTCCGGCGAACCCAGGACGATCCTTCCGACGCCGGCGCTCAGCGATCGAAACGACGACGCCATCGAGCTCCCGCTGATAGGTCGAGTCCAGTTCGGGCACGATCACAGCCCAATCCTTCACAGTCCCTTCATGCGCCGCCTTCTGAATCATGCTGATAGTGGGCTTGAGCTGGTCGGGTGAGAAGAACCGGAACTCGCTGAGCGCGGCGACGACCGCTTCGGTCGAGGCAACGACGTACCGGCCTTCGAATGTTGTGCCCGCGACACCGAGGAACTTATGAGGCTCGGACAGGCCGACCAGCAGCGGCTTCACGGCTGCGAAGTGCTTCGCGTTGCGACTGCCGTCCTCCCGATGGTCGTGCTGGTTGAAGTCCTTGACGACGCCGCCGTCGCCCTCGTAAGTGAGTACGGCGTTGTACATCTTGTTCGCGCCCGTGGGCTTAAGCCATGGCAGCTGCTGGAAGACCAGCGGGGGCACGTGGATTGGACGGACGACGGGACGACCATCCTCCTCGATCTCAGAGAATCGGTGGAGCTGGTCGCGGAACTCTTCCTCGTCCTCGATGATCGAGGTGAACGCGTCATACAGGTCGTACGACTTTCCGCGCCCGTCAATGACGTTCCGCGCTATGTACAGACGAACGAGGTCGCCATATCCCGGACGGTAACCGAACCACCGACCCATCTGCATCAGCGTGTCCGCTGCCGCCGCACGCCGGCGGTAATACGAGATGGTCAGCCCCTCGACCGTGAACCCGCGGCTGAGTTTTGCACCGCCCACCATGATTCGCCAATACGGACGGGTCTGGAAGTCCATCGCGCTATAGTCGCTGTCCTTCGTCCCGTTGACGACCACGACTGGATCACTGTCCGCAGTGATGGCGTCGACCGCCGCGCCGACGAAGGGCTTGAGGTCGTCGAAGCTCGTCGGAAGCGGATGGTCGGTCAACTCCCGCGCCTCGTTGACTGTGCGAAAATCCGATTCGTATAGCTCGCGCAGTCGTGAGAAAGCCGACGGGTTCGTGTACGCCGCTGCCCTCCACACCCCACGGAATCGGTCGGCGAGTTCGGACTGATCCGACGTGCGCACGGACTCGTGAACCAGCATGGTGTGGTGGCGGAACGTGAACCCCGTGCCGAGCGACTCACGCCACTTCTTTATCGCCCCCGTCAGGACAAAAGAGTCTAGTGCGCTGAGGATCTCGGCCTCTTCCGCCGCAGGATCCTCGTCGCCGTCGGCGTACAGGTCGCGCACAAAAGCAGCTTCGTTCGATCGGGCGGGGTCGCCCTTATGCGCTTCGTCAAGTCCCCACAGGTCGTGGAAGTCGCGGCCGCCCATGTACTGCGACGAGGGCTGAAGGCTGACGAGGAAGTCCTTCGGGAAGAGATCCTCTGAGTCGTCCGGTGAGATGAACACGTTGGCGAAGGGCGTGGCGGTGTATCCGACGTACTGTGCACGCGGCAGCTCGATCAACAGTTCAGCGATCAGTTTGTTGATGGCCGAACGCTTCTTGACCTCGGCGGCGACTTCCTGCTTCGAACGCGGGTTAACGGTATTGACCGATGCCTGGTCCGCCTCATCATCGATGATGAGCGCTGGGATCTCTTTGCCATCGGCCCGAATGTTCTTCAGGTCGTGGAGGAGATTCTTGAGCGAAGTCGTGTTCTTCTTCATAATGGCGATCCGTGCGTCGACCGAGTAGATGTTCTCGGGCGCGTAAACCGGCTTGCCGGTGTCCCGGAGCTCGCCAGTGCGACGGAAATCAAGCGCGTCCCGGCCCAACCGGAGCTTGCGGTAGTCCCTGTCCACCGTCGTCAGCCGCTTGATCGCGGGAACCTCCGGAAGCGAGTGCACATCCTGTCCGTGCTGAAGGAACTTGCCGGCGTACCAGTCAGCGTCCTGAGTCCCGATGTAGTCGATGTCTCGGATCGACGACGCATCGTTCCTGTCCGCACCATCGAGGATGTTCTCCTCTCCCACAAGCTCCATATCGAGGCGCCGCTGCGTCTGACCGCGAAGGAGCTCGATCGTCCCTGTAAGCACGATGATGAGGCGATAGCCCGCGTCGATCGCCTTGGCGACGATGCCAGTGAAGTTGGCCGTCTTGCCGCTCTGGACGTGACCGACGACGAGGCCCTTCGTCTGGTAGCCCTTCTGCGCGCTCGGGTCGGCGAGGCGTTGAACGATCTCGGTAGTGGAACGGTCGAGTGTCGCGAGCGCGTCGACATCCCAACCCTTACGCTCCAGGACGCCTCGGTATGCACGCCAATAGAAGTCGTGGGCGGCGCGGCGCTCCTCGTCGTACCAAGGGGTCCAGTTCTTGGGATCGACGATCATCGCATCCATCTGAGACGCACTCGGGAACTCGGAATCGAGAACCTCCCGCAGACCATCAGAGATCTCGAGAATCTCGTAGATCCGCTCTCGTCGATTCGGAGTGCCGGGCCTGGTCTCCTGAATCCAATCCGCAGTGGCGAGCGCATCCCACATCGCCAGGGCCATGTGCATAGCGCGCCGAGCGGGGTCATTCAGGTTGGGAACGGTTACAACCGCGCTGATGTCCCCCTCCGCCACGCTGACCTGTGTCTTGCGCAGCTCACCCTGCACCCGCCACAGCAGCTCCTCAGGGCCCGTGTCCCGAATCTGATTCAGAACCTTCTGGACGGCGGCGGTGATGGTCGGGTCGACAGTGGTCGTCATTCGGGGTCCTCGCAGAAGTCATCGAGTGGAGCGCCGATCCCGGCGTAGGCGAGATCAGTGACGTTGACGCGGTAGGTCACGCTGGCGACATGCGGCCGCTGGGGAACGACCTGGTCGAGTCGTCCGGAGGTGATGGCAGGGAACTCATCATCGACCAGGTACGCCCGGGGAGTGGAGCGCGGTTGGTATCGCACCTTATACAGGTCGGCATCCGTGTCTCGCCAGCCGAGCCCCTCGATCGCAGCATCGAACGTCCGGCGGGTCTGATCCAGCCGCGCGCGCATGTCGGCGATGACGGACGGCAGTGTGAAGCCCTGCTCTGCCAGACCGGCCCGAGTGAGCTGAATGGAGACGAGGTAGAGGGGACGACCCGGCTCCGGCTCGAGCTGCGTCTCGGAGCCGATGACGTGGACTCGCGACTCGGACTTCGTAGTCTTCACCTCGGCGTCGAACTGTACGAACGCGAAGTCGTGCTCCTCGGCGAGTGGGCCCAGCCACGAGGTCATGGCCGCCTCCTCGCCGAGGGTGTCGATTGCGTGGGTCAGCACCAGAAGCTCTCCGAGCAGACCGAGGATCTTCTCCTCGGTGAGCCGTGATCGTCCGGCGAGCAGATCTTTGAGCGACGAAACGGCTTCTGACACGGCATGTCGGAATGAGGCACCGGATTTCAGCTGATCCACGATCGATTCCAGCAGCACGTAGGCCTCGTAGTGCATGTCGCGGGCATCGACAACCAGGCGGAACCACCCCGTGCCGTCGCGCTGAACACGCACGAGCGACAGCCGCTCGAACGCGGTGACTTCCGGTTCTGATCCTGCCGCCGGGGTGCGGAGCTCCATCTCCTCGCGGCCGGGATCGATCTCCATCACCACCGGTGGGTCGGCGTGCAGCGTGAAGGCCGACTTCGCACCCAGCCGAAAGTACTCCTCGACCGTTTTCGGGTCGAGGTGGCTCGGATTCTCATCCGCGTTCGTCGTCATCCCTCAGCTCCCTCTCCTGGCGCGCGGACTCTTCGCGCACCGCCGCAGTCAGCAATTGGTCCCAGGCTTGCAGCTCAGCCTTTTCGCGTGAGCCGAGGTAGGAGCCCTCGAAGTACCGCGAGTACAGCATGGCGAGCATCGTCTTGAGCAGCGGGGCGTCCTCATTATCGACGCCGTCGATGCCCGTGATGAGCGCCCGGTATGTGCTGTTGAGCCATATCGTGCGATTCTCGAGGTCGACATGCACCGGGGACTCGGTCGGGTCGATCCGCCATCGGATGTCGATGGGGGCGACGTCGACGCCTTCGACCGACTCATCGAAGGCTGTGCGCATCGCGGCGCTCATCCCACGGCCGGGTCGCACCAACTCCACTGGACGCTTCTCGTACTTTCGGCTTTCCCGCCGACGGGCCTCCGCTGCGCTGAGGAATGCGCGAAGCGACGCTCCGTCCGACGCCAGTCGGGCGTCGAGCAGCGCACCCTTCGCGTCCGCATCGAGCTCCAGGCCGGCCTTCTCGGGGTTGATCGTCACGTGCCGTCCGAGCGGTCCGTCGAGGTCTACCGCGATGCGGACGTACTCGAGCTCTGGACGGTCGACCGTGAGCGTGTTCCAGCCGCCTATCTGCAGCAGTCGGTCGTTGCGGTAGAAGTAGAACCCTTGTGCGAGCCCGCCTGGCCGTCCGCCGAGCCTGAACTCCGGCAGGCCGGCTTGTGACGCCGGCCACACATGCGCCTCAGCGGATCCTGGTGCACCGTCGATCGAGAATGTGAGGGCTGCGGGGAATTTGTCATTGGGTAGCCTGCGGTAGCCGAACGGGTCGAGCGTGCTGACTCCGCGCGGGGCGCCAGACTCTCCGTAGAACTCGTCGAACACGTCGATGTTGATCGTGATCCGACCAGATGCGATGTGGCGGTGGAACACGGTCCCGAGGTGGGTGCGCAGCGCCGCCACGCGCTGATCGAGCCACTGCGCACGATCGCGCTGGTCGTTGCTGCTCAGGAATGTCCGTGGACCCACCCACTCGACCACGGTGCCGTTCAGCAGCGGGAAGTCGACCCGAATCCCCTCGAGCAGGCCGGAGACGTGGTCACGGTCCAGATCTCCGATCAGGGTCGGGTTGGCTGCACCGATCGTGCGACCTGTGGCGAGCGCGCCGTACTTGCGCGAGTACACGTTCAGTGTGTCCGCCTGGCTCAGCGAGGCCGCCTTGAGCCCCAGCCCGAAGTGCCCCTGATCACTCTCGCCGTACGCTCTCTTGCGGGCGTACTCCATGGCGGAATCGATCTGGTCGCTGTCCATCCCGCGGCCGTCGTCGATCACCTGCAGGCCGGTGACGGCTCCGCTCGTTTCGAGGAATCGGACGAGGACCCGGGATGCTCCGGCATCAAGACTATTGTCGACAAGGTCCGCGATCGCCGTCTCGAATGTGTGATGGCGGCCGACGGCCTTCGCAATCGAGGGGTCCGGAGCCGTCTGGCGGAACCGGGTGACGTGCGCCGCCTCACCCATCAGATGTCCTCGAACGCGTTCGGGTACAAGCCGAGCTGCATCCCATTCTCCTTGACAGTACGAACGACGGCGTCCGAAAATCCGTCCGTCTTGCCGGCGTCAATGTCGACCCGGATTTCGAGTGTGTCGGGGCCCGCCCGCCGCAGGTGCTCGAGCAGCTCTTCGGCCAGCTGAACCACCTGCGCGCGAAGGTCGGCGCCCGGCTTGAGCTCGATCGAGCCGCGATAGCGGGCGTTTCTGATGACCGTCGGGGCCGGAGGGCGCGGCACCCCTGTCGAAGTCCCGGATCCCGAACCCGGCTCAGAACCAGTACCCCCACCCTCGGTGGGCCGCACCACGACACGACTGGCCGCCTCGACCTCTCGCGCCCGCTGAGCCACCGCCAGTCGCGGGCTAACGAGGAGCATCGAGTCCAAGATGGCCGCTGGCGCCGAGTCTTCGATCGGCACTCGAAGCCCCACGAAATCGCCGGTCCCCTCGTCATAACCATCGGCGAGTGCGAACCCGAGCTGCTCCCATGCCGGGTCGACCATCGCTCCCGCGATCGCGTCGAGCAGCACCCGCTTGTCGCGCAGTCGTGCCAGGTAGGGGTATCGGACGTGATACTCCCAGAGCTCGTCGACGCGGATCGAACCCGAGTTCCACCTGCTTCTCAGGTTGCTTTGCAGCTCGACGCCGATGGACTGCATAGAGAACTGCGTGATCACCGCGTCGACCTTGTCGAAGCGGTCGCCGACAGTAAGGATCACCGACTCGGTGGCGCCGTCGGCCTTGATCTGTGACGTCGTCCACGGAGCTCCTGCGTCGGGCTGCTGCGGATGGATGCCCCAGATCCATGTCTCTCGGATGCGCTGCTCGACCGTCTTGTTGAATGCGGTGATGCGCTGCGAGGCCGTCTCGACCTGCCCCTGGGTGAGATCGAGAATCTTGCGTTCGCTGTGGATGGCTTCCCACGCGAGATACTGCCGCGACGCCTGTTCCAGATCGGTCCAGCGCGACTGATCCGGCGCGAGCACGACGACGGTGTTGACGCCCTGACGCGGCGCGTTCCCTCTGGTCGAGGCGACGCCGTGGGCAAACGCGTGGGCCTTCGAGTCATAGCTCTTGCCGTCGTGCGTATGCGCGGGGCCCGCGATGACTAGGCGCACCTTGTCGGACTCGACTACTTCGCTGGAGTCCGCGGGCGCATAGACGACATCGGCGAACATTGCGGGGTTCTTCGTCTGGCGCCGGAGACGATCGACGATGAAGCGTTCGACGTCTGCGACAGAGTACGACTGCGCACGCTCGGCGACGGTGCGGTTGAGCGAGACCTGTAGATCGAACCAGTGACGGTCGCCCTCGGCGTAGAGGTAGTTGGCCCGCTCGCTTAGAAGCTGCAGCGCGCTGCCGAAGTTCCCGATCGTGTCACCTGGCATAGCGACGCCGAGGAACATGCGCTTGCGTTCGATCCCCTTGTGGCTTGAACGCAGCGTCGCGGCCGATCCTACGAACGTTGCGCGAGCGATTCGACGCGTCAGCGCGCGGTTCCCGAAGAGCGGCTTCTCCCTGTCGATGTGGATCGCGGTACCGTTCGCGCCGTCGATATCGGTTTCTACGACCGACTTCCACCGATCGCCATCGTCGAGGTATCCCGTGAGCTCGTCTCGCACTGCGGCGGAGTCGAGCGGGATCGACCCAGGCATGATGAGCGGCGAGTCATCGCCTGCGGAGTGCAGCGCGTGGACGACCGCGCTCATAAGCCGCAGCACGCCGCGCGTGCGCTGAAACTTCTCGAGCGTCGACCAATCGCCGTACAGCCGGTCGAATAATTCCGGATGGATCGGGTAGGCATCGCGAATACGGGACTCGTATGCCGGCTCCCGGGTCTCGGCCGGGAGCTCTCCGACGCTTCTGCGGTAGTACTCGACGAAGGTCTTCGCGGTCGCATCGATCCTGCGTCGGGCCTCGGCATCTGGTTCGCGGAACAGCCGCCGACGCACGATCTCGAACGACTCCGTGCTGCTCGCGGGTGTCCAGGGCTGCGCGATCCGGGTGACGATGTTTTGCAACTTCTCGAGTGCGGCCCGACCGTGGGCACCACCCACCTCGAGGTCGGAGGCGACGGGAGCGTCATCGTCGCGGCGGATGTCTGATGCCGGGATAGATACGAGCAGCAGCGCACCGGGAACCGACTTCACAGCTTCGGTGAGTAGCTGCGCGAACGAGAACTGTGTCTCGAACGTGCCTCCGACGAGTGAATCCTGCCCGTAAAGCCCGCGGGCATAGGCGACCCACTCGTCGATCAGAATCACCGCGGGCGAGTGATCTGCGATCACGTTCCGGATAGCGGCACCGGGGTTGGTGCCGGTGCGATCGGCTTCAGCAACTTGCGCGTACGCTGCCGCACCGCCGAGCTGCCATGCGATCTCTCCCCAGACCGTTCGAATCTCGGTCCCGTCTGGCTTCGTCCAGGACTGCCCGGGCGAGAGCTCATTGCCCACGATCGCGACGCGCTTCACGTCTCGTTCGACTACTGAGGGGTCGATGCCGAGCTCGCGGATCACATCCTGCGTGCTCTGAGGGAAGTCGGTGATCGTCCTGCCGCTCACCAGGTGCCACACCGCGAGCATCGAGTGGGTCTTGCCGCCGCCGAACGCTGTCTGCAGGTTGACGACCGGCGCGGCGTTCATATCGCCCGCGATGCGCTTCACCGCAATCCCGAGGAGGGACTTGAGGCCCTGGGTCAGATACGTGCGTTGGAAGAACTCGATGGGGTCGTTGTAGTCGCGGGAGGCCTCGGCGCCCGTCGCGACCTGATGGAGGTCAGCGGCAAACTCTGCGCGAGCGAAGTCGTTGGCAGCGATGTCAGGATGCGGCTGCAGCACCTCGCGCCAGGGTGCAAGGTCTGTCGATGACAGGGCCGGCATACCTGCACCCGCGCGGGTATCACGCCTTGTCTCTTCCGCGTACGTGCGCCTCTGGACATCGAGTCGAGAACGGCGCACCTGGTCTGCCGGCTTCGTTGCACCGATGGCTCGCAGGAGGCGCTCTGCCGTGTCCAGTGCGCGGTAGGTGTCGTCTGCGCTGAAAGTCTTGAGGTTGTGCGACAGATCATTGCGGACGGTAGCGAGTTCGCCTGCGAAGTTCTTCTCCGCCCGGCTGAGCACGCCGTCGAAGAGGTAGCCCAGTTCCCCGAACCGACCGTTGATCATTTTGAGCTGCGCGGACGGATCGAGTCGGGAGTAATCCAGTCCCCGTTTCCCGGCGGCCTCATCGCGGACGCGAAGCATGATCGTCCAGTCATGGCCGTCCGGCACGTGTTCCGCGACGGTTCGCTCGATAAACGGGTCGAGCGCCTCTGCAACCAGCAGGAGCGCCTCATCGATGCGCGTTCGGTTAGAGATCTCGGCCATTTCAGCGCTCCAGGTCGCCGAAATCGAGGGTAGTAGCCGCGCTCTTCACGGGTCGCTCCTGCACCATGGCCGCGGCCGCACGTACCTCGGGCCACGATGAGCCGAGCGCATTGAACAGGATGCCAGCCTGGGTGAGCCCCCGCTTCTCTGAGATTGCGTAGAGCAGGTAGGCGAGTTCATGGGCTGCTGTCATGTCGATGGCACGTTCCTCGGCGCCCGCGAGTATACGGCCCGCCGCGTCGAGACCGGAGTCCGACAGTGCTCGGGACATGTGCAGCACGACCTCCCACAGTGAGATTCGGTCGTCGGTGCGAGGGTCGTAGTCGGTCGGGAGCTCCTCCGGTGTGAACAGCTTGACCTTGCCGCCACCGCTCGAGATGACGCCCGACCGCGCGAGTCCCGCGACCGACGCGTTCTTCGCGCCCGCGAGTGTTTCGGCGTCGCCGTACAGCGAGACATCGAAGCCGTGTGTCTCGAACCAAGCCACGCACCAGCGGGTGTCGTCGTCGAAGTCACCCTCCTGCTGGGAGAGCACCTCGTCGAGCACACCATTGATCGCCCGAAGCGCGTCGCGCACGCTCATAGGTTCGCCGGAGGGCTCCACGACGCGTGCGTACTTGGAGAAGGTCGCCATGCCGGGTCCGATCGCGGCCTGAGCCATGTCGACAGGCGCGACACTACCCTGCTGCAGATTCCGCAGCGCCTCGGGGAGCGTTGACTTCAGCTCAGCGAGGAAACCGCGACGATCGGTTATCGGGGCGTCCTCGGGGCGAGGACGAAGCGCGAGGACGATGGACGACGCGAGCGCGTTCGTGCCAATGCTAGTCATGCGGCCCGCCCGTTCAGAGCGAACCGGCCAAGTCGCTGTAACCATCCAACTCTCGGACACCATGCCGCTCAGAAGCGTCTCCCATCCCGTCGACGCGAGGCCTTCGGCCTCCAGTTCTGACTGCTTAAACGCGTAGTAGACCGTAATTGGAAACAGGTCTGTCGCAGCCCTTCGCGCTTGAGCGAAGACGTTCTTGAAACCCATCTCGAAGAACGACTGAGCGCCCTTACGGCCGCCGTGTCGATTTGGGTTAGCCACCAACTCATCCGCTTTGGGGACCAGCATCGTGCTGAGGAGCTCGGGATGGATCGTTTTCAAGGTGCGTCTAAGCCACACATAGAAGAAATCTGATAGATCCGAGTATCCAATGTTGTCGTAGTACGGGGGATCGGTCGACACCACGACGTTGGAATAGCTTCTCGTTGCCGCATCAGCCTGAATCGCTTCGGCGGCCAAGGACGCAGGCGTTCGCTCGATCGCGCGCGTGACAGCTCGAATCATGATGTCAAGACCGCCAGATGACCCACCGAAGGGATTACCTTCGGCGAAATCCCAGGCCATTGGGATCGCTTGTCGGGCGAAGACGTTCCGCAGAATCTCCATCTGTGGGTTGCTTGCCCAAGTCGTCACGGAGGACGAGTAGTCGGTCAGCCGCGAGACCACGAGACCTAGGTACGTAGCGACCGCATCAGCATAAGCCCAGGCTTGAGTGCCGCCCGCTTCGAGGGGTTCGCCTTCGACAATGCCACTTGCCACGGCATCGCGGACAATGAGCTCTCGTGTTTCGAGGACCAGGTCGCTGAATGTTGTGAGGGCCGTCAGCTGACGATTCGTGAATGCGTCGCTCCATCGCGGCATTCCGTACATCGGAAGGCGATCGACGTCATGGTTGGGCGTGGTCACCACCTGATCCGGTGTGTCGAAAGGCCGCGTCACATCCGCTGCTCTTCGATCTGCAGGCTCCGGCGCTACATACACTCGCGACCGATGTCCTTCGGCAACCACCGCGATCATATCCGCGCCGAGCCCATCACTGGTCGCGACTGCGCGGATGTAGGCGTTCGGGACCACCGAGTGGCAGGAGACGCAAACCCCATCTCCGCGAGCAACGGTCCCGTCTTCCCCGCGCTTCGGTGCGGTACTGATCTCGTGACCGATGTCGAACTCCACACGACCATCGACGACGAACGGCACGACGTACGCCTCTTTACCCTTCTTCTTTCCGAGCCACCAGGAACGCACGAGCGGCATCTCAATTCCGCAGGCGGGGTTGGGGCAGGTGACCGTGCGCGCCCAGATCCAGGCGATGACGTTCGCTGTCGTGCCGTCGGGCAGCGTTGCTTTCGGGTACAGGTGCCCGATGCGACGTTCCGCCTCGTCGCGCATCCACTCGCCGTAGCGGCGGACGTCCTCGGCGAGACCGGTCGCCTTCGGCCACGAGTTCCGGGTGCCCTCGGCACCCGGAAACACCGGTGCGCGTCCCGCGAACTTCGGTGGGATCTCGATAAGCGCCTTGTTGATGAGCACAGCGACCGGGTTGAGGTCGCTCGCGTGCGCCTCGAGTCCGAGGCGCTGGGCCTCGAGCGGAATGGTCCCCCCTCCTGCGAAGGGGTCGAGGATCGCCGGCGGGTTGCCGTCAGTGGATCTGCGGATCTCGGCTCGTACCTGGTCGAACAGCTCCTCGTCGCCGAGGTTGTCCCAATCGACCATGCGGGTGATGAGATCGAAAAGACTCTGGCGTTCGGCATCCACTCGCGCTGCCACGTGTGCATCCACGTCGCTCAGCCCAGCATCAGCCGCCTCGCTCCGGAACTCGTCCGCGCGCTCCGACGGGTCGTCGACAAGCTGCGCGAACAGCACCGCTCGCGCCGTGGCGAGCGGGCGTCTGGCCCACCAGAGGTGCAGCGTCGACGGGTGCCCGTGCCGGATCGACTTCTCACGTGCGGACTGCGCATTGATGGCCTCGAGCGGCAGCGCGACCTCGATCAACTTCTTCTTGGCCACAACACTCCCCATGGTGCTTCGACCCACCGCGGCATCGTCGTTCGACGCTCTCCGGCCAGAGTCGACTCCTTTCTATCGCATGGAGCCGACAGACCGAGTGCCCCGGCCCGCGCAGCCAGCGCGCGGCCATGTCAGGGAGTGCCCTTAGGCTCGCAGCCATGACAGACCGCATCGAGGTCGATGGGGCCGACCTGGGGGAAGGAACTGTCGTTCTCGCACCTGATGCGTCGATCCTCGGCGCGATAGGACGAGGGCACACCCTCGCCTCCGCGTTGGCCGATCTGATCGACAACAGCATCGACGCCGGCGCTACCCGCGTCAGCATCCGCTTCGTGACCAACAATGCCGTCGTCCGCTCGATGCGCATCCGCGACGACGGGTGTGGCATGACGGTCGCGCAGCTCGAGCGCGCCATGACCCTCGGCGGAGGGAGCGACCACTCGGGCTCGGATCACGGGCACTTCCGTGTCGGGCTAAAGGCAGCCTCGCTCAGTCAAGCTCGCATCCTGACCGTCTTCTCAACCACGGGGTTCTCACCTGCCGCGGGAATGCGGCTCGATCGAGCACAGTCGGGCCCCGAGATCCGTGCGCAGGTGATTGACGCCGGTGCGGCGGCATCCGTGCTCCAGAAGCGCGGGCTCGACGCCGATTCCGGGACCGTCGTGGAATGGTCGAGCCTCGAGAACGTTTCAGAGGCCTCGACCTATCGCGCACGTCGGAACTGGTTCGAGGCGATGATCGTCCAGCTCCGCGATGAGCTCGGGCTGACTTTCCATCGGTTGATCGCGGAAGAACGAATCCGGATCGAGATCGACGAGCTCGACGAGAACAGCAACGAGTCCGGCGCGCCCCGTGTAGTGAAACCGATCGACCCATTCGAGTTCGAGCAATGGGGCTCGACGGGCTACCCGAAAGCTCTCGATGCCGAGTTGGCGGGCGGCGGGCGCCTCACCATGACGTGCTACATCGTCCCGCCTGCGGTGGATGGGCCGAACGTCAAGATGCTGGGCCGGCCCCGGGGGGCTTGGCAGGGGCTCTTCGTCTATAGGAACGATCGCCTCCTGCACGGCGGCGGATGGCTGCAGCTCCATCCCGATGGTGGCGTCGACACACAGCTTGCCCGGGCGGTGATCGACCTCACGCCGGACGTGCTGAATGCCGTGGCGATGAACGCTGAGAAACGCGGTGTCGTCCTCCGCCCGTCCGCGATGCAGGCGCTCGAGCGTTCCCGAACCGACGGCTTCTCGCTGAAGGCCTACTTCGACGATGCCCGGGAGGTCTGGCGACGGGGGCAACTGCGGGAGCTTCGTGCACAGCCGTTTGCAGCTGTGGGCGAGGGCGCCCCGAGCGGGCTTGAGTCCCTCGTGCAGAAGACGCTCGGCGTCCGCGGCGATGCCGCCGCGATCTCGTTCGGCTGGGTCGATCTCGCTCCGCGGCAGCTGTACTCGTTCGAGCCTGTGACGGGCCACGTGCGGCTCAACAGTCAGCATCGGGCGGAGCTCGAGTCGGACCCGCCCAGGCTGGAGCTCCTGAAGACGAGCATCTTCCTGCTGCTGGAGCCTCACGCTGGCAAGGAGCGTCTCGCAAGCCACACAAGGGAGCGTCTGGATGTGGTGCATGCCGCGCTCGCATCCGTCGCCATACGTGGTCACGCGGACGACGTGAGTCGGGATTCAGGGCAGGGACCCGGTGAAGCCGTGGCCCACGATTCGGCGGACGAGGATCCTGATCGGGGCCGCGAGGACGGCGACGACGACGATGAAGAGTTTGTGCTGGTCGAGTCGATCTTGATCTCAGGGCGAGATCCCTACGAGCCACTCGCAGACCCAGCACTCGCCGACGTTCACATTGACGACGATGTTCTGAAGGATCTCCTACGCCGGACCAAGGACTTTCCGCTGCTCACGGCGCATGAGGAGGTCGAGCTCGCACGTCAGATCGAGGTCGGTGTCTTCGCTGCGGAGCGGGTTGCATCGCTCTCGCGCGAGGATCGAGTGACGGTCGACGGCCTCGACCTGCAATGGCTGGCGCGGGACGGCGCGCGCGCCATCGATCGGATGGTGGTTTCGAATCTGCGCCTCGTTCTTCACATCGCGAAGGGCTATCAGAATCGCGGCCTCGAGCTCGCAGACCTCGTGCAGGAGGGAATCACCGGGTTGCTGCGTGCGGTCCAGAAGTTCGACAGATTCCATGGCACTAAGTTTTCGACATACTCCACTTGGTGGATCCGACAGGCCATCACCCGCGCAATAGCCGACCAGGGGCGAACCATCCGATTCCCTGTCCACATCGCCGAGAAGCTCCCGGCCCTTGTCAAGGTATGGAAGGAGACCTCGGGCACGTCGACACAGCGGATCAACGACGTCGCAGAGGCGCTGGCCGAAGCACCTGCGTTGGTTCGTGCAGTCGTCAACAATCTCGATGCTCCCTTCTCACTCGACTGGCCGGTACTGATCGAAGCAGCGGACGGCGGCACTGAGTGGGTGTCGCTAGCCGATGAACTGATCGATGGCGATGACCTCACACAGGAGGAACACTTCGAGAGAGCGATGCTGCCACTCCAGGTCAAGTCGCTCCTCGACTCACTCGGGGAACGAGAAGCCAACGTGATTCGATGGCGATTCGGCATCGGCGGGGATGTACCTCGCACCCTGGATGCGGTCGGAGGATCGATTGGTCTCACGCGTGAGCGCGCTCGTCAGATCGAGGCGAAGACACTCGAGGCGCTGCGCGACTCGGAACGCGCGAAGTCACTCAGGGCTTATCTGTGAGACGCCCCACCCTCACCGCATAGCGTTCGGTGTCGGTGGCCGCGCCGAGTATAGAAGCTATGTCCACACTCTTGATCTCAGCCCCAATTTCAGTCAGGATGTCGCGTCGCAGTGAGCTGAGAGCGACACGGCCGGCTAGGATCCTGTGACGTGCCTCGTAAAATCCGTGTCCTCGATCTCTTCGCTGGCGCGGGAGGGTTGACCGCAGGCTTCCGCGAAGGATCGAAGCGATTCACGAGCGTGGCGGCCGTTGAGATGGATCTTGCGGCCGCTGCATCATATGAGGCGACGTTCGGTTCCGGAATTGTCTTCGCCGGACCGATCGAGGAGTGGCTCGATACCCAGCCGATGCCGGCGAACATTCATGTGGTCGTCGGCGGGCCGCCGTGCCAGGGCTTCTCGACTCTCGGCAAGCAAGATGAGGAAGATCTTCGGAACGGCCTCTGGCGTCACTACGCTGAGACAATCAAGCGAGTGAAGCCAAAGTACTTCGTCGTCGAGAACGTGGCCGCCTTCGAGAGATCAAAGCAGTTCGGCCAGTTTGTCGAAGCGACCGAACCGGGCGGAATTCTCGAGGAGTACGCCTTCCAACATCGCGTACTGAACTCCGCAGACTTCGGCTCGCCGCAGGCACGCAAGCGCGCTGTGCTGATCGGGCACCTCCGCACACTGCCCTTCCCGGGGTTTCCCGAGCCGACGCACGCATCGCAGCCATCAGACAGCCTCGAGAGATACCGGTGGGTACAGGATGCGTTCCTCGGAATCCCCGGAGACCCAGACCGCGATCACCTTCTCGGCACCAAGTCGGTCCATTTCTCGGGCAAGCAGTTCGCAGGGCCTTTCTCGACACGGGAGCTGCACTGGAGCCGCGACTACACAGATCTTTCGATGAGGCGAATGCAAGCGATTCCGGAGGGTGGGAATCGGTTCGACATCAAAGAAGCGGACCTTGCTCCGTGCTGGCGGAAGCACAAGTCCGGTTCGGCAGACGTGATGGGACGCCTCCACTCCGACCGTCCTTCGGTAACGATCCGTACAGAGTTCTTCAAGCCCGAGAAGGGGCGCTACCTGCATCCGACGAAGAATCGCGCGATCACGCACTACGAGGCAGCGGTGCTGCAGGGGTTCCCCGCAGATCACCTCTTCGTGGGCTCCAGGACCGCTATCGCACGACAGATCGGAAACGCGGTTCCCATCCCTCTGGGCGCGGCGATCGGTCGGCAGCTGGCGAGCGCTCTCTAGCGTCCCGAGCCCGGCACAGCCCTTCGGTGCCACGATTGGGACCGATTGGGTCTATAGGCTGCTGAGCGTGGTGGGACGGGATGAGTTCAGGTACTTCGTCGTCGAGGCTCTGCGATCGCTCGGGGGTTCCGGCAGCGTGCTCGAGGTGACGAAGCGCGTATGGCAGGTGCACGAGCATGATCTCCGTGCCTCGGGTGACCTGTTCTATACCTGGCAGTACGACGTTCGGTGGGCAGCTCAGTATCTACGAAACAATGGCTATATGAAGGCTGTCGATGGTGACCGCCGAGCACCCTGGCAGCTCACCGAGCTCGGTCGATCGGCGGATCTCACCGAAATCGCCCTCAGCCCGAAGCTCAAGACGAAGCACCAACACCCGGGCCTCTGACTGCCATTCAGCCCGCTCGCCGGAACCCTCGGCTGGTCGCTCCGACAATCAGCCCCCCAAGCGATCGGGTGCGGCGCAGTGCTCGTCGTCGAACGGCTGCTAAGCGGAGCGCGCCAGCGCGGAGTCTGCAAGGAGTGAGCGGCGAGAACGGAGACGCGACCGAGCGCTACACTCTCGGCGTCGGAGAAGGCGCCCCTCAGCCTCAACGGCAGTTGACGACGTCTTCCGTCAACTATCCACATCTGCCATCGGCAGCGTTGACGGCATCCGACCAGTGTCCGACACTGGCCCGATACCGACCATCGAGCCGGCATGAGCGGAGGTCGAGATGGGCACCATCACCCCGTACGAAACGTCGAAGGGCCGCCGCTATCGCGTGCGCTACCGCAAGCCTGATCGCACCGAGGCACAGAAGCGCGGCTTCACGACGATGCGCGAGGCGAAGCTCTACCTGTCCATGGTCACCGTGTCCAAGTCGAAGGGCGAGTACATCGATCCTGTGGCGTCGCGGGTGCCGGTCCGGATGTTCGCCGACAGCTGGCTGCGGTCGAAGCAGCCGCCCATGTCGAAGCCTTCGTACTACATGACGCTCGAGCGGGCGTGGAAGAACCACGTCGCTCCAGTCTGGGCAGACAGGGAAATCTGGTCGATCCGGCGGTCTGAGGTTCAGGACTGGGTGTCAGAGCTCGCGACGGAGAAGTCGCGCACGGTCGTCCTTCGCGCGCTGGGAGTCCTCGCCGGCATCCTCGATGTCGCCATCGATGATCGTCGCCTTGCGAACAATCCGGCGCGACACATCCGCAATCTCCCTCGGAGCGGGCCAGGCAAGCGCCGCGTCTATCTCTCGCACGACCAGGTGGCGACGTTGGCGGCATGCTCGGCGTATCCGACAATGGTCCTGACCTTGGCTTACACCGGCCTACGGTGGGGCGAGGCGACGGGGCTGCGGGTGCGGAGCGTGAACCGCCTCCGTCGACGCTTCGTCATCGAGGAGAACGCGGTGATGATCGCGTACGAGATCCACGTCGGCACGCCCAAGACGCACGAGAAGCGCTCGGTGCCCTATCCAGAGCGTCTCGCTCCGATGATCGAGCAAGCATGCGCCGGCAAAGGTCCGGAGGGGCTGCTGTTCGGCGACGGCGTCAACCACATGCGCAACTCAGGCGCACAGGGGTGGTTCGCGAACGCGGTCCGCCGCGCGCAGGCTGTGGACCCATCGATTCCGCGGCTGACGCCTCACGACCTCCGCCACACCGCCGCCTCGCTCGCGATCAGCTCCGGCGCCAACGTGAAGGCCGTGCAGCGGATGCTCGGGCACGCGTCGGCGGCCATGACGCTCGACACCTACGCCGACCTCTTCGACGACGATCTGGATGCCGTCGCATCGCGCCTCAACGAGGCCATGCCGCTCGTGGCGCTGCCGGCGGGTCCGCAGACGCGCTACGCCCGACCGACGTAGCGCCGGAGAGCAGACTGCTCAACTTTTCGACGAGGCTCAGGACGCCAGAAATGCTCGATTTCGTCGTTCTGAGGCATCGAACGACGCTCCCTGAAGGGCGTCGAATCTGCGTCGGTATCGGCTCATAGCTTTCTCAAATGCGGCCAAAAAGCGGCCAAAAACGCATTCTGAGTGGTCTGACCACAGAAGAAATACCTGGTCAGAGGCAAAAAAAGACTGTGCCCCTGGAGGGACTCGAACCCCCAACCGTTTCCTTAGGACGGAACTGCTCTTCCATTGAGCTACAGAGGCTGGCCTCTCGAGTCTACCTAGGCGCGCAGGGTGCGCCGTGTACCCTCAGCCCGTGGTGATCCGCTCCCGTGACGGCGGCGGGCGCGCGGTCCGCCCCGCAACGCTGCTTCTCGCGTGGCTGCTTCTCGGGGCCGGAGGACTCCTCTCCGCGTGCGCCGCCCCGACGCCGACGATGATCCTCCCGCCCGAGGCTGCCGCGCCCGACTACCAGCTGGGCACGGCGTACGAACCGGCAGCCGAGGTCGGCATCGTCGTCCGCGATCGCACCGCCGAGCCCGTCGCCGGGATCTACTCGGTCTGCTACATCAACGCGTTCCAGACGCAGCCGGGCGAGCTCGACGCCTGGCCGGCCGACGTGCTGCTCACCGACGACGACGGCGATATCGTCTTCGACCCGGCATGGCCCGACGAGGCACTGCTCGACACCTCCTCCGCCGCACACCGAGCCCAGATCGCCCAGCGGGTCGATCCCTGGATCCGCCAGTGCGCAGCATCCGGATTCGAGGCCGTCGAGTTCGACAACCTCGACACCTACGCGCGCAGCGGCGGCGCGCTGACGATCGACGACAATCTCGCGCTCGCCGCGCACCTCGTCGACACGGCGCACCGCGCCGGGCTCGCGGCCGGCCAGAAGAACGCGGCCGAGGATGCCGAGACCCTGCGCAAAGACGCGGGGTTCGACTTCGCCGTCGCGGAGGAATGCCTCGCCTTCGACGAGTGCGAGCTGTACTTCGGCGCGTACGGCACGCGAGTGATCGCGATCGAGTACTCCGACACCGGGCTCGACTTCGCAGAGGCGTGCCGCCGCCCGTCGGCACCGGCATCCGTCGTCCTGCGAGACCGCGCACTCGTCGCGCCGGATGAAGAGGGCTACATCTTCGCGCTGTGCGACGGCCGCCCCGAGTCCGGATGACACGCGAAGGGCCCCGGCACCCAGGACGGATGCCGGGGCCCTCGTGAGATCGTCAGCCCTGGGTTCCGAGGGCGAAGCGCACGGCGCCGTCGTTCGACAGCTCCGCGTCGAGAACGCGGTTCTCGAGAATCGAAGCCGCCGTCTCGTCGAGGAAGACGCGGGCGCCGCCCTCCACCACGACGGTGTCGGTCGCCTC
Source organism: Microbacterium sp. (assembly GCF_036566905.1). Taxonomy (GTDB): domain Bacteria; phylum Actinomycetota; class Actinomycetes; order Actinomycetales; family Microbacteriaceae; genus Microbacterium. Next base: position 21,055 of record NZ_DATCVK010000188.1, on the reverse strand, counting down.
GGGGACCGGCACGACGCTCAGTTCGAATCCTTCGGAGCTTCCCGTGTCGCGGATGCGCACACCTCCGTCTTCGGCGAGCGGGACGCGGGCGATGAGTTCTTCGACGGCCTCGGCGGCGGTCTGGGTCAGCGTGAGCATGCTTTTCCTTTCCTCGTGCGGTTCCGAGTCGGCCACGATTCCGAGATCCCACCGCGGATGCAACCCATACGCGCCGAGAGCGCCGCATTCGGAGGGAGTTCCCACGTTCGGTGACCGCCGGGTGACGACACCCAGCGGCGACCGAGAACGGGGGATCAGGGTCGGCGTCCGCCCCCGCCGCCCCCGCCGCCGGCTCCGCCCATGCCGCCCGACACGTTGACGCCCTCGGTCACGGTGGCGGCCGAGACTCCGTTGACCGCGATCGCGTACGCGGCGCCGTCGGTCACGGTGGGACCGCTGTAGAACACGGCGCCGAAGCTCTGGTCGGCCTCGAACGTGGCGACCACAGTGCCGGCCGCATCCGTCACCTTCACCGTGTCGCCCGCCGAGCCGCTGACCGTCGCGGCGACCCATTGCTGGGCACCGGTCGGCGTCACCAGCACCGAGCCGGCGACGAAGATCTCGCCGCCGTCGATCGCGATGGCGCCGTTGGAGTCGACGGCGCCCTGACCGCCGGCCGAGCTCGGGCCGCTCACGACGGTGGTGCCGCCGGTGATCGAGATCGATCCGTTGGAGTCGAGGCCGTCGCCGACCGCGGCCACGCGCACGGTGCCGCCCGAGATCGTGAGGATCTCACCGGTGTCCTGCTCGCCGCCGCCGCCCATGCCGCCACCGCCCTGCGTGTCGGACGCCGTGCCGCTGGCGGCGTTGATGCCGTCGTCGCTCGAGGTCACGTCGACCGTGCCGCCCGAGATCGCGACATCGGTCGCCTCGAGGCCCTCGACCGACTCGACGACGGTCGCCTCGCCGTCGCGGATCTCGAGACGCTGCTCGGCGTGGATGCCGTCGTCGCCCGAAGAGACGGTCACCGTGCCGCCGCCGATGCCGACCGAGCCGTCGGAGTGGACGGCGTCGTCGACCGCTTCGACGGTGACCTTGCCGCCGTCGAGCGCGACGACGACGCCGGCCGAGATGCCCTTAGGCGAGTCGTCGGCGGTCGAGGCATCCGATCCCGCGGTGATGGTGACGGTGCCGCCCGTGACGACGGCATCCGTCGCCGCGGCGATCCCGTCGTCACCGCTCGTGGCGTCGACCGAGCCGCCGGCGATCGCGACGAAGCCCTGCGTGGCGTCGTCGGTCTGGTCGCTCTTGAGCGCATCGCCGCCGGCGGTGACTTCGATCGTGCCGCCCGCGACGGTCAGCGAGTCCTTGCCGCGCAGGCCGTCGTCGGCGGCGTCGAGCGTGATCGTGCCCGACAGGATGACGAGGTCGTCGGTGCTCGCGATGCCGTCGTTGCCGTTGCCCGACACCTCGAGCGTTCCCGTGCCCGAGATCGTGAGGTCGGCATCCGCGTAGATCGCAGCGTTCGCCTCGGCGTCGTCGGCGTACGACGAGGCATCCGAGACGCTGTTGTCGCTGCCGTCGGCGAGGGAGATCGCCACATCGTCCGCGCTGGTGACGGTGATGGCGGACGAATCGGATGCCGAGATCTCGGCGTCGTCGAGGATCAGCACCACCTGCGCATCGTCGGGCGCCGCGACCACGACGTGGCCGTCGAGCGAGCCGGAGAGGCGGAACACGCCGGCGGCGGTGATGGTCACGGTGGACCCGTCGACGGTCACGGCGTCGGAGTCGCTCGACGCCGAGGTGCCGTCGAGCGAGATGTCTGCGGCATCCTCTTCGCTCCACTCGTCGTCTTCGACGACGGTGACGTCGGAGTTGGCCGCGAGCACCGCCGCCGCGCTGAGGTCGGAGTCGACGACGGTCGCGGTCTCTGTCGCGGTGTCGTCGGTCGACGAGGTCGAGGTCGTCGACGCGGCCGAGCTCTGCACGGCGCAGCCGGCGAGCACGAGGCCGGTAACGGTGAGCGGCGCGGCTGCCAGGATCAGGCGGCGGCGGAGCGAGAGGTGACGGGACATGTGGCGTCCTCCTTCGGGGTGGCGCTGGTGGGCTTCTGGGTAGTGGTCGGGTGGGTCGAGCCGGCGATAGGCCGGTCCGAGGGCTGGTGGCTGGAAGGCAACGCGCGCTGAGTGATGTCGAACGGACCGCGCAGCAGCCGCGCCCAGCGGTTGCGGGGGAGCGCGGGGTGGAGGGCGGCGAGGCCGGTGGCGTACTTGCTGACGGTGGCCGGCCGGTGGCCGGCGCGCCAGAGCGCGCGGTCGACCCCCGACGGCTGCGCGCCCGACTTCGTCTCGACGATCGCCGTGCCCGGGAGTGCGAAGCCGTGCCCGTCGGGCTCGATCCATTCGAGCGCGGTGTCGACGGTGGCGCGGCCGCAGCCGTCCGGAGGGAGCAGGGTGGCACGGCGGTAGCGCGTCAGCATGGTCGCGCCGAGCTCGTCGGCACGCTCTGCGGCGACCCCGATCGTCGCGAAGGCGTCGGCGATATCGTCGCGGGCGTCATCCGTGAGCCGGTCGCGGTCGTTCAGGTCGTACTCGTCGCGATCCTTCACCGTGGTGCCGCGGGCGCCGCGCGTCTTGATCTCGAGGTACGACCTGCCGGTGTCGAGGTAGCTGCGCGTGCGCAGCTTGAACCGGCGCCGCCGCGGCTGAGCGGCCATCCGGAAGCTCAGCAGGTCGGGCGTGTCGAAGTACACCGACTCGTACGCGAAGTCGCGGGCGCCGTCGATCTCGAGCACGCGGGTGTGGGCGTCGAGGGCGGCGATCACCCCCTCGAGGTCGGCCTGCGGCACGACGTATTTGCGGTCGACGCGGGTGAGGAGGGATGCCTCGGCCACGAGTGCGTCGAGGGCCACGGCGTCGAAGCGGTCGAAGCTCGTCATCGCCCGGCTCCTTCCAGCGCGTGTGCGGTGGTCGCGCTCGTGCCGCGGGCGAGGGTGAGGCCACCGCCGCGCGCCGGTCGCGTTCCCCCGCGCGGGACCCGGTAGCGGACGTCGACGAGGGTCGTATCGTTCACGAGGTCGAGCTCCTGTACGGTGGTGGAGGTGACCGTGCCGCCCAGGCGCGTCGCGAGCTCGGCCCGCAGCTCACCCTCGTCGGCGACAGCGCGGTCGAGCCGCACGACCTGGTGGCGTGAGCGGGCGAGGAAGGCCGGGTGGTCGGCCGCCCACAGCACCACGAGGATGAGCGCCACGAGCGCGGCGACCGGCCAGGGGTCGGACTGCGGCAAACCGGTGAGGAGCCCGATCGCGAGCGCGGCGAAGTAGTACGCGACCTCGCGCTGGGTGATCTCGGACGAGCGCAGCCGGATGATCGACAGCACGCCGAACAGGCCCAGGCCCAGCCCCATCGCGACTTCGGCGGTGCCGAGCACGGCGGCGACGGCCGACACCGCGACATTCACCCCCAGGAACGCGACGACGAGGTCGCGGCGGTGGTGCCGGCGGTAGTACAGGCCGAGGCTCAGTACGAGCGCGGCCGCCAGATCGATGCCGATGAGGATCAGCGCACTGGTGGTCATGGTTTCCTCCCGATGGGGTGTTCGTTCGAATCCAGTCGAGTCGTCGCCGCTATGCGGTTGCTATGACGGGCGGCAGCCCGCGTCCTGAGTTCCGCACGATCCGGCTGAACGCCGAACACGAAGCTGCGCTGCACGCCGTAGCTCGTCACGAACAGCACGGCCTCGGTCGCGATCTTGGCGACGACGAGCGGCAGCCCGTACCTCGTGAGCGCGTCGAGCCACACGACGTTGGAGGCCAGCAGCGCGAGCGCCAGCACCGCATAGCGCAGCGCTTGGCGCGGCAGTCCCGCTGAGCGAGCGCCGGCGAGACGAAGCGTCGGTCCGCGTCCGGTCGGTGAGTCCGTCGGACCGGCGCCGAAGACCACGCGACGGTTGACGGCGAAGTTCACCGAGGCGCTGACTAGGCGCGCCGCGATGATCGACGGCACGAGCATGCCCGTGAGCGCGTTCAGCGCCAGCAGCAGGACGGTGTCGAGACCGAAGGCGAGCAGCGACGAGCCCGCGAACAGCAGCAGCGGCAGCATGATGCGCAGCGAGTCGACGACGGGGCGGAAGTGACTCGACGCATTGCCGTCGAGGTACACCGTCTCGATGGGAAGCTCGCGCGTTGCGACGCCGTCGCGCCGGCAGCGCAGCAGCACGTTCTGCTCGAAGGCGAAGCGCTCGCCGGGCTGGTCGCGCATCCACGCGATGAGTCCGGATGGGATGCCGCGCAGCCCGGTCTGCGTGTCGCTCAGCGCCCATCCGGCCGCGAGCCGGAACACGCCGCGCGCCACCGCGTTGCCGGCACGCGAACGCAGCGGCACGCGGCCCGAGAAGGAGCGGCAGCCGAGGATCAGCGCCGGAGTCGCGGCCGCCGCGTCTTCGCGGAGGGCGTCGGCGATGCGAAGGATGTCGGTCACCGTGTGCTGTCCGTCGGCGTCGGCGGTGACGACGTCATCGCCCGGGTGCGTGGCGAGCGCGTGGTCGAGGCCGGTCCGCAGCGCCGCGGCTTTGCCGAGGTTCGCCTCGTGATGCAGCACCGTCGCGCCGCAGGCGGCGACGCGTGCGAACGTCGGCGCGAACGCCGGCCCGCTTCCGTCGTCGACCACCACCAGCTCGACATCGGGGTCGGCGGCGAACAGGCCGGCGACGACGGGCTCGAGGCGGTGGCCCGGCTCGTACGTGGGGATGAGGACGATCACGGCGTCACTCGGCGGCGGACGCGGACGCGTCGGCGATGTACAGGATGTCGCTCGTGGCGCGCTCGCCGCCGTTCGAGGGCGAGTTGATCACCTCGCGGTTGAAGTACATCGTTGACGAGCCGCCGCCGTCGAGGTTGTACGCGGTGGTGGCACCCAGGTCGATCATGATGTCGGCGAGCTCGGTGAGGGTGACGCCCTCGCTGTACCCCGACTGACGCCCGTCGACCACGACGAACACCAGATGGTTCTCGTCGATGACACCGACCGCGGTGCGTGGCTGGTCGCCCTGGATCGAGTGGTTGCCGAAGTTCGTGTCGATCTCGATGTCTTCGATGCCGTCGACGACGGCGCCGTCCGCGACGATCGCAGGGCCGAAGCTGAGGGTGTTCCACGCGCCGTCGGCGAGCAGTTCGTCGGCACTCGTGGTGGTCTCGTCGTAGATCTCGACGGTGCCGTCGGTGTAGAACACGAGCCCTTCGCGGGCCGGCTCGTCGCGGAAGACGAGGCCGTTGCGGATCACGATGCCGGTGTCGCGGAACCCGTAGTAGTCGCCGTTGATGGCGAAGATCGCGTCATTGTCGGCAGCGATCTCGCTCGTGAGCTCGGTGATGTTCTCGCCGAACTGGTCCTTCGCGAAGGCGCTCTGCAGCGTCGTGGCGTCCGACAGCGTCACATCGGCGACGTAGTACGTCACCGTGTCGGAGCCCGAGCCCTCGGTGACCGTCGAGATCGTGATGGCCGTGCTGGCGTCGGTGTATGAGGTCGCCGTGACGACCGCGTCGGCGGCGGCATCCGTCCCCTCCGTCGTCGCGTCGGTCGAGGAGTTCTGCGCCTCGTATTCCGACACGTCGGCGATCTCGACGTGCTCGACGAGGAACCGGTCGGCGGCCCACACGGCGCCGGCGCCGCCGGAGAGGGCGACGACCAGGCCGGAGGCGATGACGGTGTTGCGGAGCCGGCGCCTGCCGGGCTTGGTGCGGTCGCTGCTCTTCTCGTCCATGCCTTCATGGATAGGCGGCCGACTTACGACGACCTTCGCCGTGGCCTATGAAACTTCTCGGTGAGGATGCCGTCGGGGTCGGGCAGCGGGAGCGGCCGAAGAAGCCCGATTGTGGTGCGCGGACAGCAAGATCTGTGATTCTTGTCATCGTGTCGGGCGCAACGCGGGACCCATCCGCGCCGTGGTCTGACATGGTGGAGGCGTCGTCGCGAGCGCCGGGGAAGGTGCTCGCCGGCTTTTGTCTCGGCAGCAGCGCGCTGCCGACCCGACCGTGCCCACCCAACCGTGAGGAACGCATGACCCGCATTGGCATCGTCGCCGAAGCGCCCGGAGAGAACCGGGTGTCGGCGACCTCGAACACCGTCCCCAAACTCATCGCACTCGGCTACGACGTCGTCGTCGAAGCCGGCGCCGGCGCCGCCTCGTCGTTCCCGGACTCCGCGTTCGCGCAGGCGGGAGCGACCGTCGTCGACGGCGCGGCGGCCTGGGCGTCGCCGATCGTTCTCAAGGTGGTTGCCCCCACGCCCGCTGAGATCGACCGGCTCGCCGACGGCGCGACGATCATCGCGACGCTGAGCCCGGCGCTGCGGCCCGACCTGGTCGAGGCGCTCGCCACCCGGGGGATCACGGCCATCGCGCTCGACGCCGTGCCTCGGATCTCGCGCGCGCAGTCGATGGACGTGCTGAGCTCGATGGCCAACATCGCCGGCTATCGCGCCGTCGTCGAGGCCGCGCACGAGTTCGGCCGCTTCTTCACCGGGCAGGTGACCGCCGCGGGCAAGGTGCCCCCGGCGAAGGTGCTCGTCGCGGGTGCCGGTGTGGCGGGGCTCGCCGCGATCGGTGCGGCATCGAGTCTCGGCGCGATCGTCCGCGCGACCGACCCGCGGCCCGAGGTGGCAGACCAGGTCGCCTCGATCGGCGGCGAGTTCCTCGAGGTGGTCGTGCCCGACGAGGCGAAGCAGGTCTCCGCCGACGGCTACGCCAAGGCCACGAGCGAGGCATACGACCGCCGGGCCGCCGAGATCTACTCGGAGCAGGCGGCCGACGTCGACATCATCATCACGACGGCGCTGATCCCCGGCCGGCCGGCGCCGCGCCTCATCACCGCCGCCGACGTCGCCTCGATGCGGCCGGGCAGCGTGATCGTCGACATGGCGGCGGGGCAGGGCGGCAACGTCGAGGGGTCGGTCGCGGGCGAGAAGGTCGTGACGGCCAACGGCGTCGTGATCCTCGGATACACGGATCTGCCCGGCCGGCTGCCGCAGCAGGCGTCCCAGCTGTTCGCGACGAACCTCGTCAACCTGCTCAAGCTGCTCACCCCAGGCAAGGACGGCGTTCTCGCGCTGGACTTCGACGACGTCGTGCAGCGCACCGTCACCGTCGTACAGGACGGCGAGATCACGTGGCCACCGCCGCCTGTTCAGGTGTCCGCTGTCCCCGCGACCATCGCTTCGAGAAGCTCAGGGACCGGGGCGGTCGCGGGGAGGAAGCCGATGTCGGCGGGCGCCAGGACCGGCCTCGTGGTCGCCGGCATCGCGGGGCTGTTCGCGATCTGCGCGTTCGCACCGCCCCCGCTCCCGCAGCACTTCCTCGTGCTGACCCTCGCCATCGTCGTCGGCTTCTACGTCATCGGCCATGTCGCCCACGCGCTGCACACGCCGCTCATGAGCGTCACCAACGCGATCTCGGGCATCATCGTGGTCGGCGCGATGGTGCAGATCACGCTGCCCGATCTGACCGTTCAGATCCTCGCCGCGGTGGCCGTGCTGCTCGCCAGCATCAACATCTTCGGCGGCTTCGCCGTCACGCGGCGCATGCTCGCCATGTTCCAGAAGGGTGAGACCCGATGACCGCCGTCGCCGGCCAGGTGGCGGGCGCCGCCTACATCGTCGCCGCACTGCTGTTCATCCTCAGCCTCGCGGGGCTCAGCAAGCACGAGACCAGTCGCCGCGGGGTGACATTCGGCATCGTCGGCATGGCGATCGCACTCGTCGCCACAGTGTGGGTGACGGCCGCCGGCGCCTGGGGCGACCCGCAGGCGACGACCGGGCTCGTGATGCTCGTGGTCGCCGTCGTCGTCGGCGGTGCCATCGGGCTCTGGCGGGCGCGCGTGGTGGAGATGACCGGGATGCCGGAGCTCATCGCCCTGCTGCACTCCTTCGTGGGTCTCGCCGCTGTGCTCGTCGGCTGGAACGGCGCGCTGTACGAGACCGGGCTCGAGGGGGCGCTCGCCGACATCCACCACGCAGAGGTGTTCATCGGCGTCTTCATCGGCGGTGTGACCTTCACCGGATCGATCGTCGCGTTCCTGAAGCTGTCGGCACGCATCTCGTCGAAGCCGCTCATGCTGCCCGGCAAGAACGCGCTCAACATCGGCGCGCTCGTCGCGTTCCTCGTTCTCACCGTCTGGTACGTCATCACGCCGGAGCTGTGGCTGCTCGTCGCGGTGACCCTGCTCGCGCTGGCCCTCGGCTGGCACCTGGTCGCCTCGATCGGCGGCGGCGACATGCCCGTCGTCGTCTCGATGCTCAACAGCTACTCCGGATGGGCGGCCGCCGCGGCCGGCTTCCTGCTGAACAACGACCTGCTGATCGTCACCGGAGCGCTGGTCGGGTCGTCGGGTGCCTACCTGAGCTACATCATGTGCAAGGCCATGAACCGCTCGTTCCTGTCGGTGATCGCCGGCGGGTTCGGCATCGAGGCGCCGACCAGCACCGACCAGGAGTACGGCGAGCACCGCGAGATCGACGCCGAGAGCGCGGCCGACATGCTCGCCGGCGCCTCGACCGTCGTCATCACGCCGGGCTACGGCATGGCCGTCGCCCAGGCGCAGCACGGCGTCGCCGACCTCGTGCAGAAGCTGCGCGAGCGCGGCGTCGACGTGCGGTTCGGCATCCATCCGGTCGCCGGCCGCCTGCCCGGGCACATGAACGTGCTCCTTGCGGAGGCCAAGGTGCCCTATGACATCGTCCTGGAGATGGACGAGATCAACGACGACCTGTCAGCCGCCGACGTCGTGCTCGTCATCGGCGCGAACGACACCGTCAATCCGGCCGCAGCGGAAGATCCGGGCAGCCCGATCGCCGGGATGCCGGTGCTGCGGGTCTGGGAGGCCCAGAATGTCATCGTCTTCAAGAGGTCGATGGCATCCGGATATGCGGGCGTGCAGAATCCGCTCTTCTATCGCGAGAACACGCAGATGCTCTTCGGGGACGCGAAGGAGAAAGTCGAGGAGATTCTCTTCCAACTCTCGCGCATCTCGGAACTGCGCTGAATCGTGAAAAGCCGCGAGGCGGCGTGCGTCAGTGCGCCGCCTCGTAGGCCTCGAGAACGGATGCCGGAACCCGGCCCCGCTCCGATACCTGATAGCCGTTCTGCTTCGCCCATTCGCGGACGGCGCTGAAATCCTGCTGCCCGCTGCGGCGGCGCTTTCGCCCGGCCGACGCGGCGCCGGATGTCGCGCGGGAGGAGGAGACGGCGCGAGCCGCCTTGGTGTACCGCTCGAGAGCGCTTCGCAGAGCTCCGGCATTCTCGTCGGTGAGGTCGATCTCGTATGCGACGCCGTCGAGGGAGAACAGCACTGTTTCTCCTTCGCCGGCTTCCAAAAGGGTACCGTCGATGTCATCGACGAGCTGGTGAACGATTCTTCGGGCCATGGGGGCACAATACGCCGAATTGTCGCTCCCGACCATCGGTATTTTCCCGGTGTGGAGAACCGTTATCTCGGGGAATTGGGGCCGTCGGCCGAATAACGATGAATCACCCTGACGGCGGCGGATTTCGCGACATGTCGGATGTCGTGCAGGACGAGAGTTCGGCGGTCAGGGCAGAAGGCCGGCGCGACGAGCCGTGACGACCGCGGCATGCCGGGTGGAGGCATCCAGTTTTGCCATCGCCGACTGCAGATATGACTTGACGGTGCCCTCTTTGAGGTCGAGCGTCGAGGCGATCTCGGCGTTCGTCGCGCCGAGCGCGGCGCACGCCAGCACGTCGATCTCGCGCGGCGACAGCCGCACGTCGAGGTCGAGCGCCGGCTCCGTCGCATCGTGCGAGAGGGCGGCGAGGCGCTTCTCGAGGCGGTCCAGTCGCGCGCGCACCGCAGGGTCGTCGACGACGGCGGCGATGCTGCGCAGTTCGGCGTAGGTCTCGCGCAGCTCTTCGCGCGTGGTGGCCGGCATCGTGACCTGCCCGGCGGGGGAGAGGGTCAGCCGGCGCTGCACCTCTTCACGGATGCGCAGTTCGGCGGACAGTTCCTCAGCGACCGCGAATGCGGGGCGGGCGACGACATCGCCGACCGGCGACTCCGCCCAGGACCCGCAGTAGATGACGCCGCGGGCACGGTTGCCCACCATCACCGGAACGGCGAACAGCGTGGCGATGCCCTCGCCGAGGACGGCGCGGTCGTAGTCGTGCGTGATGCTGCGGGACGACCTGTAGTCCAGCGCGAGTCGCGGACGCTTCTCGACGAGCGCGCGCCCGCCGAGTCCGCGGGAGGCCTCGACCACGAGGCCCTCGAGCCGGCGTGTGCGAGCGCCGTGGATAGAGGTGACATAGATGGTGTCGCCCTGCGCGAGTCCGCCGAATCCGACCGGGAATCGCGTGCGGCGCACGAGCTCGGCGACGGCGTGATCGAGCGCCCGGGCATCGCCGGTATCGCCGTCGAGTCCATCGACGACCGAACCGACCCCTGCGCGAGCGCGATCGGGGTTCGGCGCACGTTGTGGGAGGGACGCGCCCACGACTACCTACTTCCGGGGGTGACGGCGTCCTCGCCGCCTTCGTAGCGTCGACTTTACCACCCGGGGCACGGCCCACACGTGGTCCGGGTCCCCCCGATGGGCGCGACGAAGCGCCCGTTCATGAGGCAAGGAGGCCACATGTCCGAATCGACGACCGAAACCGCCCCGCCGGGCGGTATCGACTACATCGCGGTGGAGGAATCACCGCGGTTCGTGGAGCTCAAACGGCGGCAGCGAGGGTTCGTCTTCCCGCTCGCGATCGCCTTCCTCGTCTGGTATTTCGCCTACGTCCTGCTGTCGTCCTTCGCACGTGACTTCATGTCGCAGCGCGTGTGGGGAGACGTCACGGTCGGTCTGCTGTTCGGGCTCGGCCAGTTCGTGACGACGTTCGCGATCACCATGACCTACGTCTGGTACGCCAACCGCAAGCTCGACCCCATCGCCGAGGAGATCCGCGGCGAGCTCGAGGCGCAGGAGCAGGAGGTGCGGTCGTGAACGAGGTCTTCGGCGCCATCCACGCGGCCGTGCAGACGGTCGAGAACAACCCCGTCCTGAACATCTCGATCTTCGCGGCGTTCGTCGCGGTGACGCTGTTCATCGTCATCCGTGCCAGCCGCAACAACCGGACGGCCGCGGACTACTACGCAGCCGGACGCTCGTTCACGGGCCCGCAGAACGGGTTCGCGATCTCGGGCGACTACCTGTCGGCGGCATCGTTCCTCGGCATCTGCGGTGCGATCGCCATCAACGGGTACGACGGGTTCCTGTACTCGATCGGGTTCCTCGTCGCGTGGCTCGTCGCACTGCTGCTCGTCGCCGAGCTCATGCGCAACACCGGCAAGTTCACGATGGCCGACGTGCTGTCGTTCCGCCTCCAGCAGGGACCGGTCCGCATGGCGGCGGCGATCACGACGCTGGCGGTCTGCTTCTTCTACCTGCTCGCGCAGATGGCGGGCGCCGGCGGCCTGGTGTCGCTGCTGCTCGGGATCAAGGAGACCCTGGGTCAGTCGATCGTCGTGGCCGTCGTCGGCGTGCTCATGATCGTCTACGTGCTCATCGGCGGCATGAAGGGCACGACCTGGGTGCAGATCGTCAAGGCGTTCCTGCTCATCGGCGGCGCGCTCGTCATGACGATCTGGGTGCTGGCCCTCAACGGGTTCAACTTCAATGCCCTGCTCGAGAGCGCGGTCGCGGCGTCGACGAGCGACCCGCAGGACGCGATCCTCGGACCGGGTCTGCAGTACGGCGCCAACCCGTGGGACTTCATCTCGCTGGCGATCGCACTCGTGCTCGGAACGGCCGGCCTGCCCCACGTGCTGATGCGCTTCTACACGGTGCCGACGGCCAAGGAGGCGCGTCGGTCGGTGGTGTGGGCGATCTGGCTGATCGGCATCTTCTACCTCCTGACGCTGGTGCTCGGCTATGGTGCCGCCGCGCTCGTCGGGCCGGAGGAGATCAAGGCAGCCCCGGGTGGCGTCAACTCCGCCGCGCCGCTGCTCGCACTGCACCTCGGTGGGCCGCTCCTGCTCGGATTCATCTCGGCAGTCGCCTTCGCGACGATCCTCGCGGTCGTCGCCGGGCTCACCATCACGGCGGCGGCGTCGTTCGCGCACGACATCTACGCGAACGTCGTCAAGAAGGGCAACGTGCCGCCGGACGGCGAGGTCAAGGTCGCCCGTCGCACTGTGGTCGTGATCGGCCTCGTCGCGATCGTCGGCGGCATCGGCGTGCAGGGACAGAACGTGGCGTTCCTCGTCGCCCTCGCCTTCGCGGTGGCGGCCTCGGCGAACCTGCCGACCATCCTGTACTCGCTGTTCTGGCGCCGGTTCACCACGCGAGGCGCGGTGTGGAGCATGTACGGCGGCCTGGCCGCCGCGGTGATCCTCATCTTCCTGTCGCCGGTGTTCTGGGGCACGGAGACCAGCGTGTTCAAGGTCGGCACCGCCATCTGGCCGCTGAACAACCCGGGCATCGTCTCGATCCCGCTCGGGTTCTTCCTCGGCTGGCTCGGCTCGGTGACCTCGCGCAAGGCGGAGAGCCGGGTCAAGGCGGCCGAGATGGAGGTGCGGTCGCTCACCGGGTTCGGCGCCGAGAAGGCGACGCATCACTGACGCTGTCGGTGGAATGCGAGGCCCGGGCGGACGCTCCGCCCGGGCCTCGCGGCGTGCGGGCGGCCTACACGCCCGCCGCCAGCTTCGCGTCGACCGAGGCGTCAGGGGCGTCCGCCCCGCCCGCGTCGGCCGCGCTCGGTGCCTGCGGGATGCCGGGCCCCTGCTCGAGATCGATGAGGAACCGCTTCATGTCGGGCCGCCCGCCGTACTCGCCGAGCGATCCGTCGGCACGCACCACGCGATGCACCGGGACCACGACCGAGAAGGGCGTCGTCGCACACGCCGTGCCGACGGCGCGGGCCGCGCGAGCGGTGCCGGCCATGACGGCCACTTCGCCGTAGCTCGCGGTCTCGCCGTAGGGGATGTCGCACACCGCCTCGAGTGCCGCGCGCGTGAAGCCGCGGACCAGCCGCCAGTCCAGCGGCAGGTCGAACTCGCGGCGGTCACCCTCGAAGTACTCGTCGAGCTGGTCGATCGCCACGTCGAAGACAGTGTCGGCGGCATCCCTCCCCTCGTCGGGAACCGGCACCGCGCGCAGCTGCAGCGCGACGCGTTCGATCTCGGCGTGCAGGGGGCCGTCGAAGGGATGGAGTGTCACGATGCCGTCGGCGGTCGTGACGATGAGGATGTCGCCGATCGGCGACGGGTGGACGCGGAAGCGGGGTGGTTCCTCGGGGGTCATGCGACCATCCTGGCCCCGCGCGCCGACGCGGCGGGGGCTCCGGCATCCGATCTGTGCGATGCCGCGCGACCCGTCGGGCTGGGGAGGAGGGGCTGCGCGAACGCTAATCCGGCCGCGTCCAATACCGCGAAACTCAGGTCCATTGCAAGTACCCGGAGGCCGTCGCCTTTAGGGTGGCACGTGTGTGGCGAGCAGAACGGAGCGCCGTGCTGGGCCCAGCAGACGCCGAGCGCGGGTACGACGTGACCCCGGGCGATCTGGGTCTCGCCGAACCCGACGTCACCGTCGTGCACGTCGCCGAGTCCGAGCGCGACCGGCTCCGCCTGCAGGCCGCCGCCCTGGGCGGCAGGTCGACCCTCCTGCACTTCACGGACGGCCAGGACGCGTCCATCGAGATCACGAAGGCGCACCCCGGCAGCCTTCCCCAGTTCATCACCGGGCGCTCCACGCTCCTGTCGAACCTGTTCCGCGACGAGGTCGCGCTGCGCAACGCGCGTCTGGCCGCCGAGCGCATCACCGCGAAGGACCAGGAGCTCCGCACGACGCGCGGCCTGGATGCCGTGCGCCTCGCCGTCGGCCTGGCGACCTTCCGTCTCGGCGGGATCGGCTGGAGCGCACCGGTGCTGCTGCGGCCGCTCGCGATCCGCCGTCACCACGGCGACTTCGAGCTCAAACTGCACGGCACGTTCTCGGTCAACCCCGAGCTCGTCCGCGCGATGCGCACCCACTTCGGCATCATGATCGACGCCGGCGGGCTCGCCGCCCTCGCGTATGACAACGGCGTGTTCAAACCGCAGCCGGTCATCGACCACATCCGCGCGCTGACGGCATCCATCGACAGCTTCGCGGTGAAGCCGCGCCTGCTCGTGTCGAGCTTCGCCGACGTGGGCGGCGACATGGCGCTCGATGCGTCCAACCTCGACCACCGGGTGCTGAACGCGCTGGCCGGCCACGTCGCCGACCGCGAGTCCCTCACGCTCCACCGCCGCGGACCCGTGCCCACGAGCCCCGACGAACGCCCTCCGGCCGCCGACATGCTGCTGCTGGATGCCGATTCCGAGCAGGAGCGCGTGCTCGCGCGGGTGACCGACGGGCAGTGGCTCGTCGTCCACACGCTGCCCGGCACCGGGGGCACCCAGACCGTGATCAACGCCGTCGGCGCCCTCGTGCGCGACGGCAAGCGCGTGCTCGTCGTGAGTGCCCGGCGCTCGACGCTCGACGGCGTGCGCCACAGACTCGCCGGCATCGGGCTCCCGGGACTGGCGGTCTCGCCCGACCGCCTGCAGCGGGACCTCATCCGTGCCATCGGCCGCAATGAGAAGGCCCAGGCGCCGAAGGTCTCCGACATCGACGACGCGCTCGTGCGCCTGCGTGGCGTCCTCCGCGACTATCGCTCGGCCGTGACCGCCCAGCATCCCGCGTTCGGGGTGTCGGTCCTCGACATCCTCCGCGAGCTCGCGCAGCTGGCCGAGCGCGGCGTCGCCCCGGCGACCGAGGCCCGCTTCGACGCGGAGGCGCTCGCCAACCTCGCCACGACCCGACAGGATGCCGCAGCCAAGCTCGCCGCCGCCGCACGGCTCGGCGAGTTCCGGTTCGGCCCCGACGACTCGCCCTGGTACGGCGTGACGTTCGCGACCGTGGAGGAGGCCCGCGGCGCCCACGGCCTCGCCGGCAAGCTGCATCGCAGCGACGTGCCGACGCTCCTGGAGCGCGGCTACGAGCTCATCGCCCAGACGCGCATGCGTCCCTTCCGGACGATCGCGGAACTCGGGGTGTACCTGCGCCTGCTGCGCGGCATCCGTGACTCCCTCGACCGGTTCAGCCTCACCGTCTTCGAGCGGCCGCTCGGCGAGCTGATCCAGGCGCACGCTCCGCGGCGCGACGCGCCCGACATGACGGGCGCCAACCGCCGCCGGCTGCGCCGGCTGTCGCGCGAGTACCTGCGCCCCGGCGTGCACGTGCCCGACATGTACGAGGCGCTCGTGCGCATCCAGCAGCAGCGCACCGAGTGGCAGCGGTACGTCGACACCGGCGTCACGCCCGAGCTGCCGCTGGGCCTCGCCGACGTGCAGGTCGCCTGGCAGCGGGTGGATGCCGAGCTCGCCGAACTCGACGCCGCTCTGGGCCGCAGCGAGGCGGACAGGCTCTCGACGCTCCCGGTGAAACAGCTGGTGCGGACGCTCGCCGGCCTCGCCGCCGACTCCGACGTGTTCGACAACCTCAAGGAGCGTGCGACGCTGCGCACAGAGCTCGCCGCGATGGGCCTCGAGCCCCTCCTGCTCGAGCTGTCGGTGCGGCACGTGCCTGAAGACCAGGTCGCGGCCGAGCTCGAATACGCGTGGTGGCAGTCCGCCCTCGAGCTGCTGCTGCGCACCGACCGCGCCGTCCTCGGCGCGAACACCGCCGTCGTCGACCGCCTTGAGCGCGACTTCCGGCTCGTCGACGAAGCCCATGCCTCGGCATCCGGCCCTCTCCTCGCCGCCCACCTCGCCACGCAGTGGCGCATCGGGATCGTCGACCACAAGAGCGAGGCCGACGGGCTGAAGCAGGCGCTCAAGCGCGGGGCGATCACGCCCGCCGAGCTCGCCACGGTCGCTCCGGTGCTCTCGCGCACGCTGGCGCCGGTGTGGCTGGCGTCGCCGTACGAGGTGCCGCGCATCCCCGACGCGGTGGGCTTCGACGTGGTGATCCTGGCGGATGCCGGAGCCCTCTGCCTCGCCGAGGCCGCACCCGCACTGCGCCGGGCCGGACAGGTCGTGGCATTCGGCGACCCGGTCACGCAGAAGCCCACGCCGTTCCGCGTCGCCGCCGGATCCGCGGTGTCGGGCGCCACCACGCCGCCTCAAACCAACGGGACCACGCCTGCCGCTGCCTCCGCCGCCGCCTCCGCGGAGCGCGCGGAGGACGACGAGGTCCCCTTCGATTCGACGAGCGTGTTCGAGCGTCTCGCCGAGCTGCTGCCGGTCGAGACGCTCACCCGCAGCTACCGCGCAGGCGGCGAAGACCTGGCGGCCCTCGTGAACGACGCGTTCTACGGCGGCGAGCTCGTGTCTCTGCCCTGGGCGGGTTCGTACCTCGGCCGCGGCAGCCTCGCCGTCGACTACGTGGAGGGCGGCCACGGCACGCCCGATCCCGTCACCGGAGCCGTCGAGAGCCCCGACTCCGAGGTGGCCCGCGTCGTCACCCTCGTGGTCGAGCACGCGGTCAACCGGGGGAGCGAGTCGCTCATGGTCGTGACCGCGAGTGCGCGGCACGCCGAGCGGATCCGCGCCGCCGTCGAGGCCGCTTTCGCCGGACGTTCCGACGTCGCCGACTTCGTCTCGCGCGACACCGCCGAGCCCTTCGCCGTGCTGACCCTCGAGGAGTCGGTCGCCGAGAGTCGCGACCGCGTGGTCTTCTCCCTCGGCTTCGGCCTCACCAAGCACGGCCGCGTCCTGAGCGACTTCGGCGACCTCTCGTCGCCCGACGGGGAGCGGCTGCTGACCGTCGGCATGACCCGCGCCCGCCGCTCGATGGTGATCGTGTCGTCGATCCGGCCCTCGGCCTTCGACGACGGACGCCTGGAGTACGGCGCGGCGACCCTCATGACGATCCTCGGCGGCATCGCCGCCCGCTCGCGCGAAGCGCGCCTCGAAGACCTCGCCGATCCGCTCACCCGCGGCCTCGCCCGCGAACTGCGCCGCGCCGGACTCTCGGTCGACGTGCACTACCGCGGCCTGCTGCCGCTGGTCGCCCAGTACGACGGCAAGGCGGTCGTGGTCGAGAGCGACCCCGAGACGATCGGTGAGTCGCTGCGCGAGTCGCTGCGCCTGCGCCCGCAGATCCTGCGGCGCTTGGGCTGGCACTACGTGCGCGTGCACTCGTTCGATCTCTACCGCGACCCCGCCGACGTCGCGCAGCGCATCGCCGCGATGCTGGGCGTGCCGCCCGACGCGCCCCGGGTGGACAACGAGACCCAGCCGATCGATGTCGTCGAGTGACCGCCAGCGCATCGAGCGGGTCAAGGGCTCCCGGCGGGCGAAGCTGACGCCTGCGCCCGGAACGAGCGCCGAGCCCGTACCGGGCGATGAGACGACGGATGCCGCCGCCGCGGCGCCCGATTCGACCCCCGGTTCAGCGGGGCCGAACGACGAGCGCCTGCGGCGCGACGTCCCCCCGCACTACTAGGACCTCGCGCGTTTCGTCTCGCTCGTTCCTCGCTCGCTCAACGACCGGGTGCAGGGATGCTTGAGATCCGGTCGTTGACCGAGGGAGCGCCAGCGACCGAGACGAAACGCGTCGCTGAGAGGCTCAGGACCTCGCGGATCCCTGCTTCTCCAGGATGTCGCGGATCTGCACCAGGATCTCCTGCTCGGTCGGCAGCTTCGGCTCCTCATCCGCGGGCGTGATCCCTGCCTTGGCCGCTGCCCGCTCCTTGAGCCGGTTCATCGGGTAGACGAAGACGAAGTACACGACGACGGCGACCGCGAGGAAGTTGATGACCGCAGCGAGGATGAGGCCGATCGCGAAGTCGGTCGTGCCTCCCCGCAGGTTCGGCACGGCGATGACGATGTCGTTGAGGCTGTCCGCCTGGAAGACGAGGGCGATCAGCGGATTGATCAGCCCGGTGACGATCGCGTTGACGACGGCGGTGAACGCGGCGCCGATGACGACGGCGACCGCGAGGTCGATCACGTTGCCGCGCAGGATGAATTCTTTGAAGCCCTTGATCACGCGTACCCCCTGGGTGTCCGCCCGCGCCGGGGGCTCCGGACGATCAGGATCCGGACGACGCGGGTGAGGCCTTCGCCTCGGACTTCGATGATGTCGAAGTCGACGAAGAGGCGCCACTCGAGGCGTCCGTCCCGCCGCTCGCCGGCGCTCCACCGCTCTTCGCACCGGCGCGCGAGTCGGTGCGGTAGAAGCCCGAGCCGTTGAAGGTCACGCCGATCGAGCCGTACTCCTTGCGCAGCACGCCGCCGCACTCGGGGCATTCGGTGAGGGTCGGGTCGGCGAAGGACTGCACCGCATCGAAGCGGTGGCCGCACTGCTTGCAGGCGTAGGCGTAGGTGGGCATGGCTCTCTCGGTGGGTGTCAGCGCCGGCTGGGCGCGAGGGTGATGGTGCGCGTGGGCGTGACGACGCCGGTCACGGGCTGGTCGAGTTCGTCGCTGGGGACCTCGTCGACGAACTCGGAGTCGAAGACGACGGCGTATACGGGAGGGCAGCGTTCCATCGACCCGAGGGTCTTGTCGTAGAAGCCGCGGCCCCAGCCGAGACGCATGCCGTTGCGGTCGACCGAGGCCGCCGGGATGACGAGCAGGTCGACGTCGTTGACGGCGATCGGGCCGAGCAGCTCGCCGACCGGCTCGGGCAGTCCGAACATGCCCTCGGCGATGTCGCCGTCGGCGGTCGCGACGGCCCAGTCGAGGAGGCCGTCGGTGCGCGTCACCGGGAGGAGCACGCGGATGCCGCGGGCCACGGCATCCGTCACGAAGGAACGCGTGCCGGGCTCGGTGGTGGTCGACAGGAAACACGAGATCGATCGCGCGCCGTGCTCGGCGACGAGGGCGTCGAGCTGAGCGTGGACGCCCGCCTCGGCGAGTTCGCGCGCCTGCGGCGTGATCAGCTGGCGGCGCTCGCGCAGCTCGGCGCGCAGCGCGCGCTTCGCATCGGCGATCGCGTCGGACATGCAGTCGATTCTACGGCGCGCTCGTCACACGGGTCGGTGCGACCGTGTCGGGCGGGCCCCGCCACCTAGACTCGGGGAATGCCCCATACCTCCATCAAAGCTGTCATTCCGGCCGCAGGTCTCGGCACGCGCTTCCTCCCCGCCACCAAGGCCATGCCCAAAGAGATGCTCCCCGTCGTGGACAAGCCGGCGATCCAGTACGTCGTCGAAGAGGCCGCCCAGGCCGGCATCGACGACATCCTGGTGATCATCGGACGCAACAAGAACGCGATCTCGAACCACTTCGACTCGGTTCCCGAGCTCGAGGAGAAGCTGAAGGACAAGGGCGACACCGACCGCCTGCACCGCGTGCTGGAGTCGAGCGACCTCGCCGACATCCACTTCGTGCGCCAGGGTGAGCCGAAGGGACTCGGGCACGCCGTGCTGCGGGCCAAGGCGCACGTCGGCGACTCGTCGTTCGCGGTGATGCTGGGCGACGACCTGATCGATGAGCGCGACCCGCTCCTGACCACGATGATCGCGGAGCACGAGCGCACCGGCGCGGCGATCATCGCCCTCATGGAGGTCGACCCCGAGCACATCCACCTGTACGGCGTCGCCTCGGTCGAGTCGACCGACGGCAACGGCGTCGTCAAGGTGAACGGCCTGGTCGAGAAGCCCAGCGCCGAGGACGCACCGTCGAACCTCGCGGTGATCGGCCGCTACGTGCTGTCGCCGAACGTGTTCGAGATCCTCGAGCGCACGGCGCCCGGCAAGGGCGGCGAGATCCAGCTCACCGACGCCTTGCAGGAGCTCGCGGCGGACCCCGACGGCCCCGGTGTGTACGGGGTGGTTTTCCGTGGCCGCCGCTACGACACCGGCGATAGGGTGGACTACATCAAGGCCATCGTGCAGCTCGCGGCGGATCGGGACGATCTCGGCCCCGCACTGCGTCCCTGGTTCAAGGAGTTCGCGGCGAATCTCTGACGCCGCCCGTTCGAGGGAGTCACGTGGATCTGTCGGCTCCTCGTCGGCACGGGTCGGTGGCGATCCGCCTCGTGAAGCAGCGAGACGCGCGCGTGCTGCAGAACGAACTGCTGTCCAATCGTGGGTGGCTTCGCCCGTGGGAGGCGACCAGTCCCGATGGACCGGTGTCGTTCGACATGCGGATGGGCGTGCGCCGGCTGCTCCAGCAGTACCGTGACGGCGCCGGCGTGCCGTTCGTCATGGAGTACGACGGTGAGATCGCGGGCCAGCTGAACGTGTGGGGCATCGCGCGCGGCTCGCTCGCGTCGGCGACGATCGGGTACTGGGTGAGCGAGCGGTTCGCGGGCCGGGGCATCACGCCGACCGCGGTCGCGCTCGCCACCGACATCTGCTTCTCCGAGTTGCGGCTGCACCGCATGGAGATCTGCATCCGTCCCGAGAACCGTGCGAGCCTGCGCGTCGTCGAGAAGCTCGGCTTCCGCTACGAGGGGCTGCGTCGCCGGTTCATCCACATCGACGGCGACTGGCGCGACCACTACGCGTTCGCCCTTGTGCGAGAGGACGTGCCCGAGGGCGTGCTGCAGCGCTGGATCTCGGGACGCGCACCCCAGGATGCTGCGACGGTGCCGCCCGCAGACCGGCTGCACGCGTAGCGATACACGTCCCGAGACACGCTTTCCCAGGCGAGCGCGTCGAACCGGACAACCGGGTGGTGTTGAGGGACACGCCAGCGGATGCCGGGGCCATCGGCATCCGTCGCATACCGTGGTCTGCATGGGCGGGCAGGTGTGGGGCGGGGGAGTGATCGTTCTCGTCGCCGTGGGCCTGTGGCTCGTCTATCTGCTGCCGACGTGGCACAGCCGCCGCCAGTTCGACGCCGCCGAGCGCAACGCCGTCCGTCTGAACCAGGCTCTTCGGGTGCTCGCCGAGACGAGCGAGACGCCCGAGGAAGTGCGCCTGGAGCTGAACGCCCGCACCGCGGCCGCACAGCAGCGGCTCGCGAAGCGCGCACTCGCCGAACGTGAGCACGCGGCACTCGAAGAGGCGCGGGTCGACCTGGAGCGAGCCCGCACCGAGCGCGAGGTGGCCGAGGCCACCGCACGTCTCGAGCGTGAGCGGGCCCGCACCGAACGCGTCGCCGCTGA
>NZ_DATCVK010000187.1:0-2356 GCF_036566905.1 Microbacterium sp. | reverse complement strand
CACTCGCGGGGGCGACTCGGCCGAGTGCGGCGGCGCCGTCGAGCGGCTTGCTCCCGCCGATGCGAATGTCTGCCCCGGGCAGCTGCACGAGCAACGCCGACGTGAAGGCGCGAGCCAGCGCGGTGCTGCGGAAGACGTCGCCGACGGCGCGGATCCGGGGCGCCGCGGCATCCACTTCGTCAACGCGCCGCAAGCCGGTGATCACGGATGCCGCGAGCTCGTGCCCGGCCTCCGACGTGATTGACAGCGCGACGGCGTCGCCGGCCGCGGCCGCGTCGGCGACGTGCCGCGCGTACGCGGCGATGCGCCCCACTCGTGCGGGATCCGCCTGCAACTCGATGTACGCGCGCTCGAGGTCGGGGAACTCCGTCATCGCGAACTCGGTGAGCACGGTCGGCTCGCCCCGACCGTCGTGCGCGCGCATCACCGCGTCGAGCGCGGCACGTCCGAGCGAGTAGCCACTGCCCCCATCGCCGATGAGGTAGCCCCACCCGTCGACGCGTGCCACCTTGGTGGCGCCCACCGCGAGCGCGACGGCACCGGTGCCGGAGGCGACCACCGCACCCCTGTCATCACCGATCGCACCGAGGTACGCGGTGATTGAGTCGTGCGCGAGATGCACTGCCCGCACGTCGTGCTTCATCGCCGCGAGCAAGTACCCGGCGTCGGACTCCTCGGATGTGAGCCCCGACACGCCGAATCCGACCGTTCGGAATCTGCGACCCGCGGCGACTGCATCCTCGACGACGCGTGCGAGTTGGGGGAGCAACGGCAGGTCGGTGCGGATGCCCGGCAGGGCCCATTCGCGCTCGCCCGCGCCATCAGTATGGCGCACCTTGATACCCGTCTGGCCCGCGTCGATCGCGAGCAATCCACCGTCGGTCATGTCGCCCTCCGTCCGGTCGTGATCACGACGCGTTGGTCGCCGGATGTGACCTACTCAAGGGTGATCTCGAATTCGTAGGTGATGTCCTCGCCGAACCACATACGGAAGTTCGTGCCCCAGACGTTGTTGTGGAGGTTGAAGTGCATCCCTCTGCTGAGGTCGGGGAAGGCCTCATCGCAGTGGAGGAGTCGTGGCTCACCAGGCGATACCAGCGGAGAGTCGAATGGGACCACTCGCACATGTCGATCTCCGGAAGTGTTCGCCACCTCTGTAACGGCGTGCAGGTTGCGATTGCCGTTGCGCACGACGTCGAGTGGGCTGATGATGCTCCCCATCTTGTGCAGCGCCCACCGGTTGGGGTTCGAGACGCGGGGCGCGAACTGCATCCAGCTGGCCTCGGGAAGCCGGTTCTCATCTTTGTCTCTTGCTGCGAGCTGCACGCGAATGACGTCGGTGGTGAGGTCGAAGCCGTAGCGGATCTCGACTCGCCGGGGTGCGCCGAAGGTCTCCGATGCCAGTGCGGGCAGACGAGCTTCCACATTGAGGTAGTCGGTCGTCCCCTCGGTCCAGCGCGTGACCCGATGGACGATCGGAAGGAACGTCTGTCCCGTCGCGGACGGCTCTGACAGTTCCATTCCCAGTTTCGACATGTCCGGCAAGGCCCACGAAGCGTTTACGACCATGTCGCGGCAGTACTCGGCGATCCATCGCCGATAGTCGAGGGACCCGAACGATTCGTATGAGTACCGGCCGATGGGGTGGGTGGCGTCTGCCCAGGCGATTCCCGCCTTCGAAACGAGACGGGTGAGCGCTCCGGACGCATCGACACCGACGCTGAAGTTGCCCAGCTGAACGTCGCCCAAGACCTCCTGCGCATCTGACGGAGCCGGCTCCAGCCGACCGCGACGTCGATCGGCCTCAGCGCGTTGGCGAAGAGCCTCGGGGAGGTCGGCGATCGACGAATCGATGTACGAGCGCTGTTCGTCCCATGACTGCTCGACCGCGGAGTATGAGTACCCCTGGTGCGAGTGCTTGGCAGACCAGACGGACGCGAACGCGTGAACTTCGGGAATCAGCTCGCGATCGATGTGGTCCCGTTCGCGAGCTGCGGTGAAATCGCCCTTCGTGTAGTTCTCGAAATCGGGGAGGAACGTCTTGATGTCCTCACCCCAGGTGTGTTCCGCGACGAGCAGCAGCTTGTCCGACAGTCGCGTGAACGCCGGCGTCCCTTCGATGAGACTGCCGTCGTCGATCCACTGGGAACGCAGACGCCGGAGCCGGAGGAACCGTCCGAGCTGGGCCGGGTCGCTTCCGGGTCCGTGGATCCAGGTGTCTCCGATCTCTGAATCGACAACCGGCAACTGGTCCTTCATGCTCAGAAATGTCGAGCCGAAGTCATTCAGGGTTGAGGCCTTGATCGTCGCATCGGGGTACTTCTCCTGGAGGCGTTCGTGGAGTTCACGTACCTCA
>NZ_DATCVK010000186.1:0-6094 GCF_036566905.1 Microbacterium sp. | reverse complement strand
CTCGCCCGGGACGTGCTCTTCGTCGTGCACCGCGGTCACGCGGCCGGCGTCAGAGCCCGGCGGCCGCGCGCAGTGCGTCGGCGCGGTCCGTGCGCTCCCATGTGAAATCGGGCAGGTCCCGACCGAAGTGGCCGTATGCCGCGGTCTGCGCGTAGATCGGGCGGAGCAGATCGAGCTGATCGATGATCGCCTTGGGTCGCAGGTCGAAGACGTCGAGGATCGCCGCCGTGATGACATCGTCGGCGACGCGGCCGGTGCCGAACGTCTCGACGTAGAGCCCGACGGGCTTGGCCTTGCCGATCGCGTAGGCGACCTGCACCTCCAGGCGGTCCGCGAGCCCGGCCGCGACCGCGTTCTTGGCGACCCAGCGCATCGCGTACGCCGCCGAGCGGTCCACCTTCGAGGGGTCCTTGCCACTGAAGGCACCGCCCCCGTGGCGCGACGCGCCGCCGTAGGTGTCGATGATGATCTTGCGGCCGGTGAGACCGGCGTCACCCTTCGGACCGCCCGTGACGAACGGGCCGGCGGGGTTGATGTAGAACTTCACGTCGGGAAGGTCGAGGCCCGTCGCCTCGAGCACCGGGTCGATGACCTCTGCGCGCACGGCGGCACGCAGCGCCTTCTGCGAGATGTCGGGCTGGTGCTGCGTCGACAGCACGACGGACTCCACGGTCCGCGGGATGTCGCCCTCGTAGCCGAGCGTGACCTGCGTCTTGCCGTCGGGTCGCAGGAACGGCAGCTCCCCCGACCGGCGCACCTCGGCGAGGCGCTCCGCCATGCGGTGCGCCGTCCACGCTGCCATCGGCATGAGCTGCGGCGTCTCGGTGGTCGCGTAGCCGAACATGATGCCTTGGTCGCCCGCGCCCTGCAGGTCGTGCGGGTCCTCGGAACCGTCCTCGCGCCGCTCGAACGCCTTGTCGACGCCGGCCGCGATGTCGGAGGACTGCGCCCCGATCGACACGCTGACGCCGCACGAGTCGCCGTCGAAGCCGGTCTCGCTCGAGGTGTACCCGATGCGGTTGACGACGCTGCGCACGATCGCGGGGATCTCGACGTAGGCAGAGGTCGACACCTCGCCCGCGACGTGGACGAGGCCCGTGGTGACGAGCGTCTCCACGGCCACGCGCCCGTTCGGGTCCGCCTCGAGGATCGCGTCGAGGATCGAGTCCGAGATCTGGTCGCAGATCTTGTCGGGATGCCCCTCGGTGACGGATTCGGACGTGAACAGACGCAGGTCGGTCATCGGTACTCCAGTTGTCGTGGCGCCGGTCGCCCTGGTGTCCGACGCCGGGGGGGCGGACACCAGTATGCCCCCGGAGACGGACATCACCGTCTTCGGGGGCACAGGGTTCGTAACGGGATTACTCCGCGCGGCGCAGGCGCAGCTTGTCCTCGTGGATCTCGTGCATCGCGATCGTGAGGGGCTTGTCCTCGACCGTCGAGTCGACGAGCGGGCCCACGTTGTCGAACAGGTTGCCCTCGTGGAGGTCGGAGTAGTAGTCGTTGATCTGACGCGCGCGCTTGGACGCGAAGATCACGAGCTGGTACTTCGAGTCGACCTTCTCGAGCAGGCTGTCGATGGGGGGCTCGATGATGCCCTGGTTCGTTCCGGCCATGGCGAAACCTCCTGGATCGGATGTCGGAATGGGAGTCTGCGGGCCTCGGGGTGCCGAGGCATCCCACCATTCTACGGGACGGCTGCCGCCGCGCGGACGTGCGGCGCCGTCGCGGTGGGGCGGATCGACCGAACGGGGCGCCGTCAGTGCGCGAGCCGGGCGACCTCGTCGGCCGCGCGGGCGACGTCGTCGTTCACGACGCGGTAGTCGAACTCGCCCTGGGAGGCGAGCTCGGTCTTGGCCGTGCGCAGGCGCCGGGCACGCTCGGCGGCGCCCTCGGTGCCGCGCCCGACGAGCCGCTGCACGAGCTCGTCCCAGCTCGGCGGCAGCAGGAACACGAGGGTCGCCGTCGGGTCGGCCTCGCGCACCTGGCGGGCGCCCTGGAGGTCGATCTCGAGCAGCACCGTACGGCCTTCGGCGAGGGCCTTCTCGATCGGCTTGCGCGGAGTGCCGTAGCGGTGCGCGTTGTGGACGGTCGCGTGCTCCAGGAGCTCGCCGTCCGCGATCATGCGGTCGAACTCGGCGTCGTCGACGAAGAAGTAGTGCTCTCCGTCGACCTCGCCCGGGCGCGGCGCGCGCGTGGTCGCCGACACGGACAGCAGGATCTGGGGATGGTGCGCCTTGATGTGGGCGGCGACCGTGCCCTTGCCGACCGCTGTGGGGCCGGCCAGCACGACGAGGCGGCTGCGGCCGCCGCGGGGCTCGATCTCGGGCCAGCGGGCGTCGAGGAAGCGGCGGAGGTCGTCGCGCTGGCGCGAGCCGAGGCCGCCGAGCCGCTTGACGGGCGAGATCTCGAGGTCGTGGAGGATACGGTCGCGCTTGCCTTCGCCGATCGCGGGGATCGCGGTGAGGAACTCCGGCACGCGCATCGCACCTGCGGGCGAGGCGGGTTCCGCCAGGGCGCGCCGCAGCAGCTCCTGCGGCGTGATCACCCGCATCGTGACGTCCTTCTTCAGCGCTGCGCGCTCCCGTCGGGCCGCGACGGCGCGGCGCGAGGCCGCCACGCGGTCGACCTCGGGTGGCCGCGCATGCGCGCCGGAGGGGTGGGGCGGAGCCCCGTCAGGAAGGGTGCGCGAATCGGGCATGTCAATCACCACGGTAGAGAAGGGCGCGCTCGGATATGCGCGCGGCGAGCCGGTCGGGTCCGGCAGCCAGGATGCTGCGGCTCTCCGACGCTATCACCGCTTCCGCCAGCTCGCCGAAGCGCGCGCGGAGCTGATGCGGTTCCGCACCCTGGTGGCCGAAGCCCGGAGCGAGGATCGGGGCGACGGGTGAGAACACCGTGAGTCCAGCATCCTCCCACTCCACGGTGCCGCCGATGACGACGCCGAGGCTCCCCCACTGCCCGCCCGAGGCCGTGCGGGCGTTGTGCTCCGAGATCTCGCGCATGATCGCGGCCGACACCGTCTCGCCGGTCGGGAGGACCGCCCGCTGCGCGGTGAAGGCGTCGGGATTGCTCGTCGCGGCGAGCACGAACACGCCCTTGCCGTTGCGCTCCGCGACGTCGAACGTCCCCTCGAGAGCGCCGACGCCGAGGAAGGGGTTCGCCGTCATCGCGTCGGCTTCGAGCGGAGAGCCCGGCGTGAGCCACGCCTCGGCGTAGGCGTCCATGGTCGATCCGATGTCGCCGCGCTTGGCATCGGCGATCACCAGCAGACCGGCGGCGCGCGCGGCGGCGAGGACGTCCTCGAGCGCTGCCAGGCCGGCCGACCCGTATCGCTCGAAGAACGAGACCTGGGGCTTGACGACGCCGACGCGGCCCGCGGCGGCCTCCACGACGCGGAGGCCGAACTCGCGCGCACCGGCGGCGGAGGCATCCAATCCCCACTCGGCGAGGAGGTGGACGTGCGGATCGATGCCGACGCACAGCTGGCCGTGCGCCGCGAACGCGGCACGGACCCGCTCGCCGAACGAGGTCATGCGCGCGCCCGCCGATCCTCTGCGTACTCCTGCAGACTCTTGACGTCGAAGCCCTCGCGCAGCACCGGCAGCGCGCTGACGGCGGCGCCGAGCACGGCCATCGTCGTGAACAGCGCCTTGTCACCGGCCACCGCCGCGGCGCGGATCTCATAGCCGTCTGCGCGAGCGGCGCCGCCGGACGGGGTGTTCACCACGATGTCGATCTCGCCGGCGTTGATGAGGTCCACGATGTTGGTCGCGCCCGACTCCTGCGTCTCGGAGTACTTGCTGACCACGCGCACCTCGATGCCGTTGCGGGCGAGGATCTCGGCGGTGCCCTCGGTCGCGACCAGGTCGAAGCCGAGCTCCTGCAGGCGGTGGGCGGGCAGGATCACGGCCCGCTTGTCGCTGTCGGCGACCGAGATGAAGACGGTACCGGACTGCGGCATGCCACCGTATGCGGCCTCCTGCGACTTCGCGAACGCCGTGGGGAAGTCGCGGTCGATGCCCATGACCTCGCCGGTGGAGCGCATCTCGGGGCCGAGCACCGAGTCGACGGTCTGACCGTCGGCGGTGCGGAACCGCTTGAACGGCAGCACGGCCTCCTTCACGGCGACCGGAGCGTCCAGCGGCACCCGCGAGCCGTCCTGCTCCGGAAGCATGCCCTCGGCCTTGAGCTCGGCGATGGACGAGCCCGCCATGATGCGCGAGGCGGCCTTGGCGAGCGGGATGCCGAGCGCCTTCGACACGAACGGCACGGTGCGGCTGGCGCGCGGGTTCGCCTCGATGACGTAGAGCACGCCGGCGGAGATGGCGAACTGCACGTTCAGGAGTCCGCGCACGCCGACGCCCTGGGCGATGGCGTGCGTCGCGATGCGGACGCGATCGATGTCGGTGCGGCCGAGGCTCACCGGCGGCAGGGTGCACGAGGAGTCGCCGGAGTGGATGCCGGCCTCCTCGAGGTGCTCCATCACGCCGCCGATGTACAGCTCGGTGCCGTCGAACAGCGCGTCGACGTCGATCTCGATCGCGTCGTCGAGGAAGCGGTCCACCAGGAGCGGCAGGCCGGGGCCGATGATCGCGGCGTCGGCGATGCGCACGAAGTAGTCGCGCAGCGCCTCGGTCGAGTACACGATCTCCATGCCGCGGCCGCCGAGCACGAAGCTCGGGCGCACCAGCACCGGGTAGCCGATCTCCTCGGCCACCCCGACGGCGCCGTCGACGTCGATCGCGGTGCCGTTGCGCGGCGCGACGAGTCCCGCGTCGTCGAGCAGGCGCGAGAACAGCTCACGCTCCTCGGCGAGGTCGATCGCGGCCGGCTTGGTGCCGAGGATCGTGTAGCCGGCGTCCTCGATCCCCTTGGCGAGGCCGAGCGGCGTCTGGCCGCCGAGCTGGCAGATGACGCCGAGGATCTCGCCGGACTGCGCCTCGGCGTGCAGCACCTCGAGCACGTCCTCGAGGGTCAGCGGCTCGAAGTACAGGCGGTCGGAGGTGTCGTAGTCGGTCGACACGGTCTCGGGGTTGCAGTTGACCATGACCGTCTCGTAGCCGGCGTCGGCGAGCGCGAACGACGCGTGCACGCACGAGTAGTCGAACTCGACGCCCTGGCCGATGCGGTTCGGCCCCGACCCGATGATGACGACCTTCGTGCGCTCCGACGGCGTGACCTCGGTCTCGGCGTCGTAGCTCGAGTAGTGGTAGGGCGTCAGCGCGGGGAACTCTCCCGCGCAGGTGTCGACGGTCTTGTACACGGGACGGATGCCGAGACCGTGACGGACGCCGCGCACCTGGGCCTCCGTGTCGGAGCGCAGTTCGGCGATCTGGGCGTCGCTGAAGCCGTGCTCCTTCGCGATGCGCAGGGTGGCGGCATCCAGCTCCCCCGCCTGGCGCACGAACTCGGCCACCTCGTTGATGAGGACGATCTGGTCGAGGAACCACGGGTCGATCTTGGTCGCCTCGAACGCCTGCTCGACCGTCGCGCCCTTGCGCAGCGCCTGCTGCAGCACGACGATCCGGCCGTCGGTCGGCCGCGTCGCGATCTCGAGCAGCTCGTCGACCGAGCGCGACTCGTCGCCCCAGTGGAAGCTGGACCCGCGCTTCTCGAGCGAGCGCAGCGCCTTCTGCAGCGCGGTCGCGTAGTTGCGTCCGATCGCCATGGCCTCGCCGACCGACTTCATGGTCGTGGTCAGGGTGGTGTCGGCGGCCGGGAACTTCTCGAAGTTGAAGCGGGGCACCTTCACGACGACGTAGTCGAGCGTCGGCTCGAAGCTCGCCGGCGTCACCTTGGTGATGTCGTTGGGGATCTCGTCGAGCCGGTAGCCGATGGCGAGCTTGGCCGCGATCTTGGCGATCGGGAAGCCGGTCGCCTTCGAGGCGAGTGCCGACGAGCGCGACACGCGCGGGTTCATCTCGATGACGACGAGGCGGCCGTTCTCGGGGTTGACGGCGAACTGCACGTTCGAGCCGCCCGTCTCCACGCCGACGCGGCGGATGCAGGCGAAGGCCGCGTCCCGCATGAGCTGGTACTCGACATCGCTGAGCGTCTGCGCGGGAGCGACGGTGATCGAGTCGCCCGTGTG
>NZ_DATCVK010000185.1:0-5272 GCF_036566905.1 Microbacterium sp. | reverse complement strand
GGCGGCGCGGTCGAGGGCTGCGCGCCAGTTGCGGGTCGCGAGGTCGAGTTCGACGAGCACGGTCGCCGGCCAGCCGCCGCCGTCCGCGTGCCACCGGTCCGCCGGGGCAGGGTCGGGCGCCGTCGAGGCTGAGACGCCGATCGCCGGGAGCGGCGGCCCCTCCTCGAGCCTGATGCGGGCCACGGGATCCGGGTCGGCGGCCGCAGGGGTGCCCGACACGTCGACGTCGACAGCCTGCACGACCCGTTCGCCGGCGGCGAGCGTGTACGGGAAGGGCAGCGCGAGCGGGCGGCTGTACGTCTTGTACGAGGCATCCGTCCAGTTGCGCTGGTCCTCCATCTCGAAGACGTCGCCGGTGAAGCGCACGTCGACCTCGAGGCCCTCGTGCGACCACGAGAGGCCTGCGATGTCGAGAGCCGGCTGGTGCGGGCTGATGCGCTCGGGGAACCGCGAGTGCGCGACCGTGCCGTCGGCGTGGCGGACGTGCAGGCCCGCACCCGCCAGCTCGGGCGGATGCAGCACCACGAGGCCGGTGCGGTTGGTCGCGAACTCCGTGCGCGACTCGAGGTCGGTGAGCACCCGCAGGCGTCCGGGTCCGCGCACCTCGGCCCGGACGATCCCGCTCAGGTCCGCGCCGAGGCCCGTCGAGTGCACGTGCAGCGTCAGCGCGAGGTCGGATCCGTCGACGCGGTCGACGATCAGGCCCGCCGTGTCCCAGTTGCGGTCGCGCACCACCGCACGCGCGGAGCGCAGCACGACGTGACCGTCGTAGGCGATGTCGGCGAACTCGTCGTCGCGCAGCTCGAGCGACCACCGTCCGCTCCGCCACCCGGTCGCGGGTGCGCCGTTCCACACGTCGGTCATGCTTCCCATCCTCGCCTCGTCTTGGGCTGCTCTGCCAGGGCACCCGCGACATCCATGGTTCGGGGCGCGCCGCGTGCACTCAGAAGGCGCGTCGCGCCCCGAACGTCCGCGCCACGCCCGAACCGCGGCGGCCACGCGGCGCTCAGATCGTCATGCCGCCATCGACGGCGAACAGCGCACCCGTCGCGAACGCGGCGTCGTCCGACGCCAGGAAGACCATGATCCCCTCGACGTCGGCCGGCGCTCCGGCACGGCCCATCGGGATGCGGCCGATGATCGCCGCGCGCGCCTCCGGGTCGCTCGTGATGGTGGTGACGAGCGAGGTCTCGGTATACGCCGGGACGACGGTGTTGACCCGGATGCCGCGATCGGCGTAGGCCGCCGCGACCGTGCGTCCGAGGCCGTGGATGCCCGCCTTCGACGCGCTGTACGCCGTGAAGTCCCGGCCCTCGCCGTTGATCCCGGTCGGGCTCCCGGTGAGGATGATCGAGCCGCCGCCGGTCGCCAGCATCGAGCGGACGGCGTGCTTGACGGTGAGGAAGGTGCCGGTCAGGTTGATGTCGATCGTGCGCTTCCACACGTCGAGATCGAGGTCGGCGGCGGCCGCGTCGTGCCCGAACAGCTGCACGCCGGCATTGGCGACGACGACGTCCGGTGCCCAGCCCTCGGCGCCCAGCAGCCCGAAGGCGGCTTCGACGGATGCCTCGTCGGAGATGTCCATCACCGACGCCCGGGCTGAGGGCCCGATGGCATCGGCCGTCTCGCTCGCGGCAGAGGCATCCCGGTCGGCGATGACCACGCGAGCGCCCTCACGGGCGAACCGCTCGGCGACGGCGCGGCCGATGCCGGTGCCCGAACCGGTGACGAGGGCGGTCTTGCCTTGGAGTCTGGTCATGGTCGTCCTCAGCGCTCGATGTGGTCGAGGTGCAGCATCCGCGCGAGGTTCTTGTCGAGCTCGTCGTCGCGGAAGATCTTCTTCCAATCCTCCTTGATGATGCTCTCGCGGCCGTAGTCCATCGCGATGAGGCACGCGTCCGAGAACGGGTTGTCGCCGCGCAGGCCGTTGGCGAGGGCGACCTGGGTGTGGCCGTACAGGATGCTGCGCGCCGCCGCCTCGGGAACGCCCATGGTGTTCACGGCCTCCTGCAGCGCCTCGTTGAGGAGGGCGCCGATCATGCACGCGACCGTCTCGACGAGCGTCGGCTCGAGCTGCGCGAGCTGCTTGATGGTGACCCAGTGGACGTCGATCACCGGCGCGTAGATGGCGCGGACGGTCGCCTCGACGATCGCCTGCTTCTCGGGGTCATCCGACTCGATCGCGGCGATCGCGTCCTGCGGTGCGGCGATGCCGCCGAAGGTGTCTGCCCACTCTTCGGGTGTCTGGCGCTGGAGGAAGATCGACGGGTGGCAGGGGTGCGCCACGGCCTGGATGACGTCGTCGCGGGTGGTCAGCAGTCCGGCATACGCCGCCGCGGGGTCGAGCGTCAGCACGATCGCGCCGGCCTTCAGCTGCGGCACGAGGTCGGCCGTGACGGGGCCGAGCGCGAGGTCGGGCACCGCCAGCACGACGATGTCGGCGTCGGCGACGGCGGTGGCGGCATCCGTCAGCTCGCGGCCTGCATCGATCGTGCGCTGCTGGCCGGCGGGTGAGTTCTCGACGTACGCGACCTGGTGGGCGGTCCTGACGAGATTGTCGGACACGCGCATGCCCATCTTCCCGCCGGCGCCGACGACGGCGATCTTGTACGTCTCGGTCGAGGTGGTGCTCATGTCGTGCTCCTCAGATATTCGATGGTTCGGCGGGTCCATTCCCGCTCGGTGCGGATGGTGGTCTCGGCGTCTCCCTGCCAGGAGAGCCAGTGCTCGACGATCTCGTTGACCTCGCGTTCGCGGGGTCGGACGGTCTCGAGCAGGTGGGGGTAGTCGTGCAGCCCTTCGCCCATCGGCGCACCGCCGTAGGTGAAGCCGACCCAGCCGGCCTGGCGGGCGAAGGCGAAGTCCTTGACGTGCACGTTCTTGACGTGGGGCGCGGTGGCCTCGACGCAGTCGCGCGGCAGCTCCAGGCGGGCGACGACGTTCGCCGGGTCGAGGCAGATGCCGAGGCGCGGGCTGCCGATGCGCTCGACCAAGTCCACCAGGTCGGCGGTCGCGAGCTGCTCGTACGTCTCGAGGGCGAGGTCGACGCCGGCGGCCTCGTACGCCGGCAGTGCGGCGCGCAGCCATTCCTCGGCCTGCGCGAGCGTGGGGCGGGTGTCGGGCGAGTAGAGCATGCTGCGGACGAGCCGGGCATCGAAGACGCCGGCGAGGTCGAGGAAGCGCGCGATCCGATCGGGCTCGATGCCCTTCGTCCCGAGCTCGACCACGATGCCCAGGTCGCGGGCGGCGGCTGCGGTATCCGTCAGTTCCGCAGCGCTCATCGACTCGAGCGGGGAGTAGTCGCAGATCTGGAACAGCTCGACGCCGAGTGCCCTGGTCGCCTCGAACGCGCCGACGAGCGACAGGGGCTCGGGCACCTGATCGGAGTGCTGCCAGAAGAAGGCGTACGTGCCGAGACCGATCATGCGCGGCCTCCGCCGTCGGGTCTCTGCGCGCTGCCGCGTGACGCCACCGGGGGGACCAGACCCTGGGGTTCTCCCACGGTCTCGTCCACCGACTGGGGTTTCGCGGAGTCGGACGCCGCGACGCCGGTGCGCGAGGACGCGAGGATGCCGGCCTCGTCGAGCACGGCGACGAGGGCGTCGGGGTCGTGCGCGAAGCGGCCGAGGAAGAGGCCGTCGACGCTCTCGCCGAGGCGGGTGAGGAGGCCCGGGCCCGCCGACCCGCCGTAGATGACGACGCTGCCCGCGCGCGCGGGGTCGGCGTCGAGCGCGCCGCGGAGGGCACGGGTCACGGTGGCGATGTGCTCGTCGGGTGCGGGCTCGGCCGCACCGATCGCCCACACCGGCTCGTACGCGACGACGACGGGCCCGGCCGGCACCCCCTCGAGGTCGGCAGCGAGCTGCTCGACGTTCGCCAGCGCCGCGGCGGGGCTGCCGAGGCGCTCGGCCTCGCCGATGCAGAGCACCGGAGTGATGCCGTGCGCGAGCGCGGCGGCGGCCTTGGCGGCGGTCACGGTGTCGGTCTCGTCGAACAGGCGGCGTCGCTCGGCGTGCCCGATCTCGGCGACCGCGACACCGACCTCGGCGAGCTCGGAGGCGGTGACCTCACCGGTGTAGGCGCCCGGCGGGAACTCCGAGACGTCCTGGGCGCCGATCAGCACCGGGGTGCCGGCGAACGCCTCGAGCGCCGCAGGGATCTGCAGGTAGGTCGGGATGACGAAGAACCGCACGTCGCCGGCGGTCACGGCGGGGAGCGCGGCCGCGCGGCGCGCCACGTCGGCGAACCAGGCATGCGCCCGCTCGTGCCCGAAGTACGTCTTCAGGCTCACCCCGACCGTGACCTGCGCAGGCATCAGCAGGAGCCCGTGGTCTCGAACTCGTCGATGACGGCGACCTTGTCGGCCGAGGCCGACGACGTGTCGAAGCGGTAGGTCAGCCATTCGTGCACCAGGCGCCGGGCGAGCTCGACGCCGACGACGCGCTGGCCCATCGTGAGCACCTGGGCGTTGTTCGAC
The DNA here is from genome assembly GCF_036566905.1 of Microbacterium sp. GTDB lineage: Bacteria > Actinomycetota > Actinomycetes > Actinomycetales > Microbacteriaceae > Microbacterium. Next base: position 795 of record NZ_DATCVK010000185.1, on the reverse strand, counting down.
AGCACACCGCGCTCGACGGAGTACGAGTCGTGCGCGGTGACGGCGCGGATGCCGGGCACCTTGTTCGCCGCGATCGCGACGCCGAGGCCCGTGCCGCAGATCAGCAGCGCGCGGTCGGCGGTGCCGGCGGCGACCTGCTGGGCGGCCTCGATCGCGACCTTGGGGTACGGGGTGTGGCCGTCCGCGTCCACGCCGACGTCGATGACGGAGGCGACTCCGGGGTTCTGCTCGAGGTCCTTCTTCAGGATCTCCTTGTAGTCGAAGCCGGCGTCGTCGGCGCCGATCACGATGCGCAGGGGCTGGGCGGTCTCAGGCTGTGCCATGAGCGTTCTCCTTCATTGAGGGCTCGGCCACGACGGTGTCGGCGGCGAGTGTTTCTCCGATGGCGGTCACGATCAGCGCGAGCGAGACCGCGCCGGGGTCGGGCGTGCCCACGCTGTTCTGACCGTGCGTGCGGGCGCGACCCATGCGGGGCAGCAGATCTGCGGTCGCGGCGGCGGCCCGGGTGGCGGCATCCGCTGCCGTCCGCCACGCGTCGGTCAGTCGCGCGCCCGCGTCGACGGCCTGGGTCAGCGTCGAGGTGAAGGGCACGAGCGCGTCGACGAGCGTCTTGTCGCCGACCTCGGCCTTGCCGTAGTCGGTGACGCCTCGTGATCCGGCGGCGACGCCGGCAGCCACCGCTGCGGCGTCGGGGCGGCCCTCGTCGCCCAGCTTCGCGGCGATCGCGTTCAGGATGACGCCCCACAGGGCGCCGGAGGTGCCGCCGGCTTTGTCCGCCCACGCGTCGGCCGCCCG
>NZ_DATCVK010000184.1:0-25100 GCF_036566905.1 Microbacterium sp. | reverse complement strand
CGCCCGGAGGGCCCTCTCGCCACTCCGGTCGCCGACCCGCTGGGCACGCGCCCCGGCCCACGCACCTAAGACCGACGGCGGCGGATCGCGACCAATTCCTCCCGGACGCTGGTGACTTCCCGAATCGATTCGATACACTGGTCGACTGTCGCCAGGCATTCGCCGGTCGCCTGCTGGTGCGGCATCCTTCCCTCTCCCCGCCTTCTCCTTCGAGAGCCGCCCTCATGACCACCGCCCTGACGACGGGCCGCCCTTGGCGCGTCATCGTCGTGTTCGCCGTCCCGCTGCTCATCGGCAACGTCGTCCAGCAGCTGTACCAGATCGTCGATGCGATCGTCGTGGGGCGCCATCTCGGCGTCGACGCGCTCGCGGCGGTCGGTGCGACGGGCAGCATGCTGTTCCTGCTGCTGGGCTTCGCGTGGGGCCTGACGTCGGGCTTCGCGATCCCCACTGCGCAGGCGTTCGGTGCTCGCGACTACACGGCTGTGCGCCGGTCGGTGGCGGCGGGCACGATCCTCACGGGGGCGTGCACGCTGCTGCTCACGGTCGGCGCACCCCTCCTGGCGCGTCCGCTGCTCGTGCTGCTGCAGACGCCCCCCGAGCTCATGGACGATGCGGTCGTCTTCGCCCAGATCAGCTTCCTCGGCGCCGGCGCGATGATGTTCTTCAACTACCTCTCGGCGATCATCCGCGCGATCGGAGACTCCCGCACGCCGCTCGTCTTCCTCGCGCTCGCCTGCGGCCTCAACGTCGTGCTGGTGATCCTCATGGTCGGGACGTTCGGCTGGGGTGTCGGCGGCGCCGCCGTCGCCACCGTCGTCTCTCAGGCGATCTCGGTGCTGCTGTGCCTCGAGTTCGTCCGTCGACGGATGCCGGTGCTCCACGTCCGCCGCGACGACTGGCGTGTGAGCCGTGCGGAGCTGGCAGAGCACCTGCGCCTCGGCCTGCCGATGGGCTTCCAGGCCTCGATCATCGCCATCGGGACACTGTCCGTGCAGGTCGCCCTCAACGAGCTCGGCGCCGACGCGGTCGCGGCCTACACCGCGGCATCCCGCGTGGACGGCCTCGCCGTCGCCCTCCTGCAGTCGCTCGGCCTCGCCGTGTCGATGTTCGTCGCGCAGAACCACGGCGGCGGCCGGCCCGACCGCATCCGTCGCGGCGTCACCCAGGCGACGTGGATGTCGGTGGCGGCCGCGATCGTGCTCGGCGCCCTCCTCATCGCCTTCGGCGCCGCGCTGGTGCGCCTCTTCGTCGGCCAGGAGGCGAGCGAGGTCGTCGACCTCGCCGCGCAGATGCTCGCCATCAACGGGGCGAGCTACTGGATCCTCGGCATCCTGTTCGTCCTGCGCGGCGCACTGCAGGGGCTCGGCCACACTCTCATCCCTACGGTGACCGGCGTGATCGAGCTCTTCATGCGGGTCGGTGCGGCCGTCGTGCTCGGCGGCATCTTCGGCTTCATCGGCGTCGCGGCCAGCAACCCGCTCGCCTGGCTCGGGGCCGTCGTCGTCCTCATTCCCGCCTACATCCACGCCCACCGGCAGCTGGCCAACGCCCCGATCACCCCGATGGTCGCGACACCCACCACGCCCATCGCCGTCATCGGTCCGACCGACGGCTCGATGGTCGTCGACGCGATCGTCACGCAGCCGATCGTGCTGCCGACCGCAGCGCAGACGGCGACGCCGACGCCGCCGCGTCGTCGGCGCCCGCGTCTGCGCGCGTCCGACCGCCAACGGCGCAGCGCCAGCGGCTGAGTCCGGCTCGCGGTGTCGCGGGGCGCGGAAGTCCCGGTTTCGCCGAGACCGAGGAATCCCGTCGAGCCAAGGGACGGTGCCCTCGGTCTCGCCACGGATGCGCTGTCTCGGTGGGGCAAGGGTCAGTCGTCGAAGACGTTCCAGCAGATCGGGCTGCGGAGGCGCTGGTCGTCGAGCACGAGGTCGCGGATCGCGTCGGGCAGCTGTGCCCGCTGCCAGTCGCGCTCCCGCAGCCGGGCAGCCTCGGCCCCGCCCGCTGACCATCGACGTCGTTTGCTAACGTATCTGCGTATAAGTGCAGATAAGCAGGGATGCGGATACGCCGTCGACAGCCCCTTCGTGGAACTGGCGGTCGAGGTGTTCGCCATGCTCGCCGATGCGACCCGCGTGCGGATCGTCCTGGCGCTGCAGGACGGCGGGGAGCTCTCCGTCAACCATCTCGCGGACATCGTGGACAAGTCGCCGGCCGCCGTCTCGCAGCACCTGGCGAAGCTCCGGCTCGCGCGGATCGTGTCCACCCGCCAGGACGGGCAGCGGGTGTTCTACCGGCTCGAGAACGAGCACGCCTCCCAGCTCGTCGCCGACGCGATCCACCAGGCCGAGCACTCCCTGGGCGGCACGCCCCGCCACCACCACGCCGACAGGGCCGGGCGATGACCGCGCGCGCCACGGACGGCACCGGCTCCGGCGAGCACGACCACCCGCATCCGCACGATCACGACCACGGCGACCACGATCACTCCCACCCGGGCGGGTTGCGCGGATTCCTCCACGAGGTGTTCGTGCCGCACTCGCACGACGCGGCGGATTCGATCGACGATGCGATGGAGGCGAACTCCGCGGGCATCCGCGCGCTCAAGATCAGCCTCGTCATCCTGCTGGCGACCACCGTCCTGCAGGCGATCGTGGTGTTCTTCAGCGGCTCGGTGGCGCTGCTCGCCGACACCGTCCACAACCTGTCCGACGCGCTGACGGCGGTGCCGCTGTGGATCGCGTTCGTGCTCGGCCGGCGTGCGGCATCCCGTCGCTACACCTATGGCTTCGGTCGCGCGGAAGACCTCGCAGGGCTGTTCATCGTGTTCGTCGTCGCGCTGTCGGCGATCGTCGCGGCGTGGCAGGCGATCGACCGGCTGCTGCATCCGCAGCAGATCGACAACCTCGGCTGGGTGATCGCGGCGGGCGTGATCGGGTTCGCGGGCAACGAGGCCGTCGCGATCTACCGCATCCGCGTCGGGAGGCGGATCGGCTCGGCCGCGCTGGTGGCGGACGGCGTCCACGCCCGCACCGACGGCTTCACGTCGCTCGCGGTCGTGGTCGGCGGCATCGGCGTGCTCCTCGGCTTCCCGCTGGCCGACCCGATCGTCGGTCTCGTGATCGCGGCGGCGATCTTCGTGCTCCTGGTCGGCACCGTCCGCAGCGTCGGCCGGCGCCTCCTCGACGGCGTCGAGCCCGAACTCGTGGAGCGAGCCGAGCACGCTCTCGCGCACGTGGCCGGCATCGAGCGGGTGGACCGCGTCCGGCTGCGCTGGGTGGGGCACCGCCTGCAGGGCGATGCGATCGTCATCGCCGCCGGGGACGCGGATGCCGACACGCTGGCGACCGATGCCGAGCGCAGCGTCCGTGCGCATCTGCGCAACGTCGACGACTTCACGGTCACGCCCCGCAGGTCAGCCCGGGCGAGCTGAGGCCGGGCAGCAGGCGCGGCCACGGCGTCGGCGGATGCCCCTACGCTCGTACGCATGTCCGTGACGACGCGCCGCATGCAGGACCTGACCATCGACGACCACACCCTCACCGTTCCGCTGGTGTGGGGCGATCCGGCGGACGCCCGCACGATCGACATCCATGCCGCCGTGGTCACGCGCGAGGGAGGAGAACAGCTCCCGTACCTCGTGTTCCTGCAGGGCGGGCCCGGGCACGAGGCGCCCCGCGCCTTCCACTCTCCGCAGGGGCCGTCGTGGCTCGACGAGGCCCTCGAGCACTACCGTCTGGTGCTGCTCGACCAGCGGGGCACGGGCCTGTCGACACCCGTCTCGGACCGCGATCTCGAACGCGGCGCGACCGAGCTCGCGGAGTACATCACCCACCTGCGGGCCGACGCGATCGTGCGTGACTGCGAGGCGGTGCGCGAGGAGCTCGGCGCCTCGACCTGGAGCGTGCTGGGGCAGTCCTTCGGCGGTTTCACGACCCTCGCCTATCTCTCGACGGATGCCGCATCCCTCGAGCACGTGTACATCACCGGCGGTCTCAGCGCCGTGGGGCGGCATCCCGACGACGTGTACGCCCTCACGTACGACAAGACGCGCGAGGCGTCCGAGCGGTACTACCGGCGATTCCCCGCGCATCGCGACGCGATGCGGCGGATCGTCGACCTCGCCGAGGCGGGCGCCATCGTGCTGCCCGACGGCGAGGTGGCCTCGGTCTCGCGCGTGCGCTCGGCGGGCTCGGCGCTCGGCACGAACGAGGGGTGGCAGAAGCTGTGGAGCCTGCTCGAGCTCGAGCCGCACACCAACGCGTTCCGCCACGACCTCGCCGCCGCGATGCCGTTCGACGCGCGCAACCCGCTGTACTACGTGTTCCACGAGTCGAGCTACGCGGACGGGCACGCGACCCTCTGGTCGGCCGAGCGCACCGAGCCCGACGACTTCCGGGACGACCCCACGCTCTTCACCGGCGAGCACGTCCGCCGCGAGTGGCTCGACACGGTCCCCGGCCTGCAGCCCTGGCGCGACGTCACCCTCGAGCTGGCTGAGTTCGCCTGGCCGCGGCTGTACGACGCCGACGCGATTGCGGCGTCGGACGCCCGCGGTGCCGCAGCCGTCTACGCCAACGACCTGTACGTGCCGTTCGAGTTCTCGATGGAGACGGCGCGGCTGCTCCCCGGCGTGACGCCGTGGATCACCAGCGAGCACGAGCACAACGGCCTGCGCTCGGGTGGTGAGGTGCTGTCGCGTCTCATCGACATCGCGCACGGCCGCCGCGTGCGCTGACCGACGAAGGGCGGGGGATGCCGCAGCATCCCCCGCCCGGCACGGCGTCGCGTGGGCTCAGCCCTCGAGGGTCACCGTGTCGATCGTCACCGCGGCGATGCCGGGGTGGTCGCTGAAGACCCCGTCCATGCCGGCGGCGATGAACGCCGTCAGCTCGCCGGCGAGGTCGCCGTACGCGTTCGGGTCGGCGCTGGAGCGGAACTCCAGGGGGAGGAACTGGTTCTCGGCACGGAAGGTCCAGCCGTGCACCGAGAGGCCTGCGGCGTGCGCGTCGGCGATGACCGATGTGGGCGTGCCCAGACGGCCCTCCGCCGTCCGCGGGATCATGACGGACTTCTCGAGGCCCACGCCGTCGGCGTAGGTCGCGATCTCCGCCAGCCCGGCGGGTGTCACCAGGTCTTTGTACGTGCGGGCGTCGCCCGCGAGCGTGAAGTCGTACGGGCGTCCCGATCCGCTCACGAGCTGGGCGAGCGTCACATCGGTCAGGCCGTCGAGATCGCGCAGGTTGGCGGTCTCGAAGCTCTGCACGATGACGGGCGCGTCCGCGCGGTCGACGCCGTTCGCCTGCAGCGCCGCCACGAGCGGCTCCTCCAGCGACAGGCCGATCGAGTCGAAGTACGACGGATGCTTCGTCTCGGGGTACACGCCGACCGGGCGTCCGTCGCAGCTCACCGAGTGGCGGGCGAGGTCGATGACCTCGTCGAGGGTCGGGATCAGGTACAGCCCGTCGAACGCGGTGTTGGCCGGGCGCGTCTGGGGCAGGCGCTCCTTCGCACGCAGCGTCCGCAGCTCGGCGAACGTGAAGTCCTCGGTGAACCAGCCGGTGATCGAGACCCCGTCGATGTCCTTCGTGGTCTTGCGCGCGGCGAACTCGGCCCGGGTCGCGACATCCGTCGTCCCGCTGATCTCGTTCTCGTGGCGCGCCACCAGCACGCCGTCCTTGGTGGAGACGACGTCCGGCTCGATGTAGTCGGCGCACTGCACGATCGCCGCCTCGTACGCGGCGAGCGTGTGCTCCGGGCGCGACCCGCTCGCACCGCGGTGCCCGATGAGGCTCACGGTCGAGGGCTCGATCTTGGTCTTGTCGAGGTCGACGATCGCGAACTCGGTGTCGTCGGGCGTGCCGGGGATGCGCGCGTCGTTGCCCGGGTAGTTGTTGTCGTTGCCGATGAGGAGGCTGCCGTCCTTGAGCTGGACGACGGTCTCGAACGACTGCACGGGGAGCGAATAGATCTCGCCGGTGCCGTAACCGTCGCCCGCGCCGAGGCCGTGGGGGTTGGCGATGCGCAGCGCATCGAGCACGAGTGTCTTCTCGACGTAGCCCTCGGCGTCGGTGCGGCGCAGATCCACCTGGTAGACGCGCTTCGTGACCGCCTGCTCGCCCTCGAAGTCGTCGCGTTCGATGAGGATCAGAACATCATTGCGCACGGTGAACGCGTCGCCGATGACGTTCGGCTCCTGGTCGGTCTGGTAGCTCCAGGCGCGGCCGGTGTACTCCCCCGCGCGCGTGTCGAACTCGAGGATCTCGCGACGACGCAGGTCGGCGTCGTCGGCGTACGAGCCCTCGACGACCGGATAGAGGTAGCGGCCGTTGACCGACGCGGCCATCGCCTCGAAGCCGCGGCTCGCCCGCACCCGCGGCGTCTCGCCCGCCTCGAGGTACGGGTTCTGCGGCGACTTGGCGCCGTCGAGCTCGTAGGGCTTCTCGAGCAGCGTGCCGTCGGCGTCGAAGTGGAGCAGGAAGGGACCGAACTCCTCGCCGACCCAGAACGACCCGTCCTTGGCCTTGGCGACCGACTCGATGTCGAAGTCGCCGCCGGTGAGCAGGCGCTCCGCGGTGCCCTCGTTCACGATCGGGAAGTCGAGCACGCCGTTGCGGTCGTTGTAAGAGAGGAAGCGCTCGACCTGGATCTCACCGGGGCCGCCCTCGGCCGTCTGCCACGCCGGCCGTACGAGGTAGTTGCGCAGCAGGAAGTCGGACGAGTTGCCCTTGGCGCCGAAGCCGTTGTCGGGCTGCGCCCAGAACGTGCCGTCGCCGTTGTCGATGGCGGCCGAGAATCCGGGGATGACCTGGCCGTCCCACGGACCGGTGCGGCCGTTCGCGGGACTCGCGAGCGCGCCCGACGCCGGACCGGGCTCGAGGTGGTCGGCCGACAGCGTGGCCCGCGCGACCAGCGTCGGCACGTGCGTCTGCACGAACGGCGACGACGACGTCGCCGCCGCGGCGGGCACCGGCTGGGCGGAGGCGGCGGTGGCGGGGAAGAGGGCGACGGCGGTGACCATCACTGCTGCCGCGGCGAGAAGGCGCGGCAGGACGCGTCGTGTGGGGATTCGACTCATGCCTCCGACGCAATCGCGCGCGCCGGACCGCACTCTGACCGGCCGGCGACGAGCCTCCGACGACTCGGTGAACGGGCGGCGAGCGGAGCGTGAGAACGCCCTCATCACGGCAGACGGATGCCGCGACGCGACGGCCCTGCCCGGCGCCCGGGGAGCCCCTCAGGCACCGGCGAGGAGCGCTGCTGAGCCCGTCACACCGCGGCGAGGAGCGCGGCCAGCGGCGGCGGCACCCGGTCCAGCGGAACGGCCTCGGCAAGCAGCTCCGCATAGCGGGCCTTGTTGCCGCTGCGGCCGCCGAAGAACCGTGCGAGCTGCGCCTCGACCGGCCGGCCGCGCTGGAAGGGCTGCCGCTGCAGGCTGCGGAACGACGCCAGCTCCCCCTGCTCGGCCATGACTGCCTCGACTCCTTCGACGCCGAGCGCGCGCACGAACTCGGCCTCGAGGTCGGGGTCGCAGACGAAGACGTCGTCGAGCACACGTTCGAAGTCGTTCCGCTCGCCCAGGTCGACGAGCCCGAGCAGTCGGCTGCCGGTGAGCTCGGCGGCCACGCGCCGCGCGCCCTTGGAGCCGCCGACGACGCGTACCTCCGGCATCCGGATCCCCATCCGGGTGGCCAGTGTCTGGAGGGCGATGCGATCGCTCTCGCCCTCCACCAGCACGACGGTCATGCGGCCGTGGCTTCCGCGCGCTCCTCATCGAGGATCTCGAGCAGGCGCGGTGCGAGGGGCGCAGCCGTCCCGACGAGCGTCGAGACGATCCACTCCGGCGCGTCGTGCGGGACGCCGAGGGCGACCAGGGTGCGCGCCTGGGGCTTGAGGGCGACGTGCTGGGGGACGATGGCGACGCCGAGGCCGCGTGACACCAGATCGAGCAGGGTGTGCACGTCGTCGACGCTGCACCGGACGCGCCGGTCGATGCCGTGACGCAGGAACGCGCCGTCGTTGATGGAGCGCAGGGCCCACGCCGGGCGGAAGTCCACGAAGTCCACGTCGCGCAGATCCTTCCAGCGCGCGGCCGGCCGCTCCGCCAGCGGGTGACCCGGCGGCACCAGGAGCACCAGCGGCAGGCGCGCGAGCTCCTCGACGGCGAGGGTCGGCGCCGGGGCGGCGCTGGCGACGAAGGCGACGTCGAGCTCGCCGGTCTCGACGAGATCGACGAGCTGGTGCGAGCCGGCCTGGACGAATTGGATGTCGACGCCAGGGTGGCGGCGATGGAACCGCTCGAGCAGCAGGTTGACGTCGACGGCGCCGAGGCACTGCTCCGCGCCGACGCGGAGCGAGCCCGCGAGCTGATGCGAGGCGCGCACCACGGCATCGCGCGCCGCGGCCGTCTGCGCCAGGATCTCGCGGGCGTGCGGCAGGAGCGCCACAGCGGCCGGCGTCGGCTCGACCGAGCGCGTCGTGCGCTCGAACAGCTTCGCGCCGAGCTCCTGCTCGAGGCGGCGGATCGCGGCCGACAGTCCGGACTGCGAGACGCGGCAGCGCTCGGCCGCGCGGGTGAAGTGCCGTTCGTCGGCGAGGGCGACCAGGTACTCGAGCTGACGGTGCTCCATGAGACCTCCTGCCGCGCGGGATGCGACATCCATTCGCGATGATTCTCAATCACACAACATACAGTTGTTGGACTTCTTTGTCTCGGCTGCCTAGCGTGAAGAGCGCAGGACGGAGCCGACCGCGCGCGGGAGGCCCGGCACACCCGAACCGAGAGCGGACCAATGAAGACCATCGAACTCACCGGCGTCGAGCGTCCGGCACCCAACGTGGTGCTGGGGCTCATGCGCATCCAGGACCTCGACGACGACGCGGTGCGCACCCTCGTCGGCACCGCCCGGGATGCCGGGATCGACTTCTTCGACCACGCCGACATCTACGGCCGTGACGTGCACGGCTGCGAGCGACGGTTCGCCGAGGCGACGCAGCTGACCGCATCGGAGCGGGAGGAGATCACGATCCAGACGAAGGCCGGCATCGTCCGCGAGGGCCCGTACTTCGATTTCTCGTACGACCACATCGTGTCGGCGGTCGAAGGGTCGCTGCGCGCCCTCGACACCGACTACATCGACATCCTGCTGCTGCACCGGCCCGACGCCCTCGTCGAGCCCGACGAGGTGGCCCGGGCGTTCGACGAGCTCGAGGCGGCGGGCAAGGTGCGCGCGTTCGGCGTCTCGAACCACACCCCGCGACAGATCGATCTGCTGAAGAAGTCGGTTCGCCAGCCGATCGTGGCGAATCAGATCCAGCTCTCGATCACCCACGCGCCGTCGATCGCACAGGGCGTGGCGGGCAACATGCAGGGCGAGGAGCAGGCGCTCACGCTCGATGGCGGCGGAATCGTGGACTACTGCCGACTGCACGACATCGCCATCCAGGCGTGGTCGCCCTTCCAGGCGGGATTCTTCAACGGCGTCTTCCTCGGCTCGCCGGACTACCCCGAGCTGAATGCCGTCATCGACCGGCTGGCCGGCGCATACGACGTGCCGGCCATCGCGATCGCGGTCGCCTGGATCACACGCCACCCGGCGCTGATGCAGGTCGTGCTGGGCACGACGACCCCCGAGCGCGTGAGCGCGGCGGCGGCGGGCTCGGACCTGCGCCTCACCCGCGCCGAGTGGTACGAGCTGTTCCGCGCCGCGGGCTATCGCGTGCCCTGATGCGCTGAGGCGCACACGCCGGAGGAGGAGGGATGCCGCGGCCCGCGGCATCCGTCCTCTCCTTGTCGTGCACCCCTGCTGATCGTCGAGGTGCCGCCCGAGGGGTCGTCTGCGCGGCGACGATATGCCATGGTCGGAGGTGGTCTCCCCTGGAACGCGTCGCAGCGCCCGCGCCGCGGCGGTTCCTCGGATGCCGCGACACCGGCCGCCGGATGGGGCGGCTCCGGAACTTCGAAGGAGAAGCGCAGATGACCGACCTCGAATATCGCCGCCTCGAACCGCTCACGGTCTACGCCGCGACCGACGTCGCGCCGGGCGGCGAGAACGTGCCCGCCGCGATCGACCGCATCCTGCCGTCGCTGCACGCGGCGCTGGACGCCGCCGGCGTCGACTACCGCGAGCCGGGCACGTTCTGGTACGAGCCGATCGAGGGCACCGAAGACCTGCGGGTGTGGGTCTCGTGGGTCGCCGGTGACGATCCGGTGCCCGGCGACGCCTGGCAGGTGGTCGACCTCCCCGCCGTGGAGCGGGCGGCGGTGACGACCTACCGCGGTGACATGTCGGGCATCGGCGCTGCATGGGGCGCGTTCATGGAGGCCGTGATCGCCGACGGCGGCACGTTCGCCGGCCCGTCCCGCGAGGTCTACCTGCAGGCGGACGGCCCGCAGTCGACCTGGGTGACCGAGCTCCAGCAGCCGGTCGGCTGAGCCGGCACCGAGGGGAAGCGGGGACGCTCCCCGCGCCCCGCGGGGCGCCGGGCTCAGCGGTGGCCGTGCCGCAGCATCCGTCGTCCGTCAGCGTCCGGCGAGCACCTCGACCAGGCGCTGTGCGGTCGCGACGCTCGACTGCGGATTCTGGCCGCTCACGAGCGCGCCGTCGGTCGCGACGGTGACGGACCACGGCTCGCCCGGCTCGACGACCGCTCCGAGCTCACGCAGACGGGACTCGACGAGATAGGGCGAGGTGTCGCCGAGGCCGCCCTGCCGCTCCTCGTCGTCGGTGAAGACCGCGAGCCGGCGGCCCGCGAACGCGAACGAGCCGTCCTCGCGCACCGCGCTGAGGAGCCCCGCGGGCCCGTGGCACAGCACGCCCACCACCGCGTCCCGGTCGACCGCGTCGATGAGCAGGCGTCCGAGATCGGCGTCGACAGCGAGGTCGACCATCGGGCCGTGGCCGCCCGGCAGTGCGATCGCGTCGTACTCGCCGTCGCGGACGTCGGCGAGCGCCCGCGGATGCGCGAGCAGTCCGTCGATCGACGTGAGGTAGTCGCGGAGCACATCGGAATCATCCGAGAGGCTGCCCGGGTCGACGGTCGGGCGCACGCCGCCCGGTGTGGCGATGTCGACCCGGTGCCCGGCGGCGTCGAGTCCGCGGTGCAGCTCGACGAGCTCCTCCGCCCAGAATCCGGTCGGGTGGGTCCTGCCGTCCGTGAGGACGATCGCATCGGCGCCGGTGACCGCCATGAGTACGTGTGCCATGTTCTTCTCCCGTTCCGCGACCCGTGCGAGCCGCTGTGGAGGGAACCCGGCATCCATCACCGCCATTTCCTATGATCAGATGAAGTCATAGATTTCTTGATGGAACGGATGCCGCATGCAAGAACTCGACCTGCTGCACACGTTCCTCGAGGTGCACCGTGCGGGCTCGATCACGGCGGCGGCCGCCCGCCTCGGGATCAGCCAGCCGTCGGTCAGCGACCGGATCGCCCGTCTCGAGGCAGAACTGGGAACAGCGCTGTTCACGAGGTCGGTGCGCGGCGTGACCCCCACACCCGCCGGCGATGCGCTCGCCGCACGGGTGGCGGCACCGGTCGACCGGCTGCGCGAGGTGTGGACGGTGCCCGACACCGGCCCGGTCGAGACGGTGAGGGTGGGCGGGGCGAGCGATGTGGTCGCGGCACGCGTGGTGCCGGCGCTGGCGCCCCTCACCACCCGCGGCGTGAGCCTGGAGTTCTGCCTCGGCCTGGCGCAGGACCTGCTCGACCGGCTCGCCGGCGGCGGCCTCGACGTCGTCGTGTCGTCGGTGCGGACGCCGATTCGCGGCATCCGCTATCGCGGCCTCGTGGACGAGGAGTTCGTGCTCGTCGGTGCGCCGTCGCTCGCCGGCACCATAGACCCGCACCGCCTCGCGGCCCATCCGGCTGAGGCCCTCCGGCACCTGCCGCTCGTCGCCTACGACGCCGATCTGTCGATCGTGCGGCGTTACTGGCGCAGCCAGTTCGGGCACCGTCCCGCCAACGCTGTGGCGATGACCGTGCCCGATCTCCGGGCGGTGCTCGCGGCAGTGATCGCGGGGGCCGGGATCTCTGCGCTGCCGCGCTACCTGGCCGAGCCGGCGATCGGCGCCGGAACCGTGGAGCTGCTCCATCGATCCGCCGAAGCGCCGATCAACACACTGCATCTCGCGATCCGCGCCGCTGCGCCGCCGACGGCCGCGACCACGCGGGTCATCGACGCACTCGTCGAACGCGCGCGGGACTGGGACGTCTTCTGACGGGGATCCCGGCGGGCGGACACGACGGTGCCCCGGACCCGCCGGGGACCCGGGGCACCGTCGCCGGCAGATCACCGATCGTCGGTGAGCGCGTCCTTCACGTCCTGACCGGCCTTCTTGACCTTGGCGCTGGCCTGGTCGGCCACACCCTCGGCCTGCAGGCGCTCGTTGTCGGTCGCGTCTCCGACCGCCTCCTTCGCCTTGCCCTTGACGTCTTCCGCATTGTGCTTGATGTCATCGTCCAGACCCATGGTGGATCTCCCTTCTCGTGGTGGATAGAGCTTCAGACCCGCTCGTCGCCGAAGCCCGCGCGGTCGACGCGGCGGTGGTAGCGCATTCCGGCCGCTCCGCCGAGGATCGCCGCGATGAGCGTGATCACGGCGGCGCCGATCGCGGTCAGGATGCCGGTCCAGGTCGCCGCGTCGGGCGTGACCGGGATGCGCGGGAAGATGTCGACGTTCGCCAGGATGTCCCACTGCGCCCCGGCGATGGCCGTGATGACGGCCACGACGATGGCGATGGCGATGGCCCAGAGCCAGACGGCCAGGCCCTGCTTGGCGCCGCTCAGTCGCGCCATGCGCCCGGCGACGTAGCCGCCGGCGAAGTAGGCGACGAACAGCACGATGGCGATGGCGATCGCGCCGATGATGGTCGCCGCGCCCATGTTCTGGTCGGCGGCGTCGACCGCGTCCTCGACAGTTTCGGGAGAAGCCAGGCCGGTTGCTGCGCCGATGGCGGCCACCACGGCGGTGAGGGCCACCAGCGCGCCCAGTGCCGCGAGCCATCCGAAGAACGCGGCGCCGAACTTGATGCCGCCGAAACGCTCGTGCTCGCGAGCCACCACGGTGTCGCGAAGCGATGCATCATGGCTGTCGGCCACGCCATTGCGGTCGAAGTCGGTATCGGTGCGCCGCGGGGCCAGGGGCTCCGTCGGGCGTGGACCGCGGGGGTCGTCCGTGCTCATGCCGCGACGTTAGGCGGAACTCCCGTGAACGCTCAGCCCGTTGCGAATCGCCGTCGAGGAGCGTAATCTCCGCCGCCTCGCCCGCGGGTGCCCGGTCGTTACGCGTCGTGTGCGGCTGCGGCCGTGCCCGCGCGGATCAGAGCAGAATGGCGGGTATGGATGCCGTCGCCCCCGTCGTGCGCACCGAGATGCCGCAGCCCAGCTTCATCATGTCGAACGAGGGGTATCAGCTGGCGACGTACGCCTGGGGCGAGCCCGACGCCGACACCGTCCTGTGCGTGCACGGATTCGCGTCGAGCTGCCGTGACAACTGGGTCGAGACCGGCTGGGTGCGGATGCTGACCGCGGCGGGGTACCGCGTGATCGGGGTCGACCAGCGCGGCCATGGCGCCAGCGACAAGCCGTACGATCCCCGCGCGTACTCCATGACCGCCTTCGTCGGGGACCTCATCGCGGTGCTCGACACCTACCTCGTCGACGCCGTGCGGTACGTCGGATACTCCCTCGGAGCCCGCGTCGGGTGGCAGCTCGCGGTCGACGCGCCGGAGCACATCAGCCGCGCGGTGCTCGGCGGCATCCCCGACGGCCGGCCGCTCGGCCGCCTGCGCATCGATCAGGCTCGAGCGTATGCCGAGGAGGGCATACCGGTGACCGACGCGGTGACCCAGAACTACGTGCGACTCGCCGAGCGCGTGCCGCAGAACGACCTGCGCGCGCTCATCGCGCTCGCCGAGGGGATGCGGTTCGGTGACGCCGACCCGGATCCCGCGCGCCCGCCGGCCCAGCCGGTGCTCTTCGCCACCGGTTCGGAGGACGCGATCCTCGAGCGCTCCCGCACGCTCGCGGCGACCGCACCCAACGGCACGTTCGTCGAGATCCCGGGCCGGCACCACTTCAACACCCCCGGGTCGCGCGCGTTCCGCGACGCGGCGCTGGAGTTCCTCTCCCCGGACGGAGACGTCGCATGACGCACCACGTGCGGGTCGTCTACTGCACGCAGTGCGCGTGGATGCTCCGCGCGGCATGGGTCGCCCAGGAGATGCTGACGACGTTCCAGGCCGAGCTCATGGGCGGCGGAGCCACCCTCGAGCCGGGCACCGGCGGCATCTTCGAGGTGTACGCCGACGACGAGCTCGTGTGGTCGCGCACCGCGGACGGCGGCTTCCCCGACATCGTGGCCCTCAAGCGGCGGGTGCGTGACCGCATCGCTCCCGGGCGTGCGCTGGGTCACGCCGACCGCGCCGCCGACCGCGCGGCGCGCGACGGCGGCGAGGCGGCCGGATAGCCGTCACGCGGGTTCGGCGACGGCGGTCTTCACCAGCTGCGTGATCTTCTTCTCTACCTCGGGTGTCCAGGCGAGCACCGCGAAGCCGATCGGCCACATGTCGCCGTCGTCGAGCTGTGACGGCTCGTCGAAGTTGATCGTGGCGTAGCGGGTCTTGAACTTCGACGCCGGCTGGATGAAGACGACGACCTTGCCGTCGCCGTTCGCGTAGGCGGGGAAGCCGTAGAACGTCTTGGGCACGAGGTCGGGCGCGGTCTCGGAGACGACCTTGTGCAGGCCCTCGGCCAGCACCTTGTCAGTGCCCTCGAGCTTGCCGATCGCTTCCAGCACCTGCTTCGTGCCCGCCTCGCGGCTCTTTCCCGCCTTGGCCTGAGCGCGCAGCTCCTTGGCGCGATCCTTGACAGCCTGGCGCTCGATGTCACTCAGTCCGTCGGATGACGTCTTCTCGGCCATTTCGTTCTCCTTCGCGTTCGTGGGGCCGCCTTCGCGGCTCGTGATCTCACGCTATGACGCGGTCCGCCTGGCCGCTTCTCCATTCCTGCTTGATCGCGCGGCAGGCCCGGACGTCCCGAAACGACGCCGGTGGTCTAGCGTGATCTGCACCCTGACCACCGAGGAGCCGCAATGTCCGCGACGTCCCCGGAGGAGATGCACGCCATCTCGTCCGACACCCGCCACACCGTCGAAGACGTCCTCGAATACGCACGGCGCCGGGCGCTGTACGAGGACGTGCCGCTCGACAAGCCCATGACTCCGCGCGACCTGGATCGGCTGGCATCCGGCTCGATCACGCCGGAGGGCATCGGCTCGCGACGCGCGATCGCGCTGTTCGAGAACGTGCTCGCCCCGTCCTGCGTGTCGACGGACCATCCCGGATACCTCTCGTTCATCCCCTCTGCCCCCACGAAGGCCTCCCTGGCGTTCGATGTCGTGGTGTCGGCATCCGCCATCTACGGCGGCTCGTGGATGGAGGGCTCCGGCGCGGTCTACGCCGAGAACGAGGTGCTGCACTGGCTCGCCTCGGAGTTCGGGATGCCGCAGGGCTCGGGCGGAGTGTTCGTCCAGGGCGGCACGATCGGCAACCTCTCGGCGCTGGTGACGGCGCGCGACGCGGCTCGGCGCCGCGCGGCAGACGAGGGGCGCGCGGCGCCGTCGCGCTGGGTCGTCGTCTGCAGCGCGGAGGCGCACTCGTCGATCGCGTCGGCTGCTGCCGTCATGGACGTGGATGTCGCGACCGCCGAAGTCGACGCCGACGGCCGCCTGCACGGCGACGCGGTCGCGCGGGTGCTCGACGAGCACGGCGACGCGGTGTTCGCAGTGGTGGCCACCGCCGGCACGACGAACTTCGGCATCGTCGACGACATCGCGGGCGTCGGAGCCGTCGCGCGCGAGCGCGGCGTGTGGTTCCACGTCGACGGCGCCTACGGGCTGGCGGCGATGCTCGTCGAGCGGCTGCGGCCGGCGTTCGCCGGTGTGGGCCTCGCCGACTCGCTCATCGTCGACCCGCACAAGTGGCTGTTCGCGCCGTTCGACGCGTGCGCGCTCATCTATCGCGAGCCCGCGCTGGCGCTGTCGGCGCACACGCAGAAGGCGGAGTACCTCGACACCCTCACCGGCAAGCCGGACTGGAATCCGTCCGACCTCGCCATCCAGCTCACCCGCCGCGCCCGCGGGCTGCCGATGTGGTTCTCCCTCGCGACCCACGGCACCGAGCAGTACCGCGCGACCATCGAGTACGGCATCGACCTCGCCCGGCGCATCGCCGACGAGATCGAGGCGCGCGAGGGGCTGTCACTCGTGCGCGACCCCCAGCTGTCCGTCGTGGTGTTCCGCCGCGAGGGCTGGACGCTCGCGGACTACGAGGCGTGGTCGGACCGCCTGCTCGAGGAGCAGCACGCCTTCGTCGTGCCGAGCTCCCACGCCGGCGAGCCGGTGCTGCGGTTCGCGATCATCTCGCCGCTCACCACGTTCGAGCTCCTCACCGGCATCCTGGACACCCTCGCCTGACGGGGAGAACGCGGGCGCGTGGAAGGGGTTCAGGATGCTGTCACCTAGGACGCACGTAGACTGAAGGCATCCGTTCTCGCCTCTGAGAACCCGCTCCTCCGCAGGATCACCGTGACCTCAGCCGATTCCCGCACGTTCGCCGTGCGCCATGTGCAGCTCGCGCGCGCCGCGTTCGCCGCCCTTGCGGCGCTCATGATCACGTTCTCGCCGGATCATTCGGCAGCTGTGGGCAGCGCGGTCTTCAGCGGCTTCGCGATCGCCACAGGGCTGGTGCTGCTGCTCGCGGTCTGGCTGGTGTACCCCGCCCGCCGCCGCTGGCCCGCCGCCGCTCTCGGCGGCATCTCGGTCGCCGCCGGAATGGCGGGCGGCCTGTACCCGCTGCGCACTGTGACCGGCTACTTCGTCATCGTGATCGCGTGGGCGCTGCTCAGCGGCATCATCGAGCTGATCGCCGGGTGGCGCGGCCTCGCCGGCCGGCGCGAGCGGCGCGAGATCGCACCCGGCGTCGCCGACGCCCGCCCCGCCGCCCTCGTCGGTCCCCGCTCCGAGAGCCGCGACGCCGCCGTCATCGGTGCCATCACGATCCTGCTCGGCGTCGCCCTGCTGTTCGTGCAGCCCGCGTACGCGCTGAACTACACGATCGAAGAGGCGCACGCGACCTTCACCCTCACCGGCATCACGATCGGCGTCGGGCTGTTCGGCGGCTACGCGGCGATCGTCGCGGTCTACCTCGGCATCGCCGGCTTCTCGCCGCGCCCGGCCGAGCTCGACGCCGCCCAGAGCGTCACGGCGGAGGCATCCGCATCCGCCGACACCACCCCGCAGAAGGACTCCGCGTGAGCCACGACAGCCCCACCCGCCGCGACCTGATGAAGCCCCTGCAGCTGCTCGGGCTGGCCTTCGGCGCCGCTCTGTTCGCGGGAGTCGTGACGCTCGTGTCGATGGGCTTCTTCCAGCAGCGCACCGCTGACGAGGCGCAGCGCGCCGTGGTCACCGCCCTCGTCATCGCCGGCATCAGCTTCATCGCCGTGCTGCTGATCGTCTCGCTCCTGCTGCTCGCGGTCGACCCTGCCCAGGTGACGAAGCAGATCGACCGGCCGGTGCTCTTCGACGAGCCCGAGGCGCCCGAGCACGGCGAGAACCCGGATGCCGCGGCATCCACGGATCCGAAAGACTGACCCGCGGCTCAGCCGCTGCCTGCCAGCCGCCTCCGTTCCGCGGCTCAGCCTGCCGAACGGCGCCGTCCCGACGTGCTCTGAACTCGCCGGACGCGCGTCACAGTGCGCAACGCGGCGCCGGCCGGCACGCCGCCACGGCTAGCCTGAAGCGCCCGCCGCCCCGATGAGCGGGTCGGAAGGGATGAGATGGCCGACGCGAGCGCCCGCCCACGCGGGCCCCTGGTCCTCGACTGGTTCCTTCCGCTGACCGGCGACTCGCGCACCGACGTGAGCATGGGAAGCGCCACGATCCACGCCGTCAACCAGCACCTGACGGTCCTGCGCAAGCCCGATGTGCCGTACCTCGCGCAGGTCGCGCAGGCTTCCGAGAACCTCGGTTTCGAGGCGGTGCTCGTGCCGACCGGCACATGGAACGAGGAGACCTGGACCCTCGCCACGGCGCTGTCCCAGCACACACGCACGCTCGACTACCTCATCGCCTTCCGGCCCGGGCTCGTCTCGCCCACCCTTCAGGCGCAGATGGCCGCGGCGTTCCAGAGCGTGAGCGGTGGCCGACTGCGCGTCAACGTGGTGGTGGGCGGAGAGGATGCCGAGCAGCGGCGCTACGGCGATCACCTCACGCACGACGACCGATATGCCCGGGCGAGCGAGTTCCTCCACGTCGTACGGCGGCTGTGGACCGGTGAGGAGGTCACGTTCCGCGGCGAGCACTACGACGTCGTCGGCGGGCAGATGCCGCCGTTGGACGCCGTGCCCGAGATCTATCTCGGCGGATCCTCGGCGGCCGCGATCGAGGTGGCCGCCGAACACGCGGACGTCTACCTGACGTGGGGCGAACCACCCGCGCAGGCCTCCGAGAAGATCGGCCGGGTGCGGGATGCCGCCGCGGCTCGCGGCCGGACGCTGCGGTACGGCGTGCGCCACCACGTCATCGCGCGGCGCACCTCGGACGAGGCGTGGCGCATCGCCGACGAGCTCGTCGCCGGACTCGATCCGCAGCTGATCGCCACGCGGCGTGCCGCTTTCGCCGCGTCGGGCTCAGAGGGACAGCGCCGCCAGCACGCGCTGACGAACGGCGGCACCACGCGTGGCGACCTCGAGCTGCACCCCGGCCTGTGGGCCGGCGTCGGCCTCGTCCGCGGCGGTGCGGGCACCGCGCTCGTGGGCAGCTTCGAGGAGGTCGCCGACCTCATCGAGGAATACCACGACCACGGCTTCGACGAGTTCGTGCTGTCGGGCTACCCGCATCTCGAAGAGGCGTACTGGTTCGCCGAGGGGGTGCGCCCCGAGCTGGAGCGCCGCGGACTGGTCTGATCGCTCCGACGGGCTCTGTGCCCCGCGACCGGGGAAGGTCAGCCGAGCTCGTCGACCAGCTTCGACGCGAGCCCGTCGTACGTCGCGGGGGTGAGCGCCAGCAGGCGATCCTTCGCCTCGTCGCCGATGTCGAGGCCGCGCACGAACTCGGCGAGCTCGGGCCCGCCGACGCGGCGGCCGCGAGTGAGGTCCTTGAGGAGCGCGTAGGGGTCGGTGATCTGCGACCGGCCCGCCGCGATCTCGGCGCGCACGACCGTCTGGATCGCCTCGGCGAGCACCTCCCAGTTGGCGTCGAGGTCGGCCAGCAGCGCGTCCTCGGCCAGCGAGATCTCACGGAGGCCGCGCTGCAGGTTGTCGAGCGCGAGCAGCGCGTGCCCGAACGCCACGCCGATGTTGCGCTGCGTGGTCGAGTCGGTCAGGTCGCGCTGGAGGCGGCTCGTCACCAGCGTCTGCGAGAGCGTCGCCAGCAGCCCGCCCGAGATCTCGA
The DNA here is from genome assembly GCF_036566905.1 of Microbacterium sp. Classification (GTDB taxonomy): domain Bacteria; phylum Actinomycetota; class Actinomycetes; order Actinomycetales; family Microbacteriaceae; genus Microbacterium. The sequence continues at coordinate 5,638 of NZ_DATCVK010000184.1, read as the reverse complement.
GATTCGCCTCGGCGTTCTCGAACCGGATCGGGTTGATCTTGTGCGGCATGGTCGACGAGCCGGTGGCGCCGGCCACCGGGATCTGCGTGAAGTAGCCGATCGAGATGTAGGTCCAGATGTCGGTCGCGAGATTGTGCAGGATGCCGCCGGCATGACGCACCCGGTCGTACAGCTCGACCTGCCAGTCGTGCGACTCGATCTGCGTGGTCAGGATGTTGAAGTCGAGACCGAGGCCCTCGATGAACCCGCGCGAGAGCTCCGGCCAGTCGACCTCGGGAGCGGCCGCGAGATGGGCCGACCACGTGCCGGTCGCACCCGAGAACTTCGCGAGGTACTCGCCGCCCTCGATCTGGTCGGCCACGCGCGAGAGGCGCCACGCGAACACCCCGAGCTCCTTGCCCATCGTCGAGGGCGTCGCGGGCTGGCCGTGGGTGCGCGACAGCATCGCGGCGTCGCGGTGGTCCACGGCGAGCCGGGTGAGCGCGGCGATGACGGCGCGGAGCTTCGGCAGCCACACGCGCTGGACGGCGCGCTGGACGGTGAGCGCGTACGACGTCGAGTTGATGTCCTCGCTCGTGCACGCGAAGTGCGTGAGCTCGGCGACGGCGTCGAGGCCGAGGGTCGACAGCCGGTCGCGCACGAGGTACTCGACCGCCTTGACGTCGTGGCGGGTCACCGCCTCCTTCTCGGCGAGCCAGTCGATCTCGGCCTGCCCGAACTCGCGGTACAGCGCGCGCAAGCGCGCCTTGTCGTCGTCCTGCAGCGGCGAGGTGCCGAACAGCGAGCGGTCGGTGAGGGCGATGAGCCACTCCACCTCGACCTCGACGCGGGCGCGGTTCAGGCCCGCCTCGGACAGGTACTCGCCCAGTTCGCCGACGGCGGGGCGGTAGCGCCCGTCGAGGGGGCTGAGGGGCTGCGGGGGAAGTGAGGTCACGGTGGCTCCCGTCGGTCTCGGCGAAGACGACCGTCGATCCGGCGTCATGACACCGGAGGTCATGGCACGGGGCGGATGGCGGGTTCGAGTTGCCGGAAGAGCGCCCGGCTCGCACTCTCGATCATACCGAGCACCTCGTCGAACATTCCGGGCCCGGCATAGTACGGGTCGGGCACGTCCAGTGTGCTCGCCGACGGATCGAACGACAGCAGCAGCGCGATCTTGTCGGCGTCGCCCTCGGTGCGCGCCCACCCCCGCAGGATCCGCTCGTGGCTGCGGTCCAGTGCCACCACCAGGTCGCTGCGGGCGAAGTCGGCGTGGGTGAACTGCCGCGCGCGGTGGTGGGCGCCGTCGTAGCCGGCGCGCTCGAGCGCGGCGATGGTGCGCAAGTCGGCCCGCTCGCCCACGTGCCAGTCGCCGGTTCCGGCACTCGTCGAGGCCACGCGGGCGCCCAGGCCCGAAGCGTCCGCGAACTCCCGGAACACGACGTCGGCCATCGGCGACCGGCAGATGTTGCCCGTGCACACGAACACGACGCGGAAGGGAGCCACGTCGGTCGCGGTCATGGGTTCCATTCTGGACCGAGCCGACACCGAACGTTAAGGATCTCTCCTCCCGAGGGCTTCCATCGGAGGATGCCGCTCCCCTAGCTTGTGACCAGCGGGGAGGCGACCGGCCTGCCCGCGGTCCCCTGCGCGGTCCACCGACCGCCGTCCTCACGTGGAGGTCCCGTGTCCCCATCACCCCGCAGACTCACCGCCGCCGTCGCGGCCCTCACGCTCGCTGCCGCGGGTGTGGTGGCCTTCGCCGCACCCGCGGCCGCGGCGCCCGGAGATCTGCTCATCAGCGAGTACGTCGAAGGCTCCTCCTTCAACAAGGCCATCGAGATCTACAACCCGTCCGCCGCCGGCGTGGATCTCGCCGCCGCCGGCTACGCGCTCAAGCTCTACTTCAACGGCTCCACCACGCCGACCTCGATCGCGCTCACCGGCACCGTCGCCGCGGGTGACGTGTTCGTCTTCGCGCAGCAGAACTCCACGGCGACTCCGGTGGACCCGGCGATCACCGCTCAGGCCGATCAGACCTCGACCGCGAGCCTGTGGAACGGCGACGACGCCATCGCGCTGGTCAAGGGCGACGTCATCGTCGACGTCATCGGCCAGATCGGCGTCGACCCCGGCACCGAGTGGGGCACCGGGCTCGCGTCGACCGCCGACGACACGCTGCGCCGCACCGCGGGCATCGTCGTGGGCGACGCCGACGGCACGAACCCGTTCGACCCTGCCCTCGAGTGGACCGGGTATGCGAGCAACACGTTCGACGGCCTGGGCTCGCACGGGTCCGACCCCGAGCCCGACCCGGATCCCGTCGCAGACTGCGCGGCCACCCCGGTCACCATCGGGTCCGTCCAGGGCTCCGGTGCGGCGTCGTCCGTCCAGGGCCAGGACGTGCTGATCAAGGGCGTCGTCGTGGGCGACTTCCAGACCGGTGGCTACGACGGCTACTACGTGCAGGATGCCGGAGACGGCGACTCCGCGACATCCGACGGCATCTTCGTCTATGCGCCGGGCGGCACCGCGGTCGACGCGGGCGACAACGTCAGCGTCGCGGGGGCGGTCAAGGAGCAGTTCGGCCTCACCGAGATCGTCGCCGCCGACGTGAAGGTCTGCTTCGGCGGTGCGACCATCCCGGAGCCGACGCCGCTCACCCTCCCGGCATCCGCCTCCCAGCGCGAAGCGCTCGAGGGCATGTACGTGACGCTCCCGCAGCAGCTCGCGATCGGCGAGACCTTCGAGTACGGCCGCTTCGGCACGATCACGCTGACCAACGGCCGCCTCGACACCCCCACCGCGGTCGTCGAGCCCGGCGCGGCAGCCGTCGCGCTGGCCGCCGCCAACCTCGACAACAGCATCACGCTCGACGACGGCCGCGGCACGCAGAACCCCGACCCGGCGATCCACCCCGACGGTGAGGTGTTCACGCTCGCCCACTCGTTCCGCAGCGGCGACCTCGTCCAGAACGCCATCGGCGTGCTGGACTACCGCTTCGACGCGTGGGGCGTGCAGCCGACCGAGGGTGCCGACTTCACCGTCGGCAACCCGCGTCCGGACGTGCCCGACGTGGGCGGCGACCTGAAGATCTCGAGCTTCAACGTGCTGAACTACTTCACCTCGATCGATCCGACCCCGGCCAACTCGGGCGACGACAGCTACTACCGCGGTGCCGACACGGCCGAGGAGTTCCAGCGTCAGCAGGACAAGATCGTCTCGGCGCTCGCCGAGATCGACGCGGACGTCTTCGGGCTGCTCGAGATCGAGAACAACGGCACGGCGGTGCAGGCGCTCGCCGACGCACTCAACGCGAAGGTCGGCGCGGGCACGTACGTTCCCGTCACCACCGGCGTCATCGGCACGGATGCCATCGCGACGGCGATCATCTACAAGCCGGCGTCGGTCACCCCGGTGGGCGCACACCTGCTGATGACGAGTGCGATCGACCCCGCCTGGTCGGACGAGCGCAACCGTCCGGGGCTCACCCAGCGGTTCGCCTCGACCGAGACGGGCGAGGAGTTCGTGGTGTCGGTGAACCACCTCAAGTCGAAGGGCTCGGCCTGCGCCGAGAGCCCCGACCTCGGCGATGGGCAGGGCAACTGCAGCGCCGTGCGCACGGCCGCCGCCTCGGCGCTCACGACCTGGCTGAACACCACGGTGGCGCCGGACGGCCGGGCGATCGTGATCGGCGATCTGAACTCGTACGACCACGAGGACTCGATCGACGCATTCGTCGCGGGCGGCTTCACCGACCTGGAGAAGCAGTTCAACGGCGAGCACGCGTACTCGTACGTGTTCGACGGGCAGCTGGGCTACCTCGACTACGCCCTCGCACAGCCGGCGCTGCTCGCCGACGTGTCGGGCGTCTCGGCGTGGCACATCAACGCCGACGAGCCGAGCCTCATCGACTACGACATGTCGTTCAAGCTCCCGGCGCAGGACGCCCTCTGGGCGCCCGACCCGTACCGCTCGAGCGACCACGACCCGGTCATCGTGGGGCTCAACCTCACGCCGCCGGACACGACGGATCCCACCATCGAGGTGACCGCCGACCCGTCGACCGTGTTCCCGCCGAACGGCAAGATGCGCACGGTCGAGTTCACGATCGACGCCGCCGATGACAGCGGGGACGTCACGGTCGAGCTCACGGACGTCACCGCGACCGGCTCGTCGAAGGCGGACTGGGAGCAGCTCGACGACGACACCTTCCGGGTCAAGGCCGTGAAGGGCGCGGTCTACCGCTTCACCTGGACGGCGACGGATGCCGCGGGCAACACCGCGACCGACACGGTCGAGGTGGTCGTGGGTAAGTAGGGCGCTCGAGCTCTTCATATCCGGAGGGGCGTCGTTCCGATACGGAGCGGCGCCCCTCCTCCCCATCCGGCGGATGGGCGCCGTTGTCCACGGACCCTCGCCGCGCCGCCGGGGACGGGCCTGTCGGGGAGCACGATCGACGGGTGACTCTCGTTCCGCCGGTCGCCGATGCGGCGTCCCATCAGCTCGCCGACGCGGTCCGCGAGCTCTCACGACTCCTCGACCGGATCGCGGATGCCGCGCTCGTCGCGCGCGGACTCGCCGACGCCGTCGACTGGCAGGCGAAGGCCGCCACGGCGTTCCACGACCGCGCCACGGCATGGGCGGGCGACGTGTCGGGGCTCACCTGCCTCGCCGAGACCCTGCGGAACGACGTCGCCCGCGCCCACGAGCGCGCAGCGTTCGCGGAGTCGCTTCCCGGCGTGTGGTCTGGAGTGGGGTGATGAGCGACCCGTCGCCGGGGAACGACCCGCTCACGCCCGCCCTTCCCCGCGAGGATGGGTCCGCCGGAGGCGGCCTGCTGGCGCCTGACCTCGTCCACGATCCCGGACGGCTCGGCGCGAGTGAAGGACTCGTCAGCCTGCTCGCGGACATCTGGCCGCGCGTCGACGACGGCCTGCAGATCCGCAGCGGCGGCGCGGTGGCGGTGGACACGGCGACCCTGTCGGCGGCGGCCGTGCGCTTCGATGCCGCCCGCGAGGAGCTTGCCGCCATCACGGACCGCGTGGGCGTGCTGCAGTCTGTGCTGCGAACGCTGCCCGCGCACACGGACGACGCCCGGGCGGCGGCATCCGCTCTCGCCGCGAGGCTGGAGGCGGTGCACGAGGAGTCCCGGGAGATCGCCGGTGCGCTGCGCGAGGCGGCGTACGCCTACGAGATGGTGGAGATCCAGGCGGAGCACCGCGCCGCCGTGCTCGCCGGGGAGAGCGCCCGCGCCGACCGTCTCGACGCGCGGATGACCACGCTGGTCGAGAAGCATCCCGATGCCTGGCGGATGGCGCTCGGCGCGGAGTTCGGATACGGGGTCATGTGGCCGTCCGAGCTCGTGCGCCAGGCGACCCACTGGGGCGTGGGCGTGGGCAGCGAGATCAACGATCCGGGCGCCATCGTGGCCGGCGCCGGCTCGGGCCTGCTCACCCTGGGCGGCGCGGTGGCCGTCGGCCTTGCCGGCACCGGGAGACTCTCGCGGGAGGCGCGGCTCTCAGGTGCGGCCGGGCCGGTGACACTGTTCCCGGTGACGCCGGCAGCGCCTGGCAGTGCGGCGGGGGCTGTCGGGGTCGGAACCGCCGGCGCTCCGGGCGCGGGAGGCATCGCCGGTGCCGCCGGTGCTGCCGTTGCC
>NZ_DATCVK010000183.1:0-44613 GCF_036566905.1 Microbacterium sp. | reverse complement strand
GCGCCGGCGCCGGCGCCCGCGCCGGCTCCCGCTCCGAGCGCGCCGGCCGCCGGCACGCACACGATCTCGGCGGGCGACACGATCACCGCGATCGCGCAGCGGTACGGCGTGACGATCGATGCCGTGCTGTCCGCCAACGGGCTCGGTCGGTCCTCGATCATCTATCCCGGCCAGACCCTCAAGATCCCGGCAGCCGCTTCCTCCGTTCCGGGGCTGACCTCGGAGCAGGTGGCCAACGCGCAGCTCATCGTGCGCATCGGCCGCGAGCTCGGGGTCTCCGACCGCGGCATCGCGATCGCCCTCGGCACGGCGATGCAGGAATCGTCGCTGCGCAATGTGACGTGGGGCGATCGCGACTCGCTCGGCCTGTTCCAGCAGCGCCCGAGCTACGGCTGGGGCACCGAGGCGGACGTGCAGGATGCCGCGCGCGCGACCCGCGCCTTCTTCGGCGGCTCCGGCGACCCGAACGGGTCCCGCACGCGCGGCCTCCTCGACATCCCCGGATGGGAGGGCCTGACGTTCACGCAGGCCGCCCAGGCGGTGCAGATCTCGGCCTACCCCGACGCGTATGCGAAGTGGGAGGCGTCGGCGCACTCGTGGCTCGCGGCGCTCGGCTGACGTCGATACACGGCAGCGTCGCGATCCGGAAGCGTCACATTACGATCTCGCGGGGTGAGGCGCTCCGCTTCCTCGCAGGCCCGCGTCCGTAGACTCTCAGCGTGAGCACGAGTCAGCAGACGGACCCGCTGATCGGCCGTCTCGTCGACGGCCGGTACCGGGTGCGTGCTCGCATCGCCCGCGGCGGGATGGCGACCGTGTACGTGGCCACGGATCTGCGCCTCGAGCGGCGCGTCGCCCTCAAGGTGATGCACGGCCATCTCAGCGACGACACTGTGTTCCAGAGCCGGTTCATCCAGGAGGCCCGAGCCGCCGCCCGGCTGGCCGACCCGAACGTGGTGAACGTGTTCGACCAGGGCCAGGACGGCGACATGGCGTATCTCGTCATGGAGTACCTGCCGGGCATCACGCTGCGCGAGCTGCTGCGCGAGCAGCGGCGGCTGACCGTGCCGCAGGCGGTGTCGATCCTCGACGCCGTGCTCTCAGGGCTCGCCGCCGCGCACAAGGCCGGGATCGTGCACCGTGACGTGAAGCCCGAGAACGTGCTCCTCGCCGAGGACGGCCGCATCAAGATAGGCGACTTCGGGCTCGCCCGCGCGACGACGGCGAACACCGCGTCGGGCGCGCAGCTGCTCGGCACGATCGCGTACCTCGCTCCCGAGCTCGTCACGCGCGGCACCGCGGATGCGCGCAGCGACATCTACGCCATCGGCATCATGCTCTACGAGATGCTCACCGGTGAACAGCCCTACAAGGGCGAGCAGCCGATGCAGATCGCGTTCCAGCACGCGACCGACTCGGTACCGCGACCGAGCGTCAAGAATCCGGGCGTGCCCGAGCCTCTGGATGAACTCGTGCTGTGGGCGACCGAGAAGTCGCCCGATGAGCGCCCGCTCGACGCGCGCGAGATGCTGCAGCGCCTGCGCGACATCGAGCGCGAGCTCGGCATCTCCCCCGTCGTCGCGCGCACCGGTCCGATCGGCATCGTGCGCGACGACGCCACGGCCACAGGTGAGCTCACCGCCGTGCTGCCGGGCACGCCCACCGGGCCCACCGCCGCGATGGAAGAGGTCGACAACGCCAGCCGCCTTCGCCGCGCCACGCAGCGCCGCCGCTCGCGAGGCGCCTGGCTCATCGTGCTCGTGCTGCTGCTGGCGGCTCTCGCGGGCGGCCTCGGGTGGTGGTTCGGCTCCGGACCCGGATCCCTGGTCGCCGTCGCCGATGTCACCGGCATGACCTTCGAGGAGGCGTCCGCGCGACTCGAGCAGGACTCGCTCGTCGCCGTGCAGCAGGGCGAGAACAGCCTCGAGGTCTCCGCGGGGCAGGTCATCCGCACCAATCCTCCGCAGGGAACACGCATCGACAAGGCCTCCGAGGTCAACGTCTTCGTCTCGCTCGGACCCGCCGAGGCGACCTTCACATCGTTCGCCGGCATGCCGGAGGCCGATGCCCGGTCCGCCTTCACTGCGCAGTCCGTCTCGGTCGCCGACGACAGCGCCACGTTCTTCACAGATGCCGCCGCGGGCACGGTCATCGGCGCCTCCGTCCGGCCCGCCGGCGCACCCGACGACGGTTCGCAGGACGTCCCCTGCATCGATGGCTGCACCGTGCACCAGGGCGACAGCGCCCGCCTGCAGGTGTCGCTCGGCCCGCTGCCCGACGTCTCCGGCGAGAGCGAGGGCAAGGCGCGCAGCACCCTCGAGGGCCTCAACCTGGTCGTCGCGGACCCCAGCCAGACCGAGGCGAGCGACGCGGTCGACGAGGGTCGCGTCATCCGCGTCATCGGCAAGGAGGACGGCGGCTGGCTCGCGCCGGGCGACACCGTGACTCTGGTCGTGTCGACCGGTCCCCCGCTGTTCGCAGTACCGGATCTCGTCGGCATGACGCTCGCCGAGGCGCGCCAGGCGGCGGAGGATGCCGGTTTCTCGATCGACTACGACGACCGCTGGGACGCCTTCCCCGACCCGTTCACGCAGGTGGAGTCGCAGAAGCCCGATCCCGGCGACATGGAGCCCCGGGGCACCGTGATCTCGCTGCGCATCGCTGCCGCGCTCTGACCGCAGAACAAGAAGATCCCGGATGCCTCGGCCGAGGCATCCGGGATCTTCTTTCGTGTCAGGCGCGGGCGGTCAGCTTCTCGAGCTCTTCGGCGACGAGGAAGGCCAGCTCGAGCGACTGCATGTGGTTCAGGCGAGGGTCGCAGAGCGACTCGTAGCGCGTGGCGAGGGTGGCCTCGTCGATGTGCTCGGAGCCGCCCAGGCACTCGGTGACGTCGTCGCCGGTGAGCTCGACGTGGATGCCGCCCGGGAAGGTGCCGACGGCGCGGTGAGCGTCGAAGAAGCCGCGCACCTCGTCGACGACGTCGTCGAAGCGACGCGTCTTGTAGCCGGTGGGCGTGGTGATGCCGTTGCCGTGCATCGGGTCGGTGACCCACAGCGGGGTGGCGCCCGAGTCGCGCACGGCCTCCAGCAGCGGGGGCAGCGCGTCGCGGATCTTGCCCGCACCCATGCGCGTGATGAACGTGAGACGGCCGGGCTCGCGGTTCGGGTCGAGCTTGTCGATGAGCGCCAGCGCCGTCTCGGGCGTGGTCGTCGGCCCGAGCTTCACGCCGATGGGGTTGCGGATCTTCGAGAAGTAGTCGACGTGCGCGCCGTCGAGATCCCGCGTGCGCTCGCCGATCCACAGGAAGTGCGCCGAGGTGTTGTAGGGCGTGTTGGTGCGCGAGTCGATGCGCGTCATGGGCCGCTCGTAGTCCATCAGCAGGCCCTCGTGGCCGGTGTAGAACTCGACGCGCTTGAGCTCGTCGAAGTCCGCACCGGCGGCCTCCATGAACTTGATGGCACGGTCGATCTCGGTCGCGAGACGCTCGTACTGCTGGTTCGCGGGGTTCTGTGCGAAGCCCTTGTTCCAGGAGTGCACCTCGCGGAGGTCGGCGAAGCCGCCCGTTGTGAAGGCGCGGATCAGATTGATGGTCGACGCCGCCGTGTGGTACCCCTTCAGCAGTCGCTGGGGATCCGCCTGGCGCGAGCCTTCGGTGAAGTCGTAGCCGTTGACGATGTCGCCACGGTAGGCCGGCAGCGTGACGTCGCCGCGCGTCTCGGTGTCGCTCGAACGGGGCTTGGCGAACTGACCCGCCATGCGGCCCATCTTCACGATCGGCATCGACGCGCCGTACGTGAGCACGACCGCCATCTGGAGCACCGTCTTGATGCGGTTGCGGATCTGCTCGGCGGTCGCACCGGCGAAGGTCTCGGCGCAGTCGCCGCCCTGCAGCAGGAACGCCCGGCCCGACGCCGCACGGGCGAGGCGGTCACGCAGGTTGTCGACCTCACCGGCGAACACGAGCGGGGGCAGTGTGGCGAGCTCTGCGGATGCCGCAACCGCCGCCTCGGCGTCATACCACTGGGGCTGCTGCTTGATGGGCAGGGTCCGCCAGTGGTCGAGTGCGTCGAGCTGCTGAAGCATCCCTCGAGTCTAGCCGTGGCGAGGTCGGCGCCGGCGCCGCGTGACGCCCGTTCGCCGGGCGGTCAGCGAGTCTTCTTCCTGAGCCGGTCCTTGACCGTCGACGCGTAGACGTCCTCGTACTCCTGCTCGCCCAGCCGCTGCAGCGCGACCATGATCTCGTCGGTGATCGAGCGCAGGATGTAGCGGTCGCCCTCCATGCCGGCGAACCGCGAGAAGTCGAGCGGCTCGCCGACCACGATGCCCACCCGCACGATCCGTGGGATCGTCGTGCCGATCGGCATCATCGTGTCGGTGTCGACCATCAGCACCGGCACCACTGGGACGTGCGCCTCGAGGGCCATGCGCGCGATGCCGGTGCGGCCGCGGTACAGCTTGCCGTCGGGGCTGCGCGTGCCCTCGGGGTAGATGCCGAGCAGATCGCCGCGGCCCAGCACCTGCAGGCCGGTGTTGAGCGATGCCTCGGATGCCTTGCCGCCGGTGCGATCGATCGGAATCTGACCGGTCCCCTTCATGAACATCCGGGTGGCCCAGCCCTTGAGGCCCTTGCCGGTGAAGTAGTCGCTCTTGGCGAGGAACGCCATCGGCCGGTCGATCATGAGCGGCAGGAACACGGAGTCGATGAAGGAGAGGTGGTTGCTGGCGAGGATCGCGGCGCCCTCCGCAGGCACGTTGCGACGGCCGACGATCCACGGGCGCCAGATCGCCTTGACGATCGGCCCGATCACCACGTATTTCATCAGCCAGTAGAACATCGCGCTACGCCTCTGTGCCCGCGAGGTCGGCGGCGCCGATCAGCCCGGCGTCGTTGACGAGTCGCGCGATGGCGAAGGTCGCGATCGGCCGGTCGCCGTAGCCGGGCAGCGACCGCTCGTACGCCAGGCGCATCGGCTCGAGCAGTGCATCGCCGAGCTGGGCGACGCCGCCGCCGATGACGAACAGCTCGGGGTCGAGCACCGCCTGGAAGCCGCCGCACGCCTCACCGAGCGCGGTCGCGACGCGGCGGAGGGCCTCCGCGGCGCCGGGGTCACCGGCGAGCACCAGCCGCGAGACGGCCGGACCGCTGATCGAGCCGTGCTCGGCGCGGTGGGCCGCCAGGGCGGCGCCGATCCCGCCCGCGTCGGCGATCTCACCGGCCTCGCGCTGGAGCGCGCGGCCCGACGCGTACTGCTCGAGGCAGCCGTGCTGCCCGCATCCGCAGAGCAGGCCGTCGCGGATGAAGCGCGTGTGGCCGAGTTCGGCGGCGATGCCATGCCCGCCGCGGAAGAGCTTGCCGTCGAGGACGATCGCCCCGCCGACGCCGGTGCCCATCGTGAGCATGACCATGTGTTCCACGTCGCGCCCGGCGCCGAAGCGGAACTCCGCCCAGCCGGCGGCGTTCGCGTCGTTCTCGATCGTGACCGGCAGGCCGATGCCGTCCTCGAGCGTGGCCTTCAGCGGTTCGTTGTGCCAGGCGATGTTCGGCGCGTGGATGACGGTCGCGCGGTCGCGGTCGATGAAGCCCGCGGCTGCGACGCCGACGGCGGCGACCTGGTGCGTCGCCCGGAAGTAGCGGGCCATGTCGACCACGGCCTGCGCGAGCGCTGCCGTGTCGGTCGGGGTGTCGACGCGGAGCTGTTCGACGATGCCGCCGTCGGAGTCGACGACGCCTCCCGCGATCTTGGTTCCGCCGATGTCGATACCGACCTTGAGCACGATCTCCCTCTCCGGCCGCCGCACGCACGACAGCGCCTTGAAGTCTATCCAGGCACTCCTCGTCCACACCCGCCACCGAACGCGATGTGACGCCCGATTAGACTCGGATGAGATCCACCCGAGATTTCATCCGTCCGGTACCGAAGGAGCTGCCGTGGTCCAGTTCGAAGTCCCTGCCATCGTCCCCGCCGATCCGCAGGCGAACATCACCGACCTGCTGGTCGAGCGCGTCAAGGCGACGCCCGACCGCGCACTGTTCGCGGTGCCCGATGGCGAGGGCTGGCGCGACATCACCGCGGCCGAGTTCCAGAAGCAGGTCATCGCGCTCGCCAAGGGATTCGTCGCCGGCGGCATCGAGCCCGGCGACAAGGTGGGCTTCATCGCCCGCACCACGTACGACTGGACTCTCGTCGACTTCGCGCTGTTCTACGCCGGCGCCGTGATGGTGCCGATCTACGAGACCAGCTCGACGGCGCAGATCGCGTGGAACCTGACCGACTCCGGCGCGATCGCGCTCATCACCGAATCGCCGGAGCACACCGCCCGTTTCGCGGAGGCGCGTGACGAGCTGCCGCTGATCCGTTCGGCGTGGGAGATGCACAGCGGCGACCTCGACCGGCTCATCGCCGAGGGCGCCGGCGTCACCGACGACGAGATCGAACGGCGCCGCAACATCGCCAACGGCGCCGACATCGCGACGCTCATCTACACGTCGGGCTCGACCGGCCGCCCCAAGGGCTGTGTCCTCACCCACAGCAACTTCGTCGAGCTCACCCGCAACGCGACGCTGTCGAACCAGGAGGTCTTCGCCACCCCGGGTGCATCGACCCTGCTGTTCATCACGACCGCCCACGTGTTCGCGCGATTCATCTCCATCCTCGACATCCACGCGGGCGTGAAGACCGGGCACCAGCCCGACACGAAGCAGCTGCTGCCTGCGCTCGGCTCCTTCAAGCCGACCTTCCTCCTCGCCGTGCCGCGCGTGTTCGAGAAGGTGTACAACTCTGCGGAGCAGAAGGCCGAAGCCGGTGGCAAGGGCAAGATCTTCCGCGCCGCCGCGCACACCGCCGTCGAGCACTCGCGCCTGAAGCAGGAGGGCAAGAAGGTCCCGCTGGGCACGAAGATCAAGTTCGCGCTGTTCGATCGGCTCGTCTACAGCAAGCTCCGCACCGCGATGGGGGGCAACATCGCCTTCGCGGTCTCGGGCTCGGCGCCGCTCGGCCCCCGGCTCGGACACTTCTTCCACAGCCTCGGGGTGACCATCCTGGAGGGCTACGGTCTCACCGAGACCACCGCGCCCGCGACGGTCAACCAGGCCCGCAAGTCGAAGATCGGCACGGTCGGCCCCGTCATCCCCGGCGTCAGCATCCGCCTCGGAGACGACGGCGAGATCCAGGTCCGCGGTGTCAACGTGTTCAAGGAGTACTGGCGCAACCCCGAGGCGACCGCCGACGCGTTCGACGGCGACTGGTTCAAGACCGGCGACATCGGGGCGTTCGACGACGAGGGCTTCCTCACGATCACCGGTCGCAAGAAGGAGATCATCGTCACCGCCGGCGGCAAGAACGTCGCGCCCGCCGCTCTGGAAGACCCGATCCGCGCCAATCCGATCGTCGGCCAGGTCGTCGTCGTCGGCGACCAGAAGCCGTTCATCGCGGCGCTGGTGACGCTCGACCCCGAGATGCTGCCGACGTGGCTGGCTAACAACAGCCTGCCCGCCGACATGTCGCTCGCCGATGCCGCGAAGAACGATGCCGTGCGCGCCGAGGTGCAGCGCGCGATCGACCGGGCGAACACATCGGTGTCGCGCGCCGAATCGATCCGCAAGTTCACGATTCTCCCGAGCGAGTGGACCGAGGCGAGCGGTCACCTCACGCCCAAGATGAGCATCAAGCGCAACGTGATCCTCGCCGACTTCGCCGGCGACATCGAGGAGATCTACGCCGTGCCGGTGAACACCACGAACGTCTCGCTCTCGTAGCGGGCGACGGATGACGGAAGCCCCGGGCCCTCGCAGGGCCCGGGGCTTCGTCGTCGTCGTGGTCTTGCTGCGGTCGCAACGATCCGCACCGCGTCAGAACCAGTCGGACTCGCGGATCTCGCGCATCGCGATACGGCGCTCCTCGGGCGTGAGCCGCTTCAGGTAGAGCATGCCGTCGAGGTGGTCGGTCTCGTGCTGCAGCGCCTGGGCCAGCAGCCCCTCCCCCTCGAGCACGAGCTCGTTGCCGTCGAGGTCCATCCCGACGACCTTCGCCCACGGGTAGCGGACCGCGTCGTGCCAGAGCCCCGGCACCGACAGGCACCCTTCGCCGATGGCCTCGGGCTCGCCCGACACCTCCACCAGCACGGGGTTCAGGACGTACCCGATGTCGCCGTCGATGTTGTAGCTGAAGGCCCGCAGGCCGACGCCGATCTGGGGCGCGGCCACGCCGGCGCGCCCGGGCAGCTCGACGGTGTCGAGGAGGTCGCGCACGAGGGCGCGCACGCCGTCGTCGACCTTCTCGATGGGCGCGCTGACCGCCGTGAGAACGGGGTCGCCGAAGACACGGATGGGACGAACAGCCATCGGATGCCTCAGGCCGCCGGAGCGAGCGAGCGAAGACCCTCGACCACCGTCGCCGCGAGAGCGCGCGCCGCGTCCCGCGTCGCGGGCTGCAGCTCGCGGAAGACGATCGCGCTGCCGGCCGCGATGTGGGCGTCGTACGGCACGCGCACGACGGCGCGCACGCGGCTGCGGAAATGCGACTCCAGCTCGTCGAGCTGCACGAGCGGCTGGCCGGGACGCGCGTTGTTGAGCACCACGACGGCGCTGCGCACCTTGTCGGCGTACCCGTTGGTCTCGAGCCACGTGAGCGTCTCCGACGCGAGGCGCGCCTCGTCGACGCTGAGACCGGCGACGATGACGAGCTGGTCGGCCAGATCGAGAGTGGCGCCCATCACGGAGTGCACGATGCCGGTGCCGGTGTCGGTGAGCACGACCGAGTAGTAGTGGGCGGCGAGGGCCGCGACGTTCCGGTAGTCGGCGTCGTTGAACGCCTCCGATACGCGGGGGTCGGTGTCGGAGGCGACGACGTCGAGCCGGGTCTCGTCGCGCGCGACGATGTTCGACAGGTCGTTGAAGCCGACGACCTCGGGGCTGATGCGCACCAGGTCGCGGACGGTCTTGCCGCTGTCCCTCGAGATCCGCTCGGCGAGCGTCCCCCGGTCGGGGTTGGCGTCCACTGCGATGACGCGATCGTCGCGCGCGTCCGCCAGCGCCTGTCCGAGCAGGGCGGTGACGGTCGTCTTGCCGACGCCGCCCTTGCGCGACAGCACCGGCACGAACCGCGCACCGCCGGTCAGCGGCGCCGCGATGCGGCGGTCGAGATCCTTGCGGGCCTTCGCGCGCTTGCTGTCGCCGAGGTTGATGCGCCGGCCTGAGATCGAGTAGACGAAATGCTGCCAAGCGCCTTCGGGCTCGGGCCGCACGACCTGGTGAGGGTCGAGCAGCCGGTCGGCGGTGAGCAGGTCAGCGGTCTCGCGGTCGGCTTCGAACTCACCCAGGCGCTTCGACGACAGCGTGACATCGGCGGCGCGCGGGAACGCGGCACGCTCGACGGCCGAGCGCTCGACGACGGGCTGCGCTCCGGTGTGGTTCGCCGCGCGACGGGTCGCGGGCGTCGAGCCCGTGGCGCTCTTCGCGGCAGCGGCGGCGGCCGCGACCGACGGCGGCGCGGGCGACGTCTGGGGCGTGGATGCCGCGGCCGCGGCATCCGTCGTGCCGGCGTCCTTGCCGTGGTCGGCCGGGGTCTTCGCGCTCATGGGCTCCTCCGCGGTGTCGTCGGTCGCGATGACATCGTCTCCCGTTGCGGCGTTCTCCGCCAGAGCCGCTTCGACCTCCTCCTCGGCGAGGACGATGTCGAACTCGGCGGGATCGAACTCATCGTCGAAGTCCGCATCTTCGAACTCGACGGCGTCGAAGTCGACGACCGCGAACTCATCGTCTGCCGGTTCGCCGGCCTCAGGCTCGGCGCTGACCTCGGCGGCGACGGCGGCGTCGCCGGCGGCGGCCGCTTGGTCGCCGGCGCGCTCGGATCCCTCGGACTCGGGCTCACCGGTTCCGAAAGCAGGCTCGACGCTCTCCGTGCGGGACTCGTCGTCAAGGTCGGCCGCGTCCTCGGCGGTCTCCTCGGCGAGGCCAGCGGCATCAGCCTGCTCGTCCGCCTGGTACTCGTCGGCCTGATCTTCGGCGTGAGCCGTCTCGCCGGCCTCGACCACCTCGAGCACCTCGTCGGCGTCGGCGATGTCCTCCACCGGGGCCGCGGGCGCGAAGCCCTCGCCCTCGATGGTCCACTCCTCGAGGTCCGCGTTCGTCTCGATGATCTCGGCCTCCGTCGTGTCGGCCGGGTACTCCGCGGCCGGCGCGATGACGGGAAGGTCCGCGTCGGCGGGGATCTCGATGATGAACGGCACCTCGTCGTCGATGACGTCGTCGTCAGCGAGGTCGTCCTCGGACTCGGACGGCAGCTCGACGTTCACCTGCGCCGTTGCACCGCCCAGGATGCCGAGACCGGTCGTGTCGATGCTGCCCGTCTCGGAGAGCACCCCGTTCTCGGGCTCGTCGGGTGTGTGTTCGGTGCGATCGGGCGTCACTGCGAAGTTCTCCTGGGAAGACGGCGCCTGTGCGGGTGCCGGGGGCGCATATCGGGCGTATGCCGCCCTCCAGGCTACTGGGCGGGACGGATGACGACCAAAAGGTCGCCGGCATCCACCTGCGCGGTCGCCGCGATCGCCAGGCGTTCCACGACGCCGTCCACGGGTGCGGTGATCGCCGCCTCCATCTTCATGGCCTCGATCGACGCCACCGGCTGACCCGCGGTAACCGCATCGCCGACCGCCGCCTTGAGCGTGACGACGCCCGAGAACGGTGCCGCGACCTGCCCGGGCTTCGTGGTGTCGGCGCGCTCGACCTGGCGTGCCTCGACCGCGATGCTGCGGTCGCGCACGAACACCGGGCGGAGCTGGCCGTTGAGGGTCGTCATCACCGTCCGGATGCCCTTGGCGTCGGCTTCGCCGATCGCCTCCAGGCCGACGTACAGCTGCACACCCGGGTCGATCTCGGCGACGTGCTCCTCCCCCGGCTTGAGGCCGTAGAGGTAGTCGGGCGTGCCGAGCGCCGTCAGGTCGCCGTAGGCCTCGCGGTTCTTCTCGAACTCGCGTGCCGGGCCCGGGAAGAGCAGCCGGTTCAGCGTGCGGCGGCGCAGCGCCGTATCGCCGGCAAGACCCTCGTGCTCGTCGGCGGTCAGCTCGGGCACGTCGATCGAGATCGTGCGACCCTCGAGCACCTTGGTGCGGAAGGGCTCGGGCCACCCGCCCGGCAGATCGCCCAGCTCGCCCGCCATGAAGCCCACCACAGAGTCGGGGATGTCGTAGTTCTGCGGGTTCGCCTCGAAGTCGGCGGGATCGGCGCGCACCGCGACAAGGGCCAGCGCGAGATCGCCGACGACCTTCGACGACGGCGTCACCTTCGGGATGCGACCCAGGATCCGGTCGGCTGCGGCGTACATGTCCTCGATGAGCTCGAAGTCGTCGGCGAGGCCGAGCGCGATCGCCTGCTGGCGGAGGTTCGAGAGCTGTCCGCCCGGGATCTCGTGGTGGTAGACGCGGCCCGTCGGCGAGGCCAGCCCCGACTCGAACGGGCGGTACAGGTGGCGCACGGCCTCCCAGTACGGCTCCAGGTCGCTCACCGCCTGCAGGCTCAGGCCGGTGTCGCGGTCGGTGTGCGCGAGGGCGGCGACGAGCGCCGAGAGCGACGGCTGACTCGTGGTTCCCGACATCGGCGCGGCGGCGGCGTCCACGGCATCCACGCCCGCGGCGCTGGCCGCGAGGAGCGTCGCGAGCTGACCGCCTGCGGTGTCGTGGGTGTGCAGATGCACCGGCAGGTCGAAGTTCTCGCGGAGCGCGGTGACGAGCTTCGCGGCCGCGGCCGGGCGCACCAGCCCTGCCATGTCCTTGATCGCCAGGATGTGCGCGCCCGACTCGACGATCTGCTCGGCGAGGCGCAGGTAGTAGTCGAGCGTGTAGAGCTGCTCGGCCGGATCCAGCAGATCGGAGGTGTAGCAGAGCGCCACCTCGGCGATCGCGGTACCCGTCGACCGCACGGCGTCGATCGCCGGACGCATCTGCGACACGTCGTTGAGGGCGTCGAAGATGCGGAAGATGTCGACGCCGGTGGCCGCGGCCTCGCGGACGAACGCGTCGGTCACCTCCACCGGGCGTGGCGTGTAGCCGACCGTGTTGCGGCCGCGCAGCAGCATCTGGATCGGGATGTTCGGCATCGCCTCGCGGAGAGCTTCGAGACGCTCCCATGGGTCCTCGGCGAGGAAGCGCAGCGCCACGTCGTAGGTCGCCCCACCCCACGCCTCGACCGACAGCAGCTCGGGAGTCATCCGCGAGACGTGCGGGCCCACCCGCACCAGGTCGCGGGTGCGCACGCGGGTGGCGAGCAGCGACTGGTGGGCGTCGCGGAAGGTCGTCTCGGTGACGGCGAGGGCAGTCTGCTCACGCAGCGCGCGGGCGAACCCCTCGGGACCGAGCTCGCGCAGCCGGGCGAGATTACCGGCGGGCGGCGCGGCCGCGAGGTCGATCTCGGGCAGCTTGCT
Organism: Microbacterium sp.; assembly: GCF_036566905.1. Lineage (GTDB taxonomy): Bacteria > Actinomycetota > Actinomycetes > Actinomycetales > Microbacteriaceae > Microbacterium. Next base: position 32,197 of record NZ_DATCVK010000183.1, on the reverse strand, counting down.
GCCCGGCGAGACCGACAGCGGCTTGTCGCCGTAGGGGCGATTGACCGTGATGTCGCCGAGCCAGTTGAGCAGCTTGGTCGCGCGGTCCCGCGACGGGTTGCTGGTGAGCAGCTGGGGGCGCTCGTCGATGAACGACGTGCTCACGTCGCCCGCGACGAACGCGGGATCATCGAGAACAGCCCGGAGGAACGGGATGTTGGTGGAGACGCCGCGGATCCGGAACTCCGCGAGGGCCCGGCGGGCGCGAGCCACCGCCGCCGGGAAGTCGCGGCCGCGGCACGTGAGCTTGGCCAGCATCGAGTCGAAGTGCGGGCTGATCTGCGAACCGGCGGCGGTGGTGCCGCCGTCCAGCCGGATGCCGGCGCCGCCCGGGGAACGGTAGGTGGTGATCCGGCCGGTGTCGGGCCGGAATCCCTGCGACGGGTCCTCGGTCGTGATGCGGCACTGGAGTGCGGCTCCGCGCAGCTGGATGCGGTCCTGCGTCAGACCGAGCTCGGCGATGGTCTGCCCCGCGGCGATGCGCATCTGCGACTGCACGAGGTCGACATCGGTCACCTCTTCGGTGACGGTGTGCTCGACCTGGATGCGAGGGTTCATCTCGATGAAGACGACCTCGCCGGTGCGCGGACCGGCGGTCTCGAGGAGGAATTCGACCGTTCCCGCGTTCTCGTAGCCGATCGACCGCGCGAACGCCACGGCGTAGCCGTGCAATGCGTCCCGGACGGCCGGGTCGAGGTTGGGCGCCGGCGCGATCTCGATCACCTTCTGATGGCGACGCTGCACCGAGCAGTCGCGCTCGAAGAGGTGCACGGTCTCGCCCGTCGCGTCGGCGAGGATCTGCACCTCGACGTGGCGCGGTCGCTGCACGGCCTGCTCGAGGAAGACGCGGGCGTCGCCGAAAGCGCTTCCCGCCTCACGCATCGCCTCAGCGAGGGCCGGGGCGAGCTCCTCGGGGCGCTCGACGCGCCGCATCCCGCGTCCGCCGCCGCCGGCGACGGCCTTGACGAAGATCGGGAAGCCGATCTCGTCGGCCTGGCCCAGCAGGGCGTCGACGTCGTCCGAGGCCTCGGTCGAGCGAAGAACCGGCACGCCCGCCGCGACCGCGTGGTGCTTCGCGGTGACCTTGTTGCCGGCCATCTCCAGCACCTTCGCCGGCGGGCCGATGAAGGCGATGCCGTTCGCGGCGGCCTTCTCGGCGAGCTCCGGGTTCTCCGAGAGGAAGCCGTAACCGGGGTAGATCGCGTCCGCGCCGGCCTCCTTCGCGACGCGCACGATCTCGTCCACATCGAGGTAGGCGCGGACCGGATGGCCCTTCTCGCCGATCTCGTACGACTCGTCCGCCTTCTGCCTGTGCAGTGAGCCGCGGTCCTCGTACGGGAACACCGCGACGGTGCGGGCCCCCAGCTCATACGCGGCGCGGAAAGCCCGGATGGCGATCTCGCCTCGGTTCGCGACCAGGATCTTGCGGAACATTCGACCTCCGTGAGCGGCGGCGCGGGTGGGCCTCTGGAAACAGGCTGAGTGTGCTCACAGCCTAGGGGACGGTAACGTGGTGCCTTGTGCACGTCCTATCCGTCAGCTCGCTCAAGGGTGGCGTCGGCAAGACGACCGTGACTCTCGGACTCGCGTCGGCGGCCTTCGCCCGCGGTGTCCGCACGCTCGTCGTCGACCTCGACCCGCAGTCCGACGTATCGACGGGCATGGACATCCAAGTCGCCGGTCGACTGAATGTCGCCGATGTCCTGGCGAACCCCAAGGAGAAGACGGTCCGTCAGGCCATCACCTCCAGCGGCTGGGCGAAGGTGCATCCGGGCACCATCGACGTCATGATCGGCAGCCCGTCGGCGATCAACTTCGACGGTCCGCATCCGAGCGTGCGCGACGTCTGGAAGATGGAAGAGGCGCTCGCGACCATCGAGGCCGACTACGACCTCGTGCTCATCGACTGCGCGCCGTCGCTGAACGCCCTCACGCGCACCGCCTGGGCGGCATCCGACCGCGTCATCGTCGTCACCGAGCCCGGACTGTTCTCGGTCGCCGCTGCCGACCGCGCCCTCCGCGCCATCGAGGAGATCCGCCGCGGCCTCTCGCCTCGTCTGCAGCCGCTCGGCATCGTCGTCAACCGCGTGCGCCCCCAGTCGATCGAGCACCAGTTCCGCATCAAGGAGCTGCGCGACATGTTCGGCCCCCTCGTGCTGAGCCCGCAGCTTCCCGAGCGCACGTCGCTGCAGCAGGCGCAGGGCGCCGCGAAGCCCCTGCACATCTGGCCCGGCGACTCCGCTCAGGAGCTCGCGGCCGACTTCGACTCACTGCTCGACCGCGTGATGCGCACCGGCCGCATCCCGGTTCCCGAGGACACGCGCTCCTGACGACGGATGCCGGCACCCCGGCATCCACGGGGGTGACCAGTCTGCTCACCCGACGAACACTTTGCGCACTTTATGCACGGCTGAGTGATCACGACTTGCTAATCGCCTCGCGATCACTGAACATATCGCCATGGCATCGATGACGCTGCACCCTGACAGCCTTGCCGTGCACGCCGGCCGCGACGATCTCGCAGCGCTGGGCGTCCACGCACTCCCCCTCGACCTCTCGTCGACCAATCCGCTGCCCGGCATCGAGCTCGGCGGCATGTCGTACGAGGTGCTGGCGACCGGAGGCCACCCGTTCGAGGGAGGCTCGAACGTCTACGCCCGGCTGTGGAACCCGACGGTCGCCCGGTTCGAAGAGGCCCTCGCCCGCCTCGAGCACGCCGAGGAGGCGGTGGCGTTCTCGTCGGGCATGGCAGCGGTCACCGCGGTGCTGCTCGCGCTGACGCACGAGTCCCAGCGCCGTCACGTCGTCGCGGTGCGTCCGCTGTACGGCGGCACCGACCATCTGCTCGCGTCGGGGCTGCTCGCCGTCGAGACCACGTTCTGCGCCCCCGACGCCGTCGCCGCGGCGATGCGCGACGACACAGCGCTCGTCGTGCTCGAGACGCCGGCCAACCCCACGCTCGAGCTCGTCGACATCCGCGCCGTCGTCGCTGCAGCCGGCGATGTGCCCGTGCTCGTCGACAACACGTTCGCCACGCCCGTGCTGCAGCATCCGCTCGATCTCGGCGCCGCGCTGTCGCTGCACAGCGCCACGAAGTACCTCGGCGGTCACGGCGACGTCGTCGGCGGGGTGGTCGCCTGCGACGCACGGCTCGCCGCGGCGCTGCGTCGCACACGCGCGATCACGGGCGCGATCATGCACCCGCTCTCGGCGTACCTGCTGCACCGCGGTCTCGCGACCCTGCCGGTGCGCATGCGGGCACAGCAGGAGGGCGCCCGGGTGGTCGCGGAGTGGCTCACGACCCGGCCCGAGATCGCACGCGTGCACTTCCCCGGCTTCGCCGCGAGCGACCCCCAGGGGCTCGTGGGCACTCAGCAGTCGGGTCCTGGGGCGATGATCGCGATCGAGCTGGCCGGAGGGTTCGACGCCGCCTCGTCGCTGACGGCGGCGGTCGAGCTGTTCACGCACGCCGTGTCGCTGGGCAGCGTCGATTCGCTCATCCAGCATCCGGCCGCTCTCACGCATCGCCCGGTCGCGTCGGACGCAAAGCCCTCGGACGCGCTGGTGCGCCTGTCGATCGGCCTCGAGGACCCGACCGACCTGATCGCCGACCTGGCGCAGGCACTCAGCGCCACCACAGGGGCGCGCGAGCGAGTCGAGCCGGCGCTCGCCTGAGTCAGGCGGAGCGGGCGGCGCGGCGCACGGCGAGCTCGTCCATGGGGTCGGGCCGCTCGAACTCGAACTCGACGAGTTCGGACTCGACCTCGCGCAGCACCTTGCCGACGGCGATGCCGAAGACGCCCTGGCCGCGGCTGACGAGGTCGATGACCTCGTCGTTCGACGTGCAGAGGTAGACGGACGCGCCGTCGCTCATGAGGGTCGTGCCGGCGAGATCCCGGATGCCGGCAGCACGGAGCTGGTCGACGGCGGTGCGGATCTGCTGCAGCGAGATGCCGGTGTCGAGAAGTCGCTTGACGAGCTTCAGCACCAGGATGTCGCGGAAGCCGTACAACCGCTGGGAGCCCGACCCGCTGGCGCCCCGCACGGTCGGCTCCACGAGCTCGGTGCGAGCCCAGTAGTCGAGCTGACGATAGGTGATGCCGGCGGCCTTCGCGGCCACGGCACCGCGATAGCCGACCTCGTCGTCCATCGCAGGAAGTCCGTCGGTGAAGAGGAGTTCGGCGCCGAATGGCTCACCTGCAGCCACGTCTCCGGTCATGCTCGTCCCCCCTCCGGAATCGAATACCTCAACGCTAGATCAGCCTCCCCCTCGCGGCAATGACATCCGCTGTTCGCAGGTCGGCGTGTCGCACGCATGGACATGCTCAGCGACCGGTTCCGGGCTCGCCGGGCCGCTGCACGGTTCGCCTGATTCGCGGCCTGATCAGGAAAGCATGCGGTCGAGCGCGGCGCGCACGAAGATCGCACGCACGTCGTCGAGACGCCGGGTCAATTCGGGCGCGAGCTCTCCGGCACGACCGCGGGACGAGGCATCCGTCCGTCGCAGGAGCGGGGCGAGTGCCGATTCGACGAGGGCGACGTCGCGCTCGGCGCTCTGCCGCAGCGCACGCACGTGACGCGGCTCGATCCCGTGCCGGTCGAGGGCGACGAGCGCACGCAGCAGCGTGACGGACTGCTCGGTGTACGACTCGGCGCCGGCGATGATGCCCGTGCTGATGGCGTCGTTGAGCAGCTGCGGGGCAGCCCCGGCGGCGGCGAGCATCTCGTCGCGACGGTAGCGGCGCGGCGCCGGCACGATCGACGGCGGCGGCACCGCGGTCGGCGTGGCCGGGTCGCGTCCGGCGTCGACGTCCTCGAGGTAGTCGCGGATGACCGACAGCGGCAGGTAATGGTCGCGCTGCAGCGTCAGCGCGAGGCGCAGCCGCTCCAGGTCGTCCTGCGAGAACTTGCGGTACCCCGACTCGGTGCGCAGCGGCGTGACGATGCCCTGCACCTCGAGGAAGCGCAGCTTGCTCGACGTCAGGGACGGGAACTCCGGCGACAGGCGCGCCAGAACCTGCCCGATGCTGAGGAGACCCGCGGACGACGCCCTTTCACGGGCGGATGCCGCGGGCATCAGGCGTCCGCCGCCCGGGCGAGGTCGGCCGGCGAGACGAAGAAGTTGAGGCGGAACTTTCCGACGCGCACCTCGGCGCCGTTGGTGAGCGTGGCCCTGTCGACCCGCTCGCCGTTCACGTAGGTGCCGTTGAGCGAGCGCTGGTCGACCAGCTCGAAGGTCGTGCCGGAGCGCGTGATCTCGGCATGGCGGCGCGAGACGGTGACGTCGTCGAAGAAGATGTCGGCTTCGGGATGCCGCCCCACGGTCGTCACGTCGGAGTCCAGCAGGTAGCGGGCACCTGCGGTCGGTCCGGAACGGACGAGCAGCAGTGCCGCACCGGAAGGGAGGGCGTCGATCGCGTCGAGCTCCGCATCGCCGAGCTCGCTGCCGAATGGCACGAACGACAGATCGGAATCGTGGCCGAACGTCTGCGTGGTGTCGGCGGCACGGTCGGACTCGTGTGCGTCGGCCCCTGCTGCGCGGCGGATGTCGCCCTGATCGGGTCGGCGGTCGTGCTCCACGGTTTCCTCCTCTGTCCGTTCAGCCTATCCGATCGACCTCGGCTGCGACGAGGTCGTTTGCGTCCACTTCACCCGGTCGCCGATGCCGGCGCTCCCGAGAGCTCCGGCACGTCCGCGGGGTGAGGCGAAGCCTCGACACCCCCGGAAAAGCGCTCGTACCGCAATGTTTCGCCGCGTGTCGCGCGAGATGCCTCGGAACACGTGCCCGCCTAGCCTGGCAGGACCGTAGACGATTCGTCGAATGAGAAGGAGACCACCGTGTCCAGCCCGCACAGCCACATCCCGCCCCTCCAGGTGCGTGAGCGTGCGGCGTGCATGTGCGATCACGGCGGCAGCTGCTCCTCGTTCGCTCCCGGCCACGCGCTGCATCTGATCCAGGCGCGCCTGGCCTCGGCGACGCCGTCGGAGTGGGCGGACGCCATCGTCGAGGAGTCCGACGAGCGGTCCGGTTTCGTCATCATCCGGACGCTGACGGACGCGACGTCGATCGTGCTGTGGAACGGCGTGGGCGCCGCGGTGACCGCGGCCCCGGGCACGCCCGTCGCGCTGCATGAGCGCTACCACGTGCTCGCCGTCGGCGGCGCGCGCTTCAACGTCCTCCGCGCGGAGCTCGCCGAAGCCTGATCGGTCCGCCGCGATCGTGCCTGCGCGAGGGATCGCGCAGGAGGAACGAGAAAGGCGACGGGCCTCAGCCCATCGCCATCATCGAGTTCTTCATCGCCATGCAGGCGTCCATGCATGCCTGGCAGGCCTGAGCGCACATCTTGCAGACCTCGCTGTGGTCCGCGTGCTCCATGCACTCGTCCATGCAGAGCTGGCACATCGCGATGCACGCGTCCAGCATCGACATCATCGTGGCCGGGTTCATACCCTGCATGCGCATCATGGCGCGCATCATCGTGTTGCACATGTCCGCGCAGTTCATGCACGCGGGCGCGCACGACATCATCTGCGTGGAGCACACCGTGCATGCCTGCTCGCAGGCCGAGCAGGCGTCCATACAGGCCTGCATCACCGACATGTCCATGGTGTCCATGCCGGGCATCGACATCATGTCCTTCGACATGGCGTCCATCATCATGGAGTCCATCGCCGCCATCCTTCCGTCACCGGGTCGGCGGGCAGATCCCCCGCCTTGCGGCCATGCTAGACCTCGGAACGCCCGGATCGAAGGGCCGGATAGGCTCGATCGCGTGATGTCACACAGAGTTCACAAGCGGCTCTCAGCCCCCGTCTCGGCGCTGGTCGCCGCCCTGCTGGTCGCCTTCGCCGTCGTGCTGGCCACGGCATCCCCCGCCCAGGCGCACGATGAGCTGCTGGGCAGCGATCCCGCCGCCGGCAGCAGTCTCGACGCGCTTCCCGCGCAGCTCACGCTCACGTTCAGCGCCGAGATCGCCGACGACGAGGGCGCATCGGTCGTGGAGGTGACGGATGCCGCGGGCACCACGCTCACGGCCGGCGCCCCGGTCGTGAGCGACAACGTGCTGACGCAGCCGCTCGCGGGTGAGGCGTCCGGTGCGGTCACAGTGCTGTGGAAGGTCGTCTCGAGCGACGGGCATCCCATCTCGGGCGAGCTCTCGTTCACGGTCGCGGGTTCCCCATCACCCACCCCGACGGCATCGCCGACGCCGTCGGAGACGGCGACCGCAGCGCCGACGGAGACCGTCGAGCCCACGCCGACCGCGACGAGCGTTCCCGCCTCCGACGACGCACCGAGCGCGTGGCCGTGGGTCATCGCAGGCGTCCTGGCGCTTGCGCTGGTGGCCGCCGTCGTCTACCTGCTGGTGTCGCGTTCGCGGCGCGAGAAGGCCCTCGCCGCCTCGTCCGCGAGCGCTCCGGGCGACCCCTCGCAGCCCGGCTCCCCGCCCTCGGCCGACCACTAGGCTGGAAGCATGCCTCACTACGACGTCGCCATCCTCGGCGCGGGGCCCGGCGGGTACGTCGCGGCCGTCCGTGCTTCTCAGCTCGGCCTCAAGGTCGCGATCATCGAAGAGAAGTACTGGGGCGGTGTCTGCCTCAACGTCGGCTGCATCCCCTCGAAGGCTCTGCTCAAGAACGCCGACCTCGCGCACCAGTTCCACCACAAGGCCGATCTGTTCGGCATCTCGGGCGACGTGCACTTCGACTTCGGGGTGGCGTGGGACCGCAGCCGCAAGGTGGCCGATACCCACGTCAAGGGCATCCACTACCTGATGAAGAAGAACAAGGTCGACGAGTACGAGGGGCGCGGATCGTTCACCGGTCCGAACGCGATCCGCGTCACCAAGGCCGACGGCTCCACCGAGGACGTCACGTTCGACAACGCGATCATCTCGACCGGCTCGAAGGTCCGCCTGCTCCCGGGTGTGCAGATCGGCGGCAACATCGTCACGTACGAGGAGCAGATCCTCGCCCGCGACCTGCCGCAGTCGATCGTCATCGTCGGCGCCGGCGCCATCGGCATGGAGTTCGCCTTCGTCATGGTCAACTACGGCGTCAAGGTCACGATCATCGAGTTCCTCGACCGTGCGCTGCCCAACGAGGACGCCGATGTCTCCAAGGAGATCGCGCGCCAGTACAAGGGCTACGGCGTCGACATCCTCACCTCGACCAAGGTCGAGACCGTGGACGACCAGGGCGACAAGGTCACCGTGACCTACACCGCCAAGGACGGCTCCACCGGCTCGATCGACGCCGACAAAGTCATGATGTCGATCGGCTTCGCCGCCAACGTCGAGGGCTTCGGGCTCGAGAACACCGGCGTGAAGCTCACCGACCGCGGCGCCATCGACATCGACGACCACATGCGCACCAACGTGCCGCACATCTACGCGATCGGCGACGTCACCGCCAAGCTGCAGCTGGCCCACGTGGCCGAGGCGCAGGGCGTCGTGGCCGCCGAGACGATCGGCAAGGCCGAGACGATGACCCTCGGCGACTACCGCATGATGCCGCGCGCGACGTTCTGCTCGCCGCAGGTGGCCTCGTTCGGCCTCACCGAGCAGCAGGCGCGCGACGCCGGCTACGACGTCAAGGTCGCGAAGTTCCCGTTCTCGGCGAACGGCAAGGCGAACGGCCTCGGCGAGCCCATCGGCTTCGTCAAGCTCATCGCCGACGGCGAGCACCTCGAGCTGCTCGGCGGTCACCTCATCGGCCCCGACGTCTCGGAGCTGCTGCCCGAGCTGACGCTGGCGCAGAAGTGGGACCTCACCGCTCTCGAGGCCGCGCGCAACGTCCACACGCACCCGACGCTGTCGGAGGCCGTGCAGGAGGCCTTCCACGGCCTCGCCGGCCACATGATCAACCTCTGATCAGCTGACGCGGAAACGCCCCGAACCCTCTCGAAGGGGTCGGGGCGTTTCTTCGTCTGCTCAGGCGCCGAGCGCGCGTGCCAGTTTCGAGGCGGATGCCGCGGGCCGGCCTCCTGCGCGACGCACCGCGGCGTCGGCGGCGGCGAAGAGCGCCGCACGATCGTCCCCGGCACCGGGCGCAGCGGGGCCGAGCTCGAACTCCCACTCCCGCCAGGTGCGCTCCACGCCGTCGCGCTCGTCGGTGGCGATCACGCGGTCGTCGACGAACTCGGCGACGACACCGCCTTCGGCGTCGCACAGCGCGTACGCCGTGCGCTGGTTGCGGATGCGGGCGATCGGCGCCAGGTGCGATGTGACCGAGACCGCCGCGAGGGCGTCGGTGACGGCATCCGGGATCGTGTCATCCTCGCCGAGCGGCCAGTGCAGCTCGACCCGGCCGCCCTCCGCGTCGCGGGGGCCTTTGATGTGCCAGCCTTCGTCGGGGCCGCCGGTCCGGCGCCGCACCGCGTAGCCGGCGTGCGCGAGGGCGAGGTCGTCGCTGTCGAGGTACACGGCGTCGAGCGCGCGTTCCTCGGCGGCACCGACCGAGGACACTCCGGGTAGACCCGACCAGTCGGGCAGCGGGGTGTCGTCCTCGACGTCGAACTTCAGCTCGACCTCGACCGAGTGGCTCGGGCCGGTCGGCTCTGCGGGGTGCTCGTCAGCGGCGCTCACGTGCGGTGTCGCTGTACGGATCGATGTCGTCTTCGGCCTCGATGAACCAGAACTCGGCCTCGGTCGGCCCATCGCCGTCGCCCGTGTTCTCGGGCGCTCCCTTGCGCTCGTAGACGACCTGCGTCTCGCTGTAGGGGACGATCAAGCGGTCCAGCTGGGGGTCTTCGAGGGGCAGGAGCTGCCCGTCGAGCGGGCCTCCGTGAAGTCGTGCGATGGCCATGTCCCCAGCGTAGACCCGGCGCCCGACGCCATCCGCACCCTTGCGCTCGGCCGGCCGCCGTGTCAGCGTGCCACCGATGTGCGCCGCGGCGATTCCCACCGTTCCGCCGCGGCGGCAACCGTCGTGCAAGCGCTTCCAGCTTCTGCCCCTAGAATCGCGAGCGTGAAGGCCATCCGAACGTTCACGGTCCGCCCTGTGCTGGCCGAATCCCTCGCCCCGCTCGATCGCCTCGCCTCGAACTGGCGCTGGTCCTGGAGTCGCGCGACGCACGCGCTGTTCGCCTCGATGGATCCCGCCCTGTGGGACGACATCGGTGCCAACCCTGCCCGCATGCTCGGCGCTCTGGGGCAGTCGCGCCTCGACGAGCTCTCGCACGACGAGGAGTTCGTCGCGCGGGTCCGCGAAGAGGATGAGCGGCTCACCGCCTACCTCGAGGGCGACCGCTGGTTCCAGCGCCTCGAGGGCGACAAGCCGGTGCACATCGCCTACTTCTCCCCCGAGTTCGGTGTCGACGGCTCTCTGCCGCAGTACTCCGGCGGCCTCGGCATCCTCGCGGGCGACCATCTCAAGAGCGCGTCCGACCTGGGCGTGCCGCTGACCGGCGTCGGACTCTTCTATCGCGCCGGATACTTCCGCCAGTCGATCGGCGACGACGGGTGGCAGCGCGAGGCCTATCCCCTGCTCGACCCGTACGGCCTCGGCCTGACGCTGCTGCGCGACCGTGCGGGCGCACCCGTCGAGATCGCTCTCGATCTGCCCGGCGACCGCCGCCTGTACGCGCGCGTATGGATCGCCGACATCGGGCGCATCCCGCTGCTGCTCCTCGATTCCGAGACGCCGTCGAACACCGACGAGATGCGCCGCGTCACCGATCGCCTCTACGGCGGCGGCGGCGAGCACCGGCTGCTGCAGGAGCTGCTGCTCGGCGTCGGCGGCGTGCGCGCGGTGCGCGCGTGGTCCGATCTCACCGGCCGTCCCGCCCCCGACGTGTACCACACGAACGAAGGCCACGCCGGGTTCCAGGGACTCGAGCGGATGTCGGAGCTCATCACCCAGGACGGACTCAGCTTCGACGACGCTCTGGCCCAGGTGCGCGCGGGCACGGTCTTCACGACGCACACCCCGGTGCCGGCCGGCATCGACCGCTTCTCGCGCGAGCTCATCGCGAACGTGCTGACGAGCGGCCTCTTCCAGGGGCTCGACGCGGGGCGTGCGATCGCGCTCGGCCTCGAGACGTGGAACGGCGGCGACCAGGGGGTCTTCAACATGGCCGTGCTCGGCCTGCACCTCGGCCAGCACGCGAACGGCGTCTCGGTGCTGCACGGCGAGGTGAGCCGCGGCATGTTCGGCATGCTGTGGCCGGGAGTCGACAGCGACGAGGTGCCGATCACGTCGATCACCAACGGCGTCCACGCTCCGACCTGGGTGCACCCCGCACTCAAGGCCGTGAGCGAGCGGGCGTGGGGCGACGCGCACACCGACACCCACGACTGGACCGACCGCGCAGCCGTGACGGATGCCGAGCTCTGGGGCGTTCGCCAGCAGATGAAGGGCGGCCTCGTCGCCGAGGCGCGGCGGCGGGTGGCGGCATCCCTGCCCACTGCCGGCAGCCACACCCCCTCGTGGGTGGACGATCTGCTCGACCCCGAGGTGCTCACGATCGGCTTCGCACGGCGCGTGCCCACGTACAAGCGGCTGACGCTGATGCTGCGCGATCCGGAGCGCCTGACGCGGCTGCTCACCGACACCGAGCGGCCCGTGCAGATCGTGATCGGCGGCAAGTCGCACCCGGCCGACGACTCGGGCAAGATCCTCATCCAGCAGCTCGTGCGCTTCAGCCGCGACCCGAAGGTGCGCGGCCGGATCGTGTTCCTGCCCGACTACGACATCACCCTCGCCAAGGACCTCTACCCCGGGTGCGACGTGTGGCTCAACAACCCGCTGCGCCCGCTCGAGGCGTGCGGCACGAGCGGCATGAAGGCCGCGCTCAACGGCGCGCTCAACCTCTCGATCCTCGACGGGTGGTGGGACGAGTGGTTCGACGGCGAGAACGGCTGGGCGATCCCGACCGCCGACACCGCGTCGAACGACGAGGAGCGCGACGACGCCGAGGCCGCGGCGCTGTACGACCTCATCGAGCACCAGCTGGTGCCGAAGTTCTACGAGCGAGAGGGCGGCATCCCGACCGCGTGGCTCGGCATGGTGCGCCACACCATGACCGATCTCGGCAAGAAGGCGACGAGCGACCGCATGGTGCGCGACTACGTCCAGCGGCTGTACGTGCCGGCCGCCGCCCACGACGTGGCTCTGCGCGCGAACGGGTTCGCCCTGGCGCGCGAGGTCGCGGCGTTCGTCGGGCGCATCAAGGCCGCGTGGAACCGGATCTCGATCGCGAGCGTCGACAGCTCCGGCATCCCGGCGCAGGCGCAGGCGGGTGATGCGCTCGAGGTGCGCGCCGACGTGCGGCTCGACGGCCTCTCGCCCGATGACGTCGCGGTGGAACTGCTCTACGGCCGCACCGACGAGGACGACGCGCTTGCGCGCGACCACTCGGTGTACCGCCTCTCCCCCACCGGTGACGGCGTGGACGGGATCCGGACCTTCACCGGCACGCTGCCGCTCAGCGTCACGGGCACATTCGGGTACACCGTCCGCGTGCGCCCCGCGCACCCGCAGCTCGTGTCGCCCGTGGAGCTCGGCTTCGTCACGTACGCGTCGTAGGACGCGGATCACGGATGCCTCGACCCGGCGTGCTGCGCCGGGTCGAGGCATCCGTTTCGTTTCATCGTGGACCGGGGGCTACGTGGTCGTTCCTCAGTTGAGGATCTTGCGCCGAGATGAGGGACGACACGCCGCGCGACGGTCCGCAGCTCGGCTCTGATCCTCAACTGAGGAGCGGGGTTGCCGCAGACCAGGCGCGTTAAATCGTTCCAATGTCGGCGGCGGAGGCCTTGACCTCGTCGCGACACCGCGACTAGGGTCGCTCGGGAAAACGTATTCCCTACGTATGAAACGATGCAACGGTCCGTACCCCACGCGGGCCACAACCTCGGGAGAGCGATTCGACGATGAATCTCCACAGAACCTCCGTACGCGCGATGGTGGCCGGCACGGCCGCCTGCGCCCTGACCTTCGGCCTTGCGTCCCCCGCGCTGGCGCAGGAGGCGGCGCCCTCCGGCGACGCGTCCGCAGGCGCCCAGCTCGAAGCGCTCGATCGCGGCCTCGTCGCGGTCGCGACCGGCGAGGGCGTGTTCCTCAGCTGGCGCCTGCTCGCGACCGAGGCCGGACCGGCGACCGAGACCGGCGTGAGCGGCCCGTCGTTCGCTGTGTTCCGCGACGGCGAGCGGATCGCCACGGTCGATGACAGCACGAACTATGCCGACCCCGACGGGTCTGCGGCATCCGTCTACACGGTCGCGCCCGCCTGGCACGATGTCACCGGCGAGCAGTCCGCGCCCGTGTCGGTGTGGGGCGACGGGTTCTACGACCTGCCGCTGCAGAAGCCCGCCGACGGCGTCACACCCGCCGGTGAGGCATTCACGTACTCGGCGAACGACGCGTCGGTGGCCGACGTCGACGGCGACGGCGCCTACGAGTTCGTCGTGAAGTGGGATCCGTCCAACTCCAAGGACGTGTCACAGAAGGGCTACACGGGCACCGTGTACGTCGACACTTACGAGCTCGACGGCACGCTGCTGAACCGCATCGACCTGGGCGTCAACATCCGCGCCGGCGCGCACTACACGCAGTTCATGGTCTACGACTTCGACGGCGACGGCCGTTCCGAGACCATGCTCAAGACGGCGCCCGGCACGAAGTCGACCCGCTACAACGCCGACGGCAGCGTCGCGGCGTCGGCGAACATCACGATGCTCGCCGAAGATCTCGCGGCCGGGTACACGGCGGCAGACGACTATCGCATGAGCGCCGCCGACTACCGCCGGCACCTCATCGAGGTGTTCGAGGGCTGGTCGGAGCACCCCGAGGTGGTCGCGGGTCACTGGCCGGCGACGCTGGAGGAGGCGTTCGGCGTTCCCGTGACCCACGAGTACCCGCTGTCAGAGGCGTCGGCGACCGAGCTGGTGGACTACTTCATCACGACGTACGCTCCGGCGCGCAGCGCGCGCAACGACCTCACCACGTTCGAGGGCTTCATCGTCGACGGGCCGGAGTACCTGACGGTCTTCGACTCGGCGACGGGCGAAGAGCTCGAGACCGTGCGGTACGAACCGGGCCGCGACGACGATGGCCTGCTGTGGGGCGACTACGCGATGGCGCGCATCGAGCCGGGCAACCGGGTCGATCGCTTCCTCGCCGGCGTCGCCTACCTCGACGGCACGCACCCGTCGGCGGTCTTCGCGCGCGGCTACTACACGCGCACGACGATCCACGCCTACGACTGGGACGGCGAGCACCTCACCACCCGCTGGGCCGTCGACAGCGGCCACGTGCCGATGAGCAACCCGTTCAACGACGGTCCCCACGGCCGCGACGGCACCGACCCGGTGTACGGCACGATCACGACGCAGGGCTTCCACTCGTTGAGCGCGGCCGACGTGGACGGCGACGGCAAGCACGAGATCGTCTACGGCGCGGCCACGATCGACGACGACGGCGGACTGCTGTACAGCTCGGTCGACACGCTGCCCGAGGGCAGCGCCGATCCCGGCCAGGTCGTCCGCCTCGGCCACGGCGACGCGATGCACGTCACCGACATCGACCCGAACCGCCCCGGCCTCGAGATCTGGACGGCGCACGAGGGTGCGACGTATGCGCCCTACGGGTCGGCGATGCGGGATGCCGCGACCGGCGAGGTGCTGTTCGGGGCGTACTCGGGGCGTGACACGGGCCGCAGCATGATCGGCGACGTGCGTGCCGATGTGCCCGGCATCGAGGTGTGGGCGAGCATGCCGAACGGCACCGAGGGATCCGGCCTGCTGAGCGCGTCGGGGACTTCCCTCGAGGCGGGCACCCCGGGCACCAACCAGTCGATCCGCTGGGCGGCCGACCTGACCACGCAGATCGTCGACGGCGCGCAGGAAGTGACGCCGACGATCAAGGACTGGACGCGCGGCACGCTGCTCACCGCCGACGGCACCCGCACCAACAACAGCACGAAGGGCAACCCCTCGCTCGTCGCCGACGTGCTCGGCGACTGGCGCGAGGAGCTGCTGGTGCGCACGGTGGACTCGAGCGCGCTGCGCATCTACACGAGCACCGAGGTGACGACGCACAAGCTGCCGACGCTGATGCACGACGTGCAGTACCGCGTCGAAGTTGCCCGGCAGAACACCACCTACAACCAGCCGTCGTACACGAGCTACTACTTCGCGAGCGACATGGACTTCGCGAACGTGCCCGTGCGGACGACGGCCGCGACC
This sequence comes from Microbacterium sp., assembly GCF_036566905.1. Classification (GTDB taxonomy): domain Bacteria; phylum Actinomycetota; class Actinomycetes; order Actinomycetales; family Microbacteriaceae; genus Microbacterium. The sequence continues at coordinate 16,973 of NZ_DATCVK010000183.1, read as the reverse complement.
CCGCGCGAGCCGAAGTTCGTCGACCCGCGCGGATCAGGCTCCGACCACGTGATCGTCGTGCCCGACCCGGCGTTCGACTATTACGTGAACGGCGTGAAGGCCGAGAAGCCGCTGGTCAAGGTTCCCGCCGGATCCGAGGTCCGCGTGACGGCCGTGCCGAAGCCCGGCTTCGCGGTCGACGCCGGTGCGGTGTCGAGCTGGACGCACCAGTTCGCGACGAACGACTGACACACGGAAGACGGATGCCCCGGCCCGGCGCAGATGCGCGGGTCCGGGGCATCCGTCGTCCCACGTAGGCTGGTGCGGTGAAGCCGTTCGTCCTCCTCGCGACCCGTGCCGAGGACGTGCCCGCCGACGAGGAGTATGCGCTGTTCCTGCGCTACACCGGGCTCTCGCCCGACGAGCTCGTGCGGGTGCGGCTCGAGGCGGAGCCGATGCCGCACTTCGATCTCGACGCGCTGTCGGGCATCTTCGTGGGCGGCGGACCGTTCAACGCGTCCGATCCGCTCGAGAAGAAGTCGACGGTGCAGCGGCGCGTGGAGGCGGAGTTCGCGAGCCTGCTCGACGAGGTCGTGGACCGCGACTTCCCGTTCCTCGGCGCCTGCTACGGCATCGGCACGCTCGGCGCGCACCAGCACGCGGTGATCGACCGCACCTATCCCGAGCCGATCAGCGTCGTGCCGGTGACCATCACCGAGGCGGGGGCATCCGATCCGCTGCTCGAGGGGATGCCGGCGACCTTCGATGCGTTCGTCGGACACAAGGAGGCGATCTCGCAGCTGCCCGCGTCGGCGACGCTGCTGGCGTCGTCGCCGGGCTGCCCCGTGCAGATGTTCCGGGTCGGCGAGAACGTGTACGCGACGCAGTTCCACCCCGAGCTCGACGTCGAGGGCATCACCACGCGCATCCACGCGTACGCCGATTACGGGTACTTCGCCGCCGACGAGCTCGAGCTCACCCTCGCTGCGGTGCGGCGCGCGGCGGTCTCGCATCCGAGCCGCATGCTGCGCACGTTCGTCACGCGCTACGGGCGCTGAGCCGAGGCCCTTCGCACCGCGCGTCGGCGGTGGTACGCTCCCCGCACCGGCTGCCTCCGCCGCCCGAAACCGAGGTGCGTCATGGGTTCGAAGAAGCTGCTCCTCACGGGCGCTGCGATCGCCATCGTCGTGGCTGCGGCGATCCTGGTGCCGAGCGTCGCGACCGGAGCTCCGCTCCCCCATCTGATTCCTGCGACGTTCGCGGTGGCGCCCGATGACGGCCCCGGCGAGAACGGCAGGGGCAATGCGTTCGGGCATGACAAGGACTCCCCCGGCTTCCCGGGCAACAACGGCGACCACGGGGGCGGGATCAACGGCGGCGGCAACGGCAACGCCTTCGGGCACGACAAGGACTCCCCCGGCTTCCCGGGGAACAACGGTCGCGGCAACGGCGACGACGCCTCGGGCGGCGATGACGGGCCCGGTGACAACGGTCGCGGCAACGCTTTCGGGCACGACAAGGACTCACCCGACTTCCCGGGCAACAACGGGCGCGGGCAGGACGACTCCGACGACTGAGGCTCTGGCGGCTCTGCCGGCGGTCCGCCGGTTTCGTCAGTCCGTCTGAGCCGCCACGACGCGCGACACGGATGCCTCGCCCGCGGGTTCGACCGCCTCCAGCGCTGCGCCGAGCCCGATGTCGACGAGCACGATCTCGCCGGTGACCTCCGGGCCGCGCCCGGCGACGAGCCCTGCTTTGACGGCGCCGAACGTGACGGTGACGGATGCCGGGAGCACGGCGGCATCCGCGACTCCGGTGTCGGGCTGCAGGCCGCTCGGGATGTCGACGGCAACGACCCGCGGCCTGCTCCCGTCGCCCGAGATGGTCGAGACGAGCGCGGTGACCGCCTGCCGCGCGGTGCCGCGTAGCGCTGGGTCGCGCGAGGCGCCGATGCCGAGGATGCCGTCGACGATCAGGCCGTAACGGTGGGCCGTGTCGCCGACTTCCGCGAGGTCGACCCTCCGTACGCCCGCGCCGACGGCGGCAGCCAGCGCTGCTTCGTGGAAGCGGTCGGCGACGAGCAGCGCGTCGACATCGGCGACAGCGGCGACCTGGGCGGCGGCGTAGAGGGCGTCGCCACCGTTGTCGCCGCTGCCCACGAGCACGAGCACGCGCGGGCGCGGCGTGTCGGGGTTGTCGAGGGCCACCGGCTCCAGTGCGCCGGTCATGGTGGTCGCGGTCTCAGACGATGACAGCTCGGCGCGGATGACATCGGCGAGGGCACCTGCGGCGCGGCGCATGAGCGGCGTGCCGGCGTCGAGGAGCGGACGTTCGGCCGCACGGACCTGCTCGGCCGTATAGGTCGGCACCTTCTGGCTCACGACTGCTCTTTTCCGGCCCCGACGGGCTCCTGTTCCGCCGGCTCGTCCACCTTCTTCCCGTCCGCCTGTTTCTTCTGCGCGGCGAGGCGCTCGCGGTCGGCGTCGGCGCGCGCGTGCGCGAGCTCCTCGGTAGCGACGCGCACGGCATCCTCCGCCTGCCGCACCCGCCGCAGCACGAACGTCGGCGAGCCGAACCGCTCGCGGACGCGGTCGACGTGCTCGCGCTCGCTGACGATGATCCAGGTCGATGCGAGAAGGATCACCTGGGCCGACAGGTTCAGCCACAGCAGCAGGGCGATCAGGCTGGCGAAGGTGGTGAGGAGGGGGTTCGAGCCGGCGCCGGCGACGAAGAGTCCCGACAGCTGCTGGAGGACGGTGAGTCCGACCGCGCCGAGAAAGGCCCCCGACCACAGCGCGCGCGGACGCGCGCGCACGCCGCTCAGGCTGACGAACGCGAGCGCGACCACGGCCATGTCGAGCACGAACACGACGACGATCGAGACGCTCCGCGTCGCGATCTTCGCGAAGTCGTCTTGCGTGATCCCCGCCCAGTCGAGCACCGCGCCGATGAACGAGGTGCCCACGAACGTCGCGCCGGCGGAGAGCACGAAGCCGCCGCCGATCGCGATGGCGAGCAGCAGGTTGCGCAGCAGCACCCAGACGAAGAAGACGTCGTCGTGCACCCGGTCGGCCAGGGTGCGGATGGCCACGCGCAGCGATCCGATCGCGCCGATCGCCGCGCCGACGAGGGCGACGAGCGCGATGATCCCGGCGACGGTGAATCCTGCGGGTGCCTGGATGTCGGAGACATCGACGATCCCACCCTTGCCGACGAGCCCCGGGATCGCGGCATCCACCGCATCCACCAGCGACTTCCAGGCCGCGGGGTTGTCGCTCAGCCAGATGGCCGCGAACGAGAAGCCGAGCAGCACGCCCGCGAATACGGAGAAGAGGGAACGATAGGTGATGCTGTCGGAGAGCATCGGGCCGCGCCGCTCGGCGTAGTGCAGCCACACCCGCACGAGCCGCAGCGACAGCGCCCAGGCCGTCAGCTTCGCGATCAGGTCCGCCATGGCGCCACCCTACCGACTGCGTGCAGCACCCCTGCCCAGGCTTGACGCGCGGCACATAGTATGTCCAGTGGGGATAAGGGGAATCACCGTGAGAGGTCTTGCACAGACGCTCGTGCTCACCGGAGCCGTACGAGCCGCCGACATGTCAGCCGCGATCGCGCAAGCGGGGGGCGCCGACGGGCCCGAGCTGCAGCGCTTGCTGGTGAGCTCGAAGCTGGTGACCGAGGGGCAGGTCGCCGAGGCGATAGCCCTGCACACCGGTCATCGCTACGTCGACCTCGCGAGCATGCCGCTCGATCCGAACGTCGTCGCGCTCGTGCCGGGCAACCTCTGCCGCAAGTACGGCCTCATCCCGGTCGACCTTCGGGGCGAACGGCTGACCGTGGGCGTGCTCGATCCGACCGACATCGTCGCGCTCGATGACGTCGCGAGCATCACCGACCTGTTCGTCGAGCCGGTCGTCGTCGCCGAAGACGCCTTGACGCAGATGTTCGAACGGTTCCTGCGCTCCGACGAAGAGCTCAGCGAACTGTCGATGACGATCGAGGAGTCGAGCGAGTCGAACCAGGCGGCGTTCACCGAGACGCTCGAGGAGCAGGACAACGACGCCCCCATCGTCCGCTTCGTGAACCTGCTGATCGCGCAGGCGATCAACGACCGTGCGAGCGACATCCACGTCGAGCCGGGTGAGAAGCAGCTCACCGTGCGGTTCCGCATCGATGGCGTGCTGCACGAGATGCAGAAGGCCGACCGCGCCATTCAGGACGGCATCATCTCGCGCCTGAAGATCATGTCGTCGATCGACATCGCCGAGAAGCGCAAGCCGCAGGACGGCCGCCTCTCGGTCACGCACGAGAACCGCTCCGTCGACCTCCGCGTCGCGACGCTGCCCACCGTGTGGGGCGAGAAGATCGTGATGCGCATCCTCGACAACACCGGCCAGGTCATGACGATGCGCGACCTGCTGTTCTCGAGCACCAACGAGAAGCGGTTCCGCGAGGCGATCACCAAGCCGCACGGCATGATCCTCGCGACCGGGCCGACCGGCTCCGGAAAGTCGACCAGCCTGTACACGGCGCTGCGTGCGATCGCGAACCCCAAGATCAACGTCATCACCGTCGAAGACCCGGTGGAGTACCGCATCGCGGGCATCAACCAGGTGCAGGTAAACAACCGCGCCGGCCTGACGTTCTCGACGGCGCTGCGGTCGATCCTCCGTTCCGACCCCGACGTCGTGCTCGTCGGTGAGATCCGCGACTTCGAGACCGCGAACATCTCCATCGAGGCGGCCCTCACCGGTCACCTCGTGCTGTCGACGCTGCACACCAACGACGCGCCTTCCGCGCTGACCCGCCTGACCGAGCTCGGTTGCGAGCCGTTCCTCGTCGCCACGGCACTGTCGGCGGTCATCGCGCAGCGCCTCTCGCGCCGGCTGTGCATGCGATGCCGCGAGCCGCTCGTCGAGACGAGCGATGTGCTGACCGCGCTCGGCTTCCCGCATGACCCGGCCGATCCGCCGCAGCTTTACAGGGCAGCCGGGTGCCCCGCGTGCTCGAACACCGGCTACCGCGGCCGCGTCGCGCTGCACGAGATCATGACGCTGAGCGACGAGATCGAGACGCTCGTCGTGACCCGCGCGACGGGCAGCGAGATCCGTCAGGTCGCCCTGGAGCAGGGGATGATCTCGCTGCGCGAGGACGGCTGGTCGAAGGTCGCACAGGGCCTGACGACGATCGAAGAGGTGCTTCGGGTCACCGTGTGAGGCGCACGCCGCGCTCCCGGCGCATCCGAGCGGCCCGGCGCGTTTCGTCTCGGTCGCTGGCGCTCCCTCGCTCAACGACCGGCAACTCTTCCTCGCCGTCGAAGCGCGCCACTGCCCAAGCCCCCGGTCGCTGAGCGAGCGAGGAACGAGCGAGACGAAGCGCGCCCCACCACCCGGTCACTGAGCGAGCGAGGAACGAGCGAGACGAAGCGCCCCACCCCGGTCGCGGGGCGAGCGAGGAACGAGCGAGACGCGGCGCACCCCACCACCCGGTCACTGAGCGAGCGAGGAACGAGCGATACGAAGCGCCCCACCCCGGTCGCCGAGCGAGCGAGGAACGAGCGAGACGAAGCGCGCTCCTACTGCTTGGCGAGCTCCCCGTACAGCGTGAAGATCGGCAGGTAGAGCGAGATCACCATGCCGCCGATCACGATGCCGAGACCGACGATGAGGATCGGCTCGATGGTCGACGACAGCTGCGCGGTGGCGGTCTCGACCTCGTCCTCGTAGAAGTCGGCGATCGACGAGAGCATGTCGACGAGTGTGCCCGACTCCTCGCCGACCGAGACCATCTGCGGCACCATCGCCGGAAAGACCTCGGCCTTCGCGAGCGGTGCGGCGAACGAGCGACCCTGACGGATCGACTCCTGCACGTCGCGCACGGCCTCCTCGATCTTCCAGTTGTTCGACGCCTGGCCGACGATCGAGAGCGCCTGGATGATCGGCACACCGGCGTTCAGCATCATCGACAGGTTGCGGGCGAACCGCGCCACCGCGATCTTCGTGGTGAGCTTGCCGAAGACCGGCATCTTCAGCTTGATCGGGTCGACGACTTTCCGATACTGCAGAGTGTGCCGGTTCGCACGCCACCAGATCACCGCGACGATGACCACCAGCACGATGGAAGGAATGATCCACCACATGTTGTTCGAGATGGCGACGAGGATTTGCGTCGGCAGCGGTAGCGAACTGCCGAGCCCCTCGAACATGTCCTGGAAGATCGGCACGACGAACGTCACCATAACGAGCACGCCGATGATCGCGATCGCGAGGACGATCGCGGGGTACGTGACGGCAGCGCGGATCTTGTTCTGCAGTTCGGCGTCCCGCTGATAATTGTCTGCGATCGAGCCGAGAGCGCTGCCGAGGAAGCCACCGGCCTCGCCGACCTTCACGATGCTGAGCATCAGCGGCGGGAACGTCTGCGGGTGTCGCGCGAGCGCCGCCGAGAACGATGAACCCGACTCGACATCGGCCTGCACTTGCATGAGCGCGGGCTGCAGGCGCTTGTCGTCGGTCTGCTCGATGAGGATCGAGAGCGTCCGCATGAGCGGCAGGCCCGCGTTGATGAGACCGGCCATCTGCCGCGAGAACACCGCGAGAGTGCGGGCGGAGACGGTCTTGGTGGCTCCGGGCAGCTTGATCTCGCGACTGAGCCCGGTGTTGGACTTGAGGGTGACCTCGAGCGGTGTGAGCCCCTGCGCCTTGAGCTTTCCGGTAACGGCGGATTCGCTCGCCGCCTCGATGGTGCCCTTCACGACCGATCCGCCGCGCGAGTCGACAGCTCGGTAGACGAACTCCTGTACGACGGCCATGTCAGACCCCCTTCTCGGGCGTGGGCAGGCCGAGCTCAGCCCACGAGTCGGCGTCGTTCAGATACGTATCGTCGTCGGCGCCGGTCCAGTCGACGTCGCGCGCGGTCGGATCGACGCGGCCGCCGACCGTGGGCGAGCCGAAGCGCGAGCCCATGCCGACGCCAGTTCCTGCCGCAGCGTTGGCGGGGACGGATGCCGCGGCATCCGCCTGCCGCCATTCGCCGGCGTGGTGCGCCCACTCCTCGGCATCGAGGTCGCGCGGCTTGATGTACACGCCGTCGAGGCTCTTCGGGTCGACCGCGAAGTCCATCGCCACGTTGCGCGCGATGGTGCCGTCGGCGACGAGGCGACGGAGATCCTGGTCGAGCGTGTGCATGCCGACCTCCGACCCGGCCTGCATTGCCGAGTAGATCTGCGCCACCTGGCCCTCGCGAATCATGTTGGCCACCGCGGGCGTGTTGATGAGCACCTCGGTGGCGATCGTGCGCCCGTTCACCTGCGCGAGCGGCAGCAGCGTCTGGCTGATGATGCCCTGCAGCGTGTCACCCAGCTGCGTGCGGATCTGGTGCTGCTGGTCGGCCGGGAACACATCGATGATGCGATTGATGCTCTTCGCCGCGCCCTGCGTGTGCAGCGTCGAAAGCACGAGGTGTCCGGTCTCGGCAGCCGACAGAGCCGTCGAGATGGACTCGGGGTCGCGCAGTTCGCCGATGAGGATCACGTCGGGATCCTGGCGCAGCACGCGCCGCAGCGCTTCGGCGAACGAGTTGGTGTCGCGACCGACCTCGCGCTGGTGGATCAGTGCGCGCCTGGACTGGTGATGGAACTCGATCGGGTCTTCGATCGTGATGATGTGCGCCGCCACCAGCTGATTGACGATATCGACCATGGCCGTGAGGGTGGTCGATTTGCCCGAACCTGTCGGCCCGGTCAGGAGCACGAGTCCGCGGGGGCGCAGAGCGAGGTCCCGGGCGATCGCCGGAGCACCGAGCTCTTCGAGCGTGTAGACGCGATCGGGGATGTACCGCAGCGCGATCGCGATCGACCCGAGCTGCCGATACACGTTCGTACGGAAGCGACCGATGCCCGCCGTCGCGTGGGCGAGGTCGACCTCGCCGTGCTCGAGGAACTCCCGCTTCTGCCCCTCGCTCATGAGGGCGAATGCGGTGCGCTCGACCCACTCTTCCGACACCACCCCTGGATAGCCGGGCACCGGCACCAGATCGCCATCCACGCGCAGCAGCGGCGGCGCTCCCGCGGTGATGTGCACATCGGAGGCCCGGTAGCGCGCGCCACGCGCCAGAAGCGTCTCGAAGTCCAGCTCGTCCATGGCCGTCACCCTTCCGCGTCCATGAAGGTCAGGGCGGTGATCTGCACGTCGAATGTGCCCTCACCGCTCTGCGTCGTGGTCGCCGTGATGCTGTTGAGCAGGCGTGGTCCTGCGCGCAGCGCATCGAGGAACGCGGTGGCCTGCGTCAGGTCAGTCGCGCTGGCGCTGATCACGAAGTCGACCTGCTGGCGTCCTGCCGCGGCCGCAATTCCGCCGGAGGCCGCGGCATCCGCCGTCGCTCCGGTCGTGGTGTCGGTCGCACCCTCCGTCGCCGACGGCGTCGGCTCGGGTGCGGGGGCCGGTGCCACGGCGGCTGCGCCTGCGTCGATCGGGCCGGTGCGGGTCGTGAACAGCACCTGCTCGCCGGCGGTGACCGCGGTGAGGGAGACTCCAGATGCCTCGGCCGCGCGTCCGACGACTTCGAAGACGTCGTCGAGCTGGGCGGTGGCGGGAATCTGAGAACGAAGCTCGCCGACCTCCGCGTTGATCTCGTCGAGGTTCTCCTCTTCCTCGGTGAGGTGGTCGACCTGGGCCTGGTAAATCGCGTTGGTGCTCGCGACGGTGGCGGTCTGCCCGTCGACGCCGACTGCCTGGAAGTACAGTGGCATGGCGACGAGGAACACGCCGAGGGCGATGACGCCGAGCGAGACGATGAGTCCGAGCGCGGTGACGAGCTGCTTGGGCATCACTCGCTCCCTTCTTCGGCCACGTACTGATTGGAGTACACGGTCTGGTCGAACTCGACGTCGAGCAGGTACGCGTAGCGCCCCTCCGACACCGGGCTCGAGGTGATGGACTGGCCGTCGGCGTACAGCACGCCCTCGACCCCGCGGAGTGAGCGGATGATGGCGACGATGTCGAGCGGGGTGGGGCTGTCGATCGTGACGGTGCCGACGACGCCCTGCTCGGCGGTCGGATCGTCGCCCTGCGCCGCGCCACCCACGCCGAAGTCGAAGGCGGTAAGGGTGGTGTCGGCGGGCAGGATGCCGGTGATCTTGGCGATCACGGGCGTCCAGGCGAGATCGGCCGCCATGGCCTCGGTGCGATAGTCGGTGAGTTCCGACTCGGTCGCGAGCGCCTGGCTGACCTCCGACAGCGATGAGATCTCGACGAGCAGCGCGTTGGTCTCGGCCTGCTCAGCGGCGAGCCGCTGGTCCGCGAGGAACTTGAACGCGAACGCGCCGGCGATAATGAGGAGCGCGACGACGATGGCGCCGAGCACGAGCCAGATCCACAGGCGTACGAGCTTGTCGCGTTCGCGGCGCACGACCTCGCCACGGGGCATCAGATTCACACGGGGCACTCCCGCGAACGGGGCGGGGATGGCGGTCATCGGCCGGCCTCCCCGAGTGCGATGCCGATGGTGCCGACGAGGTTGAGCGAGACGTCGCCGGCGGGCGGCGGCGTCACGATCGAGACGACGTCGCCAGCCGACACGATGGTCATCGGTGTATCGATGGCGGCGGTGAGTGCCGCCATCACGCCTTCGACCGCGGCGCCAGCGCCTGTGATGAAGAGCCGGGTCAGCGGCGCGGCGCCCGCGCGGCTGCCGAAGAAGGCCAGCGTGCTCCGCACGCGTGCCGCCAGGTCGGATGCTCCCGGCGGCGTGGCCGCGCGCATCGCCCCGCGCGTACGGCCCGCGGCAACGGTGGTCCCGAGGCCGTTTCCGCCCGCGGCGGTGAGCTCGAGCGCCGGTTCGACGATCTCGGCGCTGTGCCGGCGAGCCGCTGCAGTCGCGACGTCGATGGGCAGCAGGCGCACGAAAAGCGGCACACCGCCGCGCGAGATCACGACCTGCGTGGTGTGGTCGCCGATGCCGACGGTCGCCACGGTCTCGTCCGGTGCCGCCAGGGCGGCGGTGGCGCGGGCGAGTCCGAAGGCGGCCAGGTCGACGGCTTGGGCGCGCACCTTGACCTTCGCGAGGGTCGAGATGATCTGCTCGATGCTGTCCGACACGGCCGCCACTAGCAGACCCGATACCTGGTCGCCGTTCTGGGTGAGCGGGAAGAAGTCGAGCACCGCCTGACTCGCGGGCACCGGCAGCAGGTCCTGCACCTGGTAGGGCAGGGCCTCGCGCAGCAGGTCGGGCCGCATCGCCTGGGTCGTGTACTCGCGCACCAGGATGCGGCGGCTGGCGACGCCGAGCACGGCATCCTTGCTCTTGAATTTCGCGCCGGTCCACAGCTGCCGGAGCGCGACGGCGACGGCGCCCGGGTCGAGCACCTCCGAGTCCTTCGCAGCGTCGGGCGGCAGCGGCACTTCGCCGTATGCGATGAGCTGGGGTTTGCGACCGAGTGAGAGCTCCGCAGCGCGCACGCTCTCTTCGGTCACCTCCAGCCCCACGATCGTCTTCGCCATGTTCTTCCCTTCCCCAAGATCCGTCGGGCTTACGCACCGACGAAGAGATTCACGTACCACCGTCCGACGGCTTCGCCGGCGAACACTCCCGTCCAGGCGCCGAGGATCATCCACGGGCCGAACGGGATGGCGGTCTTGCGCCCGGCACGCCGGAGCAGCAGCAGTGCGATGCCGAACAGTCCCCCGTAGAGGAAGGCGGCGAACGCGCCCACGGCCAGGGCTCCCCAGCCCAGCCAGCCGAGGTAGATGCCGATGACTCCGGCGAGCTTGACGTCTCCCCCGCCCATCCCGCCGCGTCGCACCGACCGCAGCAGGAAGTAGAACACGTAGAGCACGACCATGCCGATCGCGGCGCGCAGCAGCAGCTCCCAGTCGCCCGTCAGCCAGGCCGAGACGGTGAACAGGATGCCGGCCACCAGGTAGCTCGGCAGAACGATGCTGTTCGGCAACCGATGCGTGTCGAGGTCGATGACGGTCAGCACGATCGAGATCGCCGCGAAGTACAGGAACGCGACGATGACGAGCACGGCACCCCACACGTCGGAGGGCAGGACCACGCCGTCCCACGCCGGTGACTCGAGATACGTCATCAGCGTCGAACCGAGGAGCCCCTCGTAGACGGCGAGCCCCCACCAGGTGATGAGCGCGAATGCGATGCCCGTCACGGCCTCGACGATCGGGTAGCGGGCCGAGATCGGCGCCTTGCAGTTCGCGCACTTTCCGCGCAGGGCGACCCAAGACATTACGGGGACGTTCTGCCACGGCTTGATTGGCGCGTCACAGTGCGGGCACCGGCTCTCGCGCGTCAGCGAGATGTGCGCCGGCACGCGGTACGCGACGACGTTGAGGAACGACCCGATGAGAAGGCCGAAGAGTCCTGCGACGACGACGATGAAGATCGTGAGTTCGTTCATCGGCTAACGCTCTGTCTGGAAGACGAGTTGACCCAGCCGCTGGACCATCGTTGCCTGGCCGGCACCTCCCGGGCCTTTGATCTTGCATCCGAGCTGGTCGAATGCTGGCGACCATGACATGTCCTTACAGGTGTACGCCGTGGTGAGCGGTCCTGACGAATGCAGATTCGTGCTGTCATTGGTATAGAGCTGCCCGCTGAACGATGACGTCACGGTCCCGGTCAGTCCGCACGGCGAGTACACCATGATCCGAACATCGCCTGTTTGTGTCCCGCTGACGTCGAACGAGTCTTTCTGGCTGCCATTGCCACAAGTCGGCGACGGCTCACCATTCACGTAGGCAGTCGACGCGTCTGAGTGGACGAAGAGCAATTGCTTGGTGCTTCCCCCGGCGTCCAAGACGCCATCCAGGTTGACGTTCATGCTGGCCGAGGGCTTCACGATGATCACAGCGTCGCGAGCGAGGTTCACGTTCTTCAGGTCTACGTCGACAGCTTCCTGACCGTTCCCGTTCTTCGACGAACAACTCGTGAAATCGAGTACGAGTTTGTTTCCCGCCGTCGCCAGCAATGCTGCGATGGTGGTCGGCGGATTGTTCTTCAACAGGTCGCATGCACCCGGGTATGTGGTTCCCCAATTGGACGCATTGCTGAGATCGATCCATTTGGTCGCCGACTTGAGCCAGGCGAGTGTGGGATCGAAGGTCGGCGTGAATCCAGGAATCGTCTGCGTGTTCGGCACGCCCGTGCCGTTCACTGTCCAGTTCGATTCGACATCGATCGTGTTGGCGCTAGTGATATTGCCGCCGACCGTTGCGTGATCGTTCCCCTGATTGTCCAGATGCACGACACCGACGGCGTTGATGTCCTTACCAACGGACGTCGCGCCGTTCGAGCTGAGAGTCACGTAGCTGTTCGTGGTGATTGAGCCTGTGACGGTCGCCGCCTGGCTGCCGTTTGTCACGTGACCACTTGCCCAAATGTCGCCCTCGACGCGGCACGTCGTACTGAATTCAACGTCGCCCGACAGCACGTACAGGTCTCCGGTGAGGGTCGCAGAGTTGTTGCACCGGTACGTGCCGTCGCGCAGTACGAGATCCCCCGTGTAGTGCGAGACGCCGGCAGTGAACCCGCCGGAGAAGTAGGTGACAACGCCGCCGGGCTGCTGCGAATACGTCACTTGCCAGGGGTACACCGAGTCGATCGTCACCGTGGAGTTATGGGGGCCGGTTCCCGTCGACTTTACGACGATGTAGTCGGTCGCGGATGTCGGGCAGCCCTCCGTGAGCCCGTTCGACGTGGTCGGCTGCACTCCATCGATGTCGGAGAAGTACACGCGAGTGTCGTACGTCGGGTCAGTGCCTGTGAAATGGGTCGTCGAGCACGCCGACATGCTGGCCACTGCCACATCGCGTCCGGACTCCGCGGCGATGAATGCCTGCGTCTGACCCTTGTTGGTGGCGTTCGCGCGGATCGTGAACAGGACTGAGGCCGCGATGATGCTGGCCACGATGAAACCGACCAGCATCACCACGACCACCGTGACGAGGACCGCACCGTCGTCTTCTCGACGCACGCGCATGAACAGCCGATCGATTACCAACATGGCGAACTCGTTCCCGTCGCGACCGACCTTGCCGCTGCTTCGCCGGAGAAGCGGACAGGAGCAGAGTCGGTCTCAATATCGAAGGTGTAGACCACTGTGTCCCCGTTCTCAACGAAGAACGGCGACGTGCCGTTCTGCACCACATCTGACTCCCAGTCGGCCCAGTCGTTCGTGTTGGCAGGGAGAGCCCCCGACGACATGGCAATGCGTGCTTCATCGTCGGTAAGTAGAAAGCCCTGGCAAGCGTGTGGCCCCGTGAGCGAGGTTCGCACTCGGAGCACTGTCCCGGTGTTGTCGACGTCGAAGTCGAGAGCATTGCGCATCGCCCGCTCCAATGCTGAGCCCATCACCTGACCGCGATTCGTCGCCCCCGAGACGCTGGTTACGTCTTCCTGAGTGCGCCAGGAATTCACGAGGATCAGTGCCATTGCTCCGAGAAGAACACTGGCGAGCAAGACGTACACGATCAGTTCGATCAGAGAGAGCCCGGAGTCCGCCTTTTCAACGTGGACTTTCTGTTCACGCGTCATGGCACGTACACGATCGCTTCAACATTCGCCAAGGTTGTCCCGGAGGAGTCGACCACCGTCAGAGCAACCGTTACTTTCTTCGAGCTGGCCGGGCACGTAGACGACGTGCCGCTGCTAGTGAGAGCCCGACTGCCACCGTCCGTGAACGTGTGAGATGTAGTCGCGGCGGCGATCTGACCGCATGTCGGATTCTCGCGGACCTCTTCGACAAGCGAGTTGAGTTCACGCGTTGCGGTAGCTGTGGCTGACTGCCGTGTCGAGTGCTGGATCCCCTGCCAGAGCGCCGGAAGGATCGCGACCGCGATAATCGCCAGCAAGAACATGCCGATAACGATCTCAACGATGCCGAGGCCTTCGTCAGACGAACGCGTTCCCCTCACTGCTCACCTCCCCAGTGGCAGAATCCCCAAGGCTAATGATGCCACCAGGGCCAGGGCTTTGCCCCTGACCCTGGTGACGCGATGCGCGTCAGCAACCGGGGCCGGACTGTCCCGTCTTGCTGTAGCCGGACGAAGTCATGCAGACGCCGTCAATCGTGGTCGGCGCGGTACCGCTCTTGAAGGCAACGGTGATGTCGCCCCCGGTGTAAGGCGCGATTGCGGTCGCCGGTGTCGTGGTGGTGCTGCTGTCGGCAAGCGCGGCTGCAACCGCCACCGCTGCGTCCGCCGCAGCGGCGTCGACCGCATTCTGCTGAGCTGTCGCCTGGATGTTGCTGAAAATCGGAATGGCGACCGCGACCAGGATGCCGAGGATCACGACGACGATGATGAGCTCGATGAGCGAGAAGCCCTCTTCGCCCTCTTCTTCGCGACGGCGGTTTGCCGCCTCGATGTAGTTCTTGATAGTTGCACGCATGGCGCAGTGTCTCCCCAGTGTGTGAATTGATTGGTCAGCTCCGACCGGCCGGCACAGCACAGCAAGTACCGGTTCACATGTAACCCCAGTAACGAACTCCCAGACTCTGTCAGAGCTGGGTTCGAGACACGCGCCCAAACGCGAATCCCCTCCCGCGGTCGACGCTGTCAGACCCAACCCCTTCATGTCAACGCGAGCGCATGCAGTGTTGCCTCAGGACTTCCTCAAGACGCATACCCGCCCCCTTCAGTATCGCGCCCACCGTGATGCCAGTACTCGTCCTGCTTCAGGCACGCTGTCGGTGAACGGATCGCTCATGACAATCGCAGAGTTCCTGCTCGCGATCGTCGGCACCGTCACCGCCGTGCGGCGCCCGACGCGCAAGCGCGGGGTCGTGTTGGCGCTCGTCGACAGCTCAATCCGGATCGCCTGGATGATCGTGAGGGTCGGCGCAACAAGCGCGGCGTGGGAGGTGCAACGGCTGCAGCAACGAGTATTTTGCGGCGTAAAATTTCGAACATAGTTTCTATTCTGCGTGCACCTTGGTATGCTCTTTATGTGAGCATTTCAGCGAACGCCGTCGACGATCTCGAGTGGCGCGCTGACGCTGTCGACGACTGGTTCTGGGCGCCCGACGATCCTGATGATCCGGCGCTGACTCCCCCCGATGTCGCCGTCGCGGCGCTCTACGCGAGTGGCGAGGCCCACACCGCGGCGGTCACCGCGCTCGAGGGCCTGAGTGTCCGTGCCCGTGTGCTGATCGCTGACGAATACGCCGCCATCGCGATGATTCTGACGGATGCCGCGGCCTGCCCCGACCCGTGGGTCGGGGCAGATCCGACACACGACCCGGACTGGCGGGACCCGCAGGGTCGCTCGGTCGCGGCGGTGCGTGCGGAGCGCCGCAACATCGCCGTGCGGGCGGCAGCACTCGATGTCGCGACGCGGTTGGGGATGTCGGAGACCGCCGTCCGCACCCGTGCCGCACACGCCGACACGCTGCGCGAGCGGTGCCCTCGGATCTGGGACGCGTTCCGCGCCGGGCGCGTAGCACCGCAGAACGCCGCTGCCGCGGCGCAGCTGGCGGCATCGCTCCCCGATGACGCCGTCGAAGCCTGGGAGCGGTTCGACGACGCCGTCGCCACGGCGGCGCAGCAGCTGCCGCCCGGCAAGTTCCGGCTGCGCGCCCGCGTCGCCCGCGAACGAGTCCACCCCGAGTCTCTCGAGGTACGCCACCACCGCGCGGCAGAGGATCGCAACGCGTGGTTCGAGGCCGAGCACGACGGCATGGCGACGCTCTCGGTGCTCGGCCCTGCCGATCGAGTGCTCGCCGCGTACGATCGCGCTGACGCCCGCGCGCGCCACCAGCGAGTTCAGCCGGGTGAGGAGCGCACCCTCGCCCAGCTGCGCGCCGACACCCTTCTCGACCTCATGACGACCGCGACGCTCGCCGGATCAGACACACGTGCGCCCCGCCCGTCGGTCGCGATCACCGTGCCGGTCATGACGCTGCTCGGTCTCGACGACGAACCCGCCACCCTCGACGGATACGGCCCCATCGATACCGAGACCGCCGGTCGGCTCGCCGGCGAGGCATCCAGCTGGGTACGGATCCTCACGCACCCGATCAGCGGCACCGTCCTCGACGTCGACCGCACCACCTACCGCGTCCCGAAGGCGCTGCGAAGATGGCTCGGCGTTCGCGACGTAGTCTGCATCGGCCCCGGCTGCACACGCGCTGCCCGGGACTGCGACATCGACCATCGACTCGACTGGCAACACGGCGGCGCCACGGTCGACACCAACCTCGCGCCGCTCTGCGAACGGCACCACGCTCTCAAGTCGAAGAGCAGATGGAAGCTCTACCGAGACGACGCGACCGGAGCAACGTGGTGGGTCTCCCCTACCGCCAACACCGTGCCCGCGGAACCACCTCCCTGGTGACACCACCCATCGGCCTGCGCAGACCGCAACCGGATCACGCCGGGCGCCCGGACCTCGCCGGCGCCGCGGTCACCGGGGTGTCAACGTCGCACCGGAGTGCCCGGGTTGATACCAGGATGCCCGGATCGCACCAAAGCGCAGACCGCGTCAGGCCGGGCCTGCAACCGCGTCAGGCCAGCCGGGAGCACCTCAGGCCAGAATCGCCCCGTCGCACACACGCGTCAGGCCAGAATCGCGAGCGCCAAATCGGTCGCGACGAAGACGAGCCACGCCACGAGCACCACCGACACCGCAAGAGCGACCAGTGACATGACCCGGCCCGTCCCCCGCTGCCGGGAGACGATGAGTCCGCCGATCGCGAGGAAGAACGCACCGGCCGCGAGCGCCACGCTGACCAGGCTCACCATGCCCGCAATCGTCTGATCGCGGCTCGCCAGCCACACGACCACCGCCACGCCGCCGATCGCCGCGAGCGCGATCAGCACGACTGCCGCTCGCGCGGGGATGTTCGCGGGCGAGGCCTCCGGGATCGGTGGCCGCATCCCACCGATGTACGAGCTCGAGACCGGCTCGTACACGATCGGCGTGGGCATGCGATCATCACCCGGCACAGTCGGACGGGGCGCGATCTGGTCGGGAAAACCGCC
>NZ_DATCVK010000182.1:0-21300 GCF_036566905.1 Microbacterium sp. | reverse complement strand
GCGAAGCGGGCCGCGACAGGTGCGACGCCGACGGCACCGGGGATGACGCCGACGACGCCGGCGCCCGCACCGGCGACCCCGGCGCCCGCGGAGCCCGCAGCCACGTGGGAGTCGCTCATCACCGGCTCCACTCCCGTCGTCGGGAGCGGTTCCACCGCGCCGCCGCCCGCCGCTGTCGCCACGCCCGCTGTGGACACAGCAGCAGCCGACACACCGGGCAGTGGCTTCCAGCCTGTGCCGCTGCGCACCCCGCGTCCGTACCGCCCCGACATCGAGTCGACTCCCGAGAACGACCCATGGCTCTTCTCGGGCGACACGATGCCCGCGATGCCCTACAGTCGCAATGCGGCGACGACGACAGTCTCCGCGGCGGCGACGCGCACCGCGACGCTGTCCGACGAGGAGCCCAAGCAGACCTCCGAGCGTCCGACCACGGCCACGCTCGACCAGCTGTTCGACGGCTCCACCTCCACGGACGACATCGGATACGTGCCACCGAAGGACAAGAAGCGCCGCCGCATCGGCGGATGGATCGCGCTCGGCGTCGTGCTGCTGATCCTCGGCGGCATCGCCGGCGGCGCGTACTACGTGTGGAACACGTACGAGGACAAGATCCGCGAGGTCATGGGCTGGGAAGAGCCCAAGGACTTCGAAGAGGGCCTCGCCAACGGCGAGACCACCATCACGATCGAATCGGGGTTCACCGGTCAGCCGATCTCGCAGGCGCTTTACGACGCCGGCGTGATCAAGACCCCGGATGCGTTCTACGACTACCTGATCGAGACCGGTCAGAACCCCACGTTCCAGCCGGGCGTGTACAAGCTGCAGAAGCAGATGACGTCCGAGGCCGCCCTCGCCGCCCTCATGGACTCGGCGAACCGGCAGGAGTTCACCGCGCAGATCCCCGAGGGCTACACCGTCGACGGCACACTCGAGCGGATCTCCGAGGGGACCGGCATCCCGCTCGCCGATCTGCAGGCTGCCGCCGCCGACCCGTCTGCCTACGGCGTCCCGGTCGATCCGGCGATCGTCGCGACAGGGGGGCAGCCGCTCGAAGGCTGGCTGTTCCCGGCGACGTACACGTTCGACCCCAGCGTCACCGCGCAGTCCGCGATCAAGACCCTCGTCGACCGCACGGTGCAGTCCCTCGACGCGGCAGGCGTTCCCGTCGAGGACCGCCAGCGGATCCTCACGATCGCCTCGATCATCCAGCGCGAGGCGCGCTACGAGGCCGACATGCAGAAGGTCTCTCGCGTCATCCTGAACCGCCTCGACCCCGGCAACCAGGAGACCTTCGGCAAGCTGCAGATGGACTCGACGGCGCAGTACGGCTTCGGCGAGATGCACGACGGCACGGTGAGCTCGTCCGAAGAGGCGCTGAACGACCCGAACCCGTGGAACACGTACTACCACACGGGGCTGCCGATCGGTCCGATCTCCAACCCGGGCGACGTCGCGATCGACGCCGCCATGCATCCGGCGGACGGCCCGTGGCTGTACTTCGTGACGGTCAACCTCGACACGGGCGAGACCGTCTTCACGAGCACCTACAGCGAACACCTGGAGTACGTGGACCAGTGGCAGCAGTGGTGCGGCGAACACCCGGACTCGGGGTGCTGAGCCCGCACGCGACGCGTCTGGAGGTCTGGGGCGATCCCATCGCGCACAGCCGCTCGCCCCAGCTGCACGCCGCGGCATACGCCGTACTCGGTCTGGAGTGGTCGTATGGGCTGCGCCGCGTCGACGAGGCGTCGTTCGCGGGCGAGTTCGCCGACCTGGACGACAGCTGGCGCGGCCTGTCGCTCACGATGCCGCTGAAGGGCGTCGCCTTCGCGGCGGCATCCACCCGCGACCGCCGGGCCGACCTGACCGGCGCCGTCAACACGCTGCTGCTCGACCCCGCCGGACCGCGCGGCTTCAACACCGACGTCGGCGGCATCGTGCGCGCCCTCGCCGACGACGGCATCACGACGCTCGAGCGGGCCCGCATCATCGGCGCCGGTGCCACGGCGACCTCCGCCCTCGTCGCGCTCTCCGAGCTCGGGGTCGCGAAGGTGGACGTGGTCGCGCGCCGGCCCGAGGCGGTGGCGCCGCTGACCGAGCTCGGTGGTCGACTCGGCATCGCGGTGCGGACCGCCCCGTTCACCGCACCTGATCACGGCGCCGTGGAGCTCACCATCGCGACGCTGCCGGGCGATGCTCCGGTGACGGATGCCGTCGCTGACGCGCTCGCACGCTCCGGCGGCCTCCTGCTCGATGTCGTCTACGGGCACTGGCCCACCGCGCTGTCGGCCGCGTGGGATCGAGCGGACCGCGTCGCGCGTTCGGGGCTCGGCATGCTGCTGCACCAGGCACTGCTGCAGGTCCGGATCTTCCGCAACGGCGACCCGGACGCACCGCTCTCGAACGAGGCCGAGTCGCTGGAGGCGATGCGCCGCGCGCTCGAGCAGCCCACGACGGCGTAACGGCGGCCCGGGGCGTGGGAGACTGGACCAATGCTCCGCGTGCTCACGGCCGGCGAATCGCACGGCCCCGAACTCGTCGCCGTCATGGAGGGCCTGCCTGCGGGCGTCCCCATCTCCCGCGCCGCGATCCAGGCGGATCTCGCGCGCCGCAAGCTCGGCTACGGCCGCGGCTCGCGCATGAAGTTCGAAGAGGACGAGCTGACCATCTCGTCGGGGGTCGTGCACGGCACGAGCCTCGGCAGCCCCATCGCCCTGCGCATCGGCAACACCGAATGGCCCAAGTGGGTCGAGGTCATGAGCCCAGAGCCGGTCGAGCTCACCGAGAAGTCCCGCGGCCGCGGCGCCGCGCTCACGCGCCCGCGTCCGGGCCACGCCGACCTCGTCGGCATGCAGAAGTACGGGTTCGACGAGGCCCGGCCGATCCTCGAGCGAGCGAGCGCCCGCGAGACGGCCGCCCGCGTCGCGCTCGGCGCCCTCGCGCGCGCGTTCCTGGCCGAGCTCGGCATCCGTCTCGTCAGCCACACGCTCTCGATCGGCCCGGTGCAGGTTCCCGCAGGCTCGGCGCTGCCCACGCCCGACGATGTCGAGGCGCTCGACGCCGATCCGCTGCGCTGCTTCGACGCCGCCACGAGCGCGGCCATGGTGGCCGAGGTCGACGACGCCCGCAAGGACGGCGACACGCTCGGCGGCATCGTCGAGGTGCTGGCCTACGGCCTGCCTCCGGGACTCGGCTCGCACGTGCACTGGGACCGCCGCCTCGACGCCAAGCTCGCGCAGGCGCTCATGAGCATCCAGGCCATCAAGGGTGTGGAGGTCGGTGACGGCTTCGAGA
Organism: Microbacterium sp.; assembly: GCF_036566905.1. GTDB lineage: Bacteria > Actinomycetota > Actinomycetes > Actinomycetales > Microbacteriaceae > Microbacterium. The sequence continues at coordinate 18,003 of NZ_DATCVK010000182.1, read as the reverse complement.
CCACGCGCCGCCGCGGCTCGGCCGCCCACGACGAGCTGTTCGTGGCGGGCGACGGCATCACGCGCTCGAGCGACAAGGCGGGCGGCACTGAAGGCGGCATGTCGACCGGCACCGTGCTGCGCGTGCGCGCCGGCATGAAGCCGATAGCGACCGTGCCGCGGGCCCTCCGCACCGTGGATGTCGCGACGGGGGACGCCGCGTCGGCGCACCACCAGCGCTCCGACGTGTGCGCGGTGCCGGCGGCGGGCGTCGTCGCGGAGGCGATGGTCGCCGTGGTGCTGGCCGAGGTCGTGCTGGAGAAGTTCGGCGGCGACAGCGTCACCGAGACGCGCCGCAACCTCGAGGGCTACCTCGCCGCCATCCCCGACGCGCTGCGCAGTGCGGCCGAGAGCGACGCCGGCCTCGCCGAGCATGACCTCGCACTCTGACGCCGTCGTGCTGATCGGTCCGATGGGGGCCGGCAAGACCAGCATCGGCAAGAAGGCCGCACGCGCACTCGGGGTGCCCTTCTTCGACACCGATGCCGCGGTGGTGCGCGACCACGGACCCATCGAGCAGCTGTTCGTCGAGCAGGGCGAGGCGCGCTTCCGCGCGGCCGAGCGCGCTGCCGTCAGCGAGGGACTCGCCACCGGCGGCGTCGTCTCGCTGGGCGGCGGGGCCGTCATGGATCCCGACACGCGCGCCGAGCTCGCCGGCCACCGCGTCGTCCTCCTCACCGTGTCGCCGCGCGTGGTGGCGGGGCGGGTGCGCGACTCGAACCGGCCGCTCCTGCAGGGCGGCGATGACGCGATCGAGCGCTGGACGGCGATCTTCGAAGAGCGCCGCCCGGTCTACGAAGAGCTCGCGGACGTGACGTTCGACACGTCTACCGGCCCGCTGCAGGACGTCGTCGACGCCCTGGTCGCCTGGGTGCGCGGCCAGACCGGCGACCCGGCCGATCCTGCCCGATCCGGAGACAGGAAACCACGCCAGAAGGAGCAGACGCCATGACGGATGCCACGACAATCACCGTGAGCGGGGACGCGAGCTACGGCATCACCGTGGGCCACGGCATCCTGTCCGCCCTCGGCGAGGCACTGCCCGCGGCCGCCCGCAAGGTGCTCGTGATCCACCCGCCGACCCTCGCGGCCCAGGCGGAGCGCCTCCGCGCCCAGCTGGTGGGCGACAGGGAGGTGCTGCTCGCCGAGATCCCCGACGCGGAGGCGGGAAAGCGCATCGAGGTCGCCGCGTTCTGCTGGCAGGTCATGGGGAAGGCCGACTTCACCCGTACCGACGTCGTCGTGGGCTTCGGCGGGGGAGCGGTCACCGATCTCGCCGGCTTCGTCGCAGCGACGTGGCTGCGCGGCGTCGAGGTGGTGCAGGTGCCGACCACCGTGCTCGGCATGGTCGACGCGGCCGTCGGGGGGAAGACCGGCGTCAACACCGCGGAGGGCAAGAACCTCGTGGGCGCCTTCTGGGCGCCCCGAGCCGTCATCTGCGACCTCGACCTGCTCGACTCGCTGTCGCGCAACGAACGCGTTGCGGGCTACGCCGAGGTCGTCAAGGCCGGATTCATCTGGGCACCCGAGATCCTCGATCTCGTCGAGGCCGATCCCGAGACCGCGGTCGACCCGCAGAGCGCCGCCTTCCGTCGCACCATCGAGCTCGCCATCGAGATGAAGGCGCGCGTCGTGGGGGAGGACCTGCGCGAGGCGGGCCTGCGGGAGATCCTCAACTACGGCCACACCCTGGGCCACGCCATCGAGCACGCCGAGCGCTACCGCTGGCGCCACGGCGCCGCGATCTCGGTCGGCATGGTGTTCGCCGCCGAGCTGTCGCGGCTGGCCGGTCGGCTCCCGGATGCCGCCGCGCAGCGCCACCGCGACATCCTGGACTCGCTCGGCCTGCCGACGACCTACGGCGCAGGACGCTGGCCGACGCTGCTGGCGACCATGCAGCGCGACAAGAAGAGCCGTGGCGGCATGCTGCGCTTCATCGTGCTCGACGACATCGCCAAGCCCACCGTGCTCCAGGCGCCCGACGAATCGCTGCTCTTCGCCGCGTACCAGGAGGTCGCGGGCTGACGACGCGCCGATCGCCCCGATAGGGTGCTCGGATGATGGCTTCGCCCGACCCTCGCCTCGCGGTGCGCCGCATCCGCTCCGACGAATGGCACGCGGTCCGCGCGCTGCGGCTGGAGTCCACGAGCGACCCCGACGCGGGGATCGCGTTCCTCGAGACCCCCGAGCAGGTCACCGCGCGCGGCGACGACTTCTGGCGGGAGCGGACGCAGACCGCTGCGACCAGCGAGACCGCGGCGCAGTTCGTCGCGGTGGTCGACGACGTCTGGGTCGGCAGCCTCTCGGTGCTGATCCGCGCCACCGGACAGAAGGATCACGCCGGCCGGTTCGTCGACGACCGCAGAGCGGATGTCGTGGGCGTGTACGTGAATCCCGCCCACCGCGGCTCCGGTGCGGTCGACGCCCTGCTCGCTGCGGCGGCAGAATGGGCCGCGGGCCTCGGTCTCGACCGGATCTCCCTCGACGTGCATCGCGACAACCATCGTGCCCAGGGCGCCTACAGACGCGCGGGGTTCACGCCCACCGGCGAGACGTTCTCGAGCTCCATCGGGCCCGAGATCGTCATGGCGCGACCGCTTCCGTGACCGGCATGCCGTCGCGGCCCGCTGCTATCGTGCGACCATGACCACGCCCCGCCGCCTGCTGCTCGTCAACGGACCCAATCTCAATCTCCTGGGCACCCGCGAACCCGACATCTACGGCACGGCGACTCTCGCCGACGTGGAGCAGGTGACGACGGATGCCGCTGCCCGTCGCGGCTTCGAGGTGAGGGCCGTGCAGAGCAACCACGAGGGCGTCCTCCTGGACGCTATCCACGCGGCAAGGGAGGACTGCGCCGGCATCGTGATCAATCCGGGCGGGCTCACCCACACGTCCGTCGTGCTGCGCGACGCTCTCTCGGGCGTCGGCCTTCCTGTCGCCGAGGTCCACATCTCCGACGTGAAGGCACGGGAAGAATTCCGTCATCATTCCTACGTCGCCGACGTCGCCCTGGTGCACGTGATCGGCGAGGGCGTGGCCGGCTATGCGACGGCCGTCGGGCGTCTCATCGACATCCTCACCGGGCAGGCCGAAGGCTGACGAATCGGCCGGGACCAGGCATCCCGTAGAATCGAACGTCGGCGCCGCCGGTCCCTGAGCTTGTGGAAGGGCAGCGACCGCCTCTCACTTCACGCCGCGCTCACCACAACGAAACGGATTCGCACCCTCATGGCATCCACCGCAGACATCAAGAACGGCGTCGTCCTCAGCATCGACGGTCAGCTCTGGAACGTCATCGAGTTCCAGCATGTGAAGCCGGGCAAGGGTGGCGCATTCGTCCGCACGAAGCTCAAGAACGTGGTCTCGGGCAAGGTCGTCGACCGCACCTACAACGCGGGCGCGAAGATCGACATCGAGAACGTCGACCGCCGCGACTTCACGTACCTGTACAACGACGGCGACAACTTCGTCTTCATGGATGTCGCCGACTACGACCAGATCAACGTGGGCGCCGCCACCGTCGGCGATGCCGCCAACTTCCTGCTCGAGAACCAGCAGGTGCAGATCGCGCTGAACAACGGCAACCCGCTCTACGTCGAGCTGCCCGCATCGGTCATCCTCGAGATCACGTACACCGAGCCGGGCCTGCAGGGCGACCGCTCCTCGGCGGGGACCAAGGCCGCGACCGTCGAGACGGGCTACGAGATCCAGGTCCCGCTCTTCGTCGAGACGGGCACCAAGGTCAAGGTCGACACGCGCACCGGCGACTATCTCGGCCGCGTCAACTGAGGTCGGCGGCCGCTGACCGATGAGTGCCCGTACGAAGGCGCGCAAGCGCGCGCTCGACATCCTCTTCCAGGCCGACGTCCGCGGCGATGCGCCGGCGACCGTCCTCGCCGCCGAGGCGAAGCGGGCCGCGAACGAGCCCGCCCGCCAGGCCTCGTGGCTGTACGCCCGTGAGATCGTCGACGGCGTGATCGACAACCAGGACGCCATCGACGAGCAGATCACCACGTTCGCCAAGGACTGGACGCTGGCGCGCATGCCCGCGGTCGACCGTGCCGTGCTGCGCATCGGCGCGTGGGAGATCCTCTACAACGACGAGGTGCCCACCGCCGTTGCCATCGACGAGGCGGTCGAGCTCGTCAAGGAGTTCTCGACCGACGAGTCCGGCCCGTTCGTCCACGGCGTCCTCGCCCGGATCGCCCGCGCCGGCTGATCACCGCACGCTCGCCGCGGTGTCGGCGCGCTTTGGCAGGATGGATGCCGTGACCCCGCCGTCCGCCGGACTCCCGCCGTTCGTCGATCCCGGGCACATCCGCCGCCACACCGACAGCGGCACGTACGAGCGCGGTGCCGCGTACTTCGCGGACGGCGCCGTCGAGCGGCTCGAGTGGGACCCGGTCTCCCTCGTGATCGAGGCCGTCGTCGCCGGCAGCGCCGGCCGGAGCTACCGCTGCCGTGTGCGGCTCGACCCGCAGCGGGTGGACCACCCCATCGCCGCGACGTCCTGCACGTGCCCGGTGCAGTTCGACTGCAAGCACACGGTGGCGACGCTGCTCGCCGCCAACCGGCTGGCGGCATCCGCACCGGCCGAAGCCGAGGGATCGTCATGGCGAGCCGTCTTCGCCACGCCGGCGCCGGCGGCGCGGGCGCACACGCCGCTCGCCCTCGGCGTCGAGCTGCGCCAGCGCGTCCGTCGCGGGGCATCGGCCTGGGCGCCGGCCCGCGTCGAGTCGGCCACGCCCCGTGGCCTCCATCAGCACGGCGTCGATGTGCTGGTGGGCCTGCGTCCTCTCGAGCGCTCCGGCCGCTCCGACGCCTGGATCAAGGGCGGCGTGTCGTGGGATGCCCTGCGTCGACCGACGACCGTGTACGACCCCGCCCAGGCCCGCTGGTTCGCCGAGCTGCACAGCATCGGCCGCGACGTCCGCTCGTTCGGCGCCTTCTCCGACGTGTCGGAGTGGCTGACGCTCGACGACATCGAGTCGAGCCTCCTCTGGCCGCACCTGGCCGCCGCTGCGGAGCGGGGCATCCCGTTCGTCCCGACGAAGCGCAGCAACACCGTCGCCCTGGCGTCCACGGCGACCGTCGCCGTGCAGGCGCAGCGCACCGCACGCGGCCTCGAAGTCGTGCCCGTCGTCACGATCGACGGCGAGCAGGCTCATGGCGCCACCCTGCGCCCGGTCGGACGCACGGGCGTCTACCGCTTCACGGTGCACCGTGAGCGCATCGATCTGGTGCTGGCCGCCGTCGCGCTGCCCGACCCGGTGCCCGCGCTCCTCACCGCGCGCGAGGCCGTGACGGTCCCGTCCGAAGAGGCCGACGAGTTCGTCCGCGACCACCTGCCCCGCCTCGCACGGCGCCTGGAGATCGACGCGCCGGGTCTCGATGTCGCGCCGCCGCCTCGGCCGCAGCTGGTGCTGCTGGTCAGGTTCGAACCGAGCCACCGGCTCGTCTACACGCTGTCGTGGCGCTACGGCGACGCCGTGCCGCGGGGGCTCGACGCGACCGACGACGACGACCGTGACCCGGCGGCAGAAGCGGCGATCCGCGGCCGCGTCGAGTCGATGTGGCGGGATCACGCCCCCGTGGACTTCGCCGCCGCGGGCTCGCTCGCGGGGCTGGATGCCGCGGAGTTCGCGTCGCAGCTGCTGCCGCTCCTCGAAGCCGACGAGGACGTCCGCGTCGAGATCTCGGGCGAGCGTCCGCCGTACCGCGAGCTCTCGGGCGACCCCCGGATCGACATCACCTCGGTCGAGACGACCGACGCCGACTGGTTCGACCTGGGCGTCGTCGTGACGATCGACGGCCGCCGCATCCCGTTCGGAACCCTGTTCACCGCTCTCTCTCGCGGCCGCAAGAAGATCATGCTCAGCGACGGCGCGTACTTCTCACTCTCGCACCCTTCGCTGCACCGGCTGCGCGACCTCATCGACGAGGCCGGAGAGCTCGACGAATGGGAGACCGGGCCCCGCATCAGCCGGTACCAGACCGCCCTGTGGGCGGATTTCGAGGATCTCGCCGACGAGGCGCAGCCCGCCGTCTCGTGGCGCGCCACGGTCGAGGCGCTCCGTGACGCCGACGGGGTCCCCGCCACTCCGCTCCCGTCTGGACTGCAGGCGGACCTGCGCCCGTACCAGCGGGTCGGCTACGACTGGCTGGCCTTCCTGTGGCAGCACCGGCTCGGCGGCATCCTGGCCGACGACATGGGTCTCGGCAAGACGCTGCAGCTGCTGGCCCTCGTCGCGCACGCTCGCGAGCGCGACGAGGAGCGCCCCTTCCTGGTGGTCGCCCCGACGTCCGTGCTGTCGACGTGGCGCAGCGAGGCGGCGCGGTTCGTGCCCGATCTGCGTGTCGCCGTCGTCGACGCGACGCGCGCGAAGCGGGGAACGACGGTGACGGATGCCGCGGCCTCCGCCGACATCGTGGTCACGTCGTACACGCTGCTGCGCCTGGACGAGGCCGAGTTCGGACGCGTGACGTGGGCGGGCCTCATCCTGGACGAGGCGCAGTTCGTCAAGAACAGCCAGACGAAGGCGTACCGGGCGGCACGCGACCTGCGGGCGGACGTCGTCTTCGCCGTCACCGGCACGCCGCTCGAGAACAGCCTCACCGAGCTGTGGGCGCTGTTGTCGCTCACAGCGCCCGGGCTGTTCCCGTCGGCCCGCCGGTTCCGCGAGGAGTACGTCGGTCCTATCGAGAAGGGCAAGGTGCCCGAGAACCAGGAGGGCGGCGCCTATCGCGCCGGCCGTCTCGCACGCCTGCGGCGCCGCATGCGTCCCCTCGTGCTGCGACGCACGAAGGAGCTGGTCGCGGCCGACCTGCCGGCCAAGCAGGAGCAGGAGGTGCGCATCGAGCTGGGCGCCGCCCACCGGGCCCTCTACGACACCGTCCTGCAGCGCGAGCGCCAGAAGGTGCTGGGGCTGCTCGAAGACCTCGACCGCAACCGCTTCATCGTGTTCCGCTCCCTGACCCTGCTGCGCATGCTCAGCCTCGCCCCCGAGCTCGTCGATCCGGCCCACGCCCACATCGCGCCGAGCAAGCTGGGCGCCCTGTTCGAGCAGCTCGACGAAGCCCTCGCCGAGGGGCACCGCGCACTCGTGTTCAGTCAGTTCACGTCGTTCCTCGGCCTGGTGTCGGCCAAGCTCGAGGAGCGCGGCATCCCGTACGCGTATCTCGACGGGTCGACGCGCGATCGCGATGCCGCCGTCGAGGCCTTCCGCGGGGGAGAGGCGCCGGTGTTCCTCATCAGCCTCAAGGCGGGCGGCTTCGGCCTGACGCTGACCGAGGCGGACTACGTGTTCCTGCTCGACCCCTGGTGGAACCCCGCCGCCGAGGCGCAGGCGGTCGACCGCGCGCACCGCATCGGCCAGCATCGCAGCGTCATGGTGTACCGCCTCATCGCCAGCGGCACCATCGAGGAGAAGGTGATGGCGCTGCAGCAGCGCAAGGCGCGCCTGTTCCGGTCGGTGATGGACGACGACGCCCTGTTCGGCCGGGCGCTCACCGCCGACGACATCCGCGGGCTGTTCGACGAGTAGCCGCCCGCCGGCGTGCGGCATCGATGCAGCAGGTCAGCGGCGCGGTCAGCGCGACGGGGCGTCCACCGGGTCGACGCCGAGTCCGGTGCGGAAGCCCTCGCGCCAGCTCGCATACTGCGGCGCCCAGCCCAGCGCGTCCCTGGCCTTCGCGTTCGACGAGCCGCGCGCGGTGGTCATCCATGCCACCCCGAACTCGCCGAGGAGCGTGCGGGCGATCCAGGCCGGCACCCGCAGCGGCTGCTTGGCGCCGACCGCGCGCGCGAGTTCGGGCAGCCAGTCCGAGACCGCTGCGGGATCGTCGTCCACGATGTTGTACACCCCTGCCGCACCCCGCGTCACGGCGGCCACCGTCGCCGCGGCCGCGTCGTCGATGTGGCAGAAAGACCACACTCCGCCTCCGCGACCGACGATGGGGACCTGGCGCTTGCGCACCGCCTCGAGCATCTCGCCGCCCGCTCCGAGCGCCTGACCCGGGCCGTAGAAGCTGCCGAAGCGCAGCGCGAGTCCGCCGGCGTCGACGGTCGCCCGCTCCGCGTGCGCGATCGCGGCGAGCGTCTTCCTCGCCGCAGGGACCGGGTCGGGGTCGATCGGGTCCTCCTCCGTCTTCACCGCCGAGCCCGAGTGCGGGTTGGTCCACCCGGTGTAGCTCTGCACGACGATGCGGCCGGTGCCCGCCTCCTGCGCCGCGGCGATGAGTGCGTCCGTCCCGCGCGTGCGCAGCTCGTTCGTGACGGCGAACACCTCGTCGAACCGCTTGAAGTCGAAGCCGGCGGCCAGCGACGTGAGCTGGTGCACGAGCACGTCGGGCTGCGCCTCGATCACGGCGCGGCGGATGGATGCCGCGTCCTGGCCGTCCATGATCACTCCGCGCCCGCCCGCGCTGTCGATCCGCCGCGTTCCCTCCGCGGTCCGGGAAGTCGCCGTCACCTCGTGGCCAGCAGCGGCGAACAGCGGCACCAGCCGCGAACCGACCGCACCCGTGCCGCCTGCGATGAAGATCCTCATGATCGTTCTCCTCTCTCCACCCCCTTCGACGGATGAGGCCGCCGCCGTGTGACAGGCTCGGGGTCATGGATCTCGCCGTCGAAGCGCCGACGCTTCGTCCGCTCATGTTCTCGATCGCCTACCGCATGCTCGGCAGCGTCTCCGACGCGGAGGATGTCGTGCAGACGGGCATGCTGCGGATCCATGAGCGCACGCGCGGTGGCGACCAGATCGAGCGCCCCGATGCGTTCGCGTCGACGGTGGCCACGCGGCTCTCGATCGACGCACTGCGATCGGCGCATCGCACCCGCGAGGTGTATGTCGGCCCCTGGCTCCCGGAGCCGCTGCTTGCCGATGACACTGATCCGGCCCACCGCATCGAGCAGGACGAGACGGTGTCGGTCGCGGTGCTCACGATGCTCGAGCGCCTGGGCCCGGTGGAGCGCGCGGTTTTCGTGCTGCGCGAGGCGCTCGGGTTCGACTACACCGAGATCGCCGGGATCGTCGAACGCGATCCTGCGGCGTGCCGGCAGATCATGCACCGTGCGCGGGCGCGCGTGACCGCCGGTGCCGCGCGGTTCGATGCGGACGACGCGGATGCCGCGCGCCTGGTGGGCGAGTTCCTGCAGGCATTGCGCAACGGCGACGTGGACGGCGTCGTGCGGGTGCTGTCGGACGATGTGGTGTTCACCGCGGACGGCGGCGGCAAGGCGCCCGCGATCCAGCGGCCCATGACCGGCGACGTCGCGGTCGCGCGGTTCCTGATCGGCCTCATGCGCCGCGGCGTGGTGCTCGGGGTCGGCGTGGAGCCCGCCATCGCGAACGCGGAGCACGCGGTGCGCTTCCGCGGGGCCGACGGCGCGACGCTGTCGGTGCTGACTCTCCACGTGGAGGACGGGCGGATCCGCGCGCTCGCGAACCAGCTGAACCCCGACAAGCTGCAGCATCTCGCACCGGTCGGCGACCTGTTCGCCCTGCTCCGGGACGAGCCGGGACGCCCGACCGCCTGAGCGGACGCCGCCGGAGGACTTTTCCACGGCCGGGTCGTCGGGCACCCCCGGTGCGCCTCGCCTAGACTCATCTGGTTCGTTCGACTGCTGGATACGGGAGGAGTCCCATGCGCATCACGGGCCTCGGCCACGCCGGAATGTTCATCGAGACGGCGGGAGGAAGCATCCTCTGCGACCCGGTGATCGGCCCGACCTTCTTCGGGTCGTGGTTCCCGTTCCCCGACAACCGCGGACTCGACTGGCAGAAGTACGGCAACGCGGACTTCCTGTACATCTCGCACCGCCACCGTGATCACTTCGACCCGGCGCTCATGCAGCGCTTCGTTCCGAAGAGCATCAGGGTGCTGCTTCCGGAATACCCCACGGACGACCTCGAGCAGGATCTCCGGGCGCTCGGCTACGACAACATCGTCTTCACCCAGGCGGGCGTTCCCCTCGACTTCGGCGACCTCAAGGTGATGGTCACCCCACTGCGCGCCCCGAGCGACGGGCCGATCGGCGACTCGTCCCTGAGCGTCGACGACGGCACCGCCAGCATTCTGAACCAGAACGACTCGCACCCGCTCGACCTCGAGAAGCTGCTGGGCTTCTCCAAGCCCGAGGCGTACTTCACGCAGGTCTCGGGCGCCATCTGGTGGCCGATGGTCTACGACCTGCCCCAGGACGCGAAGCAGAACTTCGCGAAGCTCAAGCGCGACGCGCAGAACAAGCGCGCGATGTACTACATCGAGAAGGTCGATGCCGAGCACGTCTTCCCGATGGCCGGTCCGCCGATGTTCCTGCGCGAGGAGCTGTTCAAGTACAACGGCTACGGTCTCGACGGCGACGCGATCTTCACCGACCAGCGGCAGTTCCTCCAGCACATGAAGGAGCTGCGTCCCGACCAGAAGAGCTACGAGTTCCTGCCGGGGACGGTCGTCGAGCTGAACGGCGGTGAGATCTCGATCACGCAGACCCTGTACACGGATGCCGAGATCGACCGCATCTTCGACGACAAGTGGTCGTACCTGGCCGAGCAGCGCGACTCCCGTCAGGACGAGATCCGCGCGGAAGAGGCGTCGCGCGCGGCCGTGCTGCCGCCCGACGAGATGCTCGCCGCCATCAAGGAGTGGTGGGAGCCGCTGCTCCGGCGCGCTCGCACGATCCGCAACGGAGTGGGCGGCGTCGTGCGCTTCCGCATCGGCGACCTCGACATGGTGGTGGACTTCCCGAAGGCGAAGGTCCGCGAGTACGCCGACGACGAGTGCATCTACTGGTACACGATCCCCGCGGACCTGGTCTCGACCAACATCGCGGACCACGAGATCGACTGGTCGAACTCGATCTTCCTGTCGATGCAGTTCGAGGTGGGGCGCAGCGGCAAGTTCAACGAGTTCCTGACCACGTTCCTCAAGTGCCTGTCGCGCGACCGCATCGAGTACGTCGAGAACTGGTACGCGGAGCAGACGGATCAGACCGAGGACGCTCAGCTCGGCGACTGGCTCGTGCAGCGCCGCTGCCCGCACCTCCGCGCGGATCTCACCAAGACCGGCAAGATCGAGGACGGAGTCCTGACGTGCTCCCTCCACGACTGGAAATGGGATCTCGCGAGCGGTAAGTGCCTCACCAGCCAGGGTCACCCGATCCGCGCGTCCCAGGTGGAGGGCGCGCTGTACCGCGAGGCGACCACGCCCGCGGCCTGACCCACCCGAAGCGCCGTCTTGTTGTAGATCTTCGACAACGAGACGGCGCTTCTGTGCCGGGAGATGTGTACTCCGAGCGCCAATCCGTGCCGGATCCGTATCATCGCGCGGCCGTCGGAATCCTGATCACCGTGCCCGCGATCGCGGGCGATCAGAACCGAAGGAGTCACGCCATGACCACTGTTCCCGTCCGCGGCGCCGCCGGCGTCGTCGTCCCCGCATCCACCCGTCGTCCCGCCCCGCTCCGCGCCCTCCTGTCATGGGAGGCGCGCACCGAAGCGGCCGTGAAGGTCGCGTTGCAGCGCTGGAGCATCCCGGCCCTGCGCATCGCCCTGGGAGGCGTCTTCGTCGTCTTCGGGGCCCTGAAGTTCTTTCCGGGCGTCAGCCCGGTCGAGGAGCTCGTCAGCCTCACGTGGGAGAAGCTGACCTTCGGACTCGTCAGCGGGCAGGCGGCGCTCATCGCCACCGCGCTGATCGAGGTCGCGGCGGGAGCGCTCCTGATCGCCGGCGGCTCGTTCGCCCGCATCGGCCTCGCGGTGCTCGCGCTCGCGTTCGTCGGCATCCTCTCTCCGGTGGTGCTCCTGCCCGCCGAGGTCTTCGGCGCCGCCGGTCCGACGCTCACCGGCCAGTACATCTTCAAGAACGTCGTGCTGATCGCCGCTGCCCTCGTCGTCGCCTCCAGGGTCCTGCGCGGACCCGCCGTGCGATGACCGAGGCGGCACCGCGATGAAGGCCGGTCCCGATTCGGGGCCGGCCTTCGCCGTGACGTAGACTGGGCGACGATCACAGCAACCTTTAACCCCGTCCTGTGAGGCGGAGAAGGGAGCGGCGGATGAGCACGCCCACCGTGCAGCCTCGCACCGTCATGACCGGCGCCGACATCGCCCGGGCCTTGACTCGGATCTCCCACGAGATCCTCGAGTCCAACAAAGGCCCCGACGGTCTGGTTCTTCTCGGCATCCCCACTCGCGGCGTCACCCTCGCGCGTCGGATCGGTGCGCTGGTGGAGCAGTTCGGCGGCGTCCCCGTCCCGATCGGCGCCCTCGACGTCACGATGTACCGCGACGACCTGCACCGCAATCCGACCCGTGCCCCGCAGCGCACCCAGATCCCGCCGGGCGGGGTCGACGGCAAGGTCGTCGTCCTGGTGGACGACGTGCTCTTCTCCGGGCGCAGCATCCGCGCGGCCCTCGACGCTCTGCAGGACATCGGCCGCCCCGCGGCCGTGAGACTGGCGACCCTCGTCGACCGCGGGCACCGCGAGCTGCCGATCCGTCCCGACTTCGTCGGCAAGAACCTGCCGAGCTCCCGCGACGAGCGGGTCAACGTGCGCCTCGACGAGACCGACGGCGCGGACGCCGTCACGATCGAGGGGCGGTGACGGTCGGCTCATGAGGCACCTGCTCGACACCCAGACCCTCGCCCGCACGGACGCCCTGCGCATCCTCGATGTGGCCGAGGACATGGCCGACACGCAGCGGCGCGAGGTCAAGAAGCTGCCCACCCTTCGGGGCAAGACCGTCGTGAACCTCTTCTTCGAGGACTCGACGCACACCCGCATCTCGTTCGAGGCGGCCGCCAAGCGCCTGTCGGCCGATGTGATCAACTTCTCTGCGAAGGGCTCGAGCGTCTCGAAGGGGGAGTCGCTGCAGGACACCGCGCAGACCCTCCAGGCGATGGGGGCGGATGCCGTCGTCATCCGCCACGGCGCCTCCGGCGCGCCGCGCACCCTCGCCACCAGCGGCTGGATCAGCGCTGGAGTGGTCAACGCCGGCGACGGCACCCACGAGCACCCCACGCAGGCGCTCCTCGACGCGTTCACGATCCGAAAACGCCGATTCGGCGACGACAGCCGCGGCCGCGACCTCGCCGGGGTGAAGGTCACCATCGTCGGCGACGTCCTGCACTCGCGGGTCGCCCGCTCGAACGTCTGGCTGCTTCACACCCTCGGCGCTCGCGTGACCCTCGTCGCCCCGCCCACCCTCGTGCCGCAGGACATGTCCGGGTGGCCCGTCCGGGTGCTGTACGACCTGGACGAGGCGATTGCGGCCGGCCCGGACGCGCTCATGATGCTGCGCATCCAGCTGGAGCGCATGAATGCGGCATATTTCCCTACTGAACGGGAGTATTCACGCCGCTGGGGCCTCGACGCACGCCGCCTTCAGGCGCTCGGAGCGGATAGCATTGTCATGCACCCCGGACCCATGAACCGGGGTCTGGAGATCTCCGCAGAAGCCGCGGACTCGCCGCGCTCGACGGTGCTCGAGCAGGTCGCGAACGGCGTCTCGATGCGCATGGCCGCGCTCTACCTGCTGCTGGCAGGAGCGGAGCACGGCGCAGCCGAGACCACACCCGCGACGGACGCCCCGGTCACCGGCGGCGAAGAGAAGGAGAACACCCGATGAGCGAGACCCTTCTCTTCCGCGGCGCATACGTCGAAGGATCCACCGCCGCCGACGTGATCGTCGACGACGGCGTCATCGCCGAGATCGGCCCCGGCCTGAGCCGCGCGGGCGCGACCGTCGTCGATGTCGACGGTCTGGTGATGCTGCCCGGTCTGGTGGATCTGCACACGCACCTGCGCGAACCCGGATACGAGGCGTCCGAGACGATCCTGACCGGCTCGCGCGCGGCGGCTGCGGGCGGCTACACCGCCGTCTTCGCGATGCCCAACACCTCGCCCGTCGCCGACACCGCCGGCGTCGTCGAGCAGGAGCTCGCCCTCGGCGAGGCGGCCGGCTTCGTCACGGTGCAGCCGATCGGCGCGGTCACGGTCGGCCAGAAGGGCGAACGCCTGGCCGAGCTGGGCGCGATGGCCGATTCCCGGGCGCGTGTACGCGTCTTCAGCGACGACGGCTTCTGCGTGTGGGATCCGCTCATCATGCGGCGAGCGCTGGAGTACGTGAAGGCGTTCGACGGCGTGATCGCCCAGCACGCGCAGGACCCGCGGCTCACCGAGGGCGCCCAGATGAACGAGGGCGCGGTCTCGGCCGAGCTGGGCCTCGCCGGCTGGCCGGCGGTGGCCGAGGAGTCGATCATCGCCCGCGACGTGCTGCTCGCCGAGCACGTCGGCTCACGCCTGCACGTGTGCCACCTCTCGACGGCGGGCTCGGTCGACATCATCCGCTGGGCCAAGCGCCGCGGCGTCGACGTCACCGCCGAGGTGACCCCGCACCACCTGCTCCTCACCGACGAGCTGGTGCGCGACTACGACGCCCGCTTCAAGGTCAACCCGCCGCTGCGGCGCGAGGAGGACGTGCTCGCAGTGCGCGAGGGCCTCGCCGACGGCACCATCGACATCGTCGCGACCGATCACGCCCCGCATCCGACCGAGGCGAAGGCGTGCGAGTGGCACGCCGCGGCCAACGGCATGGTGGGGCTCGAGAGCGCGCTGCGCGTGGTGCAGCAGGCGATGGTCGACACCGGACTGCTCACCTGGGGCGACGTCGCTCGGGTGATGTCGCGCGAGCCCGCGCGGATCGGCCGCCTGACCGGTCACGGCACCCCGCTCACCGAGGGCCAGCCGGCATCCCTCGCCTTCTACGACCCGGCACCGCGCCGCACCTTCACGACCGACGATCTGCGCGGTCGGAGCGTCAACTCGCCGTACCTCGGGCGCGAGCTGCCGGGTGACGTGCGCTGGACGCTCCACCGGGGCACGGTCACCGTCGCCGACGGCGACCTGCTGGACGCACCGGGGGTGCGCGCATGACGCGCGAAGGTGCCCTCGGCGTCATCGTGCTCGTCACGATCGCGCTGCTCGGCGTGCTGGCGTGGGCCTGGTGGCGGCGGACGCGGCGCGATGCGACGCCCCTGGTCCACCCGGGCGAGCTGCCCGCCGACGCCCACGTGCGCGCCACGTTCGCCGCACTGTACGTCGCGACGACCGCGCGCGACGCTCCGCTGGAGCGCATCGCGGCGCCGGGCATGGCGTTCCGCTCCAAGGCGACCGTGACCGTCGCCGACGAGGGCGTCGCCGTGGGCCTCACCGGGCAGGACCCGTTCGTGCTGACTCCCGACCGCATCGTCGACGTCGGCCAGTCCACGGTCGCGATCGACCGCGTCGTCGAAGCCGGCGGCCTCACCCGGCTGACGTGGCGCACCGACGCCGGCTCGACCGTCGACACCTACTTCCGACCTCAGGATGCCTCGGCCCGCGCCCTCGCGGACGCTGTGGCCGGCATCCTTCCCCCGACCCAGACGGGAACCGATTCATGACCTCCCTCTTCCAGACAGCCCCTGCCGTCCTCGTGCTCGAGGACGGGACCCGCCACGTCGGACGCGCGTACGGCGCCATCGGCACCACCATCGGCGAGGTCGTCTTCGCCACCGGCATGACCGGCTACCAGGAGACGCTCACCGATCCCTCGTACGCGGGCCAGATCGTGCTGCAGACGGCGCCCCACATCGGCAACACCGGCATGAACGACGAGGACCCCGAGTCGCGTCGCATCTGGGTGTCGGGCTACATCGTGCGCGACCCCTCGCGCGTCGTCTCCAACTGGCGAGCCGACGAGTCGCTCGACGACGCGCTGGTCAAGGACGACGTCGTCGGCATCAGCGGCATCGACACGCGCGCGGTGACCCGCCACATCCGATCCGCCGGCAGTATGCGCGGCGCGATCTTCTCGGGCGAGGCCGCGGCGATCGACGCCGAGGAGCAGCTGCGACTCGTGCGCGAGGCGCCACAGATGGCCGGCCAGAACCTGTCGGCACAGGTGTCGGTGGCTTCCGCCGAGGTCACGAAGGCGACGGGGGAGCGCATCGGCAACCTCGCGGTGCTCGACCTCGGCGTCAAGCAGGCGACCGTCGACAACCTCGCGGCACGCGGGTTCGACGTGCACGTGCTGCCGCAGGACGTCACGATCGAGCAGATCCGCGCGATCGACCCGGTCGCGGTCTTCTACTCGAACGGCCCCGGCGACCCGGCCGCGTCGGGCGACCACGTCGACCTCCTGCGCGACGTGCTCGACGACGGGCTGCCGTTCTTCGGCATCTGCTTCGGAAACCAGCTGCTCGGCCGTGCGCTCGGCCTCGGCACCTACAAGCTGCCGTTCGGCCACCGCGGCATCAACCAGCCGGTGCTCGACAAGTCGACCGGACGCGTGGAGATCACCGCCCACAACCACGGGTTCGCCGTGGACGCGCCGGTGGACGGCGAGTTCGACAGCCCCCACGGCTACGGGCGCATCGAGGTCAGTCACGTCGGGCTGAACGATCAGGTGGTCGAGGGCCTGCGCGCCCTCGACATCCCCGCGTTCTCCGTGCAGTACCACCCCGAGGCCGCCGCCGGCCCGCACGACGCCAACTACCTGTTCGACCGCTTCCGCGACCTCGTCGTCGCGAACCTCGAGAAGAAGGCCGCGAAGTAATGCCCAAGCGCGACGACATCAACTCCGTCCTGGTCATCGGCTCCGGCCCGATCGTCATCGGGCAGGCGTGCGAGTTCGACTACTCGGGCACGCAGGCCTGCCGCGTCCTCCGCGAGGAGGGCGTGCGCGTCATCCTGGTGAACTCGAACCCGGCCACGATCATGACCGACCCCGACTTCGCCGATGCGACCTACATCGAGCCGATCAACTGGCGTGTGATCGAGACGATCATCGCGAAGGAGAAGCCCGACGCGATCCTGCCGACGCTGGGCGGCCAGACGGCACTCAACGCCGCGATCGACCTGCACAAGCACGGGATCCTCGAGAAGTACGACGTCGAGCTCATCGGCGCCGACTTCGAGGCGATCAACAAGGGCGAGGACCGGCAGATCTTCAAGCAGCTCGTGCTCGACGCGGGCGCCGATGTCGCGGCATCCCGGATCGCCCACACGATGGACGAGGTGCTCGCCGCCGCCGACGAGCTCGGCTACCCGCTCGTCGTCCGTCCCTCCTTCACGATGGGCGGCCTGGGCTCGGGCTTCGCGTACGACGAGGCCGACCTCCGGCGCATCGCCGGTGCGGGCCTGCACGACTCGCCCACCAACGAGGTGCTCCTCGAGGAGTCGATCCTCGGCTGGAAGGAGTACGAGCTCGAGCTCATGCGCGACACCGCCGACAACACGGTCGTCGTCTGCTCGATCGAGAACGTCGACCCCGTCGGCGTGCACACGGGCGACTCGATCACCGTCGCCCCGGCGCTGACACTCACCGATCGCGAATACCAGAAGCTGCGTGACATCGGCATCGACATCATCCGCGCGGTGGGCGTCGACACCGGCGGCTGCAACATCCAGTTCGCCGTGGACCCTGCCACCGGGCGCATCATCGTGATCGAGATGAACCCCCGCGTGTCGCGGTCCTCGGCGCTCGCCTCCAAGGCGACCGGCTTCCCGATCGCGAAGATCGCGGCCAAGCTCGCCGTCGGCTACACGCTCGACGAGATCCCGAACGACATCACCAAGGTGACCCCCGCGAGCTTCGAGCCCACGCTCGACTACGTCGTGGTCAAGGTCCCGCGGTTCGCGTTCGAGAAGTTCCCCGCCGCCGACGACACCCTGACCACCACCATGAAGTCGGTGGGCGAGGCCATGGCGCTGGGCCGCAACTTCACTGAGGCGCTCGGCAAGGCCCTGCGCTCCATCGACAAGGGCGGCGTCCAGTTCCACTGGGACGGCGACGCCCCGGCGGGCGACGAGCTCGCCACCCTGCTCAAGGAGATCGAGCGGCCGACCGAGCAGCGCCTCGTGCAGGTCCAGCAGGCCCTGCGCGCCGTCGCCACCGGTGACGTCACGCTCGAGCAGGTCTTCGAC
>NZ_DATCVK010000181.1:0-23313 GCF_036566905.1 Microbacterium sp. | reverse complement strand
GACGTCGGCGCTCTTGGCACGGCGCGGCGCGCGCTTGCGGGGGGCCTTCACCGGCGCGGCCGGGGCTTCCTCGGCGACGACTTCCTCAGCCACGGCCTCGGCCACGACCGCCTCGATGACGGCCTCCTCGGCAACGGCGTCGGCGGCAGCCGCCTCGGCCACGGCCTCTTCGGCGACGGCGTCGGCGATGAGCGCCTCGGCCACGGCCTCTTCGGCGGCGGCTTCAGCGGCCTCTGCGGCAGCCTGATCGCCGGAATCCTCGGCGACGATCGCCTCGGCGACCGCCTCCTCGGCGACCTCTTCGGCGGCGATGGCCTCGACGACGGCCTCATCGGCGACAGCGTCGGCCACGACGGCCTCGGCCACGGCCTCTTCGGCGATCTCTTCGGCGGCGACGGCCTCGATCACGGCTTCTTCAGCCACGGCGTCGGCCGGGGCTTCGATGGTCTCGGCGTTCTCGACACCCTCGGGCGCTTCCGCGCGCTCGTCGGCCGGAACATCAGCATGGACCTCGGAGATGGACTCCACGAGTTCTCCCTTGTGAAAAACGAACGAATGTGCACGACTCGCACAGCACTGCGGAGGGCGTCTGCCCGTCTCGATAGTTGTCACGCCTGTCGAAACTCCCGCCGACGGGGTGAGGGACCGCGAGGGTGCTCAGCGGACGTCGGCAGGTCAGAATGCCGTGCGGTGGTTTCGCAGATTTGCGACGGAGGCCAGATTCACGTATTACGTGGAACCCTCCGCGTACTCCCTCACTGTACCACCCTTGAAGTCGACGGCGAGCATGAGCGCCTCCCACGGGGTGTCGGTCACGGCGGCCGCGAGAGCCGCCGCCTCGAGGCGTCGCCCGGGGCCATCGGCGAGCACGAGCACGCTCGGGCCCGCCCCCGACACGACCGCCGCGAAGCCCTCCGCACGGAGCGCGCGAACCAGACCGTCGGTCTCGGGCATGGCGCTCGCACGGTAGTTCTGGTGGAGCTTGTCCTCGGTGGCCGCCTGCAGCAGCTCGGGGCTCTGCGTGAGCGCCGCGATCAGCAGCGCGGAACGCGACACGTTGAACACGGCGTCCTCGCGAGGGACCTGCGTGGGCTGCAGACTGCGTGCGAGCTTGGTCGACATCGTGAACTCAGGCACGAAGACGAGCGGCGACACGCCACGGTGGACGAGCAGCTTCTTGTGCTGGGGCCCACCGTCATCGACCCAGGCGATCGTGAGACCGCCGAACAGCGCAGGCGCGACGTTGTCGGGGTGACCCTCCAGCTCCGTCGCCAGACGCAGCAGCGCATCCGGGCCCAGCTCCACGTCGCCCTCGAGCAGGCCCTTCGCGGCCAGCAGGCCCGACACCACCGCGGCACCCGACGAGCCGAGGCCGCGCCCGTGCGGGATGACGTTGCGGGCGACGAGGCGGAGCCCCGGCATCCGTCGTCCTGCCGATTCGAACGCGTACGCGATCGCCCGCACCACCAGGTGCGAGGCGTCGCGCGGCACGTCCGCGGCGCCGGCACCCTCGACCTCGATCTCGAGCTCGCCCTCGGGCAGTGCCGTCACGTCGAGCTCGTCGTACAGGCTCAGCGCGAGGCCGAGCGTGTCGAACCCGGGCCCGAGGTTCGCGCTCGTCGCCGGAACCCGCACCACGACCCGCCGCCCGGGGAGGGCGCCGTGGCCGGACGCGGGCACGACGGCTGCGCTCACGCGCGCGGTCCCTGGGCTTCGGCAGGGTGGGCAGCGGCGGGAGCGAGGTCGAGGACGGATGCCACTTCCGACGTCGTCGCGTCGACCACGGTCGGCGCGACCTCCGAGCCGTCGGCGTTGCGCAGCGCCCAGTGCGGGTCCTTGAGGCCGTGGCCGGTGACGGTCAGCACCACGCGCGCGCCCTGCGGCACCACGCCGGCCTCGACGCGGTCCAGGAGTCCCGCGACGCTGATCGCCGACGCCGGCTCGACGAAGATGCCCACCTCGCCGGCGAGGAGCTTCTGCGCGGCGAGGATGCGGTCGTCGTCGATGGCGCCGAAGTATCCGTCGGTCGCGGCGCGCGCCTCGAGGGCGAGGTCCCAGGATGCGGGGTTGCCGATGCGGATGGCGCTGGCCACCGTCTCGGGGTTGCGCACGACCTCGCCGCGCACGAGCGGCGCCGAGCCCTCGGCCTGGAAGCCGAACATGCGGGGAATGCGGGTCGAGACGCCGGCGTCGGCCTCTTCGCGGTAGCCGCGCGTGTAGGCGGTGTAGTTGCCCGCGTTGCCGACGGGGATGAAGTGGAAGTCGGGGGCGTCGCCGAGCTGCTCGACGACCTCGTACGCAGCGGTCTTCTGGCCGTCGATGCGGTCGGGATTGACCGAGTTGACCAGGTGCACCGGGTAGTTGTCGGCCAGCTCGCGCGCGATCTCGAGGCAGTCGTCGAAGTTGCCGCGGATCTGGATGAGGCGGCCGTTGTGGGCGACGGCCTGGCTGAGCTTGCCCATCGCGATCTTGCCCTCGGGAACGAGCACCGCCGCCGTGATGCCGGCGTGGGCCGCATAAGCGGCGGCCGAGGCGGACGTGTTGCCCGTCGAGGCGCAGATCACGGCCTTGGCGCCGTGGTCGATCGCACGCGACACGGCGACCGTCATGCCGCGGTCCTTGAACGACCCGGTGGGGTTCATGCCTTCGAACTTCACCCACACGTCGGTGCCGGTGCGACGCGACAGCGCCGGTGCCGGCAGCAGCGGCGTCCCGCCCTCTCCCAGCGTGATCACGGTCGAGGCATCCGTCACGCCCAGACGATCTGCGTACTCGCGGAGGACTCCGCGCCAAACATGTGCCATGTCAGTCTCCTTCAGACCCTCAGTTGCCTTCGACCCGCAGAACCGAGACGACGCGCTCCACGACGCCGCTGGCGGCCAGTCGGTCCACCGTCTCGCTCAGGTCCTGCTCCAACGCCTTGTGCGTGCCGATCACCAGTCGGGCGACGCCGCCCTCGCCGTCGCCCGATTCGACGACCGTCTGCTCGACGGTGGCGATCGAGACGCGCCCCTCGCTGAGGATGCCCGCGACCGTCGCGAGCACTCCCGGCTGGTCGTCGACCTCGAGCGTGATCTGGTAGCGCGTGGTGACACGGCCGACGGGGACGATGGGGAGGTTCGCCAGCGTCGACTCGCCGACGCCGACGCCGCCGGCGATGTGGCGGCGCGCCGCCGACACGACGTCGCCGAGCACGGCGGACGCGGTCTGCACGCCGCCGGCGCCGGCGCCGTAGAACATGAGGTTGCCCGCGGCCTCGGCCTGCACGAAGACCGCGTTGTTGGCGCCGTGCACGCTGGCCAGTGGGTGGGCGCGATCGATGAGCGCCGGGTACACCCGCACCGAGATGGACTCGCCGGACTCCTCGGTCAGGCGCTCGCACACCGCGAGCAGCTTGATGACGTAACCGGCGTGGCGCGCGGCATCCATCATCGACGAGTCGATCGACGAGATGCCCTCGCGGTGAACCGCCTCGAGCGGCACCGTCGTGTGGAACGCGAGGCTCGCGAGGATCGCGGCCTTCTGCGCGGCGTCGTAGCCCTCGACGTCGGCCGTCGGATCGGCCTCGGCATATCCGAGGCGCTGCGCATCCGCGAGCACGTCCGAGAACTCGGCACCCTCGGTGTCCATGCGGTCGAGGATGTAGTTGGTCGTGCCGTTGACGATGCCCATGATCCGCTGCACGCGGTCGCCGGCCAGCGAGTCGCGCAGCGGCCGGATGATCGGGATCGCACCGGCGGCGGCGGCCTCGTAGTAGACCTCTGCACCCACCTGGTCGGCCGCGTCGAAGATCTCGGGACCGTGGGTCGCCAGGAGCGCCTTGTTGGCGGTCACGACGTCGGCGCCCGAGTTGATCGCGTGCAGCAGGTAGGTGCGCGCCGGCTCGATGCCGCCCATGAGCTCGATGACGATGTCGGAGCCGACGATGAGCGAGTCTGCGTCGGTCGTGAACAGCTCGGACGGCAGCTCGACGTCGCGCTTGGCGTCGACGTCGCGAACCGCGATGCCGACCAGCTCCAGCCGCGCTCCCGCTCGGTCGGCGAGTTCGTCGGCGTGCTGGCGTAGCAGCGCCGCGACCTGCGAGCCGACGGCTCCGGCTCCCAGCAGTGCGACGCGGAGGCGGCGGTAGTCGGTCATGCGGTCCCTTCCATCGGTGCGTCCGCGAGAGGACGCCCAGCTTCGAACACGGCCGTCTCGAGGCCGCCATCGCGGGCGAGCAGATCGTCGATCGTCTCGCCGCGCACGATGACGCGCGCCTCTCCCCCGCGCAGCGCCACGACGGGCGGGCGGGGGACGTAGTTGTAGTTGCTCGCGAGCGAGAAGCAGTAGGCGCCGGTCGCGGGCACGGCGAGCAGATCACCGGGCGACACATCGCCGGGCAGGTACTCGGCGTCGACCACGATGTCGCCCGACTCGCAGTGCTTTCCGACGACCCGCGCGAGCGCCGGCTCGGCGTCGCTCGTGCGCGACGCGATCCGCGCCGAGAACTGCGCGCCGTACAGGGCGGGGCGGGCGTTGTCGCTCATGCCGCCGTCCACGCTCACGTACAGCCGCGTGTCGCCGCTCTCGAGCGCGACCGGCTTGGTCGTGCCGACCTCGTAGAGCGTCACGCCCGCGCGGCCGACGATCGCGCGGCCGGGCTCGAACGCGAGGTGGGGAACCGGGATGCCGCGCACCTCGCACTGCCGCGCCACGGCCTCGGCGATGCCGAGCGCGAGCGCCTCGATCGGCGTCGGGTCGTCGACCGACGTGTACGCGATGCCGAAGCCGCCGCCGAGGTTGAGCACCGGCAGCTCGCCGCCCTCTCGCAGCTCGGCGTGGAGCTCGACGATGCGTGCGGCGGACTCCTCGAATCCGGCGGTGCCGAAGATCTGCGAGCCGATGTGGCAGTGCAGGCCCACGAACTCGAGACCGGGCAGTTCGCGGATGCGCGCCACGGCGGCGGGGGCATCCGTCAGCGTGAAGCCGAACTTCTGGTCTTCGTGGGCCGTCGCGAGGAAGTCGTGGGTCTCGGCGTGCACACCGCTGTTGACGCGCAGCAGCACCGCCTGCGACGCTCCGCGGCGCTCGACGATCGCCGCGAGACGCTCGATCTCGATGAGGCTGTCGATGACGATGGAGCCGACGCCGGCCTCGACGGCGCGCTCGAGCTCGGGCACGGACTTGTTGTTGCCGTGCAAGCCGAGCCGCGCCGGATCGGCGCCGGCCGCGAGGGCGACGGCCAGTTCGCCGCCGGTGCAGACGTCGACCGCGAGCCCTTCCTCGGTCACCCAGCGCACCACCTCGGTGGTCAGCAGCGCCTTGCCGGCGTAGTACACGCGGGCCTGTACGCCGTGCAGTGCGGCCGCCGCACGGAAGGCGTCGAGCGTGCGCCGCGCGGTGGCGCGCACCTCGTCCTCGTCGACGACGTAGAGCGGCGTGCCGAACCGGTCGCGCAATGCCGTCGCCGGGATGCCGCCGAGTTCGAGGACGCCGTCCTCGTCACGCGTCGCGGCAGTCGGCCAGACCGCTGCGGCGAGCGCGTTCGCGTCGGCGGGACGTTCCAGCCAGGCGGGAGCGACGGAACGGGTGTGCGGGTCGGCGGACACGGTGGACCAATCGGTGGGAGCTTCGACGCGTGGCCGTCCGGGGATGGTGGTACGGCTCTGCCGCCCGGAGGGGTCACGCTCTGGCGGTGACACGGGTCTCCGGCGGTGCTAGAAGTCTAGGGCACACGGCTTGCGGCCCCCGTGCCGTGTGACGCTCCGCGGCGTCTCAGGCGCACGTGCCGTTGGCCTGGAGCGCGGGATCCGTGGCGATCGCACCGTCGACGTCGAAATCGGCCACCAGGAGGTCGCCGTCCACCTCGACGCCGGTGAGCGTGACACCTGCCGGCAGGTACTGCGCGATGCAGATGTTCCAGTCGCGCAGCACGGAGTCGGCGAGTCTGCCGAACTGGTCGCGCAGCGCGTCCGCGGTGACCTCGGAGCCGCCGAGCTGCAGCGCGGCGGGCGAGAGCACGATCTGGCCGTCCGCCGCCGAGGGGGTGAGCGCCACCCCGACGGGGATCGCGACGCCGAACAGCTGCAGGTCCATCGACATCGTGACGTTCGGCGCCGCGAGGCCGACGGTGTCTGAGGGGAAGCCCTCGACCGTCGCCAGCAGCGTCCGCAGCTCGGCCTCGTCGAACGAGACCGTGGCGGTCGCGCCGCTCATCTCGCCGGTGCCCCGCACCGCCACATCGTGCGCGGTGACCGAGACGTCGCCGGAGACGCCGCCGAAGGTGACGTCGTCGGACGCGATCGTGAGGTCGTCGATGCTGCCGCCGATGAGCTGCGGGATCACGGCGCCCGCGACCTCGACGTCGATCTGCTGATCGGCCGGCAGCGACAGCTGCGTGCGCACCTGGTCGCGCACCACACCGGTCACGACCTGGCGCGCGATGGCCTCCGCGGCGAACCACGCGGCGACAGCGAGCACCGCGACGATCGCGAACGCCACGATCCACGGCCACACGCGCCGGCGCGGGGCCGGCGCCGCTGCGGCAGGCAGCATGTCGTCGGGAAGGGGCTCGGTCGCCTGCGTGTCGCCGTGGGTCATGTCTACATCCGTTCCGGTGCGGTGACGCCCAGCAGATCGAGTCCGTTGCGCAGCACCTGTCCCGTGGCGTCGTTGAGCCACAGGCGGGTGCGGTGAACCGGCTCGACGGGCTCGTCGCCCAGCGGGATCACGCGGCAGTTGTCGTACCAGCGGTGATAGAGCCCGGCGAGCTCCTCCAGGTAGCGGGCGACGCGGTGCGGCTCGCGCACCTCGGCGGCGAACCCGACGATGCGCGGGAACTCCTGCAACGCGCCGAGGAGCGCCGACTCCGTCTCGTGCGTGAGCAGCTCGGGCGCGAACTCGGAGCGGTCGACCCCGGATGCCGCGGCGTTGCGCCCGACGTTGTGGGTGCGCGCATGCGCGTACTGCACGTAGAAGACGGGGTTGTCGTTCGTGCGCTTGCGGAGGATCTCGGGGTCCAGCGTCAGCGGCGAATCGGCGGGATAACGCGCCAGCGAGTACCGCAGCGCGTCGGTGCCGATCCACTCGCGCAGGTCGTCGAGCTCGATGATGTTGCCTGCCCGCTTCGACAACCGCGCGCCGTTGACCGACACCAGCTGGCCGATGAGCACCTCGATGTCCTTGTCGGGATCGTCACCCGCGGCGCCGGCGAGCGCCTTCAGGCGGTGGACGTAGCCGTGGTGATCGGCCCCGAGCAGGTAGATCTTGTGCGCGAAGCCGCGGTCGCCCTTGTTGAGGTAGTAGGCGGCGTCGGCGGCGAAGTAGGTGTACTCGCCGTTGGAGCGGCGGATGACCCGATCCTTGTCGTCGCCGAAGTCGGTGGTGCGCACCCACACGGCGCCCTCGTCGTCGAAGACGTGGCCCTGCTCGCGCAGGCGGTCGACCGCCTCGTCGACCAGGCTGGGCTCGCCGTCGGGTCCCTTCGCGTGGAGCGTCCGCTCGCTGAAGAAGACGTCGAAGTGGACGTTGAACTTCTCCAGCGACGCCTGAAGGTCGCCCAGCTGGAGCTCGTACGCGCGGTCCCGCGCCACCGCGAGCTGCTCGTCGCCCGGCAGCGACAGCAGGTCGGGCACCGCCGAGAGGACGCGCTGGGCAAGATCGTCGATGTACGAACCCGGGTAGCCGTCCTCGGGGGTCGGCTCGCCCTTCGCCGCTGCCAGCACGGAGCGGCCGAACCGGTCCATCTGGGCACCAGCGTCGTTCACGTAGAACTCGCGCACGAGCGTCGCGCCGCTGGCCAGCAGCAGCCGGGCCATCGAGTCGCCGAGCGCTGCCCAGCGCGTGTGGCCGATGTGCATCGGCCCCGTCGGGTTGGCGCTGACGAACTCCAGGTTGATCGTGTTGCCGCGCTGCGACTCGTTCGAGCCGAAAGCGGCGCCGGCATCGACGATGGTCTTCGCGAGCGCACCGGCGGCGGCGGCATCCAGCCGGATGTTGATGAAGCCGGGACCGGCGACCTCGACGCCCGCGACGCCGTCGACCTCGCTGAGCCCGGCGGCGATGTCGGCCGCGAACTCGCGCGGGTTCGCGCCGACGGCCTTCGCCAGCTTGAGCGCCGCGTTGGAGGCCCAGTCGCCGTGGTCGCGGTTCTTGGGCCGCTCGAGCGGCAGATCCGCGGGGGTCAGCCCGTCGGCCGCACCGGGTCGTCGCGCCTCGGCGAGGGGGGCGACGACGGCGAGCAGGGCGGCGGAGAGGGCTTCGGGATTCATAGCCCGCCCAGTCTAGTTTGCCGGGATCGCGCGCCCCGCTCCGCGCACCTCCGGTTCGCCGGGATCGCGTGCCCGGCTGCCCGCCGCGGCGTCAGGAGATCTGGACGAGTGCTCCGAAATCGTCGGCGGCGGGGTCTTCCGCGTCATCCGTGAGGCTCGCGCTCAGCGACGGCGCATCGGGCAGGGCGTGGAGACCGTCGAGGGTGGCGGCGTCCGGGACCACCCACGCGTCCACGCGCAGGCGGGTGAGGCCGACGTAGCCGCCGTGGTAGCTGAGGAAGGCGCAGTCCGCGGCATCGCGTCCGGTCGCGATGCGCACGAGCGACCTCCGGTTCGCGAGGCGGGTCGCGTCGATGACGTACCAGGCGCCGTCGAGGTACGCCTCGGCCACGGCGTGGAAGTCCATGGGGCGCAGGCCCGGCGCGTAGCAGGCGGCGTAGCGCGCCGGCATGTCCATCGCGCGCAGCAGGGCGATGACGACGTGCGCGTAGTCGCGGCACACACCCTGCCCCGTCATCAGAGTCGTCACGGCGCTGTCGGTGCCCTGGCTGAGGCCAGGCGTGTAGGTCGTGCTCGTCGAGACGAACTCCGACACCGCCGCGATGAGGTCATGGCCGGAGAGCCCCTTGAACTGCCGGCGGGCCTGCTGGAACACCTCGTCGGACTGCGCGTAGCGGCTCGGACGCAGGTAGGTGATCGCCTCGAGGTCGCTCGTGCGGCTCGTCGACGCCTGCCCGTCGACCGTGGCCTCGTAGCGGATCTCGAGGCGACCCGGCTCGCCTGTCAGACGGTGCAGCCGGCTCCCCGACTGGTCCACGATCTCGGTCGGGGTGTACACGCGATCGCCCTGGGTGAACGTCAGCTGCTCGTTCGAGATCGGCACCGCCTGGGCGGCCGCGATCTGGAAGATGAGGTCGACGGATGCCCCCAGTTCGAGGTCCATCTCAGCGGTCACGACGCGTTGCACCGAAGTATCCTCGCACGCCGCGGCGGCGGTGCCGCACGGACTTCCACAGGCTCGGCCGCAGACGGCGGTGAGCTGTCCGGAACCTCAGGATCTGCTGCATGGATTCCCCTGTTCACGAGCCATGTTCGGTGTTCGCCGATCGATGACTTACCCTCATCTCATGCACGCGCCCGGCCGATCCCGCGCACGGCGGCTGTGGCTCCCTCTGCTGGGCGCTGCGCTGGCCGTCGCTGCGGTGTGCGCGGTGGCCGTCCTGCGTCCCTGGGGTGCGCCGGAGCCGGTGGCTCCCGTGGCCGCGGCGGAAGGCGATGCCAGAGTCGCGGCATCCGTCCCGCCCGCCCCTCTCGTGCTCGAGGACGACGCGCGCGTGCTGGTGTTCGGCGACTCGTGGGTGTACGGGTCTGCCGCGACCGTGCCTACCCTCGGTTTCGCGTACCTGCTCGCCGACGAGCTCGGCGTCGAGACGGTCGTGAACGGGGTGCGCGGCAGCGGCTACTTGAAGCCCGGCCTGGACGGGCCGGCCTATGGCGAGCGCATCGACGCCCTCGACCCGGCGCTTGACCCCGACCTCGTCATCGTCGAAGGCTCGATCAACGACCGCAAGCTGTACCCGACCGGGTACAGGGATGCCGTGACCGCCGCGTGGGACGCGCTCGAGGCCCGCTACCCGGACGCCGCGATCGTCGTCCTCGGACCCTCTCCGCAGGTGCTGCCGGTCGAGAGCTCCACACGCAGCATCGACGCGGACCTGGGTGAGCTGGCCGCCGCGCGCGGCTGGTGGTACGTCTCGCCGATCGCCGACGACTGGATCACCACCGCCAATTACCTCGACGTCATCGACACCGGTCCGATCGGCCGCGATCACCCCTCGACCGACGGCCACGCCTACCTCGCCGGGCGGGTGGCCGACGCCATCGAGAGCATGGAGCAGCAGCCGGCGATCGTGGCCGACGCGCCCCACGACGAGGACGCCGTCACCCGGTGACGCGCGGGCGGTCAGACACTGCCCCGGAAAACGAAGAATCCCAGGCGAACCTGGGATTCTTTTTTGTGCCCCCGACAGGAATCGAACCTGCGACCTTTGGTACCGGAAACCAACGCTCTATCCCCTGAGCTACGGAGGCGTGCCGATCGAGACTACCATCCCGGCGGGGTCGGCTTTTCACGGGTAGGCGCCCGGCGAAACGCGGCGCACAACGGGTCGGCATCGATCGCGAGGTGCTCGGGCGTCCCGTGTCAAGGGCTGGCTCCGACCCGCTCTCGGGGGAAGGATCGGAGCTGTACCTGATCGCCGTCGGCCCTGCAGCCATCCCCAGCGCTGTGTTCGCCGGCAGGCCGAGAGCGGAGGCGCACGATGGGCAAGCTGACCTATGAGGGGACGGTGAAGGTCGATTTCGACGACCGGACACTCGCACACCTGCAGCTGGTGATCGGCACCAAGCTCCGGCGAGGAGAGCCCTTCCACTTCACGTGGCGCGACGACGTCAGTATCGGCGACGGACGCACCACCATCTGGGTGCACCCCCGCTGCGCCCTCGTGTACAAGTTCTACGGCAGCCGTACCCCTCAGCTGAATCCGGCCTGGATCGACGCCCTCGCGTACACGGCGAACTCGCCCTCGGGCCTGTATCTCGTGCCCGAACCGGCGCAGTCCAACCCGGTCACCTCGCCGGAGCACGAGCTGCTCAGCTGATCGGCTACGGGAACCCCGTCACGTTGTCAAGGCATTGGCCGCGGGCCCGTGCGCAGTGCGACGGTGTAGCCCTCGGACGGGAGCGATCATGAAGAGGATCGACATCTACTACGGCGGGGAGCACTACAGCATCGGAGGGCGCCGCTACGAAGACCTCCGGGAGGAGATCGAGGCGGGGATGATCGCGGGGCCCTACTGGCTCGAGGTGAATGACGGCGAAGGCCAGATGCGCGCCGCGCACCTGCTGCTGACGCCCGGCGTGCAGCTGGCGATCGTTCCGGTCCCCGACGAGGATCCCGGGCCGTCGTCGGACGGCGAGTCCGCCGAGAACGGAACGCCGCACCTCGACTGACCGCCGGGACCGTCCGCGCGCCCCCTCGAGACGCCGCCGGCGCGCCGCCGGAGCCTCGGGGCGCGGCGGGCTCAGCCGAGACCCGCCATCGCAGGTCACGCGTCGCGGTGCGATTCCTCTTGGTGTGCCGCCGGCTCGGCCTCGTCCGGAAGGCTGGCCGTCACGATCACGACGACGTCCTGGACCTTCCAGTCGAGCCGTGCCACGGCGGTGCGCGCCTCCTCGATCTCGTCGAGACGCACCTCGTCGTGGGTGGGCACCGCGAACACCTCGACGTGGAACACCTGGCCCATGTCGCGCATGCGCACGGCGCTCTCGCGCACCCACGGCAACTCGCCGACGCGGTTCGCGATGCGCGCGATGAGCGGGTGCGGGCGCGCATCGTCCTCGGTCCGCGCACGCTGGTCGATGAGATCGCGCACCGCGGCGCGCGAGTTGCGCCAGCCATCCCACACGATGCCGAGCGAGATGAAGAGGGCCGCGGCGCCGTCGAGCCACCAGAGGCCGATGCCGACGCCGAGCACGCCGACGATCGACGCGGCGGTGGAGGTCCAGTCCGCCTTCGCCATGTCGGCATCCGCGTACAGCACCTTGTTGTGCAGCTTCGGCGCCAGCTTCGCCTTGGCGTGGCCGTAGAAGAAGGGGCCGATCACGATGATGCTCATCACCCCGACCATGAACCAGCCGAGCCAGATCGTCTGGCCGAAGAGGTACACGGTGCCGATCGAGGGGTGGTCGCCGCTCACCAGACCGCTGATCGCCTCGTACGCGAGGTCGCCGCCGACCGCCAGCAGCGCGACCCCCGCCACCAGGTGACCGACGCCCATCATGCGGTGCAGACCGAACGGGAAGGCGCGCGTGGGCGGGCGCCGGATGAAGATCAGGGCGACCAGGAAGGAGATCTGCGGGATCAGGGAGAGCATGTCCTCGATCCACGCGGTCTTCATCGCCTGGGACCCGCCGACGACCAGGGCGATGACGCCGATCGTCACCACTGTGTAGCCGATGGTGAACCACTCCCAGCGGATGGCGCTGCGAAGGGCCTTCTGCTGCTCCGGGGGCAGGTCCGTGCGTCCCATCGTCTTCACGGCGCGACCTCCTGGTCGAGGTAGCCCTCTATGGCGGCCTGCCAGGCGTTCTCCCCGAGCGGCATCAGCAGCACCACGGGACCGCGCTCCGGGGATCGTGTCGTAGGCCCGCGTCACCGCGACCCGCTGAGACCACGGCGTCGCGTCGGTCATCCCGCCGATCGCCACGTCGAGATCCCCCGTCTCCAGGTCGTCGACGAGGTCCTCCTCGCTGCCCACCGTCCACTCGACCTTCGCGTCGACCGACTCGGCGAACCCCTCGACGAGTTCGGCCAGCGAGCCGCCCACCTGGGAGCCGTCGACCGTGACGAGCTCGCCCGAGGCCGACGCCCCCGCGTGGAGCACTCCCCCGCGCACGCGATCGAGCGTGCCCTGCGGGTCGCTCGGCACCGTGACGCCGCAACCCGAGACGCCCAGCGCGATCACCAGCAGGGGCACGCAGCACACGCGTCGCCACCGGTTCATACTCCGAGTCTTGCGAACCGCCCCGGCAGCGGGGAGCGCCTTGACCCTCTGCGCGGGGACTGCTATCGCCGATCGCCGGCATCGCGGTGGCGATGCCGGCGATCGGGAGCCGGGTTACGGGAGGACGATCTCGAAGTTCGGATCGGCCTCGTCGAGCACGCCGAGGATCTGCTGCAGGACGCCCGCATCGCCGCGCACCTCGATGCCCGCGCTCTCGGTGTCACCGCCCGCCATCTGGATCAGGCGCACCTTCGACAGGGTCAGGTGCAGCGGCGTGGCGGCGTCGGGCTCCCGCTCGACGTAGACCAGAACCCCGTTGCGCAGCGTCACGTGGAACCTGCGACCCAGGTCGGTGAGGGTCAGGTCCACCGCGAGGTCGAGGTCCCACGCCTTCGGGCCGTTGACCCGGATCGCGAGCGCGTCCAGGAGCTGCTCCGGGGTGAGCTGGGCGATGATGAGCGGCGCCGCCGTCTGCGTCGGGGTGCCGAAGTTGCCCTCGCGCAGCTCCGTCGCGCCGGAGAGATAGAAGTTGCGCCAGGTGCCGTTCTCGGCGCCGTAGGCGAGCTGCTCGAGCGTGTCGGCGTACAGCGCGCGAGCCGCGGCGTGGTCGGAGTCGGCGAACACGGCGTGGTCGAGGAGCGTCGCCGCCCACCGGAAGTCGCCGGCGTCGAACGCCGTCTGCGCGAGTTCGACGACGCGATCGATGCCGCCGATCGCCTCGACATAGCGCTCGGCCAGAGCCTGGGGCGGGTGCGGCCACAGGCGCGCAGGGTTGCCGTCGAACCAGCCCATGTAGCGCTGGTAGATCGCCTTGACGTTGTGGCTGACCGAGCCGTAGTAGCCGTGCGTGCTCCAAGATGCCTCGAGCGCCGGCGGCAGCTGGATCAGCTCGGCGATCTCCGCGCCGTTGTAGCCCTGGTTGAGCAGGCGCAGCGTCTGGTCGTGGAGGTAGCCGTACAGATCGCGCTGGATCGCGAGGAAGCCGTTCACCGCCTCGTTGCCCCACGTCGGCCAGTGATGCGACGCGAACACGACCTCGGCCTCGTCGCCGTACCGCTCGATCGCCTCGGTGAGGTACTGCGACCAGATGTGCGGGTCGCGCACGACGGCACCGCGGAGCGTCAGCAGGTTGTGGAGCGTGTGCGTGGCGTTCTCGGCCATGCACAGCGCGCGGTAGCGCGGCAGGTAGAAGTGCATCTCGGACGGAGCTTCGGTGCCGGGCGCCATCTGGAACTCGAACTCCACGCCGTCGATCGTGTGGGTCTCGCCCGTGGCCTTGACCTCGAGCGTCGGCGGCAGGATCGTCGGGTTGCCGGTCGACGTCGTCTGCCCGAGTCCCGCGCCCACCTGTCCCTGCGGTCCGCGCTCGAGCGCTGCGCCGTACATGTAGCCGGCGCGTCGCGCCATCGCCGTGCCCGCGTAGACGTTCTCGGCGACCGAGTGCTCGAGGAACCCTTCGGGCACCACGATCTGCACCTTGCCGGCTTCGACATCGTCCTCGCTGACGATGCCGAGTACGCCGCCGAAGTGGTCGATGTGGCTGTGCGAGTGGATCACCGCGTGGATCGGACGGTCGCCGCGGTGGGCGCGGTACAGGGCCATCGCCGCCGCCGCCGTCTCGACCGAGATCAGCGGGTCCACGACGATCACACCGGTGTCGCCCTCGATGACCGACATCACCGAGAGGTCGAGGCCGCGCAGCTGATAGATGCCGGGAACGACCTCGAAGAGGCCGTGCTTGGCGACGAGCTTCGACTGCCGCCAGAGGCTGGGGTGGACGGAGTCAGGGGCCTCGCCCTGCACGAAGTCGAAGGTGGAGGCGTCCCACACCACGTCGCCTTTGTCGTTGCGGATCTTCGGGTCGTCGAGCGTTCCGAGGAAACCCCGCTCCGCCGCGGCGAAATCGTCGACGTCGTCGAACGGCAGGGATGCCAGAGCCTTCGCCTGGGCCTCCCTGATCGACGCTTCCGGTTCGCGCTGCTGCATGTGCTTCTCCCTTTCGTACCGGCCGGATGACCGGATCCTCAGTCTTGCGGGGCCACGTCGCGGTCGGCAAGCGTCGCGACGGCCGCTCTGTTGGTGGCGAAGAAGGCCTGACCGGACAGCAGTCCGAGCTGTTCCAGGCGGGCTCTGGTGGGCGGTCGGACACGACTGAACGCGAGCGTCACGTCGTTGTCGTGGAGCCAACGCTGGAGCGACTCGAACGCCTCGGCGCCGGTGACGTCGATGTCGGTCACCGCCTCCATGTCGATCACGACGTGGTGCACCTGCTGGTCGGCACCGGTGACCGCGCGCTTGACCGCAGCGGCGAACACCGCTCCGTTCGCGAAGAAGAGCGGCGCGGCCATCCGCACGACCACCAGGCCGGGCGCGGTGGTGGCCCCCGTGGGGGCGTCTTCGAGCAGGGACTGCTTCGTGTCGTCGTCGGCCTCGAGGACGTCGATGGCCGGATTCGCCGCGCGCTTGGCGAGGTTGATGAGCGCGAGGACGAAGGCGACCAGGATCCCGGGGATCGCGCCGACGAAGACGGTGACGAGGAAGCAGGTGGCGGCGACCGCGAACTCGAACCGGTCCTGGCGCCACAGCTGCCGGAACTCCCGGATGCCGAGGAGCGGCAGGATGGCGACGGCGACCACCGCGCCGATGGCGGGCGACGGGATGTCGGCGAGGAGCGCGGTGCCGAACAGCAGGAGCAGGAGCGTCCCCGCGGCGAGCACGAGTGAGGGCAGCTGGGTGCGCGAGCCCGCCTGGTCCATGGCGGCGGTGCGTGAGGTCGAGGAGCCCATGGCGAAGCTGCCCTGTGCGCCGGCGGCGATGTTGCCGAGGCCGAAGGCGAGCAGGTCGCGATTCGCGTGGAACGGGTACCCGCGCCTCTCGGCGTACGACCGCGACACGAGCAGTCCTTCGGCCGTAGTGATGAGGGTGAGCGCGATCGCCGAGGGAATCAGCGTGAACCACATCGTCCAGTCGATGACCGGCCACGTGAGTGCCGGGGGTCCTGCAGGAACCTCGCCCAGCACGTCGACACCCAGTTCGTCCAGGCCGGTGAGCACCACCACCAGCGTCGAGACCACGAGCACCACGAGCGCCCACGGGACGGCCTTGAGATACCGGGCGCCGAGGAGCAGCACCGTGACCGATGTCGCCGAGATCAGCAATGACCAGAGGTTGGCCGTGCCGAGCCCGGTCACCAGCCCGACGGTCTTGTCGAGGAACTCGCCCCCCGAGTCGATCTTGACCCCGAGCATCTTGGCGATCTGGCTCACCATGATGTCGAGCGCGAGACCGCCGACGAACCCGACGAGGATCGGCTTCGAGAGGAAGTTCGCGAGGAAGCCGAGCTTGAACACGGACATCAGCACGAACAGGATGCCGCTGATGATCGCCTGCGCCAGGGCGAGCGTCGCATAGTCGGCGCTGCCGGCGGCCGCGAGACCGCCCACCGACGATGCGACGAGCGCGGCGGCCGCGGCATCCGGGGAGGCGACGACCTGACGCGACGACACCACGAGCGCATAGATGATCGTCGGGACGATCAGGGCGTACAGGCCCGCCGTCGGCGGCAGCCCGGCGATCTGCGCGTACCCGATGTTGAGGGGCACGGCGATGGCCAGAAGGGTGACGCCCGCGGTGAGCTCGGTGGCGAGATTGCGCGTGGTCAACCCGGCGAGAGGTCGCGGCATGCGGGCTCCTGGAAGGCGTGGGGAGGCGGTGGTCGTCTCCACCTTCGCACGGGCAGGCTGCCTCTCACCGGATCGCCCCGGGCAGGATGGGCGCGGGTCGGCGGCGCCGAGCGAGCCTCGCCGGGGCTCCGGCTTCGTGCACGAGCCCCGGCGATGCCTGGCACACAGCGATGATCCCCTCGGTGCCGAAGCGCCGGGGGGATCGTCTCGCGAAGTATGGTTTCCGTGTCCGGTTCCCTTTCGGGTTCCTCGTTTCCGTGTTCACTTCGCACTACCTAATGTCCTCCCCCGCACGGGTGTCGTCAAGGGTTCACCTGCAAGTCATCTCGACGTCAGGTTGAGAGTGAGAGAGCCACGGGACGGATGCCGCGGCATCCGTCCCCGCGCCTCACTCGTGACCGACGAGCTTGAGACCGACGACGCATCCGACGAGCCCCAGGATCAGCAGCATCTTGACGATCGAGAACGCCTCGTCACCCGTGATCATGGCGTAGGCCACGGTGAGCGAGGCGCCGATGCCCACCCAGACCGCGTAGGCGGTGCCGGTGGAGATGTCGCGCATGGCCCAGGCGAGACCGCCCATGCTCAGCACGAGCGAAACCCCGAAGACCACGGTCGGCCAGAGCTTGGTGAAGCCCTCGCTCTTGCCGAGCGCGGTGGCCCAGACGGCCTCGAGGACTCCGGAGACGATGAGGATGACCCACGACATGACTGTGCTCCTGGCCAGTCTTGTCGCCCACCGGGTACTGATCCGTCGTCCGGGGATCCGGTCGAGGATCCGTGCGCCAGCCTACCCGCTGCCCCTGGGCACGGCCTGGGCAGCGCTCACACGAGGAACAGCCGGTCGAGCAGCCCGGGGTTGTGCGCATGGACGAGCACGAGGAACACCACCGCGTCGAAGAGGAGGTGCACCGTCACGACGTAGGTGAGCGATCGCGTCTTCATGAAGATGAAGCCCTGCAGCAGCGCGAACGGGATGGCGAGCAGCGGCCCCCAGGCCTGGTAGCCGAGTTCCCACAGGAACGACACGAACACCACCGACTGCAGCAGGTTCGCCTGCCAGAACGGGAAGTGCCGCCGCAGCAGTGCGAGGCACGTGCAGATGAAGAACAGCTCGTCCCAGATGCCGACCGCCCCGACCCCCACGAAGAGCCGCGCGATGAGCTCGGGCGTGTCGACGACCGGCCAGTTGAGGTACACGCCCGACGTGATGAAGTAGAACGGCAGGATCAGCCACCCGAGGATGAGCACGGCCACCAGCCAGGTCCACTGGAACCGGGTCCAGCGCCCGCCGCCGCGCCAGGGGAAGCGGATCGCGTGGTCGCGGTACACCCACCGCGAGATCGCGTACGGCACCGCCACCGCCCCGCCGAGGGCGAGCGCGAACCGCAGGATCGCGAGGTTGTCGAGCTCGGCCTTCAGCGGGATGGCGCTCACGATGAGCAGGCCTGCCGCGATGAGCGACAGGTCGCGCACCAGCGACGGCGACCGACGGATGCCGGCGGTCGTGGCCGTGTCGGATCCGGCGACCGCGCGCTCGGCGCGCTGCCGGCCAGGGTTCGCGCGATCGAGGGGCGAAGGGCGTCGCTGCTCGCCGGCATCCGTCCGCTCAGTCAGGAGCGCGACCACGAGTCCCGCCGCCAGCAGCACCCAGCCGAGCCACGGCAGCCGCACCACGAAGAAGGCCGGCGCGGCCAGGCACACCAGGAGCGCGGGCACCACGCCCCACGACCACGCGGCGACGACCGGCGCGGGTGGGGCGTCAGGGTGTGCGGGCATACGGGCGGCTCCGGAGGCGGGGGCGGACGGGGGTCAGTGATCGAGCGGGTGCGCGATCTCATCCTTCGGCATCCCCGCCACCAGGTAGGCCAGCACGCCGAGGATGAGCGGGATCACGCCCGCCGCGATGAAGATCGCCTCGATGGGCACCACCTCCGCGAGCGGGCCCGCCAGCGCCATCGACAGCGGCATGAGTGCGAGCGACACGAAGAAGTCGAGGCTCGAGATGCGCCCGAGCATGCGCCGGGGCACGCGGCGCTGCAGCAGCGTTCCCCAGATCACGTTGCCGTAGCTGAACCCGAAACCCACGAGGAACAGGCAGAGCGCCATCACCCAGTACTCGTGCGTGATGCCGACGATCGCGAACGGCAGTGTGCTGACGGACCAGACGCCGATCATCACCGTGAGGTATCGACGCGGCAGCCTCATCGACGACACCACGATGGATCCGAGCACTCCGCCGATCCCGTAGATCGCGAGGAGGAATCCGAACAGGCGAGGATCCGCGCCGATGCGCTCGCGCGTGAGGAACGGCAGCAGCACCTCTTCCGGTCCCAGGAACACGAGCACCCAGCCGGTCGCGAACAGCAGCGTCCACAGCAGCCACGGGGTGCGGATGGTGAAGCCCACGGCTTCACGCAGATCGTGGAACACGCCTCGTACGCCGGCCGGCGGCTCGTGCTCCTCGCCGGCCGCGACGGGCGGCTCGGGGCGCACGAACAGCAGCAGCACCAGGGCGAGCGCGTGCGCGGCGACGACGCCCCATGCCGCGTGGGCGGGCGCGAACACGGCGGCGACGATGATGCCGGCGGCAGCGGGACCCGCCGCCTGCTGCAGCGCCGGGCGGATGGCGCCCTCGAGGCCGTTCGCCGCGAGCAGCTGCGCGGGCGGCAGGATGCGCGGCAGGATCGCGCTGTACGCGGGGAAGAAGAACCCGGCCCCCGCCCCCAGCACGAAGGCGACGATCGCGAGGTGCGGGATCGTCACGGCGCCGAGCACGCCGGCCACGGCGACCGACGTGATGGCGAGGAGGTTCAGCAGCTCGACGACGCGCAGCAGCAGGCGCCGCGGGACGCGGTCGGCGGCGATCCCGCCGGGGATCGCGCACAGCAGCAGCCCGACGGCGTTCGCTGCCGCGACCACCGACAGCTCCACCGGGCCACCGCCCGCGTCGATGACGGTGTACACCATGACGACGGCCCACATGCCGGCGCCGAAGATCGAGAGCACGACGGCACCGAACAGCATGCGGAAGTCGCGGTGCGCGAGCGGGCGCACGAAGCGCCACCGGTCGCGCTGCGCCCCGGGCGCGGAGTCCGGCGCCGGGTCGGGCCCGGCGATGGGGCCGGGCGCTGCGCTCATGGCCTCGAGACGCGGCGGTACGAGAGATCGCGGATGTCGCGTCCCACGCGCGCGCCCTTGCGCTCGAACGCCGTGAGCACCCTGCCCTCGAAGCGCGGCGCCCACTCCCCCTCGAACGTCGGCTCGAACTCCGACGCGGCGGCCATGACGTCGCGCATCTGCCGCGCGTAGTCCTCCCAGTCCGTCGCCAGGCGCAGCACGCCGCCGTCCCGGAGCGCGGCAGCCGCGATCTGAGCGAACCCGTCGGCGACGAGGCGTCGCTTGGTGTGCTTCTTCTTGTGCCACGGGTCGGGGAAGAACACCCACAGCTCGTCGACGGATGCCGCCGGCAGCAGGTGCTGCAGCACCTCGGGCGCGTTGGCCTCGACCAGGCGCAGGTTGCGCGCGCCGGCGCGGTCGGCATCGAGCATGGTGCGGGCCAGGCCCGCCCGGAAGACCTCGATCGCCAGGAAGTCGGTGTCAGGCCGCGAGGTCGCGGCGTGCACGATCGCGTGCCCCTGACCCGATCCGATCTCTGCGACGAGCGGCGCCTCACGGCCCCACACGGCGACGGGATCGATCGACGAACCCGGCAGGATGCTGGTGGCCGCCGAATCGCGGGGCACCTCGATCACGTAGAGAGGTGCCAGGTCGGTCCAGGCGCGCTCCTGCGCCTCCGACATCCGTCCGCTCCGGCGCACGAACGACACCGGCTTCTCACGGAAGGTACGGGGTTCGGGGGCCGGCGTGGCAGGGTTCGTCACCCCACCAGGCTACCGAGCGCTCGGACGCCGCCGTCTCGTGCGAGCGCGGCGGTCGCCGATGCAGCCGTCGCAGGAGGCTGGCGCGTTCGGGACCGGATGTCGGCACTGCCGCTACTGCGGCACCGTGACGAAGTCGATGAGCTCCTCCACGCGTCCGAGAAACGCCGGCTCGAGGTCGCGATAGCTCTTCACCGATGCCAGGATGCGCTGCCAGGCCCGCGCGATGTCGGCCTGGTCGCGTGCCGGCCAGCCCAGTGCCCGGCACACGCCCACCTTGAACTCGATGCCGCGCGGCACCTCGGGCCAGCGCTCGATCCCCACCGCGCGCGGCGTGACGCACTGCCACACGTCGATCCACGGGTGGCCGACGATGAGCACGTGCGCGCCATGGCGTCCGCGTGCGATCGCGTCGGCGATGCGCGACTCCTTGGACCCGGGCACGAGGTGATCGACGAGGACGCCGTAGCGACGCTCTGCCGACGGCGGCTCCTCGTCGAGCGCGGCGTCGAGCAGGTCGATGCCCTGCAGGTACTCCACGACGACACCCTCGGCCCGCAGGTCGTCGCCCCACACCCGCTCGACGAGCTCGGCATCGTGGCGGCCCTCCACGAGGATGCGGCTCGCCCGGGCCGTGCGCGCGCGAGCGTCGGCGGCCGCGAACGACCCCGACGCCGTCCGCTTCGGCCGGGTGGCGACCGGTGCCGCGGCGGGCGGCCCGAGCACGACGTTCCTGCCGTCGATGAGGAATCCGGGGCCCAGCGGGAACATGCGGCGGCGGCCGGATCGGTCTTCGAGCTCGACCACGCCGCCCGCGACGCCCACGACGGCCCCACAGAATCCGTCCTCCGCCACCTCGACGACGAGATCGCGGGATGCCGGCACGCGGGGCAGCTGCCGCACCCCGTGCCCCTTCCACCCCGTGGCCAGCACATCGGCGCCGTAGCGATCGTCCATGGTCCTCCTCCGGATCGGCAAGATTACCGGCCGGCCGCGGTGGCGCGCCGCAGCGACCCGCACGGCGCCGCCCGGCCGCACGCGTCCTTCCCTCCGTCGACTTGCCCCAGATGCACGCGACACGCCGGGCTCGGCGTACGTATACGCCAACTCAACGAAGGGGGGACGGTGGAGGGGGCGGCCGCGGAGGACGAGGTTGCGGGAGCACGGGTACGTTCTCGGCGAACACACATGCGGGGCGGGGGCCGTGGGCTATCGTCGTATCCCCGCGGCTGAATAGACTCGCCGGAGGGGTAACCCGAATCCCAGAGGGGGGATCGATGCGACTGCGATGGGCTGCAGCGCTGGCGTCCG
This sequence comes from Microbacterium sp., assembly GCF_036566905.1. Classification (GTDB taxonomy): domain Bacteria; phylum Actinomycetota; class Actinomycetes; order Actinomycetales; family Microbacteriaceae; genus Microbacterium. The sequence goes on along the minus strand of NZ_DATCVK010000181.1, from coordinate 1,624 downwards.
CTGCGGTGGTCGCGGTCACGGCGATCGGCGGCGCGGCCGCGCTGGCGACTCCCCCGGTGACACTCGACCCGGGCTTCGTACTCGACGACGCCGACGTGCTGTCACCCACGGAGGAGGCCGAGGCGCAGGGACGCCTCGAGCAGCTGAAGTCCGACACGGGACTGGACCTCTGGGTCGTCTACGTCGACGACTTCACCGACCCCGCCGACGCGGCGGACTGGGCGAACCAGACCGCCGACGACAATGGGCTGGGCACCACGCAGTACCTCCTCGCCGTCGCCACCGAAGGGCGCCAGTACTACCTCTCGGCCGACTCGGCAGGCCCGCTCACCCAGGACCAGCTCGACGCGATCGAGCAGCAGCGGATCCAGCCGGCGCTCGCGCAGGACGACTGGCTCGGCGCCGTCGACGCCGCAGCCGATGGGCTGACCGATGCCGCCGGCGGCGGTTCGGGCGCGGTCGACTCCGGCGCCTCCGGCGGTGGGTCGTGGTTCACCTGGCTCCTCGTGATCGTGGTCGTCGGCGTCGGGATCGTCCTGCTCGTGATGTTCCTGCGGCGCCGGCGCACCCGGGGCGCCGTGCCGAGCGGGCCGACCGGACCACCGCAGCCGAGCATCGAGGAGCTCGAGCGGCGCGCGTCGTCGCTCCTCGTCGAGACGGATGACGCGATCAAGACGAGCGCCCAGGAGCTCGGCTTCGCCAAAGCGCAGTTCGGGGATGCCGCGACCACCGAGTTCGAGGCGGCGCTCGCGACCGCGCAGCAGAGCCTGGATGAGGCGTTCGGGCTCAAGCAGCAGCTCGACGACGCCACCCCCGACTCCCCGCAGGACGCCCGCGCCTGGAACGAGCGCATCATCGCACTGTGCGAGGCGTCGAACTCCCTGCTCGACGAGAAGGCCGCGGCCTTCGACGAGCTGCGCAAGCTCGAGCAGAACGCCCCCGAGGCGCTCGCCCGCGTGCAGGACGAACGCGCCAAAGCCGCGGCATCCCTCGACCAGGCGGCCGCGCGGCTGCAGGAGCTCCAGTCCGCCTACGCCCCCGAGGCCCTTGCGACCGTCGTCGACAACCCCGCCCAGGCGCGGCAGCGCCTCGCGTTCGCCGACGAGCAGCTGGCCGCTGCGCAGACCGCGATCGGCGCCGGCGACGGCGGCGAGGCCGCGGTCGGCATCCGGGCCGCAGAAGAGGCGGTCGGCCAGGCAACGCTGCTCGAGGACGCGATCGAGAAGCTCGCGACCGACCTCGCCGCAGGCGAGCGCAACGCCACCGCGCTGGTCGCCGAACTCGAGAGCGACATCGCGGCGGCCTCGGCGCTGTCCGACACCGACGGCCGCATCGCGAGCGTCATCGCCGCCACGCGGCAGCAGCTCGACGCCGCGCGCACACAGCTCACCGGCACGGCCAAGCGCCCGCTGGCGGCCCTGCAGAGCCTCGAGGCGGCCAACACGCAGATCGACACGCTCGTGCAGGGCGCGCGGGATGCCGCGGCTCAGGCCGAGCGCGCCCGCCAGATGGTCGGCCAGGTCATGATGCAGGCCCAGGCGCAGGTGTCCGCCGCCGAGGACTACATCATCGCGCGCCGCGGCGCCGTCGGCGCCGAGGCCCGCACGCGCCTCGCCGAGGCGGG
>NZ_DATCVK010000180.1:0-2625 GCF_036566905.1 Microbacterium sp. | reverse complement strand
TGTCGGACGGCTTGGGAGTGAACGTGCGCGTCACGGAACTACTGCTTTCTGATCGAGTGAGGGGTTCGTGAATCCCACTCCGGTGGGTGTTCGCCCGCGATGCGTTCGAACGCCCTGGTGGAGGGCTCAACTTCGGATGCCACCGCAGAGGACGGCACCAAAGGGCAAGCTTAGCGGCTCGAGGGGCACGCGTCCAATCGACGCCGATTCACTCCCCCGCATCCGCCTCGTCGTCGAGCTGGACGTGCAGTTGGCGCCGCGCACGCGTCTGCGCCGCCCGGATCTCGAGTTCGTGATCGTCGGGGTAGCCGACCTCGGTGAGCACGAGCCCCTTCGCCGGCATGACCATGAACGCGTTCGTCCGCTCCCCGGCGCGCAGCAGCTCGGCGGGCGCGTCGACGCCGAGGCGGCCCTCGCCGACCGCCACCGCAGCGCCGATCAGCGCGCGCACCATCGAATGGCAGAACGCGTCGGCCTGGAGCGAGGCCACCAGCACGCCGTCGTCGTCGCGTCGCCACCGGAAGGACTCCAGGGTGCGGATGGTCGTCGCCCCGGCCCGCGGCTTGCAGAACGCCGCGAAGTCGTGCAGGCCGAGGAGCGTCAGCGCCGCGGTATCCATGCGCTCCGTGTCGAGCGCGCGCGGGCGCCAGACGGTGCGGTGCCGGTCGAGCGGATCCCGCGAGGCGGCGGAATCGGCGATGCGGTACTCGTAGCGTCGCCAGATGGCGGAGAAGCGTGCGTCGAACCCGTCGGGTGCGAGCGACGCCGCCGTCACGACGACATCGGAATCGGATGCCCCGATCACCCCGGTCAACCTGCGGAGCAGCACTCCTGCCGGCCCCGCGTCCTCGGGTCGGGAGGCGTGCCCACGGCGCGCCCGGGTCACCGATGCCAGCGCCGCCGGCGGGACGTCGAAGTGCGCCACCTGCCCGATAGCGTGGACCCCGGCATCGGTGCGCCCGGCGACCGTCAGTCGCGGCGCCGTGCCCGTGCGCCGGAAGAGGATCGCCAGCGCATCTTCGATGACCCCCTGGACGGTGCGCAGTCCTGGCTGCCGGCTCCATCCGTTGAAGTCGGTGCCGTCGTACGCGATCGCGAGTCGCAGGCGGACCGATTCGTCGTCGGCCTCTCCGGGCGCGATCGGGTCCGCACCGGGGCTCGACGACACGACGGATTCGGTTGCGACCATGCCCTCAAGCCTACGATCGTGCGGCGACCGACGACGCCGTGCTCCGCGTCTCGGCCGCGCTCTCCCCCCGCGGCTGCCGTTGCCCGGGGCCACCGACGATGAGCGCGACCACCGCGACGGTCACGAGCGCCCACCCCAGCAGGCCGTTCTGCCACGGGAGGTAGCCGAGCACGAGCAGCACCCCGACGCCGGCCACCGCGCACGAGCTCCACAGCAGCACCGCAGCCAGCGGGGTTCGCCGCTCGATCGGCTTCGGCCACCGCGACTCGACGCGCGGCACGATCATGCAGCATCCGGCGATCACGACGGCGATGGCGATGATCCAGAGCGGACGCGTCGCCCACCACGCCGGCGACAGCACCGAGGGGAAGGGCAGCCCGAACGCGAGTTGCAGTGCGGTCACGACGGCCATCGCGAACGTGTGCCAGAGGTAGATGACCATGCCGTAGACGCCGAAGACGAAGACCGCGCCGAGCATCGGCCGCCACTGCATCAGGCGGCGGATGAGCGGTTGCGCGAGCGCGAACAGGCAGGCCTGCCCGAGCGCGAGGGCGAGGATCGCCAACGTCGGCGGGTTGAGGTTGTCGAGCATGTCGTGCGAGTACCCGAACCAGGTCACGAGCACCCCGATGACGCCGTACGCCCCGACGGCGATGGCGACGAGCACGAGTCGCGACCGACGGGCGAACCACCCGTCGCGGAGCCCGAACCCGAGCTGCTGGGCGAACAGCCACACGAAGATCCAGTTGAGGGCGCCGACCGGCACATCGAACTCGCGCGTCAGCACGTCGACGACGACGACCGCCCCCGCGAGCCCGAGGTACGCCGACCATGGAGCATGCCGATGCAACCACGACATCGTCGGCACGAATGCCGTGCAGATCAGGTACACCGGAATGAACCAGAGCGGCTCCGCGAGCCGCACTGCGAAGGTGCGGAGGAACTCGGCGTCGACGCCCGCGAGGAGCATGATCGCGAGCACCGCGCCGACGGCTGCGACGAGCCCCACCAGCGGCTGCGCCAAGCGGATGGCACGGATGCGGAGGTAGTGGGCGACGGTCTCGCCGTGTCCGCGCAGGCGCCGCCACTGCGTGATCGAGGCGAACCCTCCGCAGATGAAGAACACGGGCATGATCATGAGCGGCCAGGTCGCCCAGGCGAGGGGCTCGAATCCGTCGAGCGCGTTGAACGCGCGCAGCGGATCCCCGCCGATGCCCATCTGCAGGGCGTGCAGCAGCACCACGATCGGCAGGCAGAAGGCACGGGCGAAATCGATCGAGAGATCCCTGTCGACAGGGATGCGGACGGCGGCCACGCTGCTCCTCTTCGAGCACCGTTGACGGCGGTACCGAGAACAGATTCTGGCACATCGTGAACGGCTGCGACATGCCGGGACGGCTTGTTCGCCCCCGCTCGACACCGCGACATCCGCGGTC
>NZ_DATCVK010000179.1:0-6646 GCF_036566905.1 Microbacterium sp. | reverse complement strand
GGGCCCGCGGGCGCCCCCGGCCCGCGGCGCGCGGGCAGGGTAGCGACACTGAGCCAGACCGTCGGGCGCGAGATCACCGGCCTCATCGAAGGCCCCGAAGCGCCGGTGACCGAGCTCGAATCCGTCGTGCACATCCCGGTCGGCCGGCTCGTCGCGTCCCACATCCTCAGCATGTCGACACTCGGGCTCCTGTTCGCGATCGCCGCGATCGTGATCGGTGTCAGCCAGGGCGTCACCTGGCTGCTGTTCGGCTTCGTTCCCGCGATCATCGGCTTCGGCGCCTACTGGGTGCGCTCGATCGTCCGCTCGCTGCGGTACGCGATCGCGCCGACGCCCGACGGCGTGCGGATCACGTTCGGCCTCTTCACGACCATCACCGAGATCGTGCCCCCGGGCCGCGTGCACGCGGTGGAGGTGACGCAGCCGATCATGTGGCGCCCCGCCGGCTGGTGGGCCGTCCGCATCAACCGCCTCACTGGTCGCAGCGCCGCCGACGGCAGCACGGACCAGTTCACGACGGCGCTGCCGGTCGGCACCGCCGCCGACGTCGAGCGCGTGCTGCGGCTGCTCCAGCCGGGGCTGCCCGACGACGAGCGGGCGCTCGTCGTGCAGCAGGGGATGTTCGGACCCGGCGAGACGGACACCTTCACGAACACGCCGAAGCGCGCATGGTGGATCCGCCCGCTCTCGTACCGTCGCAACGGCTTCCGTCTCACGCCTGACGTGCTCCTGATGCGTCGCGGCATCGTGTGGCGCAAGCTCGTGATCCTGCCGCTCGCCCGCTTGCAGAGCATCGGTCTATACCAGGGGCCGCTCGACCGCGCGTCGCGTGTGACGAACGTGCGTGCGCACGTCGTCGCCGGTCCGGTGTCGCCGTTCCTGGCAGCGGTCGACCGCGACAGTGCGCTCGCGCTGTTCGACGGCGTCGCGCGCGGTTCGGTCCGCGCCGCGTTCACCGACCGTACCCACCGCTGGGCAGAGGACGAGACGAACGTGCCGGAGGCGGCGGACCTCGTGCCCGCCGACCCCGCAGGTGCGAGTGCGCCCGCGGCCGCCGAGGCGGGGGAGGACCGCACATGACCCGTGACGGACGACTCGGAGTCGGCATCATCGGCGCCGGTCGCGTCGGACCGGTGCTCGGTGCCGCGCTCGGCGGCGCCGGACACGCGCTCGTCGGGATCACGCAGGGCTCCGACCAGGAGCGGGTCGAGGCGATCCTGCCGGGCGTCCCAGTACTGGACGCGACCGAGGTCGCCCGGCGCAGCGAACTCGTGATCATCGCCGTGCCGCACGACCAGCTCGAGGGGCTCGTCGCGGGTCTCGCCGAGGTGGGGGCGTGGCAGCCGGGACAGCTCGTTCTGCACACGGATCCGGCGTGGGGTGCCGGCATCCTGGCGCCTGCAGTGGCGAAGGGTGCGATCCCGCTCGCGGTCCACCCCGCGATCGAGTTCAGCGGCACCTCGATGGATCTGCGTGCCCTCGCCAGTGCCTACGCAGCCGTCACCGCTCCCGGACCCGTTCTTCCGATCGCGCAGGCTCTCGCGGTGGAGCTCGGCTGCGAGCCCGTCGTCGTGGACGAGTCGGCGCGGCCCGCGTACGGCGAGGCGATCGCGACAGCGCGGGTCTTCTCGCGGTCCATCGTGCACCAGGCGGCCGCTCTGCTGGCCGAGGCGGGCATCCCGTACCCGGGCTCGTTCCTGTCGGCTCTCGCGCACACGACGCTCGACCACGCGCTCGCCGAGGCCGGCTCTGGTCCGGTGACCGGCGAACCCCCCGCTACGATCCAAGGATGATCAGCACCATCGACGAGCTGCGTGCTCGGCTCGCCGAGGTCCGCGCTGCTGCACCCCAGGCCCGCGTCGCCCTCATCTCGACCATCGGGGCGCTCCACGACGGCCACATCGACCTCGTGCACCGAGCGCGTGAGGTCGCCGACATCGTCGTCGTCTCGGTGTTCGTCAACCCGCTGCGCTTCGCCTCGCCGGCGGAGTTCGCGGCGTATCCGCGCACGCCCGACGACGACGCCCGGCTGCTGGAGTCGCTCGGGGTCGACGTGGTCTTCGCACCCGACGCCAAGGAGCTGCTTCCCGACGGCTCGGCGACGACGAAGGTCACCGCCGGCGACCTCGGCCTGCGGTACGAGGGGCGGTCGCGCCCGTTCTACTTCGACGGCCTCCTCACGGTCGAGGCGAAGCTGTTCCATCTCGTGCAGCCCGACGTCGCCGTGTATGGCGAGCGGGATCGGCAGCGCGTCTTCCTCGTGCGTCGCATGATCCGCGACCTGTTCTTCGACGTCGAGGTGGCGACCGTCGAGACGGTGCGCGGTGACGACGGCCTTCCGGTGTCGACGCGCGTGGGGATGCTCGACGACCGTGACCTCGCCGCCGCGGCACTTCTCCCGGCGGCTCTCGACGCCGCCGCCGCGAACGCCGATCGCGGCATCGACGCATGCATCGCCGCCGCGCAGTCGGCGCTCATGGGCGAGCCGCGCATCCGCCTCGAGTACTTGAGCGTGGTGGATCCGACGACGTTCCTTCCGGTCGACGAGGGCACCAGCGGACCCGCGCTCGCGCTCATCGCTGCGACGGTGGCGGGCCACCGGCTGATCGACAACGCCGAGATCTACCTCGGCTGAGCGCGGACGCCGGACCGAGGAGACGACATGCGCATCACACGGATCGGCGGGCCGACGGCTCTCGTGGAGTGGGAGGGGTGGCGGATCCTCACCGATCCGACCTTCGACCCGCCGGGGCGCACCTACGCCTTCGCGCTGGGAACGACGTCGCGCAAGACCACGGGTCCCGCGATCGCCCTCGCCGACATCGGTGACGTCGACCTGGTGCTGCTGAGTCACCATCATCACGCCGACAACCTCGACGATGCGGGCCGCGCCGGCCTCGGCGTCGCGCGCACGGTGCTGACGACGGTCGCCGGTGCGAAGCAGCTGTCGGCCACGGGCGCCCACGCCGACGCGCGGGGTCTGCGGGCAGGAGACGCGGTCACCCTCACCGCCGAGGGCAAGCCCGACCTCGTCGTCACGGCGACCCCCTGCCGGCACGGCGCCCCGCTGACGCGTCCGATCGTCGGCCCGGTCATCGGCTTCTCCCTGGCGGGCGTGGGGGCCGCCCACCCGGCGCTGTGGATGACGGGCGACACCGTGATGCATCGCGCGCTGCGCCGCGTCGCCGCCGGCATGCACCCCGAGGTCGCCCTCGTGCACATCGGTGCGGTGAAGTTCCCGCTCACCGGACCGCTCGCATACACGATGGACGCCGACGACGCCATCGAGCTCATCGAACTCTGCGAACCGGGTGTTGCAATGCCCGTGCACGTCGAGGGATGGAGCCACTTCTCGCAGCAGGAGGAGGCGGCGACCCGGGTGCTCGCGGCAGCGCCCGGAGCGGTGCGCGAGCGCGTCCGGTGGGCGCCGCTCGGCGAGCCGATCGACCTCCCCTGACTCAGCGCGTGCTCTCCCCCGACTGCGCACGCGCCGCGGGCATCTGGCGACGCATGGCGATGCCCGCACCGAACGTCGCGACGAGGACGACCCCGGCGAAGACGAGCAGCACCGTCGTCTCGTCCGCGAACGTGAGACTCCACCCCACGAGCAGCACAGGCACGACGAGTCCTCCGTAGGCGATGAGGAACAGGAGCGCGAGCGTCTCACCGCGCCGGCCGGGCGCCGCGAGCGCTCCCGCCCCGGCGATGGCCGAGCGGAACATGATCCCCGCGCCGGCGCCCGCGACGATGCCGCCGACGATGAAGAGGCCGAGGACGGGTGCGACCGCGCCTGCGGAGATCAAGACGAGTCCGACGATGAAGCACGCGATCGCGATGACGAGCTGCGTCCGTTGCGCGACCCGCACGAACACGAGCTGGGCGGTTGCCGCGGCCCCGAAGATCGCGAAGACCGTCGCGCCGTCGACGAGATGGTCCGACACGTGAAAGGTCTCGTGCAAGTAGGTCGGCGTGAGCGACGTGAAGAGCGCGAAGAGAGCGAATGATGCGGCCGCACCGACACCGGCCGCGGCGAATGCCGGGCGGGATCCGGGCGGGAAGGCGAGCCGCTGCGGGCGGTACGCCGGGCGGCCCGCGGAGATGTCGACCGTCTCGGGCACGGCGCGGAGCACCGCCGCAGCGGCGAGGAAGAGCACGAGGAAGACGATGTGCGGCAGCTCGAGGGGATCCGGGAGGAACTCGGCGAAGAGCCCGCCGATGAGCCGGCCGAGGGCGAGTCCGCCGAGATTGGCCGCGCCTGCCACCGAAGCGGCGATGATCGCCGTCTCTCCCGGCCGTGCTCGCGCGCGCAGTTCGGCGAGGTGGGCTGTTGCCCCGGCAGTCAGCGTTCCGACGCTCACACCGTCGATGAAGCGTGCGGTGATGAGACCGGGCACGGAGTTCCACAGGATGAAGACGACGGCCGCGCCCGCGGAGATGAGGACTGCGACGATGGCCATCCGCCGCCGTCCGGCCCAGTCGCTGATGTGACCGATCAGGAAGAGACTGAACACGACGCCGACCGCGAACGCCGAGAAGATGAGTGTCACCACCGGCACGGGGAAGTCGTCCGCGGCCTGATAGAGCGGGTACAGCGGAGTGGGAACCGTCGCATACGCCGTCACTGTCGTGAAGGCGGCCGCCACACACCAGAAGCCGCTGCCAGCCGACATCGTGGAGTGAGCTCGCGACATGGTCACGATCCGTTCGATCGAGGGAGCGCCCCGAGAAGCGTCTCCGACCCTACTCGTCGGCGGAAAGCCGGCCAAGGGCTGTCGTGCCGAGCCCGGCCGGAGGATCGCCCTGCAGCTCGCGATCGTCAGGCGCCGCACGATCAGAAAGGCCGGAGGCGCCCGCCGATAGACTTGGGGGTCCGCGTTCCGCGGCGAACACCCCATTGAGGAGCCCATCCCGTGACCGACACGACCTCGCCTGCCGAGACCGCCGAGCCGACCGAAGAAGAAGTCTTCGAGCAGAAGGCCGTTCGGCTGGCCAAGCGCGAGCGTCTGATCGCGGAGCGGACGGATGCCGCGGGCGGGGCGTACCCGGTCAGCGTGCCGATCACCGACACGATCCCCGCGCTGCGCGAGCGCTACGGCGACCTCGAGGCGGGCGCCGAGACCGGCGTGACCGCGTCCGTCGCGGGCCGCGTCGTGTTCAGCCGCAACACCGGCAAGCTCTGCTTCGCAAGCCTGCAGGCCGGCGACGGAAGCCGCATCCAGGCGATGGTGTCGCTGGCGGCGGTCGGCGAGGAGTCGCTGCAGGCCTGGAAGGAACTCGTCGACCTCGGCGACCACGTCTTCGTGTCGGGTGAGGTCATCTCGAGCCGTCGCGGCGAGCTGTCGATCATGGTGTCGGACTGGCGCATCGCATCGAAGGCGGTCCTGCCGCTCCCCAACGTCTACGGCGAGCTCAGCGAGGAGAGCCGCGTCCGCAGCCGCTTCCTCGACCTCATCGTGCGCGACCGTGCGCGCGAGACGGTCGTCGCCCGCGCGAAGGTGAACGCGAGCCTGCGTGCGACGTTCGCGTCGCACGACTTCATCGAGGTCGAGACCCCCATGCTGCAGGTGCAGCACGGCGGCGCGTCCGCCCGCCCCTTCATCACGCACGCGAACGCGTTCGACGCCGACCTGTACCTGCGCATCGCTCCCGAGCTCTTCCTCAAGCGCGCGGTGGTCGGCGGCATCGACCGCGTGTTCGAGATCAACCGCAACTTCCGCAACGAGGGCGCCGACTCCACGCACAGCCCCGAGTTCGCCATGCTCGAGGCCTATCAGGCGTACAGCGACTACAACGGCATCGCCGACCTCACGCAGGAGCTCATCCAGAACGCCGCGATCGCGGTCGCCGGGTCGACCACCGTCACCTGGGCCGACGGCACGGAATACGAGCTCGGCGGCCAGTGGGACCGCCTCTCGATGTACGAGTCGCTGTCGGAGGCGGCCGGCCGCACGATCACGCCCGAGACGCCGTTCGACGAGCTCGTGGCGCTCGCCGAGGCGGAGGGCGTCGACCTGCCGCCCCACGCGATCCACGGCAAGCTCGTCGAGGAGCTGTGGGAGCACTTCGTCAAGCCCGGCCTGACCCGGCCCACCTTCGTGATGGACTTCCCGCTCGACACCAGCCCGCTCGTGCGCGAGCACCGCTCGATCGCCGGCGTCGTGGAGAAGTGGGACCTCTACGTGCGCGGCTTCGAGCTCGCGACGGGCTACTCCGAGCTCGTCGATCCGGTGATCCAGCGCGAGCGTTTCGTCGAGCAGGCCAAGCTCGCGGCGCGCGGCGACCTGGAGGCCATGCGCATCGACGACGAGTTCCTGCGCGCGCTCGAGCACGGCATGCCGCCGACCGGAGGCATGGGCATGGGCATCGACCGGCTGCTCATGGCGGTCACCGGCCTCGGCATCCGCGAGACGATCCTCTTCCCGCTCGTCAAGTAGCGCGCCCGCGCGCATGACGCGCGGCGTCACCGCGCGCTCGCGCGCCGGAACGCCCAGTCCGGCAGGTGCCCGGCGTGCACGAACGACAGCACGATCTGCGACAGTCCGTGCTCGGGTTCGATCTCGCAGGCCCGCTCGGCGTACGCGGCGGCGTGTGTCGAGCGCCCGAGCGCCCACGACAGCCACGCGCACATGGCGAGCGCGCCCGGCCG
>NZ_DATCVK010000178.1:0-93413 GCF_036566905.1 Microbacterium sp. | reverse complement strand
ACCAAAAACGAATATCAAACTGACATCCATGAATTGATCCAAAAAGGACCCCCACCAACCAAACAAATGGTCAGCGAGGATACAAAAATTGGCATTTGACAAGTGCACGCTGTTGAGTTCTCAAAGATCGGACGCACCAGCCAGCGCGAATCTCTCGACCCGCTGCCCCGGCTGGGCAACTTCACTATCTTATCTCGCCGAAGCGATCCCGTCAAATCGACCGGAGCTCCTCGTACGAGGCTCCAACCTGCCCGCAAGCGGATGATCCGCGAGGCGGATCTTCAGGAGTGGAGGTTGTTCACTGCTTGAGGGGAGCCAGGCCTTCCGGCCTTCCGCTCTACCCTTTGGGGCGAACAAGTAATACTTTACGTGCGACCGGCCCACCCGTCGAATCCAGCCCGCACCCCGGGCGTGTCGCACCCCCACACCCGCGGAAACACGCGGATTCCCCCCGCCCGAGTCACCTGCGCGGCGAGCCGGAGATCAGCGGCCGGTCCCGCGATCGCCTCGCTGCGCTCCCCCGAATCGCGCAGCCGCAGCACCGCCGAGAGGTGAATCGTGATGACCGTCGTGCGTCCCCCGCACTCGACGGGCGTACCGCGCTCGGCACCCATCTTGACGACCCGGTCGAGGACCGCACGGGCGGCCGAGGCGCCGGGGCAGACCACGACGTCCGGATCCACTGCGGCGACCTCGGCGTCGAGCCGCGGCCCTCCCCTGGCCGAACCACGCCGTCGGGGGTATCGTCCTCCCGTCGTGCCGGGTCAGGCCTGCGAGGAGGATCGCGCGCGCAGCGCCTGGATCACGAGGCAGACGACCACCGTCGCCGCTCCCCACACCGCGCACGCGGGCGGAAGCACGCGGTACGCCAGATGCGCTGCGGTGAACTCGGCGTCGAGCGGACCGTGCGCCGCGAGCCCCCACACCCAGGCCACCGCGAGCACGACGGGGAGCGAGACCCACCACACCCAGCGCATGGCATCGGGCAGGACGCGCGCAACGGATGCCGCCGCCGGCCGTCGACGCAGCCACACCAGCATCCACACACCGATGATCGCGAGACCGATCGCGCTCGATCCGTGCTGCAGCCACTTGTAGCCGGGCCGCGGTCCCCACTCCGCCGCCAGCACGGGGATCGCGGCCGAGCCCCAACGCCCCTCGTGCGTGAACAGATCCCACACGATGTGGCTCACGACACCGATGAGCAGCGAGACGACGAGCAGCAGCATTCCGGTCCACGGCGCACGCCGACCTCCGGTCGGAGCGATCGCGAACGTCTCTCGCCACGCGGCGCCGGCGCCGGCGTCCCACTCCCCCGGCAGCCGCGCGGCCAGCCACCGCGGCGACAGCTCACGCGCGGCGGGCCGCAGCACGCATCGCCATGCGAGCAGCAGGATGAGCGCGAGCAGAACCGTCACCGGCAGCCACCCGAACGCGTGCGTGCGGCCGTAGTGCAGCGGGAGTCCTCGGACGAACAGCGGCAGATCCGGCGTCATCGCGCCGATCGCGATCGCGGCGGGCACCAGCGGCGTGCGGAGGAACGGCAGCGCGACGACGGCGTGGCTCGGAGTGAACGGCATCCGTCACCCTGTCGCCGGCGTCGCGCTGCTCACCGCGCCGCGTCAGCCGACGAAGAGGCCCGCGAGCGTCTTCTTGCCGCGCCGGAGCACGGAGACCCCACCGGGCAGCGCGCCCGACACCGTCGCCGCGTCGTCGTCGACCTTCACGCCGTCGAGCGAGACCCCGCCCTGCGCGATCGCCCGGCGGCCCTCCGACAGACTCGAGACCAGCCCGGTGTCGACGAGCGCCTGCACCACAGTGGTCCCTGCGGGCACAGCGGCGTTCGGCAGCTCCTCGAGCGCGTGGCGCAGCGTCGTCGCATCGAGGGCGGCGAGGTCGCCCTGGCCGAAGAGAGCCTCGGATGCGGCGATCACCGCCGCCGCGGCATCCGTCCCGTGCACGAGGCTGGTGACCTCCAGTGCCAGGCGCTTCTGCGCGGCGCGACGGAACGGCTCCTCGGCGACGAGGCGCTCGTACTCCTCGATCTCGGCCCGCGTGAGGAACGTGAAGATCTTCAGGCGCTGCACCACGTCGGCGTCGTCGGTGTTGAGCCAGAACTGGTACATGCGGTACGGGCTGCACATCGCGGCATCGAGCCAGATGGCATTGCCCTCGCTCTTGCCGAACTTCGTGCCGTCGCTGTTGGTGATCAACGGGGTGCCGATGGCGTGCACCGAGGCACCCTCTACGCGGTGGATGAGGTCGGTGCCGCTGGTGAGGTTGCCCCACTGATCGCTGCCGCCGGTCTGCAGGACGCACCCGAACTGGCGGTAGAGCTCCAGGTAGTCCATGCCCTGCAGGATCTGGTAGCTGAACTCGGTGTAGCTGATGCCCGCCTCGGAGTTCAGTCGCGCGGCGACGGCGTCCTTCTTGAGCATCGTGCCGACGCGGTAGTGCTTGCCGATATCGCGCAGGAAATCGATGGCGCTCATGGGCGCCGTCCAGTCGAGGTTGTTGACGATGCGGGCGGCGTTGTCACCTTCGAAGCTCAGGAATCGCTCGACCTGCGACTGCAGGTACCCGACCCACTCGTTCACCGTCTCCTTGGTGTTGAGCGTGCGCTCGGCCGAGGGGCGCGGGTCGCCGATGAGGCCGGTCGATCCGCCCACGAGGCCCAGCGGCTTGTGACCCGCGAGCTGCAGGCGGCGCATCGTCAGAAGCTGCACGAGGTTGCCGAGGTGCAGACTCGGCGCAGTCGGGTCGAAGCCGCAGTAATACGTGATCGGGTCCCCGGCGAGAAGGGCGCGCAGCGCCTCCTGATCGGTGGACACATGCACGAGCCCACGCCATACGATCTCGTCCCACACGTTCTCGAACGCCGGGTCGATCGCAGGCGCGGTCGCGCTCACGAGGGTTTCAGACACGCGAGCCAGGCTATCAGCGCGGATGCGGAGGCTTGCGCGTCGCCGGCGCAGGATGCCTCGACGCGACGACGACGGCCGAGTCGAGGCATCCGGATCAGGCCGCTGCGTCGAGCAGCGCAAGCTGGTCGCTCGTGAGCGGAAGGCGCACGGCCTCCATCGCAGCGTCGAGCTGGTCGAGCTTGCTGCCGCCGAGCATCGGTCGCACGCCGTGCGCCACGTGCCACGCCAGCACGGTCTGTCCGCGCGTCGCGCCGATCTCGGCCGAGACCTCGTCGAGCGCCGCGAGGCGTCGCTCATTGCCGACGTGATCGTACGGCTCCGGGATCTGCTTGGCGGGGTTGTCGTACGCGCCCGACAGCAGCGGCGTGTAAGCCCAGACCTCGAGCCCGTGGGCATCCGCGTAGTCGCGCTGCTCGTCGCTCAGCACGCCGAAGCGGTGCTCCACGCCCGGAGGCCGGGTCCCCGGTCGCACACGCAGGTACGTGGCGTTGAGCTGCAGGGCGTCGAGCGGGAGAGATCCGATCGCGCGCGCATGCGCACGGGCCCGCTCGACCCGCCAGGCGGGGTGGTTGGATGCCCCGACCCGGCGTGTCAGGCCGGCTCCGGTGAGCTCGGCGAGGGCCTCGACGGTCTCCTCGATCGGCGTGCGGCGATCCTCCTGATGGAGCCACAGCAGGTCGACCGCCTCGACGCCGAGCCGGTCGAGGCTGCCCGCGAACGCATCGAGGACCGCGCGTCGCGACAGGCCCGCGCGACCGGTGGGCCACGAGCCCGACCACAACGGTTCGGCGCCGAGCTTGGTCGCGATGCGGACGCGGTCGCGCACACCGGGGCGGGCTGCGAGCCAGCGACCCAGGACGCGTTCGCTGTCGCCGCCCTGCCCGTCGGCGCTCGCCCAGAAGCTGTAGCAGTCGGCTGTGTCGATCCAGACGCCGCCGCGCTCGACGAAGCGGTCGAGCAGCGCGAAGGACGTCGGCTCGTCGATGGCCGTGCCGAACATCATGGCGCCGAGCACGAGGGGGGACGTGGGAGGTACGGAGTTCGTCATGTCCCTACTGTGCAATCTGGAGTTCGCTCCAGGTCAAGCTCTATTCTGGCGGACATGACGACGTACACGCCGGCGGAAGCCGCTGCCCTCTCCGGCTTCTCGCTCGACACGCTCCGCTACTACGAGCGCGAAGGCATCCTCCCGCGGGTCTCCCGGAGCGCCGGCGGACACCGCCAGTACTCGGATGCCGATCTCGGCACGCTCGGCTTCCTCAAGTGCCTCCGAGAGACGGGCATGCCGATCGAACGGCTGCGGCGCTATGGCGCTCTGTGCCGCGACGAGTCCACGGTTCCCGAGCGGATCGCGCTGCTCGAGGAGCATGCCGCTGCCGTCGAAGCGGCGATCGCCGACCTGCGGTCCCAGCAGGACAAGCTCACCGAGAAGCTGGACTGGTACCGCGGTCGGGTCAGTCCTGCGACGGTTGCCGCACCATCGGCGCTATAGTCACCTGACTTAAGTTAGCGATGCTTTAGCCTACAGGCTCGCTCAGATAAAGCTTCACTGCTAAACTGTGCACTACTCGATCTCCTGGACTAAAGGAAAGCGATGTACGTCCTCACAGCCGATCAGCGCGCCAGCCGCGTGAACGCCGACGCCGTTCCGTCCGCTCTCGCCGTCGTCACCCGCCGCGGCGCGGGAGGGCTCGCCCTGCCGCCCGAGCGCACGGCAGGTGACGAGCTGCAGGTCGCGGTCGCCGACCCCTCGGCGGCTCTGTCCATCATTCTCGAGCTGACGAGGGCCGGCGAATGGGCCGTCGGCGTGGGGGTGGGCGCGGTCGAGTCGCCGCTCCCGCAGAGCGTCCGGGCGGCACGCGGGGAGGCCTTCATCAACGCGAGGGACGCAGTCGATCGCGCCAAGAAGACACCGACCCGGCTGGCCGTCACCGCACCCGCGGGCGGAGAGGACGCCGAAGCGCTCGTCCGCCTGCTCGTCGAGCTGCGCGACCGCCGCACCCCGGAGGGCTGGGAGGTCTACGACCTGCTCGCCGACGGGCTCACCCAGCGCGACGCCGCCGCACGCCTGGGCGTGTCGGAGGGCGCGATCAGCCTGCGCGCCAAGGCAGCGGCGCTGCGTGTCGAGGAGTCCGCCGTCCCCGCACTGGAACGCGTGCTGGCGCGCTTGGATGACGGGACGCGCACCGTCTCGCCGCCCGAACGCGGGTGAGCGCGCCGGCGACGACCGGCTTCGTGCGTACGGGATGCCGTACGCCGGCGCCGTCGAGGGCTCGTGCCAGACTGACGCCATGGTCCTCCCCGACGTCGTGCTGACCGCCGCGCTCTCGATCTTCCTGTTCGTCGCTCTGTGCGCGGCGCTCGTGCTGGTGGTCGTCAGTCTTCGCAAGCCGACGGACGTCCCGCTCATCGTCGCGGGCGTCCTCGTCGTGCTGTGCCTGCTGGCGGTGACGGTGTCGCCCGTCAACGTGCCGCTCCTGCTCGGCCTGGGCATCGCACTGCTCGGCACCGCCCTGGCCGTCCTCGGCGGCAATCCCATCACCCGGCGCATTCTCGACGTCGCGAGCCACGGCCGTGTGGAAGAGGGCGACAACGGCGGCATCCTCCTGCGTGCCCCGTCCCTGCCGGGAGCCGTCGCCGGCGAAGGCGCCGGTGCCGTCCGCGAGGTGATGCGCGGGGGCACCACCATCGGCTACCTCGAACGCGTCGCGGTGACGCTCGGGATCATCGCCGGGTTCCCCGAGGCGATCGCCGTGGTGGTGGCCCTCAAAGGCATCGGCCGCTTCTCGGAGCTCGCCAGCGCCGAGGCGCGGGAGCGGTTCATCATCGGAACACTCGCGAGCCTGGTGTGGGCGTGCGTCGTCGGCGCGCTCGTGCGGCTCGCGATCTGGTGATCGCTGCCGGGACCCAGAGAGCTAGAGCCCGAGGGCGTGGGCGGTCGCCTGCACGCGCTGGATCAGCTCGGCCCGCTGCTCGGCCACTCTGACCGGCGCCGTCCCGCCGACACCGGTGCGGCTCGCGACGGACCCCTCGACGCTCAGCACCTCACGCACCTCGGGCGACAGGTGCGCCGACACCGATGCGAGCTGCTCGTCGGTGACCTCGTGCAGCTCGATCCCGTTCTCCTCGCAGACGCGCACCAGGTGACCCGAGATCTCGTGCGCGTCGCGGAAGGGCACACCGCGCTTGACGAGCCACTCGGCGACGTCGGTCGCGAGCGAGAAGCCCTGGGGCGCGAGCGCCGCCATGCGGTCGGTGTGGAAGCGCATCGTCGCCACCATGCCGGCGAACGCCGGCAGGACGGTCTCGAGCGTGCGCACCGAGTCGAAGACCGGCTCCTTGTCTTCCTGCAGGTCGCGGTTGTACGCGAGCGGGAGCGCCTTGAGGGTCGCCAGCAGCCCGGTGAGGTTGCCGATGAGACGGCCCGCCTTGCCGCGGGCGAGCTCGGCGATATCGGGGTTCTTCTTCTGCGGCATGATGCTCGAACCCGTCGAATACCCGTCGTCGAGCGTCACGAAGCCGAACTCGCGGGTGTTCCAGAGGATGATCTCCTCGGCGAAGCGAGAGACGTCGATGCCGATCATCGCCGCGATGAACGCGAACTCGGCGACCACGTCACGCGACGAGGTGCCGTCGAGCGAGTTCTCGGCGGGCCGGTCGAGACCGAGCTCGCGCGCGACGAGCTGCGGATCCAGCCCGAGCGTCGAGCCGGCGAGCGCGCCGCCGCCGTACGGCGACACCGCGGCGCGGGCGGACCAGTCGCGCAGGCGCTCCAGGTCGCGCAGCAGCGGCCATGCGTGCGCCTGCAGATGATGGGCAAGCAGCACCGGCTGCGCATGCTGGAGATGGGTGCGACCGGGCATGACGGCGTCGGGGTGCGCTTCCGCCTGCGCGACGAGGGCGTCGATGAGACGCAGGATCTCGCGCGCGACGGTGCGCGAGTGGTCGAGCAGGTACATCCGCACGAGCGTCGCGATCTGATCGTTGCGGCTGCGGCCGGCGCGCAGCTTGCCGCCCAGCTCCGCGCCGACGACACCGATCAGCGCCTGTTCGAGGGCGCCGTGCACGTCTTCATCGGATGCCGCGGGCAGCAGCGTGCCCTCGGTCAGGCCTCGCGCGAGCACGTCGAGCCCGTCGTGCATGGCGAGCTCCTCGTCAGGAGTGAGGTACCCCGCGGCGGCGAGCGCCTTGGCGTGCGCGTGCGAGCCTGCGATGTCGTAGAGCGCGAGGTCCCAGTCGAAATGGGTGGATCTGCTGAGCTCCGCCAGCTCCGGGGACGGCCCCGTGGCGAAGCGGGCTCCCCACAGTGCGCCTTCGTTGGTGCCGTCGACCTTCGATTCACTCACTCGACAAGCCTATCCGCAGGGTCCGTGCGCCCTCGCTCGTCCGCCTGGCCGCCGGCCCGGCGATCCCCGGGGACGGCGAAGCGCGAGGCGGCATCCAGGACGGTCTCCAGCGGGCCGCGTCCGATGAGAAGCGCCCACGCGGTACAGAGGAGGACGGTCGCGATGGTGAGTGGCCAGAAGGGCCTCAGCTCGCGGAATCCGGCGAGGTCGCCGACGCGGTCCAGAGTCGCGGCCGCGATCGCCGCCCACACGACGAGCTGCAGCGTGTACGCGCTGAGCGGCATCGCGCCGACGGCGCGCAGCGGCAGCACCACCCATCTCACCGCGGTGCGGCACAGGAGCAGGCACGCCCCGAGGACGGCGAGGGCGAAGCCTCCGGACCCGATGACCTCGAGCAGGCCGGTGGAGTGCGGTCGCGCCGTCCAGAGCGCCCCGAGGAACGAGGCCGCCTCCGTCTCGGGGCGTGTACCGGAGGCGGCATCCGCCCCGTAGGCGACCGCGGCGAGGAGCGCGCCGGCGACGACCAGCCACACCTGCACCCGCGGGCGGGTCACGCCCGCTCGGGCGACGCCGAGTCCCGCGACGACGAACGCGATCCACGTCGTGAACGGATAGTGCCAGCCGAGGGCCATCGACACCGGATACCCGGCGGCCGACGTCCACAGCGGCAGCGCGTCGAGGAAGACCTGCACGAAGGGCATGACCACGGCCAGGGCGCCGGCCAGCGGCAGCAGCACGCCGGCCGGCAGCGATGTCAGCGGAAGGGCGAGCAGGAACATGAGGGCGTACGCGGGGAGGATCACGTACACCGGCACCCCTGTGGCGATGAGCAGGATGCCGAGCACCCACAGCAGACCCGCCCGCACGGCGAGCCGCGCGCGCGCCGTGGTCATCCGTGCGGCGTGCAGCGGCATCCGTCCGCCCGTCATGAGGCCGATGGAGACGCCGGCGAGTGTGGCGAACAGGATCGACGACCGGCCCTCGACCACCGTGATCCAGGTGTCGGGCCGAGTCCAGTCGAACGACCCGGTGATCCACAGCAGGTGCGCCGCGAACATGCCGAGCACGGCCAGCCCGCGCGCCAGATCCACACCGCCGATGCGGCCGGGACCGCTGAGGCGGTTCCAGCGCGACCCGAGCCAGCCGTCCTCACGCGGCACGGTGCGTTCCGTCCGGCTTCGCTCGCTCAACGACCGGGAACCCTTCCGCGCCGGTCCCGCTCAGCCCTGACGGAGGAGCCAGACGAGCAGGGCCTTCTGGGCATGGAGCCGGTTCTCGGCTTCGTCCCAGACCACGCTCTGCGGCCCGTCGATCACTTCGGCGTCGACCTCGTACCCGCGGTCGGCGGGAAGGCAGTGGATGAAGATCGCGTCGTCCTGCGCGAGGGCCATGAGCTCCTGGGTCACTTTGTACCCGCCCAGGTCGCGCAGCCGCTCGAGCTTCTCCTCCTCTTTGCCCATCGACACCCACGTGTCGGTGACGATCACGTCGGCACCGGCCGCCGCCTCGTTCGCGTCGGTGTAGAGGGTGACGGATCCGCCCGTCTCGGCCGCACGCCGGTCCGCGTCGGCGATCACGTCGTCGCGCGGGGCGTACGTCTCCGGCGATGCGACCCGCACGTGCATGCCCGCCGTGACGCCGGCGAGCACGTAGGAGTGCGCCATGTTCGACTTGCCGTCGCCGAAGAACGCCAGCGTGAGACCCTTCAGCTCGCCCTTGTGCTCCTTGATCGTGAGCAGGTCGGCCAGCAGCTGGCAGGGATGGAAGTCGTCGCTGAGCGCGTTGATGACCGGCACGCGCGTGCCTTCGGCCATCTGCTCGAGGCCGGCCTGCGCGTACGTGCGCCACACGATCGCCGCGACCTGGCGCTCGAGCACGCGGGCCGTGTCGGCCGGTGTCTCCTTGCCGCCGAGCTGGCTGTTGGCGGTCGAGATGATGAGGGGCGACCCGCCGAGGTCGGCGATGCCGACCGCGAACGACACCCGCGTGCGGGTGGAGGACTTGTCGAAGATGACCGCGACCGTCTGCGGGCCCTCGAGGGACTTGAGCTTCCAGCGGTCCTTCTTCAGCGCGACGGCGAGATCGAGGATCTCGTCCTGCTCGGCCTGGGTCAGGTCGTCGTCGCGCAGCAGGTGGCGGGTCATGCGGGAACCTCCGTCGGGGACTCGAGAACCAGGGCGTCCTCCACCGTGCGCAGCGATGCCGTGAAGAGCTCGACGAACTCGTCGATCTCGACGTCGCCGATCGTGAGCGCCGGGACGAGCCGGATGGTCTCGTCGTTCGGCGCATTGATGACCAGCCCGTGCTCCTGCGCCGCAGCCACGAGCGCCTTGGCGACGGGATGCCGCAGCCCCACGCCGATCAGGAGCCCGGTTCCGCGGCATCCGTCGATCAGCTCGGAGTCGATGCCCTCGATCGCCGTCCGCAGCTGCACGCCGCGCTCGGCGGCGTTGCGGACCAGGTCGGCACGCTCGATCTCGCCCAGCACGGCCTGCGCGACGGCGGTGCCGAGCGCGTTGCCGCCGAACGTCGAGCCGTGGGTGCCGGGATAGAACAGCTCGCTCGCGCGGCCGAAGGTGATGAGCGCGCCGATCGGGAAGCCGCCGCCGATGCCCTTGGCGACCGTGATCGCGTCAGGGGTGATGCCCTCGTGCTGGAAGGCGAACCACTCCCCCGTCCGCCCGGCGCCGGTCTGGATCTCGTCGATGATGAGCAGCGCGCCGTGCCGCTCGGTGATCTCGCGGGCCGCGGCGAGGTAGCCCTCCGGCAGCGGCAGCACGCCCGCCTCGCCCTTGACGGGCTCGACGAACAGCGCGGCGACGCGGTCGTCGATCGCCGCCTCGAGCGCCTCGACGGTCGAGTCGATGAATTCGACGCCCGGAGTCATCGGCAGGAAGGGCTCCTGCATGTACGGCTTGCCGGTGAGGGCGAGTGTGCCCATCGTCCGGCCGTGGAAGGCGTCGTTCAGCGCGAGGATCCGCGGACGCTCGGCACCGCCGTGCAGGCGGGCGAGCTTGAACGCGGCCTCGTTCGCCTCGGCGCCGGAGTTGCCGAAGTACACGCGGCCGTCGTCGCCGGTGCCGGCGAGGCGCTTGAGCGTCGCGGCGAGCGCGAGCTGCGGCGGCGTCGCGAAGTAGTTCGACACGTGTGCGAGCGTCGCCGCCTGGGTCGCGATCGCGTCGACGAACACCGGGTGCGCGTGGCCGAGCGAGTCCACCGCGATTCCGGCGAGGAAGTCGAGGTACCGCTTGCCGTCCGCGTCCCAGAGGTACGAGCCCTCACCGCGCACGAACATCTGCATGCGAGCGCCGAAGCTCTTCACGAGGTCGCGCCCCGCATCGTCCTGCCACGTCATCCGAGCACCACCTCTGTTCCGATTCCCTTGCTGGTGAAGATCTCCACGAGCACCGAGTGCGGCACCCGCCCGTCGATGATGGCCGCGGTCTCCACGCCGCCCTCGACGGCCTCCAGGCACGCCGCCATCTTCGGGATCATGCCCGACTCGAGCGTGGGCAGCATCGCCTGCAGCTCGGTCGAGGTCAGGTGCGACACGAGAGAGTCGCGGTTGGGCCAGTCGGCGTAGAGCCCGGCCACGTCGGTGAGCACGACGAGCTTCGCGGCGCCCAGCGCGACGGCGAGGGCGGATGCCGCGGCATCCGCGTTGACGTTCAGCGAGTGCCCGGGGTGGTCGAGGTCGGGTGCGATGCTCGACACCACGGGGATCCGACCCGCCGTGAGCTGGTCGAGCACCGGCTGCGGATCGACCTGGACGACATCGCCGACCCGGCCGAGGTCGTGCTCGACGCCCTCGATGACCACGCCGCGGCGGCGACCGCCGAACAGGCCCGCATCCTCACCGCTGAGCCCGGTGGCGACCGGGCCGTGCGCATTGATCTTCGACACGAGCTGCGGATTGATCTGCCCGGTGAGCACCATCCGCACCACCGAGATCGCCTCCGTGGAGGTGACGCGGTAGCCGCCCTTGAACTCGCTCGGGATCGCCAGGCGATCGAGCATCGACGAGATCTGCGGACCGCCGCCGTGCACCACGACCGGCTTCACCCCGACGTAGCGGAGGTAGGCGATGTCGGCGGCGAAGGCATCCTGCAGCTCCTCGCTCACCATCGCGTTGCCGCCGTACTTCACCACGACGATCTGGTCGCGGAAGCGCCGGAGCCAGGGCAGCGACTCGATGAGGGTCACGGCGCGAGCGCTGGCTTCGCCGGGATCGGTCTCTTGCAGGTCTGTCATGAGGAGTAGGCGCTGTTCTCGTGGACGTAGTCGTGAGTGAGGTCGTTGGTGAGGATCGTCGCCTCCGCCGCCCCGACCTTCAGGTCGATGACGAGATCGGTCGCGCGAGGCGTCAGGTCGACGTCCTCTCGCGGCGCGTCGGGGCCGCCCTGGGAGCACACGCGGACGCCGTTCATCCACACGTCCACGTCGTACGGGTCGAACTCGGCCTGCGTGGTGCCGATGGCGGCGAGCACGCGGCCCCAGTTCGGGTCGTTGCCGAAGATCGCGGCCTTGAACAGGTTGTTGCGGGCGACCGAGCGGCCCACCTCGACGGCCTCCTGCTCGGACGCGGCGTTGATGACCTTGATGGTGATGTCGTGGCTCGCGCCCTCGGCGTCGCCCTGCAGCTGCTGCGCGAGGTCCTGACAGAGCTCGGCGAGCGCCGCGGCGAAGGCGTCCGGGTCGGGCGTCACGCCCGACGCGCCGCTCACCATGAGGGTGACCTGGTCGTTGGTCGACATGCAGCCGTCGGAGTCGAGCCGGTCGAACGTGCGGCCGGTCGCCTGACGCAGAGCGGCGTCGGCCTGGGCGGCGTCGAGCACGGCGTCGGTCGTGATCACCACGAGCATGGTCGCGAGGCCGGGCGCCAGCATCCCGGCGCCCTTCGCCATACCCCCGATGGACCAGCCGTCCCGCGTCACGGCCGAGCGCTTGGGCCGCGAGTCGGTGGTCATGATGGCGAGGGATGCCGCCTCCCCGCCGTCGGCGGAGAGCTCGGCGATGCCCTTCTCGGTGCCGGCGAGGACCTTGCTGCGGAAGACCTCATCGCCGGTGCCGATCAGGCCCGTCGAGCAGATCAGGATGTCGCCGGCGCTCACGCCCAGCAGCTCCCCGGCCTTCTCGGCGGTCTGGTGCGTCGTCTGGAAGCCGAACGGCCCGGTGAAGCAGTTCGCGCCACCGGAGTTGAGCACGACGGCCTCGACCACGCCGTCGCGGACGGCCTCCTGCGACCAGAGGATCGGGTTCGCCTTCGCGCGGTTGCTCGTGAAGACCGCCGCGCCGATCTTGAGCGGCCCGCGGTTGACGACCACGGCCACGTCGGGCTTGCCGGTCGACTTGAGCCCGACGGCGACGCCCGCCGCTTCGAATCCCTGGGGCGCGGTGACGCTCACGGGGCAACTCCGTTCACGGTGAGCGCGGTGCCCTCGGCCAGACCCAGCGCGATGTTCATGGACTGCACGGCGGCTCCGGCCGTGCCCTTGACGAGGTTGTCGACGGCCGTCACGACGACCACCCGGTTCGCAGCCCGGTCGATCGCCAGGCCCATGAGCGCGGTGTTCGCGCCCAGCACGTCGGCCGTGCGTGGGAACTCCCCCGCCGGCAGCAGCTGCACGAACGTCTCGTCGCCGTAGGCGGCCTCCCACGCGGCGCGGATCTCGTCGTCGGTCGCGCCGGGCGCGATGGGCGCCGTCGAGGTCGCGAGGATGCCGCGCGACATGGGCACCAGAACGGGGGTGAACGAGATCCGGATGCCCTGGTCGGGCGCCACCGAGCCCGCCTCCGAACCCGTCGAGGGGCGGGCGGCGGCCAGGGCCTGACGGATCTCGGGGATGTGCCGGTGCGTGCCGCCGACGGCGTACGGATTCGCCGTGCCGAGGACCTCACTGGCCAGGAGGTTGGTCTTGAGGCTCTTGCCGGCGCCGGACGGTCCGACCGCCAGCACCGTCACGATGTCAGAAGGGTCGATGACTCCGGCAGCGACACCGGGAGCGAGGCTCAGGCTCACGGTCGAGGCGTTGCAGCCCGGTGCGGCGATCCGGGTCGCACCGACGAGCCGGTTCCGCTGCTTCGAGCCGGCGACGGGGAGCTCGGGAACGCCGTACACCCAGGGGTCGTGGAAATCGCCGCCGTAGAAGCGATCCCAGTCGGCGACCGACTCGAGGCGGTGGTCGGCGCCCGCATCGACCACGAGAGGCGTGTCGCCGAGCGCGTCGGTGTACTGCCCCGACTGCCCGTGCGGGAGCGCCAGGAAGACGATGTCGTGCCCGGCGAGCACCTCCGGCGTGGTCTGCTCGAGGGTGAGGTGAGCGAGCGACCGCAGGTGCGGCTGGTGCTGGATGAGCGGCTGTCCCGCGTTGGAGTGCGCGGTCACGGTGCGGATCTCGACGTCGGGATGCGCGGCGAGGATCCGCAGGATCTCGCCGCCCGCATAGCCGGATGCGCCGGAAACGGCGACCGAATATGTCATGGATTCCACCTTAGAGTCTGGGGCTGCGGGCCGGAGACGGCGACGCCCGCTCGCAGACGTCCATGACGAGGACGGCGGTGCGGGGTCGCCTAGAGTCGGCGCTCGCCCAGACGGCGTCGGCGCGCGGGAGCGGCGCTCGGAAGGAGCGTCGGAAGTCCCTGGGTCGCCGAAGGCATGCGCCGACGATAGCCGCCCGGTCGCGGGATCCGCAAATCGAACGCGACCGCCGGCGTCACGTGCCCTCGCCGAGATCCTCGCGCGCGCCGTTCATGCGTCTTCGGCGAGAGCGCACCATCTCGCCGAATGGGTCACACGAGGAGGGCGCGCAGCAGTGCGAGCTCTTCGTCGCGCGTGAGGCCGGCGCGGCGGTCGCGGTCCAGCCCGCGCTCGCGTTCGTCCGCCAGCGTGCGCGCGAGCGTCTCGCGCAGAGGCCGCAGCCGGCCTCCGAGCAGCCGGTACGCGGTGTTCGAGCGGGTCCAGAAGCCCGGCATGCCGGCGGGCAGCCACAGCGGCAGCGAGCGCGGACCCATCCAGTACGCCACCCCGTGAGCATCGAGCCACGCATCGTCCGCCGACACGACGGATCCCGTGTGGTCGGCCGCCTCACGTGCGTCCGCGAGCAGCCGGTCCAGGCCGACGGGATCACCCACCGCGTTCACGATGCCGGTCCACCGCTCGCGCCCGATCGCCTGCACGAACTCGGCGAGGTCGTCGACGTCGATCACCTGCGCGCCGCGGTCCGTCGCCTCCGGCGTGAGCACATCCTCGTCGGCGGCGAGGGCGAACCGCCCGACCCAGTAGCCGAACCGGTCGGTCGGGTCCCCCGGACCCACGATGAGGCCAGGACGCACGATCGCCGCGCGGAAACCGAGCGACTCGCGGACGGATCCCTCGGCCCGCACCTTCGCGCGACCGTAGTCCTCGTCCGCGCCGGGGTCGCCGAGCGGGAGCAGGTCGGCCGATTCGTCGGCGCCGGGTTCGTCGTTCGCGGCGTAGACCGACACCGTCGAGATGTACGTCCAGTGCCGCGCCCGGTCCGCCAGCGCCTCGAGGGCGGATGCGACGTGCGCCGGGTTCGACGAGACGTCGACGATCTCGTCCCAGTCCCGGCTCGCCACGGGGGCGTAGGCGTCGGCCGCGTCCCGGTCGCCGATGACGAGAGTGGCGCCGTACGGTGCCTCCCGTCCGCCTCGAGCGAAGCACGTGACGGCGGCACCGGCATCCGTCCACCGCTCGGCGATGCGCCCGCTCAGCCAGCCCGTCCCGCCCAGCACCAGTACGTCGGTCATGCCACCACCCAACCAGACGCGCTCACCGGGTGGCCAGGGCCCCGGCTTTCACCGGGTGCCCACAGCCCGCGCCGCCGTCGAGAGCCCGCGTCGTGCACCGGTCGCGGCATGGGCTGTCGGTGACAGCACGGGCTCTCGACGAGGCAGTCGGCAGGCTACTCGCGCAGGGTCGCGCCGAAGCGATCGGATGCCGCGGCGACGCCCGCCAGCTTCGCCTCGGTGGCCTCGGCGGCCGTGAGCGTGCGGTCGGGAGCGCGGAAGCGCAGCGCGAACGTCAGGCTCTTCGCGCCCTCGGGCACACCCTGGCCGCGGTAGTCGTCGACGAGCCGCAGCGACTCCAGCAGTTCGCCCGCGCCCTCGGCGAGCGCGGCCTGCACCTCGGCAGCCGGCACGTCGGCACGCAGCACGAGCGACACGTCCTGGGTCGCGGCCGGGAAGCCCGACAGTGACGCGGCGACGACCTTCTCGCCCGCCAGCGACAGCACGAGATCGAGATCGAGCTCGGCGACGATCACACGACCGGGAAGGTCGGATGCCTCAGCCACCGCCGGCAGCAGTTCGCCGACGTAGCCCACGTCCACGCGATCGCCGGCGCTCGTCGAGGCGACCGACAGCACGCCCGTGCGGCCGGGGTGCAGCGCGGCGCGCTCCCCCTGTGCTACGTCGATCGTGACGCCCGCAGCCGCGGCGATGGTGCGCACGGCGTCCAGGGCGTCGGCGAGCTCCGCCGCGACCGGCGCGACGCCGGGCTGCTTGGCCACGAGGTTGCCCGTGAGCAGCACGGCGATGTGCCGGTGCTGCGGCGGGATGGAGGCGTCGAGCTCGGTCAGCGTCGCCGCATCCGGGCGTACGGCCAGCGGGGGCACGTGCGACGTGCCGTACTGCACCCCGGGCTCGGGGAGGAACACGACACCGGTCTCGAACAGCGACAGGTCTGTCAGTCCGCGCGCCACGTTGCGGTGCGCGACCTGCAGCAGTCCGGGCACGAGCGAGCGGCGCAGGAACGGCGACTGGCCGTCGAGCGGGTTCGCGAGCTTGACACTCGGCAGGTGCTCGCCCGATGGCGAGCCGTGCAGGTCGTTCTGCTCCTCGGTCGTGAATCCGAACGAAGGCGTCTCGACGTACCCGGCGGCCGCGAGCGCGTTCGCGACGCGACTGCGGCCCTGCTGGGCAGGGGTGAGGCCGCGGCCCGACGGCGGCAGGGGCAGCACCGACGGGATGCGGTCGTAGCCCTCGATTCGGGCGACCTCCTCGGCCAGCGTCCACTTGTCGGTGAGGTCGGGGCGCCACGACGGCGGGATGACCTGCCAGCCGGCGGCGTCGTCCTCGGCCGGCACGACCTCGCAGCCGATGAGGCGGAGTGCCGCCTCGATCTGTCCGGGGGTGTAGTCGACCCCGATGAGGTGCTGCACGAACAGCGGCGGAAGCTCGATGCCCGGCATGAACACCTCGGCGAAGAGCGCCGCGCCGTAGGCGTCGTCGCTCGTGCCTCCGGCGTACTCCTCCATCAGGTCGGCGACCCGGCGGGCGGCCACGAACGGCACGAGCGGGTCGACGCCGCGCTCGAAGCGACGAGAGGCCTCGCTGGGCAGCTTGTGCCGGCGCGCCGTGCGCGCGATCGAGACGGTGTCGAACGTCGCGGCCTCGATGAGCACATTGCGCGTCGCGTCGCTCATCTCGGTGGCGCCGCCGCCCATGACGCCCGCGAGGCCGATCGGGCCGGAGTCGTCCGTGATGAGGAGGTCTTCGGGGTCGAGCGTGCGGACCTTGCCGTCGAGCGTCTCGAGCTTCTCGCCCGCTGTGGCGCGGCGCACCGTGATCCCGCCCTGCAGCTTGTCGAGGTCATAGCCGTGGATGGGCTGACCGAGCTCGAGCATCACGTAGTTCGTGATGTCGATCAGGATGCCGAGCGAACGGATGCCGGCGAGCGACAGGCGCGCGATCATCCACGCCGGCGTGGGCTTGGTGGGGTCGACGCCCCGCACGACACGCGCGACGAACTCGGTCACGCCCGCGCGGCCGCGGATGGGTGCGGCGTCGTCGGCGGTCACGGCGAACCCCTGACCGGGTGCGATCTCGTCCCACGCGCGCTCGGCGGGGTCGCGGAATGCGGCACCGGTCGAGTGCGAGTACTCGCGGGCCACTCCGCGGATCGAGAGCGCGTACCCGCGGTCGGGAGTCACGTTGATCTCGACGGCGACGTCGTCGAGGCCCAGCAGCGAGATCGCGTCGGTGCCCACGGGCGCGTCGATGCCCAGCTCGACGAGACGGAGGATTCCGTTGTGCTCCTCGCCGAGGCCGAGTTCGCGCGCGGAGGCGATCATGCCGTCCGACACGTGTCCGTACGTCTTCCGCGCCGCGATCGGGAACGGGCCGGGAAGCACGGCGCCCGGGAGCGTCACCACGACCTTGTCGCCCGCGAAGAAGTTGCGGGCACCGCACACGATGCCGTGCACCGCGTCGCCGCCGTCGGCGGCGGTCTCGCCGTCCGGCGCGACGCGCACCTGGCACCAGCGGATCGTCTTGCCGTTGGACTGCGGCTCCTCGACGAACTCGACCACCTCGCCGACGACGATGGGGCCCTGCAGCTCGAAGCGGTGGACGTCCTCCTCCTCGAAGCCGACGCGCACGAGGGCTGCGAGGACATCCTCGGGTGAGGCATCCGCCGGAACGTCGACGTACTCACGCAACCATGAGAGCGGGACGCGCATCAGACCACCATTCCGAACTGCTCGCTGAAGCGGACATCGCCCTCGGCCATGTCGCGCATGTCCTGGACGTCGCTGCGGAACATGAGCGTGCGCTCGACGCCCATGCCGAATGCGAAGCCCGAGTACTCCTCGGGGTCGATCCCGGCCGCTCGCAGCACGTTGGGGTTGATCATGCCGCAGCCGCCCCACTCGATCCATCGCGCGCCGCCCTTGAAGGTCGGGTGCCAGAGGTCGAGCTCGGCCGACGGCTCGGTGAAGGGAAAGAAGTTCGCGCGGAAGCGGGTCTTCGCCTCCGCGCCGAACAGCACCTTGGCGGCGTGGTCGAGCGTGCCGCGGAGATGGGCCATCGTGATGCCCTTGTCGACGACGATGCCCTCGAACTGCGTGAAGACAGGCAGGTGCGTCGCGTCGAACTCGTCGGTGCGGTAGACGCGCCCCGGGCACAGCACGTACAGCGGCAGGTCGCGCTCGAGCATCGAGCGCACCTGGACGGGGCTCGTGTGCGTGCGCATCACGAGGTGCCGTTCGACCGGGTCGACGAAGAACGTGTCCTGCATCTGACGCGCCGGGTGGTCGACGTCGAAGTTCAGCGCGTCGAAGTTGAACCACTCGTGCTCGAGCTCGGGACCCTCCGCGATCTCCCAGCCCATGCCCACGAAGATGTCGGCGATCTGCTCCTGGAGGAGGGAGATCGGATGCCGTGCGCCGACGCGCGCGCGCGTCGCCAGCGCGGTGATGTCGACGCGCTCCGCCTCGAGCTTCGCGGCCGTCTCGGCCGCGGCGAGCTCTTCCTCGCGGGCCGCGAACGCCTGCGTCACCCGACCGCGGGCCTGGCCGACGAGCTTGCCGAACTCGGCCTTCTTGTCGTTCGGCACCTCGCGCAGTCGCGCGTTGAGCTTCGCCAGCGGCGAGCCCTCAGCAGCGTGCGCGGACCGTGCGGCCTTCAACGCCGCGGTGTCGGCCGAGGCGGCGATCGCTGCGAGGGCGGCGTCGACGGCGGCGTTCACCGCCTCAGGCGTGATCTCGGTGTTCTCAGCAGCGTCTGACACGAGAGACGAGTCTACCGACGGCTGCCGCCCAGCCGTGCTCGCGCACGCCTGATCGGATCGGCGTCAGGCGCCGCCGCCGGTGCGCGCATCGGACTGCGCGACGATCAGCTCGGTGTCGGTGCCGCCCTGGCCGGGCTGATTCGCCGCGGCGACGGCCGTCACCTTCGGCGACCGGCGCGTGCGCCGCTCGACGAGGTAGGCGATGTACGACAGCGCGAGGCAGAGCGCCACGTAGATGGAGCCGCCGATGATCGCCGACGGGATGAGCGGCGAGTTGTACAGCGCCTGCGACCCCAGTAGCTTCACGAGGTACAGCAACTCGGGGTACGTGATGATGAAGCCGAGTGCCGTGTCCTTCAGTGTGACCACGAGCTGCGAGATGATGACGGGAAGCATCGCGCGGATCGCCTGCGGCAGCAGGACGAGCCGCATGACGCCGGCCTTGCGCAGACCGATCGCGTAGCCGGCCTCGCTCTGCCCGCGCGGCAGCGATTCGACGCCCGCGCGGATCACCTCGGCCAGCACCGAGCCGTTGTAGGCGATGAGCGCGATGACGACGGCCCAGTAGGGAGTCATCTTGATGTCGATCACGGGCAGGCCGTAGTACAGCAGCATCATGAAGACGAGCACCGGGATGGCGCGCAGGATCTCGACGATCCAGCCGACCGGCACGCGTAGCCACGCGTGCTCGGACATGCGGCCGAGAGCGAGGATGAAGCCCAGGATGATCGCGCCGACCGCTGCCACGCCGAACGCGGCCAGGGTGTTCCAGGTGGCTTCGAGGAACAGCATCCAGATCGCCGAATAGCTGAAGAGCTCCCACTTCTCGGGGCTGAGCTGACCGGTGTCGTAGAAGCGCCAGACCACCCAGCCCAGGAACAGCAGGACCACCAGGATGGTGACGGCGCCGATGATGCGATTGCGGACGACCGCCCGAGGTCCGGGGACGTCGTACAGGACGGAGCCGCTCATCGCGCGATCCTCCACTTGACCTCGAGGGTTCGCTGGAGCCATGCCAGGAGCAGCACCAGGATGACGAAGACCACCATCACCCACAGCAGCACCACGAGCTGATTCTCGCCGCGCTCGCTCAGCCAGGTGCGCACCGAGCCGAGGTTGAGCACCGAGAACCCGGCGGCCACGGTCGTGTTCTTCAGCAGCGCGATGAAGACGCTCATCATGGGCGGGATGACGGAGCGCGTCGCCTGCGGGAGCACCACCAGCGACATGACCTGCCCGAAGGTGAGGCCCAGCGCCCGTGCCGCCTCCGCCTGCCCGACCGGGACGGTGTTGACGCCGGAGCGGAGGGTCTCGGCGACGTAGGTGGCGGTGTAGATGCCGAGCGCCGCAGTCGCCAGCGCGATCGGCGACACCCGCTGCTGCAGCAGGATCGGCAGGCAGAACGCGAAGAAGAACATGACGAGCGTCAATGGCGTGTTGCGGATCCAGTTGACGTATATGCCGCCCACGGCCCGCGCGATCGGCACCGGCGAGACCCGCATCGCTCCGACGATGAAGCCGAGCACGAGCGCGATCAGGCCGCCGCCGAAGAACAGCACCAACGTGCCGACGATGGCCTCGCCCCACAGGTCGAGGTTGTCTGTGATGGCTCCCACCGCTCCGCCTTCCTCATCCGAACATGGTCAGGGACATCCCGTGGCGGCGCCGAGGGCGCCGCCACGGGATCTCGGTCACATGGCCGAGTCGACCTCGGGCTGCTCGCCTTCGACGCCGGCGTCGCCGAGGTTGTTGTCGAAGATCTGCTGCCACACGTCGCCGCCGTCGGTGAACATCGTGTTGATGTACTCCTGCAGGGCGGTGTCGTCCTTGGCGAGGCCGACGCCGTAGCGCTCCTCGCTGAAGACGTCGCCGACGACCTTGAGGTTGTCGGGGTCCTGCGCGGCGTAGCCGATGAGGATCGCCTCGTCGGTCGTCACGGCGTCCACCTGGCCGTTCTTCAGGTCTTCGACGCAGGCCGAGTACGTGTCGTACTCCTTCGTCTGCGCCGTGCCGAGGTCCTTGATCCGCTGGATCGAGGTCGAGCCCGTCGCCGAGCAGACGACCATGTCGGACGTGAGCGAGTCGGGGCCGTCGATGGTGTCATTGTCGGCGGCGACCAGCAGGCCCTGACCGGTGATGAAGTACGGACCCGCGAAGGAGATCTGCTCCTTGCGCTTGTCGGTGATCGAGTATGTGCCGACGTAGTAGTCGATGTCGCCGTTCACGATCGCCTGCTCGCGGTTCGCGGACGGGATGGGCGTGAACTCGATCTGATCCTCGTCGAAGCCGAGCGATGCGGCGATCCACCGGGCGATGTCGATGTCGAAGCCGGTCCGCTCACCGGTGGTGGGGTCCAGGTAGCCGAGACCGGGCTGGTCCTCCTTGACGCCGACCTTGACCGAGCCGCGCTCCGTCATCGCGTCGAACGTGGGGCTGCCTTCGAGGGTGACATCGGTGGCGACCTCCCAAGGCGTGCCGGAGGTCTCCTCTTCACCTCCGCCGGTGGTCTCCGACGGCGATGCCCCCGGCGTGCCGCTGTTGCACGCGGTGAGGGCGAGCAGGGCTGCGGCTGCCAGGCCGAGTCCCGCGATCATCTTGGTCTTGCGCATGGGTTCCTCCTGTTGCATGTGTTTCCACGGGTTCCGTATGTCGGTGCAGGTCGAGTCTGGAGCGTGCTCGGAGCGTCCGCCCGGCGGCGGTCTCGGGTCAGTGGGTGAGGAGCTTCGAGAGGAAGTCCTTGGCCCGGGGGCTCTGCGCGTTCGTGAAGAACTCCTCGGGAGTCGCCTCTTCGACGATCTGACCGTCGGCCATGAACACGACGCGGTCGGCCGCCTTGCGGGCGAATCCCATCTCGTGCGTCACGACGATCATCGTCATGCCGTCCTGGGCGAGCCCGACCATCACGTCGAGCACCTCGTTGATCATCTCGGGGTCGAGCGCGCTCGTCGGCTCGTCGAAGAGCATCACCTTCGGCTGCATGGCCAGTGCGCGGGCGATCGCGACGCGCTGCTGCTGGCCGCCCGACAGCTGCGCGGGGAGCTTGGATGCCTGCTGCGCGACGCCGACCCGGTCCAGCAGCTGCCGGGCGACGGCCTCGGCATCCGCCTTCTTCATCTTCCTGACCTTGATGGGCCCCAGCGTGACGTTCTCGAGGATCGTCAGGTGCGAGAAGAGGTTGAACGACTGGAAGACCATGCCGACATCCGCTCGGAGCCCCGCGAGGCCTTTGCCCTCTTTCGGGAGCTCCTTGCCGTCGATCGCGATGGTGCCGCTCGTGATCGTCTCGAGGCGGTTGATCGTGCGGCACAGCGTCGACTTGCCCGAGCCGGACGGGCCGATGACCACGACCACCTCGCCGCGGTTGACGGTCAGATCGATGTCTTTGAGGGCTTGGAACTCTCCGTAGTGCTTCTGCACGTTCGAGATCTGGACGAGGGGATCACCACGGCGGACCGAGATGTTGCTCGTCGGCGTCGCCTGTCCGGCTGCATCTGGTGCCGGCGCACTGTCGTCGGGCGTCATAGCGTTCACCCTAGGGGCGAGCGAGGACACTCGGCCAGTAGGACCCCCGAGCCTTTACCGATCCGTAACAGGGTCGGAACGAGAGCGGGTCAGCCGGCGGCGCGCTGGGCGAAGGCGGTCTCGTAGAGGCAGACGCTGGCCGCCGTGGCGAGATTCAGCGACTCGGCGGCGCCGAAGATCGGCAGCCGCAGCGAGAGGTCTGCCAGGGCCAGAGCGTCTTCGTCGAGACCGCGCGCCTCGTTGCCGAACAGCCACGCGGTCGGCTCGGCGAGCAGGTCGCGGGCGGCGAGGAAGTCCCCTCCGGCGACGTCCGCCGCGATGACCCGGACGCCGGCCGCACGGGCCTTCTGGACCGCCGTCGCGAGGTCGACTCCGACGGCGACGGGCACGTGGAACAGCGAGCCGGTGGTAGCTCGGACGACCTTGGGGTTGTAGGGGTCGACCGTGCGCCCGGTGAGGATGACGGCATCCGCGCCGGCGGCGTCGGCCGCTCGGATGATGGTGCCGAGGTTGCCCGGATCACGGACCTCCTCGCAGATCGCGACGAGACGCGGCGACGCCGCGAACACGTCGCGGACCGAGGTCGGCGACTGCCGGGCGACGGCGACGATCCCCTGGGGCGTGACGGTGTCTGCCATCGCGTCGAGCACCGCCTCGGTCGTGTAGACGACCTCCAGACCGGCATCCGTCGCGGCGTCGCGCAGGTCGGCGTGCTTCTCGAATGCGGACGGCGTCGCGAAGATCTCCACGAGCGTCTCCGGCCGGTACGCCAGCGCCTCGCGGGCCGCCTGCGGACCTTCGAGCAGGAACAGCCCCGTCTCCTGACGGGCGCTCCGCTTGGTCAGCTTCGCGACGGCGCGGACACGCGGAGAGCGAGGGTTCTCGAGCACGGCATCAGTCTAGGGTCGCGGCATCCTCTCGCCGGCACGCTTTCCGCGCGGGCGGGGCTCCCCCGCCGACGCGAAGAGGGGCGCCCTCCGTGAGGAGGACGCCCCTTTCGAGACAGCGAACCGGCGTCAGGCGCTCTTCGGAGCGTTGACGTTCTCGGGCAGCGCCGTCTTGGCGGTCTGGACGAGCGACGCGAAGGTCTTCGGCTCGTTCACCGCGAGCTCGGCGAGCATGCGACGGTCGACCTGCACACCCGCGAGGCCGAGGCCCTGGATGAAGCGGTTGTACGTGATGCCGTTCTGGCGGGCAGCGGCGTTGATGCGCTGGATCCACAGACGGCGGAAGTCGCCCTTGCGCTTGCGACGGTCGCGGTACGCGTAGACGAGCGAGTGGGTGACCTGCTCCTTCGCCTTGCGGTACAGACGCGAGCGCTGGCCCCGGTAACCGGAGGCGCGCTCGAGGATGACGCGACGCTTCTTGTGGGCGTTGACGGCCCGCTTGACTCTAGCCATTTCGATTGATTCCTATTCCTGCGTCGGCGCTCAGAGACCGAGGAGCTTCTTGGCGACCTTGGCGTCGCCCTTCGCGAGGACCTGGTCCTGCGACAGGCGGCGGGTACGGCGGCTGGGCTTGCCCTCGAAGTTGTGGCGAAGGTTCGCCTGCTGCTTCATGAGCTTCCCGCTGCCCGTGACCTTGAAGCGCTTCTTGGCGCCCGAGTGGGTCTTCTGCTTCGGCATCTCTTCTTCCTTCGTTTCACTTCCCGCCCAGGCGGGAGTCGGTATCCCGCGGTGCGGGAGTCTGTGGGGCCTATTCGGCCGTGGCGGTCTCGGACTCGGCGGCCGGAGCTGTCTCGGCTGCGGTGTCGGAGCTCTCCGAGTCGGCGTCGCCCTGCGGGCCACTGCCGTTGCGCGCGGAACGCGCTGCCTCCTTGTTGGCGGCGCGCTGCGCGTTCTGCTCGGTCTTCACCTCGGACTTGTTCTTGTGCGGGGCGACCACCATCACCATGTTGCGGCCGTCGATCGTCGGGTTGGACTCGACCGTGCCGAACTCGGCGACGTCCTCCGCGAACTTGCGGAGGAGACGCACACCCTGCTCGGGGCGCGACTGCTCGCGGCCACGGAACAGGATCATCGCCTTGACCTTGTCACCCGCCTGCAGGAAGCCCTCGGCGCGCTTGAGCTTGGTTATGTAGTCGTGGGCCTCGATCTTCAGACGGAACCGGACCTCCTTGAGGACGGTGTTCGCCTGATTGCGACGCGCTTCCTTGGCCTTCTGCGCAGCCTCGTACTTGAACTTGCCGTAGTCCATGATCTTGACCACGGGCGGCTTCGAGTTCGGGGCCACCTCGACGAGATCGAGGTCGGCCTCCTGGGCCAGGCGCAGTGCCACCTCGATGCGGACGACGCCGACCTGCTCACCCGCGGGTCCGACGAGGCGGACCTCGGGGACGCGGATGCGGTCGTTGGTGCGGGGATCGCTGATGCGGAACTCCTTGGGTTTATGGGCTGGACCACCGCGACACATGTTCATGTCGCGGGCGGAGGAAGATCCACTCCACCCGTCAGACGCTTCGAGCGCCGACTTCCTGCACCCTCTCCTGTGACGGAGCTCCCGCGCGGTTGCCCTGGCGGCTACCCCTCCCGTTTCTGCGTGGCCGCAGGACGGTCGGGGCGGAGTGCATGACCCGGTAGCCTGGAACGGCAAGCGCGGGTGGGATGTGATCCACTTTCCGATCCGGTACAGAACGCACCGGAGACCGCAGCAGTCTATCAGAGAGAACGGCGTGGACACGATTCGAGACCAGGACGGCGATACGACGAGCACGACGGCTGTGGATGCCGAGCGTCAGGCCCGCTGGGAAGAGCAGGAGCGCGCGGCGGCCTCCGCCTCGCGCGACATCGCAGAGGTGCCGGCCGTCGAGATCATCACGACCGCCGCCGTGCACCTGCTGAGCGCCGCCGCGGTCAAGGTCGGCCTGGCCGACGACCCCGCGGCGCAGACCGACCTCGACGAGGCGCGCAAGCTCATCAACGCCCTGGCCGGCCTCATCACCGCGGGCGCGCCCGAGATCAGCGACATGCACGCCCGTTCGCTGCGCGACGGCCTGCGCTCGGTGCAGCTGGCGTTCCGCGAGGCATCCGTGATCCCCGACCCGATCGGCAAGGGTCCGGGCGAGAAGTGGACCGGCCCGGTCACCTGACCGCGAGGCCGTGACGACGGGCGCGAGCGCGCTCAGCCCTCGATGCCCAGCGCGGCGGCGCCGCGCGCCACGGCGTCCACCGTGCGGCGGACCGCCTCGGCATCGGTGCCGTGGTTGCTCACGGCGAAGCGCACGACCGTGCGGTCGCGCCACGTGGACGACGAGGCCCATACGGTGCCCTCGTCGCGGAGCCACTCCCCCAGCGCCGCGGTTGCCGCATCGTCCGGTGCGGCGAGGCTCACCTGCGTGAACACGACGTCGTTGAGCACCTCGAGGCCGGGGATCTCGCCGAACCCCGCGGCGAGCGTCGCCGCGGCATCCGCCAACCCGTCGATCAATGCCGCGACGCCGTCCCTGCCGAGGGAGCGCAGCGCCGCCCAGACCGGCACGCCTCGCGCGCGGCGCGAGAACTCGGGGACGCGATCGTACGGATCGGACACGCTCATGATCGCGGGCAGATAGGCGGCGTGCGCCCCGAGCGCCCCTGTCATGGCGGCCTCGTCACGCACGATCGCGACGCCGCAGTCGTACGGCACATTGAGCGTCTTGTGCGCGTCGGTCGCCCACGAGTCGGCGCCGGAAAGTCCGTCGACGAGGTGCTGCAGGCGCGGGCTCGCAGCCGCCCAGAGGCCGAACGCCCCGTCGACGTGCACCCAGGCGCCGCCTCTGTGGGCGACCTCGACCGCCGCCGCGAAGTCGTCGAAGGCACCCGAGTGCACGTCGCCCGCCTGCAGCGCGACGATGGCCGGCCCCGTTCCCTCGGCGAGCGCGCGCTCGAGGCCGCCGACGTCGATCCGCCCCTGATCATCTGCGCCGACGGTGGTCGGCGCTCCGAGACCCGCGAGCCGACCGGCCAGCACCATCGACACGTGGACGGCGTCGCCCGCGAGGAAGCGGATGACGGGCGCCTGCTGGATCCCGGCCGCGGGGTCCGCGCCGGCGCCGCGCAGAACGGCGTCACGTGCCGCGACGAGGCACGTGAAGTTCGCCATCGTCCCACCCGTCACGAACCCCACGCCGCTCCCGGCGGGCAGGTGGAGCAGTTCGAGGAGCCAGGAGGCGGCGACCTCCTCGACCGCGGCGGCCGCCGGGGTCAGCTGCCGCGCCCCGGCGTTCTGATCCCACGCCGAAACCAGCCAATCGGAGGCGAGCGCAGCGGGGTACGTCCCGCCGATGACCAGGCCGTAGAAGCGCGGCGAGCCGAGCGCGATGAGACCCGGCCCGGCTGCGTCCGCGAGCTCCTCGACCACCGCCGTCGGCGGAATCCCCTCATCGAGCAGGACGTCGGGCAGCCTCGCCAGAATCCCGTCGGCGTCGGTCTCTGGACGGATCGGGCGATCGGCCAGCGACTCCAGCCAGCTCAGCGCGTGTCGATGGGCGGCCTCGAGCGCCTCCCGGTACTGCTCCACGGTCGCGCCGTCTTCCATGCGGGGCCCCCTTCGCCGACCCGATCATCCGCCGCGCGCGGTCCCGGCCACAAGAGCCGAGGCGAACGGTTGCGCCCGGGCAGAGCCGATCGGCCTGGCCGCACGGGGGTCGGTGAGGTCTGCTCAGGCGCGGACGAGCTTGACCGTGAGCGAGTCGACGAGCACCGCGATGCGGTCGTCGGCGGCCCACCGCGACGCGAGCCGCGCCAGTACGGCGTCGAGCTCGGCCTTCTCGAGGCCGTCCATCAGATGAAGGCGCACCACGAGTTCCGGCCCGCGGAGGCGGGCGTCGGGGTCGCCGGGCTCGACGGACAGATCGATGATGGAGAGCTCACCGCCGATGCTGTCGTGCAGTCCGGCGAAGACCTCCGGCGACAGGAAGCTCGGCTCCCACGGCAGCCCTTGGCCGATCGCCCACACCGCCGGGCGACGGATGACGAACTCGGTGTCCGAACCCGGGTTGAGCACGATCAGATCGGTGTCATCGGCAGCGGCCGACAGCGCGGTGCGGACGCCGTCGGCGGGGACCGGCCGGGCCGCGGCATCCCATCGCTTCATCGCATCGACCGACGAGAACACCGGCAGCACCCGACGGCCATCGGGCGCGGCCACGGTGACGATCGACAGCTCCTGCGTCTTGTCGACCTCCAGGCCGTGCGCGCCGATGCCGTGGTCGCCCTTCTCCGCGACGAGCGGGATCAGGAGGCGCGCCGCCCGGTAGGCGTCGATCACCTCGCGCTGCCCGCCCGAACCCGCGCGGAACGCGGTGAGTGCGGCCAGCAGCGCCGGATCGGCGGAGCCGTCGTCGGAGGCATGCGGGTTCGCCTGGAAGCTGCGCCCCTCCCAGGGCACGCCCGCGGAGTCGCCGCCGGGTCCGTGACCCGGGGCAGCGGCGGGAGGATCAGTATCCGGCGACATCCAGCGCCTCGGCGAGCGTGAACGCACCGGCGTACAGCGCCTTGCCCACGATCACACCTTCGACGCCGAGCGGGACGAGGTCGCGCAATGCCGCGATGTCGTCGAGGCTCGACACACCGCCCGAGGCGACGATCGGCTTCGGAGTGCGCGATGTGAGCTCACGCAGCAGATCGAGGTTCGGGCCCTGGAGAGTGCCGTCCTTGGTGACGTCGGTGACGACGTACCGGCTGCAGCCGGCCGACTCGAGACGGTCGAGGACGGTCCACAGGTCACCGCCCTCACGGGTCCACCCGCGGGCGGCGAGGGTCGTGCCGCGCACATCGAGGCCCACCGCGATCGCGTCGCCGTAGCGGCCGATGACGTCGGCGGCCCACTCGGGGTTCTCGAGCGCGGCCGTGCCCAGGTTGATGCGCGACGCGCCGCTCTCGAGCGCAGCCTCGAGCGTGCGATCGTCGCGGATGCCGCCCGACAGCTCGACCTGCACGCCCTTGACCTGCTTGATCACCTTGCGGAGCACGCCGACATTGCTGCCGCGACCGAAGGCGGCGTCGAGGTCGACGAGGTGGATCCACTCGGCGCCCTGTCGCGCGAAGTCGAGCGCGGCGTCGACGGGATCGCCGTAATTCGTCTCGGTGCCCGCCTCGCCCTGCGTCAGGCGGACGGCCTTGCCGTCGGCGACGTCGACGGCGGGCAGGAGGACGAGCTTGGGTGTGGACGCGAAATCGTTCATGGCTCCTGGTTCAGGCATCGAAAGCTGTGGGGGGCCGATCCGGGAAGCACGCGCTCCCGCAGACGGCACGGTCTCAGAGGGTAGCCCTGCGGAGCCCGTCGATCCAATTCGCCAGCAGACGGATGCCGGCCTCCCCCGACTTCTCGGGGTGGAACTGGGTGGCCGACAACGGACCGTTCTCGACCGCTGCGAGGAACGGTGCGCCGTAGTCGCACCATGTCAGGACCGGCTGCGGGAAGGGCGGCTGGACGTCGAGCAGCCATTTCTGGGCGCCGAACGAATGCACGAAGTAGAACCGCTCGTGCTCGATGCCGCGGAAGAGGCGCGTGCCCTCGCCCGGCTCGACGGTGTTCCAGCCCATGTGCGGCAGGACGGGTGCATCGAGCTCGGTCACGACACCCGGCCATTCGCCGAGCCCTTCGGTGTCGACGCCACGCTCGACGCCGCGCTCGAAGAAGATCTGCATGCCGACGCAGACTCCGAGCACCGGGCGTCCGCCAGCGAGGCGGCGTTCGATGAGCTCATCCCCGCGGCTGGCTCGGAGGGCCTCTGCCACGGCACGGAACGCGCCGACACCCGGCACGAAGAGGCCGTCGGCGTCGCGGATCAGGCCACGATCGGACGTCAGTCGCGCATCCGCGCCCGCCGCGACCAGCGCCTTGACGGCAGAGTGCACATTGCCCGACCCGTAATCGAGGACGGCGACGAGGGGCCGCTCGCCGCTGGAGGGCGTGCTCTCGCTCACAGGGCGCCCTTCGTACTCGGGATGCCGTCGACCAGCGGGTCGAGTGCCTTCGCCTGGCGCAAAGCGCGCGCGAAGGCCTTGTACTCGGCCTCGGCGATGTGGTGCGGGTCGCGGCCCGACAGCACCCGCACGTGGACCGTGAGCGCGGCGTTGTACGCGATGGCCTCGAACGTGTGGCGCACGAGGGAGCCTGTGAAGTGACCGCCGATGAGGTGGTGCTCGAAGCCCGCTGGCTCGCCGGTGTGCACGAGGTAGGGGCGGCCGCTGATGTCGACGACGGCCTGTGCGAGCGCCTCGTCGAGGGGCACGAGGGCGTCGCCGTACCGCGAGATGCCGGACTTGTCGCCGAGGGCCTCGCGGATCGCCTGGCCCAGCACGATCGCGATGTCCTCCACGGTGTGGTGGGCGTCGATCTCGGTGTCGCCCGAGGCGCGCACCGTCAGATCGGTGAGCGAGTGCTTGGCGAACGCCGTGAGCAGGTGGTCGAAGAACGGCACCGTCGTGTCGATGCGGCTGCGGCCGGTGCCGTCGAGATCGAGCTCGAGCTCGACGGTCGACTCGCTCGTCGCCCGTCGCAGCGAGGCGGTTCGTGGTGCGGCGCTCATGCCGCCGATCCTACCGAGGCGAGGGCGTCCAGGAACGCGGTGGTCTCTTCCGCCGTGCCCGCCGTGACGCGCAGGTGTGCGGGGATGCCGACGTCGCGGATGAGCACCCCTTCGTCGTAGAGCGCGCGCCACGTGGCGTCGGGGTCGGCCACTCCCCCGAACAGCACGAAGTTCGTCCACGACTCGTGCGGCGTGTAGCCGAGCGCCTCGACCGTCGCCGAGATGCGGTCGCGCTGCGCCACGATCTCGTCGACCATGCCCAGCATCGTGGGCGCGTGCCGCAGCGCTGCGGTCGCCGCCGCCTGCGTGAGCGCGCTGAGGTGATACGGCAGCCGCACCAGCCGCAGCGCGTCGATGAGCGCCGGGTCGGCCGCCATGTAGCCGACGCGCGCGCCCGCGAAGGCGAACGCCTTGCTCATCGTGCGCGACACCACGAGCCGCTCGCGACCGGGAAGCAGGGTCAGGGCGGACCGCTCGTCGTGCGGCGCGAACTCGAAGTAGGCCTCGTCGACGATGACCACGCCGTTCGTGGCCTCGTACACGGCCTCCACCACGTCGAGTCCGAGCGGGGTGCCGGTGGGGTTGTTCGGCGAGCACAGGAACACCACGTCGGGCGAGGCATCCGACACCTGCGCCGCCGCATCGTCCGCCGCGACCGAATAGTCGGCCGCACGGGTGCCCGAGATCCACTCGGCTCCGGTCCCGCGGGTGAGCAGCGGATACATCGAGTAGGTGGGTGCGAAGCCGAACGCCGTGCGGCCCGGTCCGGCGAACGCCTGCAGGATGTGCTGCAGCACCTCGTTCGAGCCGTTGGCCGCCCAGATCTCGTCGCGGGTGAGACCGTGGCCGAGATAGTCGGCGAAGCCCTCGCGCAGAGCCGTGAACTCGCGGTCGGGATACCGGTTCACATCGCTGAGCGCCCGCGCGATCGAGTCCAGGATGTCGTCGGCCACCTCCGGCGGAACGGGATGCGTGTTCTCGTTGACGTTGAGGGCTACCGGAAGCGGCGCCTGCGGGGCGCCGTACGGCTTCTGCCCGCGGAGATCGGCGCGTAAAGGAAGGTCTTCGAGACGTGCACTCACCTCTCCCATGGTAGGCGCGTGCGTCGCCGGTCGATCGCCGCGTGACGTCGGGAGACAGTCGACCGCCCGGAGCGACGGCTCAGCGATCGCTGCCGTACGCCACCGGGATCGCGATGCTCTGGCCGGCTTGCACGACCACGCTGTCGAGAGCGTTCAGCCGCACGATCTCATCGACGACGTCGCGCGGGTCGCGCTCGGGGGCGATGTCTTCCGCGATGCTCCACAGCGAGTCGCCGACGGCCACGGTCACGGTGGTGAACGAACCCGCAGGCGCACCGGCGTCGCGGGACGCGAGAGCCGCGCCGCCACCGATCACGGCGGCACTCAGCGCGAGCACGGCGGGAAGAGCGGCGAGGACGGCGAGAACCCTCCGACCGCGGATCGTGAGCCGCAGACGCGTCGACGGACCGGCGGCTGATCCCGCGGCAGTCTGCGACGACGCGCTCGCGGCGAACTGCCGTGCCGTCCCCTGCACGCGCTGCGCCGCGACACGCGCGGCGCGCGTCGGCGACGGGACGGATGTCGTGAAGTCGATCGCGGTCATGCTGGGCTCCTCCTGATGGGGAGAGATTCGCATTCTCCACTCGGCCGGGAGTGGGGAATGCGAACCTCTCTTCCGAAGCTATCTTCGAGTCTGTAGGATGTCAATACCGGATCCGGACGGCGATCTCTCGAACGCGACACGCGGCCAGGTTGTTCCCCACAAGCCCGCGATCCGGATACGGTTTCGATACGAGAACCCCACCACGGGCCTCCGACATTCGAAGAAACAGCGCTCCACCGCCGAGCGCAGGACGGAGCCGGAAGATGAGCGACGCGGCCGGGCGAGAGAAGCCCCAGACTCGTCGGCGCAAGAGCCTCAGCGACAAGCAGCTGGCGATCCTCGAGGTGATCCAGCGGTCGATCGCTCGGCACGGCTACCCGCCGAGCATGCGCGAGATCGGCGACGCCGTGGGTCTGAAGTCGCTCTCCAGCGTCACCCACCAGCTCAACCAGCTCGAACTGAGCGGCTACCTGCGCCGCGACGCGGGCAAGACGCGCGCGATGGAGGTGCTGATCGACCTGCCGGGCACCGCGACCGAGAGCCCCGCCGACACCTCGCCGTCGGTGGGTGACGCTGCGCTGGTCCCCCTCGTCGGCCGCATCGCCGCCGGCGTGCCCATCACGGCCGAGCAGCAGGTGGAGGAGATCTTCCCGCTTCCCCGCCAGCTCGTCGGCAAGGGCGACCTGTTCATGCTGAAGGTCTCGGGCGAGTCGATGATCGACGCGGCCATCTGCGACGGCGACTGGGTCGTCGTGCGTTCGCAGGCGACCGCAGACAACGGCGAGATCGTCGCCGCGATGCTCGACGGCGAGGCGACGGTCAAGACGTTCCGCCAGCGCGACGGCCACACGTGGCTGCTCCCCCGCAACTCCGCATTCGAGCCGAT
Source organism: Microbacterium sp. (assembly GCF_036566905.1). Classification (GTDB taxonomy): domain Bacteria; phylum Actinomycetota; class Actinomycetes; order Actinomycetales; family Microbacteriaceae; genus Microbacterium. The sequence goes on along the minus strand of NZ_DATCVK010000178.1, from coordinate 61,066 downwards.
CCTGGGCGACGAGGCCACGGTGCTCGGCAAGGTCGTGGCGGTGCTGCGCGCCGTCTGAACCTCGCGCCGATGGTGCTCGGTGTCCCAGACGGGACAGCCGGAGTTCGGCGCCGTGCCGTGAGGTGGGTGGCGGTGCGTCACCGGCAGGCGCTATAAGGGGGGAATGACCGACCTCACCGCTGCAGACGAGGCCGCCGCGCTGCGCGCGCGCCTCGACGCCCTCGAAGCCGAGAACGCCCGTCTGCGCGCCGAGACGCCGCCGCCCCCGCCGGCGTCCACGCAGAGGGCCTCCGGCAACCGCTGGCGGGCGTTCCTGTCGGCACTGTGCATCGTCGTGGCGACGATCCTCGTGCCGGTCTCCATCGTCGCCGCCTGGGCGCGCGTCGAACTCGTCGACGAGACCCGGTTCGTCGAGACGTTCGCACCGCTCGCCGACGACCCGCAGGTGCAGGCGATGGTCGCCGACCAGGTGACGGTCGCCATCGAGGACTCCCTCGACCTCGAAGGCCTCACGAACGATCTGTTCGACGGCATCCAGCAGCTCGACCTGCCGCCGCGCGCCCTCGCCGCGCTCGACCTGCTCCGCGCGCCCGCCGCCCAGGGACTCCAGAACCTCGTCGACACCACGGTCACCCGGCTGGTGGAGTCCGACGCCTTCGCCGACGTGTGGGACACGGCACTGCGCGCGAGCCACAGATCGCTCGAGGCGGTCGCCGCCGGCGGCACGTCCTCCGGCGCGGTGGTGATCGGCGAGAACGGCGAGGTCGGCATCCAGCTCGCCCCGATCATCGAAGAGGTCAAGAAGCGGCTCGTGGACCGCGGGATCGGGTTCGCCGAGTCGATCCCCGTCATCGACAAGACCATCGTCGTCGCGCAGAGCGACGCGCTCACCGTCGTGGGGACCGTCTACAACCTCGCGGTCGCCGCAGGCTGGTGGACGCCGATCATCGCCCTGGTGCTCTTCCTCGCCGGCATCCTCATCGCGCGGCGCCGGTCCACCGCCGTGCTGGGCACCGGCGTCGGCATCGCGCTCGGTGCCGGCGTGCTGGCCGTGGGCCTCGGCATCGGCGGGTCGATCCTCGCCCTCAGCGCTCCGAACCTCGGTGTTCCGGCGGGCGCCCTGGCATCGATGTACGAGCAGATCACCGCCGCGATGCGCGACACCGCGGTGGTCCTCACCCTGCTCGGTATCGTGATCGCCGTCATCGCGTGGATGTCGGGCCGCTGGCGCGGCGCGCGCGCCGCGCGCGGGGGCGTCGCATCCGTCAACGCCGGCGTGCGGGGCGCCCTGCTCAAGCGCGGCGTGGACACGGGGCGCTTCGGCGCGTGGCTCTACGCGCAGCGCATCCTCGTGCGGATCGTGCTCGGCGGCCTGGCCATCGTGTGGCTGATGCTCCTGCGTCCGCTCTCGGTCGGCGAGGTGTTCCTCGTGCTCGTCGTGTGGCTCGTCGTCTGGTGGGTGTTCGAGCTGCTGCAGCGACGCCCCGAAGAGGCCGCGGCCGCCGCCCTGCTCGCGGAGGAAGCCGCAGCGGCGGCAGCCGTCGCCGAGTCCGCGCCTGCTGTCGACACCGAGGCCGACACCGTCGTGATCATCGACGGCGACCCGGCCGACCCCGACGCCGACACGCTCGTGATCGAGACGGATGCCGCGACGAACGCGGCCGCGGCACCCGAATCGAAGAAGGGCCGCTAGGCCGGAACGGTCGCCCGCACCGCCTGCGTCGCCGCCACGAGGTTCTTCAGCGACGCCACGGTCTCGTCGTACCCACGGGTCTTCAGGCCGCAGTCCGGGTTGACCCAGACGCGGCGCAACGGCAGCTCGGCGACCGTGCGGTCGAGAAGCTCCGTGATCTCGTCCACCGACGGGACGCGCGGCGAGTGGATGTCGTAGACGCCCGGTCCGATGCCGGCGGCGAAGCCGGACGTCGCGATGTCTCCGATGACCTCGCCGCGGCTGCGCGCGGCCTCGATCGAGGTCACGTCGGCATCCAACGCCGCGATCGCGTCGATCACGACGTCGAACTCCGAGTAGCAGAGGTGCGTGTGCACCTGCGTGGCCGGCGCGGCGCCGGCGGTCGCGAGGCGGAACGAGCCGACCGACCACTCCAGGTAGGCGGGCTGGTCGGCGCGCTTGAGCGGCAGCAGTTCACGCAGCGCCGGCTCGTCGACCTGGATGACGCGGATGCCCGCGCCCTCGAGATCGGCGATCTCGTCGCGCAGGGCGAGCGCCACCTGGTTCGCCGTCTCCCCCAGCGGCTGGTCGTCGCGGACGAACGACCACGCCAGGATCGTCACCGGACCGGTCAGCATCCCCTTCATGGGCTTGTCCGTGAGCGACTGCGCGAAAGCCGACCACGCGACCGTGATCGCCTCGGGACGCGCGACGTCGCCCCACAGGATCGACGGCCGGGTCGCACGCGAGCCGTAGGACTGCACCCAGCCGTTCTCGGTGACCGCGAAGCCCTCGAGGTTCTCGGCGAAGTACTGCACCATGTCGTTGCGCTCGGCCTCGCCGTGCACGAGCACATCGAGCCCGATGTCCTCCTGCAGCGTCACCACCTGCGCGATCTCATCGCGCAGGAAGCTCTCGTACTCGTCGGCGCTGAGCTCACCGCGGCCGTACCGCGCACGCGCGCGCCGGATGTCGCCGGTCTGGGGGAACGATCCGATCGTGGTCGTCGGCAGGACCGGGAGCGCGAGCTCGACCTCCTGCGCGGCGACGCGGTCGTCGTAGTCGCCGCGGGCGAAGTCGTCCGCACCGAGCGCCGACGCCCGCTCCCGCACCGCTCCGTCGCGCACGCCGGGCGCACTGCGCCGATCCGCGAGGGCAGCGGATGCCTCGGCCAGCGCGTCCGCGATGGCCGGACGGCCGCCGACCAGTCCGCGCGCGAGGGTCCCCACCTGCGCGACCTTCTGGTCGGCGAACGCCAGCCACGACGCCAGACGCGGGTCGAGGGTCGCCTCGTCCACCACGTCGTGCGGCACATGCTGCAGCGAGGTCGAGGTGCCCGCGCTGACGGCGGCGGAGCCCAGAGCCCCAAGCGCCTCGAGCTTCGCCCACGCTGCCTCCAGATCACCTCGCCACACGTTGCGCCCGTCGACAGCACCTCCCACGAGGGTCTTGCCCGCAAGCCCGCCGACCGGGGCGGGGACGGCGCCCCGCGTGAGGTCGACGGCGATGGCCTCGATGGGCGCCGCCCCGAGCGTCGTCCACGCCTCGTCGGACAGCTGCGCATAGCCGGCGGCGACGAGGATCGCGGGCCGGTCGGCCGCCCCTCCGAGCACCGCGTAGGCGCGAGCAGCGGCGTCCGCCAGCGCAGCCGGACTCGCCGACAGGCTCTCGCTCACCAGGGCAGGCTCGTCCAGCTGCACCCACTCGGCGCCGGCGGCCCGAAGGCTCGCGAGCAGCTCGACGTAGACCGGCAGCAGGTCTTCGAGCCGCACGAGCGGATCGAACCCGGAAGGAGCGGCATCGGTCCCCTTGGCGAGGGCGAGGAGCGTGACCGGGCCGACGACCACGGGCCGCACGGTGAAGCCGTCGGCCTTCGCCTCGGCGACCTGTCGCACGAACCGGTCGCTCGAGAGCGCGAAGGTCGTCTCGGGGCCGATCTCGGGGACGAGGTAGTGGTAGTTCGTGTCGAACCACTTGGTCATCTCGAGGGGCGCAGCCTCGCCCGCACCGCGCGCGGCGGTGAAGTACGCGTCGAGCCCGATGGACCCGTCCGCACCGCGGAGCGCCGCGAACCGATCAGGCAGCACGCCGACGGTGACCGCCGCGTCGTGCACCTGGTCGTAGAACGAGAAGGACTCCGGGATCGATGAGTCGTCACGGCCGAGGCCGAGCGAGGCGAGGCGCTCGCGCGTCGCGCGGCGCAGTCCGGCCGCCGTCTGCTCGAGTGCCTCGGCGTCGGCCTTGCCGGACCAGTACGCCTCGACCGCGCGCTTCAGCTCGCGGCGGCGCCCGATCCGGGGATATCCCAGGATCGTGCCGTGGGGGAAGGTGATACGGGGTTCGGTCATCGTGCTCTCTCTTTCGCTTCGTTCATCTCGGATTGGGGGTCTGCGGGGTCGCCGAAGAGACCGTCGGGGCATCCGACGGATCGCGGCGTCCGGGTCAGTGGACGGCGTCGGGCATTCGCGTCGCCGAGGCGAGCACGCCGGCCTCGCGGAGCACCGCGAGGACCGTGTCGTGGTTGTTGAAGGCGTACAGGTGGATGCCGGGCGCGCCGCCGTCGACGACCTCGCTGGCCAAACGGGCGGCGTGCGCGATGCCGATGTCGCGCTGCCCTTCGACGGTGGGCTCGACGTCGAGCGCGATCGCCAGGTCGGCGGGGAGCGCCTCTCCGGTGAGTTCGAGCACGCGACGCAGCCGGGAGCCCGAGGTGATCGGCATGATGCCGGGGAGGATCGGGATCGTGACGCCGGCCTCGCGGGAACGCGCCACGAACGCGAGGTAGTCGTCGGCGTGGAAGAACAGCTGGGTGATCGCGAGCGTGGCGCCTGCCGCCTGCTTGGCGAGGAGCGCATCGATGTCCTCGAACGCGTGTCGAGAGCGGGGGTGGCCGTTCGGAAACGCCGCGACGGCGATGTCGACCCGGGCCCGCTTCTCGACGCGCACGGCTCCGGGCACCCCCGGGATCAGCGCCTCGGTGTACGGCTCGCGCTCGGCCTGCACCCGGTCGATCAGCTGCACGAGCTCGGCGGCGCTTGCGAGGTCGCCCAGGAAGGCGTCGTCCTCGGTTGCGCCGGCCGGCGGGTCGCCGCGCAGGGCGAGGAAGCTCGTGATGCCGGCATCCAGGAATTCCCGGATCAGCGTGTTGGCGCCCGCGTAGGTGTTTCCCACGCACGTCAGATGCGCCAGGGGCTCGACATGCGTCTCGCGGAGGATGTGGGTCAGCAGCTCGAGGGAGCGGCCGCCGGTGGAGCCGCCCGCGCCGTAGGTCACCGAGATGAACCGGGGGTCGACGGACGCCAGATGGCGGATGGTCTCGTGGAGGGCGGCGACGCCGGCATCGGATCGGGGCGGGTACACCTCGAACGAGATCGGCACGGGAGGAGTGCTCAGGTCGATGGACATGGGCCTGCTTCTCAGGGATCGGACTCGGGCTCAGCCGAACGGGAAGACCCGGGCGGCCGCGGCACCTCGCCTCCGCCGTACGGCGGAAGGGGTGTCATCGCGGGCGGGTGCCGGGCTCGGCTGTCGCTCCTACCCGGAACCCCCAGGTTCGGGGGGCGTCCTCACGGACGACCGGGCGTCGATGCGTCCACGGTAGCGGAGCAGTCCCGCGCCCGGCCTCCTGTGACCTTCTGTTTCGATCGCGCGATGCGCATCGTTGGTCGTACCGTGGTCTGCGTGACGACACCCGACGTTCTCCCGTACGGCAGCTGGCCCTCTCCGATCGCCGCAGCGGAGGTGTCGGCCGCATCTCCCCGTCTCGAGGGCGCCCGCTTCGTCGGCGACCCCAGCGGGCAGCCCGAGGTCTGGTGGGGCGAGTCCGTCGCCGGGGAGGGCGGCCGTTCCGCCGTGCGCCGGCGGTCGGCATCCGGAGCCGTCGTCGACGTGCTCCCGGCGCCGTGGAGCGCGCGTTCGCGCGTGCACGAGTACGGCGGCGGATCGTGGACCGCCGACGACGACGGCGTGCTGTACTTCGTGGAGAAGGCCGACCAGCGCATCTGGCGACTCGCCCCCGGCGAGGAGCCGGGCCCGCTCACCCCCGATGCCGGCGACGTCCGGTACGGCGGATTGACGCTGCAACACGGTCGGCTGCTGGCCGTGCGCGAGGACCACACGGCGGGTGCCGCCCCGGTGCGCGACATCGTCGGCGTCCCCGTCGACGGCTCCGCGGTGCGGCACCCTGCACGTCTCGCGTCGCTCGCCCGCGGCAGCGACTTCGTCGCCCATCCCGCGCTGTCGCCCGACGGCACGCATCTGGCGTGGATCGCCTGGAACCACCCGAACATGGCCTGGGACCGCGCCGAGCTGCGCGTCGGGCGACTCGACGGCGGCGAGGTCGTGGAGTGGACGACCGTGGCGGGCGGCGAGGCATCCCCCGGCGAGGCGCACTCGCCGCTGCAGCCGGTGTGGATCGGCGACGACGACCTGCTCTACGCCGACGATCCGACCGGCAGGTGGAACCTGTGGCGCCTTCGGCTCACGGCCGACCTTCACCACGAGCAGGTCGCGCCGGCGGACGCCGACACCGGCGGCCCGCTGTGGGTGCTCGGCACCCGCTGGTTCGCGGCCCTGGCCGACGGCCGCGTCATCGCGGTGCGGACGGACGGGGCCGACGCGCTCGTGCTGATCGACGCCCACGGAACGGAGCGCGTGCTGCCGCTCGACGCCGTCACGCGACTCTCGATCGAGGACACCCGCGGCGGACGTGTTCTCGTGTCCGGCGCCGGCTCCGGCGGTGCCGGGCTCTGGGAACTGGACGTCGACGGCCCCGGAGCGGGACGGCTGATCATCGGGGGCGCCTCACCCTGGGGCGAGGAATGGATGCCGCAGCCCCGCGCCGTCACCGAGCCCGGACCGCATGGACCCGTGCACGCGTTCGACTACCCGCCGACCAACCCGGGCGTCGTCGGGCCGGACGACGAGAAGCCGCCGTATGTGGTCTTCGTCCACGGCGGGCCGACCGACCACGTCGGCGGCGCGGCATCCGGCAAGATCGCCTACCTGACGAGCCGCGGCATCGGCGTGCTCGACGTCAACTACGGCGGCTCGAGCGGCTACGGACGCGCCTACCGGGAGCGCCTGCTCGGACAGTGGGGCGTCGTCGACGTCGACGACGTGGTCGCTGCTGCGCGCGGCCTCGCCGCGTCGGGGGATGCCGACGGGAGTCGTCTCGCGATCGCAGGAGGCTCCGCCGGCGGGTGGACGGTGCTGTGCGCGCTCGCGAACTCGGACGCCTTCGCCGCCGGCATCAGCCGCTACGGCGTCGCAGACCTGCGCCGCCTCGCCGAAGACACCCACGATTTCGAGGCGCGCTATCTCGACGGTATGGTCGGCCCGCTCCCCCAGGCCGAGAAGCTCTACGTCGAGCGGTCGCCGCTGACGCACCTCGACCGGATGCGGACGCCGCTGCTGATCGAGCAGGGGCTCGAGGACCGGGTCGTCCCGCCCTCGCAGTCGGAGACCGTGCGCGATGCCCTTGCCGCGAACGGCGTCCCGCACGCCTACCTGGCCTTCGAGGGCGAAGGGCACGGGTTCCGCAGCGCCGACACGCTGGTGCGCACCCTGGAGGCCGAGCTGTCGTTCCTCGGCCAGGTGCTCGGCTTCGAGACGCCCGACGTGCCGCGGCTCGATCTCGCCTGAACACGCGTGTGTCGTCCCGCTCCTGCGCACGGCAGGAGCGGGACGACGCGCGTCAGACCTCGAACGGCGCGAGACGCGCGGCGAGATGCTCGCCGACGCGGGCGTGGACGGCCGTACCGCCCTCCTCGTGCTCCTGCGACAGGATCATGCCCTGCTCGTGGATGGCCGACACCAGGTCGCCGCGGTCGTACGGCACGAGCGCGCGCACCTCGACCGCGGGAAGCGGCAGGGCCTCCTCGATCGCGGTCCGCAGCTCGTCGATGCCCTCGCCGGTGCGCGACGACGCGAAGATCGCCTTCGGCTCGAGACCGCGCAGCAGCAGGCGGGTGTCGCCGTCGACGAGATCGGCCTTGTTGAACACGATCAGCTCGGGGATGTCTCGCGCCCCGACGTCGCCGATCACGTCGCGTACCGTCGCGAGCTGCGCGGCGGGATCCGGGTGCGACCCGTCGACCACGTGCACGATGACGTCGGCGTCGCCGACCTCCTCGAGGGTCGAGCGGAACGCCTCCACCAGCTGGTGCGGCAGGTTGCGCACGAACCCGACGGTGTCGGTGAGCGTATAGACGCGGCCGTCACTCGTCTCGCTGCGCCGGACGGTGGCGTCCAGCGTCGCGAACAGGGCGTTCTCGACCAGCACTCCCGCACTCGTCAGTCGGTTCAGCAGCGACGACTTGCCGGCGTTCGTATAGCCGGCGATCGCGACCGAGGGGATCGTGTTCCGCTTGCGCTCGGCGCGCTTCGCGTCGCGCGCCGGGGCGAACTCGCGGATCTGCCGGCGCAGCATGGCCATGCGCGTCCGGATGCGACGACGGTCGAGCTCGATCTTCGTCTCACCGGGTCCGCGCGAGCCCATGCCCGCGCCGCCCGCGCCCACCTGGCCACCGGCCTGACGGCTCATCGAGTCACCCCAGCCGCGCAGGCGAGGAAGCAGATACTCGAGCTGTGCGAGCTCGACCTGAGCCTTGCCCTCGCGGCTCTTGGCGTGCTGGCTGAAGATGTCGAGGATCACCGTGGTGCGATCGATCACTTTGACCTTCACCACGTCCTCGAGCGCGCGCCGCTGGCTCGGTGCGAGTTCGGTGTCGGCGATCACGGTGTCCGCGCCGACGGCGGCCACGATGTCGCGCAGCTCCTCCGCCTTGCCGCGTCCCACGTAGGTCGCGGGGTCCGGGTGCGGGCGCCGCTGCAGCACGCCGTCGAGCACGACGGCGCCGGCGGTCTCGGCGAGCGCCGACAGCTCGCGCAGCGAGTTCTCGGCATCCTCCGTCTCGCCCTGCGCGTGCACGCCGACCAGCACGACGTTCTCGAGTCGCAGCTGGCGGTACTCGACCTCGGTGACGTCCTCGAGCTCGGTGGACAGCCCCGGAACGCGGCGCAGCGCGGCACGCTCCTCGCGGTCCCACTGCTCGCCGTCGGTGTCTGCGCGCCCGATCGTGGTCTCGTCCTGGAGCGCCTGGGCGGCTCCGAAGACGTGCACCCCCGAGCGCGCTTCGGCGCGCGCCAGCACGCGATCCACCGGGTCGACCGGTGTCTCGTCCGTGCTTTGGGGTGTCGTCGTATCCGTCATGTGTTCCTTTCGGGATGCCTTTTCCGACGTTCATCGGCCGGTTCGCGGCATCCGTGAATTCTACGCTCCCCTCCCAGCGAGCACCTCCGCTAGGCTCGTCAGCCATGGGGAGCGACCACTATTTCAGTGCGACGCCCGCCAGCCCCGAGAATCTGCGCCGCATCCGCGTCTCGCTTGCCGGACGCGATCTCGAGGTCACCACTGCCGGGGGTGTCTTCAGCCCCGACCATGTGGACTCGGGAACCGCGGTGCTGCTGTCGAACACTCCCCCGCCACCGGCTGGAGGGAACTTCCTCGACCTCGGCTGCGGGTGGGGACCGATCGCGCTCAGCCTCGCACTCGACGCCCCGCACGCGACCGTGTGGGCCGTCGACGTGAACGAACGAGCTCTGGACCTCGTGCGCCGCAATGCGGCGGATCTCGGGCTCACGAACGTCAACGCCGCACTGCCCGACGATGTTCCCGACGACGTCGTGTTCCGCACCATCCGCTCGAATCCACCCATCCGCGTCGGCAAGAACGAACTGCACGGTCTGCTGGAGCGGTGGATCCCCCGTCTCGACGAGCGCGCGGACGCCTGGCTGGTTGTCCAGCGCAATCTCGGGTCGGACTCGCTGCAGCGATGGCTCGCGTCCACGCTCGATCGTCGCTTCAGTGTGTACCGCGCCGCGACGGCGCGCGGATTCCGGGTGCTCAAGGTGCGGCGCCATGGCTCGCCCCAGAGCGAGCCGATCGTGCTGCCCGAGCTCTGAGGGCCGCTACGCCAGCGTGACGTCGCCGGTGTAGACCAGGGTCGCCGGTCCCGACAGCAGGACGTGCCGCTCGCCGTCGAGCTCCGGCATCCGCACGCCCAGAGTGCCGCCGGGAACGTCCACGACCCAGTGGTCGGGCGCGGCCGGACCCGCCCAGTGGCGCACTGCCAGCGCCGCCGCCGCGACGCCCGTGCCGCAGCTCAGCGTCTCGCCGACTCCGCGCTCGAACACGCGCATGCGGATCGCCCCGACGCCGTCGCGCACGAGCGGGTCGCTGGGCACGACGAACTCGACGTTCGCGCCGTGCGCGGGCTCCGGATGCAGCTGCGGCTGCGCCGCGAGGTCGAGGCCCTCCAGCTCCGCGTCGTCGGGGAGCGCCACGACCACATGCGGGTTGCCGACGTCGATCCCGATGCCGGGACGCGGCGCACCTCCGCCGCGAGTGCGGACCAGCACGCCCGACTCGTCGACCGCGAACCGGCCGAGGTCGACCTCGAAGCCGCGATCGCTGCGGGTGACGGTCTTGACGCCGGCCCTGGTGCCGATGGCGAGGGGTGCCGCGTCGACATCGGCCCAGCCGACATCCGCGAGGTAGCGCACGAACACCCGGATGCCGTTGCCGCACATCTCGGCCTTCGAGCCGTCGGCGTTGCGATAGTCCATGAACCATTCGGCTCCGGAGGCGGCCGCGTCGGCTCCCTCGGCGATCGCGCTCGCCCGGACCACCCGCAGGATGCCGTCGCCGCCGATGCCGAAGCGCCGGTCGCACAGCACGGCGACCTGGTCGTCGGTGAGATCCAGCGCGCCGTCGGGGTCGGGGACGATCACGAAGTCGTTGCCGGTGCCGTGGCCCTTGGTGAACGCGATCGTCTGCGGCATCGTCACAGTCTACGGTCGCCGGCGCTCGCTCCTCCGCGGCGGCGGCTGCTGTCGCTGTCGCTGTCGCTGTCGCTGTCACATCACGGCGCACCGCGGTGTCTTGTGGGTAGGACCATCAGGAGGAGACAGCATGCGCGGCATCGCGATCGAGACCGACCGGGCTCGCGGCGAGGACGGGCGCCGCCGATCGGTGACGGACCGCGTCGCCCAGCGCCTCGGGAGCATCACCGTGTTCGGCCACCGCATCGACGACGCCTGGGCGGACCTCCGACGTCGCCGCGCGCCCACCCACTGGACCAGCCTGTTCGGCGTCGTCACCGTGGCATCCCTCGTCGTCGTGACGGTGACGGGCGTCCTGCTCATGTTCTTGTACACGCCGTCGAGCGAGAGCACGGTGTACGCCGGGTCGTACGCCCCGCTCCATGGCGCCACGGTGTCGAAGGCGTTCGCCTCCACGATGCAGATCACGTTCGACGTTCCCGGCGGCGTGATCCTGCGACAGGCGCATCACTGGTCAGCGCTGATCCTGCCCGCGGCGATCACCGTGCAGCTGGTGACGACCTACTTCACCGGCGCCTTCCGACGGCCACGCCGTGCCATGTGGGTGCTGCTGCTCCTGGCCCTGATCGCCGCCCTGGCGAGCGGATGGAGCGGCTACGCGCTGCCCGACGACATGCTCTCAGGCACAGGGCTGCGCATCGTCGAGGGCATCCTCCTCGGCATCCCGGTCATCGGCACCTGGTTCGCGTCCGCGCTCTTCGGTGGGCCGTTTCCGGGTGGGATCATCGAGAACCTGTATCCACTCCACATCGTGGTCTTCCCCGGGGCGCTCCTCGTGCTCGTCGCACTGCGCGCCGCCGCGGCGTGGCGGCACGGCCCGCTGCAGTTCCCCGGTCGCGGCCGTACGTCCGAGAACGTGGTGGGGGTGGCTCTCGTCCCGACAGCGGCCACCCGGGCGGGCGGGCTGTTCCTCGTCGTGATCGGACTGCTGCTGCTGATCTCGGCGACCGTCACGGTGAGCCCGATCTGGCTCTACGGCCCCGCCGACCCCGGCAACGCCGGTGCGGGAAGCCAGCCGGACTGGTACACCGGGTTCCTCGACGGCGCCTTGCGCCTGGTGCCGCCGGGCTGGGAGATCGTGTGGCTCGGCCGCACGTGGACGATGGCGATCCTGGCACCTCTCGCCGTCGTCGGCCTTTTCTTCGCGATCGTCGCCGTATACCCGTTCCTCGAGGAGTGGGTCACGGGCGACCGTCGGGACCAGCATCTCCTCGATCGGCCGCGCCTCGCGCCGACGCGCACCGGCCTCGGCGTCGCCGGACTCGTGTTCGTGGGGGTCCTGTGGGCGGCGGGCGGTGCCGACATCATCGCCACCGCATTCTCGGTGAGCATCGAGCACGTGATCATCACGCTGCAGGTGGCACTCGTCGTGGGGCCGTTCGTGGCGTTCACGATCGCGCGCCGCATCTGCTTCGGCCTGCAGCGGAGAGACGCAGACCTGCTCCGGCACGGCTACGAGACCGGGCGGATCGTCCGCCTTCCGGGCGGCGAGTACGTCGAGATCCACCAGCCGCTCGATGAGACCGAGCGGGCTCGCCTCGGGATGCCGGACGAGACGACGGGAGGAGCTCTCGACCCGATCGAAGGCGAGGCCGATGCGCTCAGGCATCGGCTGCGCCTGGGGATGCGCAGGTACTACCAGGGGGGCCGCATCGACACCGAGCCCGCCGAGCACGGGCCGCGCGACGGCACCCCGGCGCTCGCCCCGCCTCTCAGTCGGCGATGAGACGCTTTCCGGTGGCCCAGGTCTCGAACGTCTCGTAGCCGAGCGCGCCGTAGAAGCCGTGCGCCGAGTTGTTCTCGGGCCGGACCATCAGCTGCACCTTGGGGCAGCCGAGCTCCAGCAGCCGCTCCTCGGCGACCTCGACGAGGCGGCGTCCGATGCCCTCGCCTCGACGGGCGGGATCGCTCGCGAGGTAGTACAGCCACCCGCGGTGCCCGTCGTAGCCCGCCATGACGGACCCGACGATCGCGCCGGCGCCGACGGCGACGAGGAACAGCTCCGGCTGGACCGAGAGCTTGCGGTTGATGTCCTGGTAGGGGTTGTTCCATGGCCGGGTGAGGCCCGTGGCCTGCCACAGCGACACCACAGCCTCGGTGTCGGCCAGTTCGAAGGGCCGGATCGCGATGCTCATGCCGACGAGTCTGCCAGGACAGCGGCATCCGCTCCGGATTCCACCCAGCGCAGCGCGTCGAAGCGGCGGAACCATGAGACCTGCCGGCGGGCGTACCGGCGGGTCAGGGCCTGGGTCTCGGCGATCGCGTCGGCTTCGGTCATGTCGCCCGTCAGCTGTGCGAGCGCCTGCGCGTAGCCGATCGCGCGGCGCGCGGTGACACCGCGCTCGAGTCCCCTGTCACGCAGCGCCCGGACCTCATCGAGGATCCCGCCGCGCCACATCGCCTCGACGCGGGCGTCGAGGCGGGCGACCAGCTCGTCGCGGGGCACCGCGACGCCGACGATACGAGTCGCCGCGTGCCACAGCACCGGCTCTTCAGGCAGGGCCGCACCGTGCGTGCGCTCCCCGAGCTCGAGCACTTCGAGCGCGCGCACGATGCGGCGCCCGTTGCGGGGATCGACCCTGGCCGCCGTGGCAGGGTCGATCGCGCGCAGGCGGGCGTAGAGGGCACCGGGGCCTTGATCGTCCAGCTCCTGCTCCAGACGCGCGCGCAGCTGCTCGTCGCGGGGCGGGAAGCGGAAATCGAAGAGAACGCTCGACACGTACAGCCCCGAGCCGCCGACGAGGATCGCATCGGCGCCACGGCGATGGATCTCGCGGATCGCGGTGCGCGCAGCATCCTGGTACCAGGCGACGGCCGCATCGTCGGTGACGTCGAGCACGTCGAAGAGGTGGTGCGGGATGCCGCGTCGCTCGGCCTCGGGGAGCTTGGCCGTGCCGATGTCCATGCCGCGGTAGAGCTGCATTGCATCGGCGTTGACGACCTCCGCCGCTCGGTCGCGCGCGGCGAGGGCCTCGGCGAGATCGAGCGACAGCGCGGTCTTGCCGGTCCCCGTCGCGCCGACCACCGCCCACAGACGCGGCTGCGAGGCCGCAGCGTGGTCTGCGGAGGGGCCGTTGCTCACGGTCGGGTCAGACGCCGATGCGGAGCGTCGGCAGTCCGAGAGACACTGCGCGCGGAGCGCCAGACTCCCCTGCCGGCGTCGGCACGGCGCAGGATTCGGCCTGCGAACGGTCCCACGCGTCGCCGGAGCGGGTGCGGCGGATGCGCAGCGGGGTTCCGTCCGGTGCGTCGGCGAGCAGGTGGAACGGCGCGGCGTGCGTGACGACGACCGAGACGACGTCGCCGGGGCGCGGGATGTCGGAGCCCGCGGGCACCTCGAAGTGCACGAGGCGGTTGTCTTCGGCGCGACCGGTGAGCCGGTGCGTCTCGGCATCCTTTTTGCCCTCGCCCATCGAGACCAGCACCTGCACCTCGCGACCGAGCTGCTTCTGGTTCTCTTCGAGCGAGATGCGCTCCTGCAGGGCGATCAGCCGCTCGTAGCGCTCCTGCACGACCTCCTTCGGCACCTGATCCGGCATCGTGGCCGCCGGCGTGCCTTCGCGGATCGAGTACTGGAACGTGAACGCGCTCGCGAACCGCGCCTGTTCGACCACCCGCATCGTGTCTTCGAAGTCCTCATCGGTCTCGCCGGGGAAGCCGACGATGATGTCGGTCGAGATCGCCGCGTCCGGCATCTTGGCGCGCACACGGTCGAGGATGCCGAGGAACCGCTCGCTGCGATACGACCGGCGCATCGCCTTGAGGATGCGGTCGCTGCCGGACTGCAGCGGCATGTGCAGCTGCGGCATGACGGCGGCGGTCTCGGCCATCGCGTCGATGACGTCGTCGGTGAAGGCCGCCGGGTGCGGACTCGTGAACCGGATGCGCTCGAGACCATCGATCTCACCCGCGGCGCGCAGCAGCTTGCCGAACGCCTGGCGGTCGCCGAACTCGACGCCGTACGAGTTGACGTTCTGGCCCAGGAGGGTGACCTCCATGGCACCGTCGTCGACGAGAAGGCGGATCTCGTTCAGGATGTCGCCGGGGCGACGGTCCTTCTCCTTGCCGCGCAGGCTGGGCACGATGCAGAACGTGCAGGTGTTGTTGCAGCCCACCGAGATCGACACCCACCCGCTGTAGATGCTGTCGCGCTTGGTGGGCAGGGTCGACGGGAAGATCTCGAGCGACTCGAGGATCTCGAGCTCGGCCTCGCCGTTGTGGCGCGCCCGCTCGAGCAGGCTCGGGAGCGACCCCATGTTGTGCGTGCCGAAGACGACATCGACCCACGGCGCCTTCTGCTGGACGACGTCCTTGTCCATCTGGGCCAGGCATCCGCCGACGGCGATCTGCATGCCGTCGTGCTTGTCCTTGCGCGACTTGAGGTGGCCGAGCGTGCCGTAGAGCTTGCCCGCGGCATTGTCGCGCACGGCGCACGTGTTGATGACGACGACGTCGGCGTCTTCGCCGGCCTCTGCGCGGACGTAGCCGGCGCTCTCGAGCGAACCGGAGAGGCGCTCGGAGTCGTGCACGTTCATCTGGCAGCCGAAGGTGCGCACCTCGTAGGTGCGGGCACGGCCATCGACATCGTTCGCGGCCGGGGACGGCGCGATGAGAGTCGGGGAAGCGGAAGGCGAAGACATGATTCCGCCATTCTACGAGCCGTGCGCAGGCACGGAGTCTGTGGACGGATGCCACGCCATCCGCATCAGCGAGCGGTGGCAGCGCCGGGCAGGTGACTGGGCGGGCTCAGCTCTCTTCGAACCTCACGCGGCCGGAGGGACGCGTCGCCTCTTCCAGAGCCGTACGCGCGGCGTTCAACGCCAGGGAGCCGCCGTACCCGCGCCGTGCGAGCTGGCCCGCCAGACGACGCAGTGCGACATCGCGTTCGAGCCCGCGCAGCGAGCCGGCTTTCGTCCGCGCGAACTCGAGCGCGCGCTCGGCGTCGTCATCAGGGAGCTCCGCGAGCGCCGCGTCCGCCACGTCGCGCGGCACGCCTCGTTTGGCGAGGCTCTGAGCGATGACCTGGCGTCCCTGTCCCTTGCGGTCGACTCCGGCATGCACGACCTGCTCGGCCAGGCGTGCGTCGTCGAGGTAGCCGCGGTCGACGAAGGCGTCGAGGATCGCACCCACGGCTTCGCCGTCGAGATCGTATTGGCCGAGGTACGTCTTCGCCTCGGACACCGACAGCTGCCTCCCGCGAAGCTTCTTCACGAGGCCACGCTCGGCAGTCGCCGCCGGGTCGGCGTCGCCATCCACCGCCTCACGGGACCTGCTGCTTCCACGCGAGCGTGTCCTGTCCGCACGCTCCGCGGCCAGGTCGATGGGCGGCACGTCGTCCGACGGCGGCGGCGGCGGCGCATTCCAGAGCTCGGATCGCTTCTGGTCGTCCTGCGAAATCGGATCGCTCCCCGTCGCAGCTGCCGGCCCGGGGAAGGGCGAGTCGTCGACGGTGGTGTGAAGGCGACGCTCGAGTGCCTGCTGCACCTCAGCCGCGGTCGTCGGGAACGCACGTGCTCCCCCGCCGCCGAAGAGCGGGGTCACGGGGGCGAGTCCGTCGTCGGTCCGGACGTCGGACTCGTCCCCGCTGTCGACGAATCGGACCATCAGGCCGGGCGGCGCGCTGCGAGCTCGTCCTCGACCGAGCCCTCGACGGCACCCTTGGGGACACCGATGCCGAGCTTCGTCTTGATCTTCGACTCGATCTCGGCCGCGACGTCTTCGTTCTTGATGAGGAAGTTGCGCGCGTTCTCCTTGCCCTGACCGAGCTGCTCGCCCTCGTAGGTGTACCAGGCGCCCGACTTCTTGACGATGCCGTGCTCCACACCGAAGTCGATGAGGCTGCCCTCGCGCGAGATGCCGACGCCGTACAGGATGTCGAACTCGGCCTGCTTGAACGGCGGCGCCATCTTGTTCTTGACCACCTTGACGCGTGTGCGGTTTCCGACCGCCTCTGTGCCGTCCTTCAGGGTCTCGATGCGACGGATATCGAGACGCACCGATGCGTAGAACTTCAGCGCCTTGCCGCCCGCGGTGGTCTCGGGCGAGCCGAAGAACACGCCGATCTTCTCGCGCAGCTGGTTGATGAAGATCATCGTGGTGTTGGTCTGGTTGAGACCACCAGTGAGCTTGCGGAGCGCCTGCGACATGAGGCGCGCCTGCAGACCCACGTGCGAGTCGCCCATCTCGCCCTCGATCTCGGCCTTGGGCACGAGCGCCGCGACCGAGTCGATCACGATGAGGTCGATGGCGCCGGAACGCACCAGCATGTCGGCGATCTCGAGCGCCTGCTCACCGGTGTCGGGCTGCGACACGAGCAGCGCGTCGATGTCGACGCCGAGCTTCTGCGCGTAGTCGGGGTCGAGGGCGTGCTCGGCGTCGATGAACGCCGCGATGCCGCCGGCGCGCTGCGCATTTGCGATCGCGTGCAGGGTGAGCGTCGTCTTACCCGACGACTCCGGGCCGTAGATCTCGATGATGCGGCCACGCGGGAGTCCGCCGATGCCGAGGGCGACATCGAGGGCGATCGAGCCGGTGGGCACGACCTCGACAGGAGCGCGCTCGTCGCTGCCGAGGCGCATCACCGAACCCTTCCCGAACTGCCGGTCGATCTGGGCGAGGGCCGATTCCAGGGCCTTCTCGCGGTCAACGGGTGATGGCATGACGTGCTCCTCTATGCTCGCGTTCCGTCGCCTGTAGGCTGTCGCGCTCCGGCCCGGTGGGACGGATGCTGCGACAAGGCGTGAGGTGTCGTTCGACGCTGTTCACGTTAGGGAGGGGCTCCGACATCCGTCTTCGCTCCTTACCGGTCCGTGGACAACAAGCTCTCGACACCTGCTGTGCAGGAGCCTACGCCGTTCTCGAACACTTATTCGATGACACGCCGTGTTCGACGGGCGATGACACGCCGCAGGCCGCCGTCAGAAGACGTCGCGAAGCGGGCGTCAGAAGACGTCGCGAAGCGTGCGTCCGAAGACGGCGCGGAGCGGCCGCCCGAAGACGGCGCAGAGCGGGTCAGCGGCGACGCGGTTCGAGCCGGCCGACGCCGTAGCGGCGTTCGGCGGGAACGTCGAGCTCGTCGCACAGCGCAAGCCAGACTTCGCGCGGGTCGACGCCCGCCGGGATCGCCTGCGCCGCGGTGCGCCCGCCGACCCTCGACAGGAAGAGATCGTTCACGACGGCGCTGGCACGCGCGCCGAATTCGTCCGCGACCGCGCGGTCGAACTCACTGCGGCGCATGGCGATCGTCGGTTCCTGAGGTCGGTTGCAGGTGAGGGAGCCGGATCAGCGCAGCGAGAGCTCGGCGTCGACCGAGGCGACCAGGTCGTCGGGGACCACGTCGGGGAACGTCTGGATGCCCTCGAGCACCGAGATGCGATCGCCGACTTCGCGCATGATCGTCGAGATGGGGACGTCCAAAGCCTCGGCCACCGAGGCGAGGATCTCGCTCGAGGCCTCCTTCTGGCCGCGCTCGACCTCGCTCAGATAGCCCAGCGCGACACTCGCGCGACTGGCGACCTGGCGGAGGGTGCGCCCCTTCTGCTGGCGGAAATCACGAAGCACTTCACCGATTTCTTGACGTACCAGGATCATCAGGGCCCCTCCTCACTTCTGATTCCACCGTCTTCCGGGTGCCCAACAGTACAGCACCGGATGATGCCAATCTAATCCCGACAACTGGGCAATGGGTGGGAATCACCGAATGTAACCGAGACGAAACACCGTCTGTTCCCGAAGCCGGAACGACGGATCCCGGATGCCTCAGACAACGGTGAGCGCGAGTTCCAGCACGCCGTGCACGGCCTGCGTGCGGATCGCGTCGCGCGATCCGGACAGCGAAAGGGTCGAGACGACGACCGTCTCGGGCGTCGCGACGGCGACGTGGACGGTGCCGACCGGCTTGCCGTCCTGCGGATCGGGACCGGCGACGCCGGTCGTCGCGAGGCCGACGTCGGCGCGCAGCGCGCGTCGCACCCCCTCCGCCATCTGTGCGGCCACCTCGGGATCCACGGGGCCGCGCTCGGCCAGCAGCGCAGCATCGACGCCGAGCTGACTCGCCTTGACTTCCGTGGCGTACGCGACGATCCCTCCTCGCACGTGCGCGGAGGCGCCGGGCACGTCGACGAGCGTCGCCGTCACGCGTCCGCCGGTCAGCGACTCGGCGGCCGCGATCGACCAGCCGCGGACGCTCAGCCGCCCCAGCACCGCAACGGCGTCAGGGCTGGGCTGCGGCCCCTCGCGCCCTTGGGCACTCGCTGCCCGGCCTGCGGGGGCGTCTGTCACGCACTCCTCCGCTTCGCGCGCGCGGCGCGCAGCTCGGTGACGATGTAGTCGATGCCGCTGGCGATCGTGAGGATCACCGCGATCGTCATGAGCACGCCGTTGACCCAGAAGATCCAGTCGCCGACGAGCGTCCACAGCGGAAGGAGCGCGAGCGACAGGGCGACGCTCTGCGCCAGGGTCTTGAGCTTGCCCATCCAGGCCGCCGCGAGCACGTGGTCGCTCACGACCATGAGGCGGTACACCGTGATGCCGATCTCGCGGATCAGGACGACGATCGTGATCCACCACGGCAGCTCGCCGAGGATCGACAGGCCGATGAACGCGAAACCCGTGAGCACCTTGTCGGCGATCGGGTCGAGGAGCTTGCCGAGATCGGTCACGATGTCGTGCTTGCGCGCGAGGTAGCCGTCGATCCCGTCGGTCGCGATCGCCACGATGAACAGCGCAGCGGCCCACCAGCGCAGCGCCCCGTCCGCTCCCCCGTCGGCCAGGAGCATCCACAGGAAGACCGGCGCGCAGAGTATGCGCACGATCGTGATCGCGTTGGGCAGCTGCCGGGGGATCGCCATGGCCCGAGCCTATCGGCGCACACCGCGCGGGCGAGCCCGCCCGAGCGCGGGGCCGATCAGTCGCGGCCGGTCAGTCCCCACGCGTCCTCGGAGCCGTCTTCGCCCTCGACCACGGGGTAGCCGTCGTACTGAGAGCCCACGGCATCCGTTCCGTACCGATCGTCAGCGGGCGCAGCGGGCGGAGCCGCGGAAGGGGCAGGCGCCGCGGCGGGCACGTCGTCGCCGCGCATGCGTGCGAGCACCGACGGCAGCTGCTCGACGGTCACGAGCACGTCGCGGGCCTTGGATCCCTCGGAGGGGCCGACGACCTCGCGCGACTCGAGGAGGTCCATGAGACGCCCGGCCTTGGCGAAGCCGACGCGCAGCTTCCGCTGGAGCATCGACGTCGACCCGAACTGGCTCGAGACCACCAGCTCGGCGGCAGCCAGCAGGAGCTCGAGATCGTCGCCGATGTCGGCATCGATCTCCTTCTTCTCGGCCACCGCAGCCACGTCGGCGCGATACTCGGGACGCGCCTGGTTCGTCACGTGCTTGACGACCGACTCGATCTCCTTCTCGCTCACCCACGCGCCCTGCACGCGGATGGCCTTGGAGGCGCCCATCGGCAGGAACAGGCCGTCGCCCTGGCCGATCAGGCGATCGGCGCCGGGCTGGTCGAGGATCACGCGGGAGTCGGTGACGCTCGTCACCGCGAACGCGAGCCGCGAGGGCACGTTGGCCTTGATGAGGCCCGTGACGACGTCGACGGAGGGCCGCTGCGTCGCGAGGACGAGATGGATGCCGCTGGCCCGGGCCAGCTGGGTGATGCGGACGATCGAGTCCTCGACGTCGCGCGGCGCCACCATCATCAGGTCGGCGAGCTCGTCGACGACCACGAGGAGGTACGGGTAGGGCTTGAGAACCCGCTCACTGCCGGGCGGAAGGGTGATCTCGCCGGCGACGACCGCCTTGTTGAAGTCGTCGATGTGGCGGAAGCCGAAGGAGGCGAGGTCGTCGTACCTCATGTCCATCTCCTTCACGACCCACTGCAGCGCCTCGGCGGCCTTCTTGGGATTCGTGATGATGGGGGTGATGAGGTGCGGCACGCCGGCGTACGACGTGAGCTCGACACGCTTGGGGTCGATGAGCACCATGCGCACGTCGGCGGGCTTGGCGCGCATCAGGAGGCTCGTGATCATCGAGTTGACGAAGCTCGACTTTCCCGAGCCGGTCGAGCCGGCCACGAGGAGGTGCGGCATCTTGGCGAGGTTGGCGACCACGTAGCCGCCACCGACGTCCTTGCCCACGCCGATGGTCATGGGATGCGTCTGGTTGGTCGCGGTGGTCGAGCGGAGCACGTCGCCGAGCGTCACGATCTCGCGGTCGATGTTCGGGATCTCGACGCCGATCGCGCTCTTGCCGGGGATCGGCGCGAGGATGCGCACCTCGTTCGAGGCGACCGCGTACGCGATGTTGTTCGTGAGGGCGGTGATGCGCTCGACCTTGACACCCGGGCCGAGCGCGATCTCGTACTGGGTGACTGTCGGACCACGCGAGAACCCCGTCACCCGCGCATCCACCGAGAACTGGTCGAGCACGCTGGTGATCGCGCGGACCGTGTCGTCGTTCGCCTGCGAGCGGGCCACGTGCGGCGAGCCGGCGGCCAGCGCGTTGACCGATGGCAGCCGGTAGGGCGCCGAGGGCGAGTCGACCGCGGTGCTCGAGCCGATGCCGTCGAGGCCGGGAAGCGTGCCGTCGTCCTCGATGACCTGGGCGTCGTCTCGCAGCGACGTGCGCGACGAGGTGGCCGCCTTGGCCGCCGACAGCACGGCGGGATCGATGACCTCGGTGAGCGCCTCCGCAGCCGGCGCGGGCGGCGGTGTGACGGGCGGCACGATGGCCTGCTCGAACCCGCCCTGGGTCGAGCCTGCCGTCAGCAGCTCGGTGAGGTCCTGGGATCCGAGCCCATCCTCGGGGTCCTTCTCACGGCCGGTCTTGTTGCGACGCCAGAACGGGATCGACGGATCGCCGTCGTCTTCCGCGGCGGCGTCGGCGGCACCCGTCGCCTTCTCCTCCCGCGGCTCGGCGCCGAACATCCACGCGTACAGCTCGCCGAGACGGCGGCCGATGCGGTTCGGCGGGGTCTTGGTGATGATCAGGACGCTGAGCACGGCCAGTAGCGACAGCACGATGTACGCGCCGACATCGGTCAGCACGATCGCAAGCGGCTCGCCCAGCATCCATCCGAAGAGCCCGCCCGCCTCGCTCAGCGCCGGAAGGCCCTCGTTCGGCTGGGGACGACCCCCGGCGACGTGGCAGAACCCGGCGATCGTGACCAGCAGCAGTCCGAAGCCGATGCCGACGCGGCCGTTGTCGTGCACGGACGAGGGATGCCGGAACATCCAGCCCGCGAGCATCAGCAGGAGCACCGGCAGCACGAAGGCCTCACGGCCGATCAGTGCGCCCACCGTGTAGGCGCTGATCGTCTTCGCGACCTCGCTGCCGATGAAGAACCATTCGTTGACGGCGCCGGCGATCGCCAGCAGCACCAGCAGGAACGGGAAGCCGTCGCGGCGCTGATCCTTCTCGAGGGTCTCGGGTCCGAAGGCGCGGAACAGGCCGCCGGTCGCATGGGCGAGGCCCAGCCATGCCCGCACGATGACGGGGGGCCGTTCCGGCTGATCGACGTAGCGCTTGGGCGCGGGGGCCGGCTTGGAGGCTGCGGGCTTACGGGCCGTCGACGACGCGTTCGAACGCGCACTCGTCGACGCGTTCGAAGACGCGCGCGAACCCTTGGTCGGGCTTGAGCTCCTGGCCATCCCTCCACGCTACGGCGGCGGCCCGACATTCGGGCGCAACCACGCCGCCCGGGCATGCGACGCGCGGCGTCGTGGACGGCTGCCGATCGAGCCGCAGGAGGCCCGCGAGCTCAGCGCAGCCGCTTCACCATCGTGTCGCGACCAGAGCTGCTCTGCGTCACGGCGAAGCCCTCGCTGCGGTACAGGGTCGACGCGAAGTTGCCGCGCTCGACGCTCAGGCTGATGCGCGCGAAGCCCTGGGCGCCCGCGTGCTCGCACAGCCGCTGCAGCAGGGCGCGCCCGACGCCGTGGGCCCGCCAGATCGGGCGCACGCCGATGATCAACTCCGGGACGCCCGTTCCGACGTACCCGAAACCCGGATCGCTGCGGGGAAGCATCCGATACCAGGCGGCGCCCACGGGCTCGCCGTTCAGGTCCTCCGCCACGAAGCCGGCATCGCCCGGGCGCATCCAGCCGGACACGTAGCGCCGGTGATCCGCACCGTCCATGACCTCATGCCGCGGCCGTGCGCCGCCCTGCCGCCAGTTCGCCGCCTCGACGACCATGTCGCCCAGGAACGCGCCGTCGGCCGGCACGGCGGGGCGGACGCGGAATGAGGAGGCCACGGGGCCGATGGTACGGCGCGCACGTTACGACGCGATAACGAGCGGCGACCGATCGGCTGCCCTCCTCGCCGGCACCGGCTTTGCGACCGGGACGAACACGCTACGTGACGCCGCTGCGCCCTCGACACCGGGGACTCCCGCCGAGACCGTGGGCGACGCCCTCCGTATCGGCGATGATCCCCGGTCTCGGCGAGACGGATCTCGCTACGCCTCGATCACGAGCGGCACGATCATCGGCCGGCGACGCAGCGACTGGTTCACCCAGCGGCCGATCGTGCGGCGGACGATCTGCGACAGCGCGTGCGGATCACGGACGCCCGACTTGGCGGCCTCGGCGAGGGCGGCGGCGATCTTGGGCTTGACGTCCTCGAAGACGGCGTCGTCCTCGGCGAAGCCGCGGGCGTGCACCTCCGGTCCCGAGATCACGTTGCCGGTCGACGCGTCGACGACGACGATCACTGAGATGAAGCCCTCTTCGCCGAGGATGCGGCGGTCCTTGAGGTCGGCATCCGTGATCTCGCCCACGGTGGATCCGTCCACGTAGACGAAGCCCAGGTCGAGCTGGCCGACCATGTGCGCGTCACCGTCCTTGAGGTCGATGACGGTGCCGTTCTCCGCCAGGAGCGTGCGCTCTGGCGCGATCCCGGTGTCCTGCGCGAGGCGCGCGTTCGCCATCAGGTGGCGGTACTCGCCGTGCACCGGCAGCACGTTCTTCGGCTTCAGGATGTTGTAGCAGTACAGGAGCTCGCCGGCGGCGGCGTGACCCGAGACGTGCACCTTGGCGTTGCCCTTGTGCACGACATTCGCCCCGAGCTTGGTGAGCCCGTCGATGACGCGGTACACGGCGTTCTCGTTGCCCGGGATGAGGCTGGACGCCAGGATCACGGTGTCGCCGGGGCCGGGCTCGATCGCGTGGTCCAGGTTCGCCATGCGGCTGAGCACGGCCATCGGCTCGCCCTGCGAGCCGGTCGACATGTAGACGATCTGGTCCTCGGGGAGGTCGCGCGCCTTCTTGTAGTCGATCAGCACGCCCTCGGGCACGTGGAGGTAGCCGAGGTCCTCGGCGATGGTCATGTTGCGCAGCATGCTGCGGCCGAGGAGCGCCACGCGCCGGCCATGGGCGGCCGCGGCGTCGAGCACCTGCTGGACGCGATGGACGTGGCTCGAGAAGCTCGCCACGATCACCCGCCGCGGAGCCTTGCCGATGACCTGGTCGAGCACGGGCCCGATCGAGCGCTCGAGCGGGGTGAAACCCGGCACGTCCGCGTTCGTGGAGTCGACGAGGAACAGATCCACGCCCTCCTCCCCCAGCCGCGCGAACGCGCGCAGGTCGGTGAGGCGTCCGTCGAGCGGGAGCTGGTCCATCTTGAAGTCGCCGGTCGCCAGCACGGTGCCCGCAGGCGTGCGGATGGCGACGGCCAGCGCGTCGGGGATCGAGTGGTTCACCGCGATGAACTCGAGCTCGAACGGACCGAGGTTCTCTCGCTGCCCCTCGGTCACCGTGAGGCTGTACGGCCGGATGCGGTGCTCCTTGAGCTTCGCCTCGGTGAGCGCGAGGGTCAGGCCCGAGCCGACGATCGGGATGTCGCTCTTGAGCTTCAGCAGGTACGGCACCGCACCGATGTGGTCCTCGTGGCCGTGGGTGAGCACGACGCCGACGATGTCGTCGAGGCGCCCCTTGATCGGTTCGAAGTCCGGCAGGATCAGGTCGACGCCGGGCTGGTGCTCCTCGGGGAACAGGACGCCGCAGTCCACGACCAGCAGCTTGCCGCCGTATTCGAAGACGGTCATGTTGCGGCCGACCTCGCCGAGGCCCCCGAGGGGGACGATCCGGAGGGTTCCCGCTGCGAGCTCGGGCGGGTCGTACGGGGTGGTGGGCATTGTGAAGCCTCCTCCGGATGCGCGGCATCCGTTCATCAGCGTGCCATCGCCCGATCGGCGACGGCACGGTCGTCATCTCGTGGTGCCTGAGACCTTCGGCAGGGCACCGCCGGCGGCGGCGTTGCGGTCGGGGCGGAAGTTCGAGAAGTCTGCGCCGGGCACGTCCGTCACGAGGGCGAGCTCGTCCTCGATCTTGGCGGCCTCCCATTCCTCGGGCCCCACGAGCGGCAGGCGCACGCGCGGGCTGCCGATGCGGCCGAGGCCGTGCAGGATGTACTTCGCCGAGACGGTGCCGGGAACGTGCGTCATCACCGCGCGCACGAGCGGCTCGAGCTGCATGTGCGCGGCCGTCGCGGTCTTCAGGTCGCCGGCGTTCACGGCGTCGACGATGGCACGGTACGGCGCGGGCGCGATGTTCGCCGTCACGCCGATGAGGCCCGTGGCGCCGATCGAGAGGTGCGGCAGCACGTTGGCGTCGTCGCCGGAGAAGTACATCAGGTCGGTCTGGTTGAGCACGCGGCTCACCTCGCTGAAGTCGCCCTTGGCGTCTTTGATGGCGAGGATGTTCGGATGCTTGGCGAGGCGCAGGATCGTCTCGTACCGGATCGGCACGCCGGTGCGGCCCGGGATGTCGTACAGGATCACCGGCAGATCGGTCGCGTCGGCGACGAGGCGGAAGTGCGTGAGGATGCCGGCCTGCGTGGGCTTGTTGTAGTACGGCGTGACGATCATGATGCCGTCGGCGCCCACCTTCTCACTGGCCTTGTAGAGCTCGATCGCGTGCGCGGTCTCGTTCGACCCACCGCCCGTGATGATCTTCGCCCGGCCGGCCGCGACATCCTTTCCGACCTCCACGAGGCGGATCTTCTCCGCATCGGTGAGGGTCGACGTCTCACCGGTGGTGCCGGTGACGACGATGCCGTCGGCGCCCGCGGTGATGACGTCGTCGATGTGCTTCTCGACAGCGGGCCAGTCGACTTCGCCGTCGGCCGTCATGGGAGTGACGAGCGCGACGAGCACCTGTCCGAAAGGGTTGCCCGTATGCGTCATGACTTCAGATTATCCGGATGCCGCGCCCGTCGCGTGCGGCCGGGCCCGGCGCCCTACCGCCCGCGTTCGCCGATGCGGGCCGCCAGCGACGGCGGGGCGAAGCGTGCGAGGGCCACGAGCACCCTGTACCGGCGGGAAGGGATCGACACCGCTCTGCCGCGGGCGGCGTCGCGCAGGGACTCCGCGACCACATCCCGCGCGTCCAGCCACATCAGGTCGGAGACCCCCTCCTCGCCCGGAGCGAGGCCGAGGCGCTCGTGGAAGTTGGTGTGCGTGTAGCCCGGGCACACCGCTGTCACCGTCACCCCGCGCGGCCCGTAGCGCCCGTTCGCCCAGCGGCTGAAGCTCACGAGCCAGCCCTTGCAGGCGCCGTACGTAGACCGCGGGATGAACGCCGCGACGGACGCGACGTTCACGATCCGTCCGTGGCCCCGGGCGAGCATCCCGCCCAGCGCGGCGTGCGTCAGGCGCATCGGCACCTCGACGTGCAGGTGCAGGTGGCCGACCTCGTCCTCGATGTCGTTCGCCTCGAATGCCAGCGGCAGCCCGAACCCGGCATTGTTCACGAGGATCTCGATGGGCCGTGTCTCGTCGGCGACGCGCGCCTCGACCTTCTCGCGCTGGCGGCGCTTCAGCAGATCGGCGGCGAGGACGTCGACCTCCACGCCGTACGTCGAGCGCAGCCCCACCGCGAGCCGCTCGAGCGCCTGCTTGTCGCGGGCCACGAGCACCAGATCGGCGCCCTTCGCCGCCAGCTGCCTCGCGTACTCCGCGCCGAGCCCAGAGCTCGCGCCGGTGATGAGCGCCGTCTTCGCCATGCGCGCCAGCCTATTGGCGCGAGCGCTCGGCCTGCTCATGCGCCGGCACCAGCCGCAGGAAGCGATAGCGGATGCCGGACCGCGAGGTGTGCCACCCCTCGGAAGGGTCGACCGATGTCGTGCGCCAGCCGCTCCGATCCGGCGCCTGGGTGTCGCCGGCCACCTCGAGATCGAGCTCGGTGACCTCCAGGAGATCGGCGAGGTCGATCGCGTCGCGGAAGAGCTGCCCGCCGCCGATCACCCAGATCCGCTCCGGTTCGCCTTCGGCGGCCAGGGCGAGGGCGGCGTCGAGGGAGCCGGCACGCTCGGCGCCGGCATCAGCCCACTCCTCCTGGCGGGTGATGACGATGTTCCGTCGGCCCGGCAGCGGGCGGAACCGCGCCGGGAACGACTCCCACGTGCGGCGTCCCATCACGACCGGCGCACCCAGTGTGAGGGCCTTGAAGTGCGCCAGGTCTTCGGGGACGTGCCACGGCATGCCGCCCTGCGCGCCGATGACGCCGTGATGCGCCTCGGCCCAGATGAGGCCGATCGGAGCCGTCATACCGCGACGGCGCCGCGGATCGCGGGGTGGTGCTGATAGTCCTCGATCACGAAGTCGTCGTAGCGGTAGTCGAAGATCGAGTCGGGAGTGCGGGCGATGCGCAGCGCCGGGTACGGGAACGGCTCGCGGGTCAGCTGCTCGCGCACCTGCTCGAGGTGGTTGTCATAGATGTGGCAGTCGCCGCCGGTCCAGACGAAGTCGCCGGGCTCGAGGCCCGCCTGCTGGGCAACCATGAGGGTCAGCAGCGCATAGGAGGCGATGTTGAAGGGGACGCCGAGGAACAGGTCGGCACTGCGCTGGTAGAGCTGACACGACAGCTTGCCGTCGGCCACGTAGAACTGGAACAGCGCGTGGCAGGGCGCCAGAGCCATGTCCGGGATGTCGGCGGGATTCCAGGCCGAGACGATCAGCCGCCGGGAATCCGGGTTCGCGCGGATCTGGTCGAGCACGAGCGCGATCTGATCGATCTGCTCCCCCGACGGCGTCGGCCACGACCGCCACTGCACGCCGTAGACGGGGCCGAGCTCGCCCTCGGCATCCGCCCACTCGTCCCAGATCGTGACGCCGTTCTCCTGCAGCCAGGCCACGTTGGACTCGCCGCGCAGGAACCACAGCAGCTCGTACGCGATCGACTTGAAGTGCACGCGCTTGGTGGTGATGAGAGGGAAGCCCTGCGAGAGGTCGAAGCGGATCTGGCGCCCGAAGGCACTGGTGGTGCCGGTGCCGGTGCGGTCGTCCTTGTGCGTGCCGTTCTCGAGCACGTCTCGCAGCAGGTCCTCGTACGGGGTCGGGATCGGCGTCGTCACGGCTGCCACGATACCCGCGGCCCGCGCCGCGCGGGTCGGGGCCGCGCCGCTGCCCGCTCATGCGACCGTCCGTGTTACGGCGAACGCGACACATTGGCGCTTTCGGCCCCCACGCAGGCGAAAAGGGTTAGCCTGATCTGCTGTGACCCTGGTCGGAGCCCTCATCGCCCTCGCCGCGCTTCTCGCGGTGACCGTGGCGATCGGCGTGTTCGTGAACTGGCGCCAGCCCCGCGCACGTCACAACGTCGAGCACGAGGTCATCGAGCCCGCCCGGCTGGGCGCCGACGGGCTCGGCGAAGTCGCGACGCTGCTGCAGTTCAGCACCGAGATGTGCGCGCGCTGCCCGGGCGTGCATCGCACGCTCGCCGACATCGCGGACGGCCACCCGGGCGTGCGTCACCTCGATGTCGATCTGACACACCGCCCCGACATCGCCAAGCACTTCCACGTGCTGCAGACGCCGACGACGCTCGTGCTCGACCGCGATGGCATCGTGCAGACGCGCTTCGGCGGCGCCCCGAGCCGCGACGTGCTCGAGCTGGAGCTCAACCGGCTGATCGCCGAGGACGCGAATGTCTGAGGGGGCGGATGCCCCGATGGGACGGCCACCGCAGCGTGGTATCGACCCCCGCGGCCCGCGGTTCGTCGCGGGCATCACCGCGGTGCTGCTGCTGATCGACGTCTTCCTCGGACTGACCGGGCTGTCGACGGCGCAGACCGCGGCCGACTGGGCGATCACGTCCGCCTCGCTGTCGGATCGGGTGCTCGACCCGGCTTTCCTGCTCCTGCTCGTGATCGCGCTCCTGTTCCTCTGGGGCGTCCTGTCGCCCCGCACGGCGCCGTGGGGTGCGCTGTACCGCACCGCCGTCGCCCCGCGCCTCGCGCCCCCGAAGGAGCTCGAGGACCCGCGCCCGCCGCGCTTCGCGCAGGGGGTCGGCCTGTTCGTCTCTGTCGTCGGGCTCGCGCTGCACCTGCTCGGCGTGCCGTGGGGGCTCACCGTCGCCGCCGCGGCCGCCTTCGTCGCCGCCTTCCTCAACGCCGTCTTCGGACTGTGCCTGGGCTGCCAGCTGTACCTGCTGCTGCAGCGCGCGGGCATCGTCGGTCGCGCCCGCCCGGCCTCGGCCTGACGAGACCCCGTCGCGGCCGAACCGTCGCGGCGCGGCATCCGTCGCGGTTAGGCTGACGCGAGACGCCCACCGCACGGGCGCCGAGCGAGCGAGGAGGCCCCACATGACCGTCACCAGCGAAGCCACCACCGCCTGGAAGGGCGCACTGTTCGACGGGTCCGGGGAGGTCAGCCTCGTGTCGTCGGGCCTGGGCACCTACCCCGTCACCTGGAAGGCGCGCAGCGAAGGCTCGACCTCGGTCACGACCCCCGAGGAGCTCATCGCCGCGGCGCACTCGTCGTGCTTCAGCATGGCGCTCTCGCTCGCGCTCGCCGAGAACGGCACTCCCCCGGAGTCGATCGACACCACCGCCTCGGTGACCTTCAAGCCGGGCACCGGCATCACCGGCAGCCACCTCAACGTCAACGCCGTCGTGCCGGGCCTGGAGCCCGAGGACTTCGAGCGCATCGCGCAGAGCGCGAAGAGCGGATGCCCCGTGTCGCAGGCGCTCGCCGGGATCGAGATCACCCTCGAGGCGACGCTTGCCTGAAGACCGTCCGCCTACCGGCGGCGGTCGGCGGATCGTCGTCGCCGGCGCGTCGGGGCTCATCGGCGAGGCGCTCGTCGAGAGCCTCCGCGCCGACGGCTTCACCGTGACGACACTCGTGCGCCGGCCGGCCGAGGCCGCCGACGAGGTCGAATGGCTGACGACGGCGGAGCCGCTCGATCCCGAGGTGCTCGCTGGCGCCGACGCCGTCGTGGGCCTGAACGGCGCGAGCATCGGCCGGTTCCCCTGGACCGGCACCTACAAGAACACGCTGCTGTGGTCGCGGATCGCGCCGACCCGTGCCCTCGCCCGCGCGGTGCGGGAACTCGGGCCGGATGCCCCCCACTTCGTGTCGGGATCGGCCGTCGGCTACTACGGCTCCCGGCCGTGCGCGCGGCTCTCCGAGGACGCGCCCCGCGGCGACTCGTTCCTCGCGGACCTCTGCGGCGAGTGGGAGTCCGCGGCCTTCGGCGCCGGCGACGCCGCCGCGGTGACGGTCGTCCGCACGGCGCCGATCGTGCATCCGCGCGGTGTGCTGAATCCGCTGCTGCTCCTCACGCGGCTCGGCGTCGCCGGACCCATCGGGCGGGGCTCACAGGTGTGGCCGTGGATCTCGCTCGACGACGAGGTGCGCGCCCTCCGCCACGTCATCGACGCCCGGCTCACCGGCCCGGTGAACCTCGCCGGCCCCACCCGCGCCACGGCCAACGATCTCGGGTTCGCCCTCGCCATGCGGATGAACCGCCCATTCCTGCTGCGCGCGCCGGTGTGGGGCATGAGACTCGTGCTCGGCCCCGACGCCACTGAGGCGCTCCTCACCTCCGACGCGCACGTCGTGCCTGCCGCGCTCCTGCAGTCGGGCTTCGAGTTCTCGCACCCGACCGTCGAGGACGCGGTCGCGGCCGCCGTACCCGCCGCATCCTGATCCCGCGCGCCGGCTCGGTGCGATCGGCCGGCAGCCGGGATCAGCGGGCGCGGTCGGCGGTCTCGAGGCGGATCGCGGTGCGCACCGCCTCACGCGCACGCCGCCGGTCGCCGGCGGCGTCATAGGCCAGGCCGAGCCGGTACCAGGCCCGCCAGTCGTCGGGATGTGCCTCGGCCTCCGCCCGGTACGCGGGGAACACGGCATCCCCGTCGTCGCGCAGGACGCGGCCGCTCGGACGCACCGTCACCTCGTCGGAGGGCAGGCCGCCCTCGGCCTCCAACCGTCGACCCAGCTGCTGTGCCCGGACGCCGAACCACAGCTCGCGGCCGAGCGCCCAGGCCGCGATGACCGGGAGGACGACGAGCGCGATGCCCATCGCGACGCCGATCGGATCGCCGCTCGCGACCAGCAGCCACGCACGCTGCCCGACGAGCACGATGTACAGCGCGAGCAGCGCCGCCATGACGACGACGCCGATGCGAGCGCTCATACGCCGGTCGCGCGGGCGACCTGGCCGGGCACTCCACCCTCGTCGACGGGTCGCGCATCGGCGGGCGCCACGCGGCCGCCGATGCCGATGTCGATCAGGCTGTCGAGTCCGACGATGACTCCGGTCGCGTCGCGTGCGGCCGTGAGGGCGAGACGGATGCCAGGACCGTACGCCTGCGCGGGCTCCACGGTGTCGTGGACGATCGTGAGGGACTCTCCGGCTCCCGAGAGGATCGTCTCCTGGCGGGCGACGACTCCGGGGCGACGCAGCGAGTGGATCGGGACGCTCGCGACCTGCTGTCCGCGCGCGCGCTGGTCGACGTGGGGCGACTCGACCGGGCCCACCGTCTGACGGGCGGACGCGATGAGCTCCGCGGTGCGCACCGCGGTGCCGCTCGGCGAGTCGATCTTGGTCTCGCGATGCGCCTCGACGATCTCGATCGAGGGAAAGAAGGGCGCCGCGGCCGCCGCGAGGGCGGAGCCCAGCACCGAGCCGATCGAGAAGTTGGGGATGAAGACGGCGCCGGTGCCCGCCGCCTCGACGAGCGGGCGCACGAGCGCGATGCGCTCCGCGGACCAGCCGGAGGTGCCCACGAGCACGTTGATGCCGCGCTCGATCGCCGCACGCACGACGTCGATCGACACCGCCGGCGTCGACGCGTCGACCACCAGATCGGCACCGTCGAGCTCTGACAGCTCGGACCGCGAAGAGAGGACGCCGGCGACCTCGAAACCCGGCTCGGCGTCGACCGCGTCGCGGATGATCGCGCCGAGCTTCCCGGTGCCGCCCACGATGGCCACGCGTGTCGTCATGGATCCATCCTAGGCGGCGGCCGGAGGCCACTCCCGGCCGGCCGCGCCCGCGCGGACGCCTACCCTGGAGGGGTGGTGAAACTGCGCTCCTCCCCCGTCGACGCACCCGATGCTCACGCGCTGCTGGCCGAGTACTTCCAGATCCGCACCGAAGGATTCGCGGTCCAAGGCGTCTCGTATCGCACGACCTTCCCCGACCCGGCCGCGTTCGTGCCGCCCGCAGGCGTCTTCGTCGTGCTCGACGACGACGACGAGGGCGTCGCACAGGGCTGCGGCGGCATCCGTCTCATCCCGGACGGACCGCTCGGCACCCGCTACGAGCTCAAGCACCTCTACCTCCGCCCCTCCACGCGTGGCCGCGGGTGGGGCCGCCTGCTGGTCGAGGATCTGGAGCGGCGAGCCCGCGAGTTCGGCGCGGCAGAGCTCGTGCTCGACACGCACCACTCCCTCGAGGCGGCCGGCGCCCTCTACGCGCGCACCGGCTTCGAGGCGATCGAGCCCTACAACGACAACCCCAACGCCTCGCGCTGGTACGGCAAGGCGCTCTGAGCCACAGGGCGGATCAGACCGGGTAGACCTCGGGAAGGCCGGTGCGCAGCTCGACCGGCAGATGCGCCATGTCGTTGTGCGACAGGAGCGTCCACGGACGGCCCTGCTTCTGCGCGATGACGGTCAGTCCGCAGTGCGCCTGGTTCAGTGTCATCCAGCGCCAGTCCGGCGCCTGCAGCACCTCGCGCACGAACCACGCGATCACGAAGTTGTGCGTGATGAGCAGCTCGTGCACCTCGCCGCGCTTGCGGGCGAGGAACTCGCTCGTCGCGTCGGACATCTGGGCGCGTCCGGCCTCGACCTCGGCCTCGGTCACCGAGCCGAAGAACGGCTCGAAGGCCGCCGGCGTCTCCTCGGTCATGCCCGTGGGCACGCAGTCGAACAGCAGCGCCGACGGCTCGGGCGACAACGACGGCATGCGCTCGGCGACGGCCCGCGCGGTCTGGCTCGCCCGCTCGAGCGGCGAATGCCACACCGCGTCGAACGGCACCCCCGAGAGTCGATCCGCGAGCAATGCCGCCTGGCGACGCCCCCGAGGGGACAGTGGCCCGTCGTGCAGTCCGTGCTCGGCATCCTGGTGTTCGCCGTGCCGCACGAGGTAGATGTAGTGCGTCACGCAGCTCACTCCGTCGGGGGTCACATGCCTGGGGGAAGGCACTTCCTCCACACTACGACACCCCGTCGACGGTGCCCACGAGGCTGTGGAGGGGCGCGCCGACCGCGGCTCCGGGCGCGTCCGGCCCTACTCCGAGGCGCGCGCGATGTCGGACAGCTGGGCCCGGCTGAGCCGCACGCCGACGCCCTGCACGAGCTCTTCGACGTGCTGCGGCGCGTATGCGTTCACGATCGGGGCGACGACGAGCCTCTGCGCGAGCAGCCACGCCATGGCGACCGCGGCGTCGGGCACGCCGAGCTCGGCACCGACGGCGTCGAGCGCACGGAGCGTGCGGCTGCCGCGACGATTGAGGTTCGCTGCCAGCTGCGCACCGCGCACCGACAGCGCCCCTCGCAGCTTCGAGCGCTGCCGGCCCGCGAGGAACCCGTGCTCGAGAGCGTGAGACGGCGTCACTGCCATGCCCTGCGCACCGGCGACGAGTCGCAGGTCGGCGTCGAACTCGTGGCGACGCAGCACATTGAAGGGGACGTCCAGCACCGTGATGCGCGGATATCCGGCCGAGGCGAAGATGCGCGCCTCGACGAGCTGCGCGGCGCTGTAGCCGATGGCACCGAGCGCCCGGACCTTGCCGGCCTCGACGAGCCACTCCGCCGTCGCGAGCGTGTCTTCGAGCGAGGATCCGGGGTCGGTCGTCGCATCGAGGTAGAGCACGTCGATCCGGTCGGTCCGCAGCCGCGTCAGCGACGCCTCCACGGCGCGGACCAGGTTGACGGGCCCGAGCCCGGGGTTGTCGGCGTGACCGCCGACGCGGACCGCGAGCACGATGTCGTCGCGCAGGCCGCGCGACTGCAGCCACTGGCCGATGATGTGCTCGCTGCGGCCGCTGGAGTAGCTGTCGGCGGTGTGCACGGCATTGCCGCCCAGCTCGACGTAGGCGTCGAGGATCGCGTGGCTCGACTCGAGGTCGACGTTCCACCCGAATTCGGCGGCACCGAGGATCAGCGGGAAGACATCGGCGCCGCTCTCACCGAGCGCGACGCGGACGTTGCTGCCCACCGCGGGACCCTGGACGGGGATCGGCGCGGACGGGTGAGGACCACGTGCGCTGCCGCTCTCCGGCGCGGCAGCCGCGGTGGCCGGATCCGGGCTCGCCGGTGGGAGCGTCGAGTCAACGCCGAAGTAAGCCATGTCCCACCCCCTCACGATGCCCCTCGGAGCTTCGTGATCACTGTGCGCGCGCCCCCCGGCGCGTACTCACAGGCTAGGACAGTCCGGACAGTACTCCGGTCACTGAGACGAACTGTCGATAAACATTACATAACGCTTTCATCACGAACCGCCGTTCCTTGCGGATCTGTCCCCCTTTCGGGGGACAGATTGAGCGATCTGCCTACCGGACGACGGATGCCCGCCTCTCGAACGAGGGACGGGCATCCGTGAAACTGCGGCTTTCACGTCCGCTGAACGCGTTCAGCGGGCGCGACAGCCCTGCAGGGCTGTCATTCAGCCTTCGGCGGGACCCTCCGGGCCCTCGCTGGCCGCAGCGCGACCCTCCTGGTCGGCCGCCTCTTCGAGCACCGGCTCGAGCGAGAGCTTGCCGCGGTCGTCGATCTTCGTGATCTTCACGAGGAGCTTCTGACCGACGTTGAGCACGTCCTCGACGTTCTCCACGCGCTTGCCGCCGGCGAGCTTGCGGACCTCGCTGACGTGCAGCAGGCCGTCCTTGCCGGGCAGGAGCGAGATGAACGCGCCGAACGTCGCGATCTTCACGACCGTTCCGAGGAACTGCTCGCCGACCTCCGGGTTGGTGGGGTTGGCGATCGCGTTGACCTGGGCGCGGGCGGCCTCGGCCGACGGGCCGTCGGTCGCGCCGATGTAGACGGTGCCGTCCTCCTCGATGGAGATCTGCGCGCCGGTCTCGTCCTGGATCGCGTTGATCGTCTTGCCCTTCGGGCCGATCAGCTCGCCGATCTTGTCGACCGGGATCTGCACGCTGATGACGCGCGGCGCGGTGGGCGCCATCTCGTCCGGACCGTCGATCGCGGCGTTGAGCACGCCGAGGATCGTCAGGCGGGCCTCGCGGGCCTGCTGCAGCGCGGCGGTGAGCACCGACGACGGGATGCCGTCGAGCTTCGTGTCGAGCTGGATCGCGGTGACGAACTCGCTGGTGCCGGCGACCTTGAAGTCCATGTCGCCGAGGGCGTCCTCGGCGCCGAGGATGTCGGTCAGCGCGGCATAGCGCGTCTGTCCGTCGACCTCGTCCGACACGAGACCCATCGCGATGCCGGCGACGGGGGCGCGCAGCGGCACACCCGCGTTCAGCAGCGACAGCGTGGACGCGCAGACCGAGCCCATCGACGTCGAGCCGTTGGAGCCGAGAGCCTCGGACACCTGGCGGATCGCGTACGGGAACTCCTCGCGGCTGGGCAGCACCGGCACGAGCGCGCGCTCGGCGAGGAAGCCGTGCCCGATCTCGCGACGCTTCGGCGAACCGACACGGCCGGTCTCACCGGTCGAGTAGGGCGGGAAGTTGTAGTGGTGCATGTAGCGCTTGTGCGTGACGGGCGACAGCGAGTCGATCTGCTGCTCCATCTTGAGCATGTTCAGCGTGGTGACACCCAGGATCTGGGTCTCGCCGCGCTGGAAGATCGCCGAGCCGTGGACGCGCGGGATGACCTGCACCTCGGCGTCGAGCGGACGGATGTCGGCCAGGCCGCGGCCGTCCATGCGGACGCCCTCTGCGAGGATGCGACCACGGACGATCTTCTTGGTCACTGACTTGTAGGCGGCCGAGAACTCGAGCGTCGCGACGGCGGGGAGCTCCCCGGCCTCGACGGCGGCGAGCAGCTGAGCCCTGACCTCGTCCTTGAGCGCGTCGTCCGCGTTCTGACGCTCCTGCTTCTCGGCGATCTGGTAGATCGGCACGAGACGGTCATAGGCGCGACCTGCGACGAAGTCGTACGTCTCCTGGCTGTAGGGCAGGAAGACCGGGAATTCCTTGATCTCCTTGGCAGCCGTGTTGGCGACGACGTTCTGCGCGGCGACGAGCTGCTTGATGAAGGGCTTCGAGGCCTCGAGACCCTCGGCCACGACCTGCTCGTTGGGCTTGGTGGCGCCGCCCTTGATGAGGTTCCACGAACCCTCGGTGGCTTCGGCCTCGACCATCATGATCGCGACGTCCTCGTTGCCATCGGCATCGGTGATGACACGGCCGGCGACGATGAGGTCGAAGACGGCGTCCTCGAGCTGCGTCACGGTCGGGAACGCGATCCACTGGTCGGCGTTCTCGCCGTGGCCGGGGACGAGCGCGAGGCGCACACCGGCGATCGGGCCCGAGAACGGCAGACCCGAGATCTGGGTCGACAGCGAGGCCGCGTTGATCGCGAGCGCGTCGTAGAACTCGCCCGGCGCGATCGAGAGCACGGTCACGACGATCTGCACCTCGTTGCGGAGACCGTCGACGAACGACGGACGCAGCGGGCGGTCGATGAGGCGGCACACCAGGATCGCCTCGGTCGAGGGGCGACCCTCGCGACGGAAGAACGAACCGGGGATCTTGCCCGCGGCGTACGAGCGCTCTTCGACGTCGACGGTCAGCGGGAAGAAGTCGAAGCCCTCGCGGGGCTGCTTGCTCGCGCTCGTGGCCGAGAGGAGCATCGTCTCCTCGTCGAGGTACGCGGCGACCGCGCCCTGCGCCTGCTGCGCGAGTCGTCCGGTCTCGAATCGGACGGTACGGGTGCCGAAGCGGCCGTTGTCGAGAACGGCTTCCGCGGCGGTGATTTCAGGACCTTCCAAGAGGTCTCTCCTTCTTTGTTTAGGCTCGCACGCGCGTTTCGCGCACGAGCTTGTGCGAAGGAGCAGGAACAGGCAGATCTCGGCGCGCGGCGATCGCCGCGATTCGCGCCAGCACTGGCCACCAGTAGAAATCCACCCGGCGCCGGCGCGACGAGGAGACCACCACAGGGGACCAGCTAGCTGCCGGCCTGCTCCGTGAGCTCATATTGAATTGAGCGGATGCCCGAGGGCAGCCTGTCCGATCCTATCAGTGGTGCCCGCCCCGGCCTCACCGTCGGCGGGGCCGCCGGGAAACACCGAATGACATCGTCGCCGGGCGTGCGTAGGGTGGGGGTCATGAGCACCGACGAGAAGCCGGCGGGCGCGGCATCCGATGAGATGAAGCGCAAGTTCAAGGAAGCACTTGACAAGAAGAACGCGCAGCACCGCGAAGGAGAGTCCCACCTCGATGGCGACTCGGCCGTCCACGGAACCCACGGGGCTGTGACCAAGCGCGAGTTCCGCCGCAAGAGCGGCTGACGATCGAAGGCCGGCATGAGCGACTTCCGTGAGCGGAACCCCGACGACGAGCGCGATGTGCCGATCGACGACGACGCCGAGTTCGAGCTGCCACCGGCGACCCTCGACCCGATGGAATCGGTCGAGAAGCAGGTCGACGAGCTCGATCTGGAAGAGCGCGAGTCGGCCGTCGAGTCCGGCGAGATCGATCCTGACGCGTGAGCGACGGCGGCTCCCTGCATCAGGAGGACGCCGCAGCCGTGGCCGATGACGCCGCGGGCGTCCCGCCCGACAGGGTGCGTCGGCTGCGCCGGGAGGCGTGGGGCTTCGCGATCGGCTCCCTGTGCTTCTTCGCAGGAGCGCTGCCGTTGTATGCGGACTGGGCGGGCCCGGTCTGGACGAACGTCACGTTCTTCGTCGGCTCCGTGTTCTTCACCGTGGCGGCGCTGATCCAGCTGCTGCTCAGCGGACGGCGTCCGCCGAGGGAGCACACCAACCGGCCCGACCGGGCGGACTGGTGGTCAGCCGCCATCCAGTTCGCCGGGACGCTCCTGTTCAACGCCTCGACGCTGGTCGCGCTGCTCGCTGCGATCGCCCGCCCCGATGCGGTCGGCGTGGGATGGCGCCCCGACGCCTGGGGATCGGTCGCGTTCCTGGTGTCGAGCTTCCTGGCGATCGAGGCCACCCGGGGACGGGAGCGCCTGTGGGATCGAGACGCCCGTACCTGGCACGGCACGGGCCTCGGCATGCTCGGGTCGATCGCGTTCGCCGTCTCGGCCGTTGCGGCCTATGTGGTGCCCGCCACCGGCGATCTCGTCAGCCTGAGGTGGACGAACCTCGGCACGGCGATCGGCGCCCTCTGCTTCTTCGCCGCTGCCGTGCTGTCACGCCGCACCATCCACCACGGCGACATCCTCAAGCGCCTTCGGCGTCGCCCGGCGGTGTGAACCGGTCGCACCCGGCACAGGGCTGCCGACCCTGCCGACGCAGAGCTCCGCGCCCCCATGCCGTGGCACGGGGACGCGGAGCTGTGCAGGTCAGCGGGTGAGCTGCGCGGCACGGTCCCGTGCGCGCTGCTCCTTGGCCTCCGCCTCCACGACGGCGGCCTCCTCGAGGCCCTGGACGCCCACCGCATCCGGCGACTCCGACATCCCGTCGTGGTCGCTGCCCGACAGCGTGGTCTCGTCGAACGGCAGCTCGCCGGCGAGCACCCGCCGGGCGCGCGAGGCGTCGAACTCCTTCGTCCACGAGCCGATCAGCACCGTCGCGACCGCGTTGCCGGTGAAGTTCGTGAGCGCCCGGCCCTCCGACATGAAGCGGTCGATGCCGACGATGACGCCGACGCCGTTGACGAGGTCGGGGCGGTAGGCCTGCAGTCCCCCGGCCAGGGTCGCGAGACCGGCACCGGTGACGCCGGCGGCGCCCTTCGACGCGATGATCATGAACACCAGCAGGCCGATCTGCTCGCCGATCGACATCGGCGCACCCATGCCGCTCGCGATGAACAGGGACGCCATCGTGAGGTAGATCGCCGTGCCGTCGAGGTTGAACGAGTACCCGGTGGGCACGGTGATGCCGACGACGGGCTTGGACACGCCCAGGTGCTCCATCTTCGCGATCAGGCGCGGCAGCGCCGACTCCGAAGACGATGTCCCCACGATGAGGAGGTACTCGCGGGCGAGGTACTTGATGAGGCTGAAGATGCTCACGCGGGTCACCGCGTACAGCAGCGTGCCGAGGATCCCGACGATGAACACGATGCACGTGATGTAGAACGCGACCATGAGCAGGCCGAGGCTCCAGATCGCGGCGATGCCGGTGTCGCCGACGACCGCGGCGATCGCCCCGAACGCGCCGATCGGCGCCAGCCACAGGATCATGCCCAGGATGCGGAACACCAGTGCCTGCAGGTGCTTCACCGCGTTCATGATCGGCTGCCCCTTGGCGCCCATCTGCTGCAGCGCGAAGCCGACGAGCAGTGCGATGAACAGCACCTGGAGCACGCTCTCGCCCGTGAACGCGGAGAAGAAGGTCGTGGGGATGATGCCGAGGAGGAACTGCTCCGTCGTCTTGGCCTCGGCGGTGGCCTCGTAGGTCGCGTTCGCCATGTTGAGGCCCTCGCCGGGATGCAGGACGTTGCCGACGACGAGGCCGATCGCGAGCGCGAACGTGGACATCACCATGAAGTAGAGGAGCGCGAGTCCCCCGATCTTGCCCACTGTCGCCGCCTTGGCGATCGAACCGACGCCCACGACGATCGTGCAGAAGATGATCGGCGCGATCATCATCTTGATGAGGCTGACGAAGGCGACGCCGAGGGGGCGCATCGCCTGTCCCACCTCGGGCCAGAGAAGGCCGACCGCCGCGCCCAGCACCACCGCGGCGATCACCGCGACGTAGAGCCACGTGTGCTTGTCCCATGCCTGCTTGCCACGGCGCCAGTTGAAGCCGGGAAGGGTGAACGAAGTCGTCCGGGTCGAAAGAGCCATCATCGCCTCCTGTGTGAACAGTCGTTGTCCGAGCCGCCGGAACCGGGTGCGGGTCCGTCGTTGTGCCCAGCGTGCGCGCCACCGGTCCGAGCGGTGAGTTGTGGTCGTATTGGTCGCGGAATCGCGGGCCCGCGATGGACGCCGGCGGGAGAGGATGGAGCGAGCACAGCCACGAGGAGGTCGCATGCGCGCAGACGCTCGCCGTGTCAGCGCGGCATCGCTGGTCTTCGTCGCCGTGGCGGCCGCCGTCGTCGTCCTCGTCGCACTGCTCGCGGTGCTCCTCGTCCTCGATGCCCAGCGCTCCGCGCGGGCGGAGGCTGAAGAGGTGACGCGCGGGGTCGCGACGTCGATCGCCGTCGCCCCGTCCGTGGCGGACGCTCTCGCCGCTGACGATGCGACGGGCGTCCTGCAGCCGTTCGCCGAGGGCATCATGGCCGGCGCGGGCGTGGACTTCGTCACGATCATGACGCCCGACGGCATCCGTGTCACCCACCGCGATCCGGCCGAGATCGGACGCGCGTATCTCGGAACGATCCCGACGGAGCCCGTGCCGCTGACCGAGGAGTTCGCGGGCACGCTCGGTCCGTCGGTGCGGACCATCGTGCCGATCGAAGCCGGCGGCGTCGTCGTCGGCTGGGTGTCGGTGGGCCGGACCGTGGGCAGCATCGCGTCCGACCTCCTCCCCCGGCTTCCGTTCGTCATCGTGATCGTGCTCGCGGTGCTCGTGGCCGGCCTCGCGGGCGCTCTCCTCGCCCGGCGCACCACACGCCGGCTGGCGGGAGACCTGCCGGCCGGCAGCATCCGCGACGCCGTCGCGTCGTACGAGTCGATGCGCACCCTGGGCGAGGCGCTGCGGGCGCAGACGCACGAGCACGGCAACCGCATGCACACCGCCGTGTCGCTGCTCGAGCTCGGCCGCACACGGGAGGCGATCGAGATCCTCACCGAGACGTCGCGCCAGAGTCAGGCGCTGGTCGACCAGGTCGCCGCGCGCCGCGACGGCGACCCGACGGTGGGCGCGCTGCTGCTGGGCAAGGCGGCGCAGGCACGCGAGCACGGTGTCGAGTGGAGCGCCGAGATCGACCCCGCGGCCCCGCGCAGCGTGCTCTCGCCCGTGGACGCCGTCTCGGTGGTCGGCAACCTCATCGACAACGCGCTGGATGCCGCGGCCTCGGGTGAGCCGCCGCGCTGGGTGCGCATCGCCTTCGAGCCGGCCGCGCCCGGCGCGCTCCGGATCGTGGTGGCCGACAGCGGGTCCGGCATCCCGGACGATCTGCGCGAGCGGGTGTTCGAGCACGGGTTCTCGACCAAGCCGGCGGGCGCGGACGGGCGCGGCGTCGGCCTGGCTCTCGTGCGGTCGATCGTCGAGGACGCGGGCGGGAGCATCTCGGTCGACTCGGCTCCGACGACGTTCACGGCCGTGCTCCCCGCGAGGCAGCCGTGATCGGGGTGCTGCTCGTCGACGACGACGCGCTGACGCTCGAGCTGCATCGCACCTACGTCGAGCGGCTCGACGGGTTCCGCGTAACTGCGGAGTGCGCGGGCGCCCGGGCGGCCGTCGCCGCCATCCTCGGTCGGGCTGCGGACATCGATCTCGTGCTTCTGGACATCACGATGCCCGACGGCACCGGACTCGACGTCCTGCGACAGATCCGCGCGCGGGCGTCCGATGTCGACGTCATCGCGGTCACCGGCGTCCGCGACGCCGAGGTGGTGCGCCAGATGGTCAGCCTGGGGGTCTCGCAGTACCTGGTCAAGCCGTTCACGTTCGGGATCTTCCGCGAGCGCCTCGAGCAGTACCGCGAGTATCGCCGGCGGGCGGCGGACGCGGCGGGCTCGCCGACGCAGTCGGAGATCGACGCACTGCTCGGCGCGTTCCGTCCCGCGCTGCCGGTGGCCCTCCCCAAGGGACTGGCAGGAGACACCCTCGCGAGGGTGACGGCCGATGTGCGGGAGCACGGACCGGTGTCGGCCGGGGAGTCCGCCGCGCGGCTCGGGATGTCGCGCGTCGCCGCACGCCGCTACCTCGAGCACCTGGTCGAGGCCGGCCGCGTGAGCCGTTCGCCGCGCTACGGCACCCCGGGCCGGCCCGAGTCGGAGTACGCCTGGCGCGACGGCGCCTGACGCCGGAGCGGTGCCGGCGCTGACGCTGCAGCGAGGGCCGTCACGTGGTCCGGCTGCGGGAACGCACCTCGCCGCCCCCGCGGATGACGACGTACCCGCTGTGCTTCGGCGCGACGCCGTCGCCTGCCGTGCGTCCCCTCAGGCGGCGCCATGCCCAGGGCAGGACGTCGCGGCTCAGCCACGTGCCCTGGGCAATGGGGTCGTCGTCGGCGTGCAGCGCGGCGTCGAGTCCGCCGAGGGCCTCGGCGTCGCGGACACCGAGGGTCTCGGCCGCGCGATAGGCCAGGAACCGGTGTCCTCGCGAGCGCAGGTGCACCCGGTCGGATGCCCAGAGGT
The DNA here is from genome assembly GCF_036566905.1 of Microbacterium sp. GTDB lineage: Bacteria > Actinomycetota > Actinomycetes > Actinomycetales > Microbacteriaceae > Microbacterium. Next base: position 18,852 of record NZ_DATCVK010000178.1, on the reverse strand, counting down.
CGAGGTCTCCGATGGCGGGGATCGCGTCGAGGTCGAGCAGCAGGGCGCCGGTGCCCGCGGCGATCCGCCGGAGCTCGGAGGCGAATGCGGCGAACCTGCGCTCGAACATCACCGCCGCACGTCGATGCGGAAGGAACGGCGTGACGAGGAGGACGTCGATGCCGGCATCCCGCAGCGTGCGGACGGACGCCTCGAGCTCCGCCGCGAGCCGGGCGATGTCGACACGCCGGCCGACGAGATCGTTGGCACCCATCAGGATCGACACGAGGTCCGGGCGCAGCGACAGCGCCTGCGGAAGCTGCTCGGTCGTGAGGTCGCGCACCCGGCGACTGCGCACCGCCAGATTCGCGTAGTGGAACGGCGCCGCGCCGGTCGCCTCGTGCGCGAGCAGCTGCGCCAGACGATCCGCCCAGCCGCGGTACTGCCCCGCCGGCATCCGGGATGTGTCGCAGAGTCCCTCGGTGAGCGAGTCGCCGAGCGCCACGTACCGCGACCATTGCGGCCGCCCCGCGGGCACGCCAGAGGGCGACGAGGGCCGGATGCCGGCACGCCGGCGCTGCGCGTCGTCGAGGGGGCGCAGCACACGTGCGTCCTCGTAGTGGGCGACGAGCTGGCGGCACACGGCATCCCACGAACGGTCGCGCACCGAATCGCGGGCAGCCGCTGCGAAAGCGCGGCGCTTGCCCGCGTCGCCGGTGAGGTCGGCGACGCGGGCGCGGAGGTCGCGCAGATCGCCGGGGCGGTAGAGCCAGCCGTCGACGCTCGATCGCACCAGGTCGACGGGCCCGCCGACGCCCGTCGCCACCACCGGCACGCCGCTGGCGAGCGCCTCCTGGATCGTCTGGCCGAACGTCTCGCTCTCACCCGGGTGCACGAACACGTCGAAGCTCGCGAGCGCCTCGGCGAGCGCGCTGCCGGCGAGGTGACCGGTGAACGCCGCTCCGGGCAGCGCCCGCTCGAGCGCGGGGCGCGCCGGGCCGTCGCCGACGATCACCAGGCGCGTGCCGTCGATGCCGGCGAGGGCGGCGAGGTCCTCGACCTGCTTCTCGGGGGCGAGGCGGCCGACATAGCCCACGATCGTGCTGGCGGGGGCGACGCGCGTTCGCCATGCCTCGCTCCGCCGCTCCGGGCCGAAGCGGGCGGTGTCGACGCCGCGTCCCCATCGACGCAGCCTGTCGACGCCGAGGGCCTCGAGCTGCTGCAGAGACGCCGTCGACGGAGCCAGCGTGAGGGTGGCGCGCCGGTGCAGACGCGCGACGTGGCGTCCGACGAGCGCCGCGGCCTGCGGCATCCCGTACTTCTCGGCGTACGCGACGACGTCGGTCTGATACACCGCGACCGTCGGCACGCGCAGCGCGTCGGCGGCGGCGAGGCCTTGCCAGCCCAGCACGAACGGCGACGCCAGGTGCACGACGTCGGGCCGGAACTGGCGGAGGATCGCCGTCAGGCGCGCGGCCCGCGCGAAGACGATGCGCACCTCGGGGTACGACGGCAGCGGCGTCGACCGCAGCAGCTCGGTGCGCGCGCCGTGGAGATCGGTGGTGATCTCGCCGGCGCGCGGCGCGATGACGAGGGTCTCGTGGCCTTCGGCGGCGAGATGACGCAGGACGTGGAGCACCGACCCCGTCACCCCGTTCATGTGGGGCAGGAACGATTCGGCGAGCAGTGCGACTCTCACGCCTCCAGGGTGACGGCGCGGAGAGCGGCGCATGCCGCGAACCGGCGGATGCACGGAAGTGTTCACCCGATGCACCTCGGCAGGCCACCGGACGTGCCCCGTTCCGTCGCCGTTCACCGCGCCGGACTACCAAGGAGACGTGGTCGAGGAGCTGCTGACCGAGGTCGCGCGAAGTCCGTGGGCGCTCGTCGTGCTGTTCGCGCTTGTGCTGGGCGACGCCTTCCTCGTGGTGATCCCGGGCGAGGCGGCGGTGACGGCGTTCGGTGCCCTCTCGGTGTCGGGCGGCGAGCCGCCGCTGGGCGCGGTCATCGCCGTCGCCACCGTCGCCGCGATCGCCGGTGACGCCGCCTGCTATCTGGTCGGGCGCACGATCGGACTCGACCGGTGGCGCTGGATGCAGGCACCGCGCGTGCGTGCCGCGCTGACGTGGGCGCAGGCGCGCCTCGAGCAGCGGACGGCGCTCGTGCTGTTCACCGCGCGCTTCATCCCGTTCGCCCGCCTCGCGGTCAACCTCGCTGCGGGGGCGACCCGGATCGGCGCGGTGCGGTATCTCGCCGTCGATGCGCTGGCGGCGTCCCTGTGGGCGCTGTACCAGGCGCTCATCGGTGCGGCCGTGGCGGCGCTGCTGCCCGGCGGTCCGGTGGTCGCCGTCGTCGTGTCGATCGTCGTGGCCGTCGGCATCGGCGTCGGCATCGATGCGGTGCTGGCGCGCCGGCTCCGGGGCACGCGCGCCGTGGGCGAGCTCCCGCCCGGCGACTGTCGGCGTGACCCGCCAGGATGGACCCGTGGCAGACGAGACCTTTGACGCATACGATGAGCGCTTCCTCGGCACCCCCCTCCCCCTCCCGCGGCCTTCCGCGGCGCGGGAGGTGCGCCTTCTGACTTACCCGCGCTTCACGATCCTGCTCGAGCCGCAGCGGCGCCTCGCGGTGGTGACGGCGGTGAACATCGACGGCTCCTCGCTGCACGATCTGCCGCGCACGGGCGAATGGGAGCTCGACTCCCGGGCGCCCGCGGCGGAACAGGCAGGCCCGGCCGTCTACGCATCGAACGACCTGGACCGCGGGCATCTGGTGCGCCGCAGGGATCCCGGTTGGGGCACGGTCGCACAGGCGCGGGAGGCGACAGAGGCGACCTTCGTCTATCCCAACGCGGCGCCGCAGGCCAGCGGCTTCAACCAGTCGAAGGAGCTGTGGCTCGGGCTCGAGGACCATGTACTGCGGTTCGCCGACACGACCGACGAACGGCTCAGCGTCTTCACTGCCCCGGTCCTCGCCGACGACGACCCGCCGTATCGAGGCATCCGCATCCCGCGCCGCTTCTTCAAGGTCGCCGCGTGGGCGACGGAGGACGGAGGGTCCTCGCCGCGCCTTGCGGCGGCCGGCTTCGTGCTCGACCAGTCGGAGCTCATCGACGTGACCCAGGGAGCTCTCGCGGTACCCTCCCTGGGCGCCTTCCGCACCTTCCAGGTCCCGATCGCCGACATCGAGACCCTGTCCGCCGTCGATCTCGGAGAGCTCGTCGACGCCGACGTCATGCCACCTGTCGGGCCCCGCGACACCACGGTGCGCGGAGAGGACGCATGGCGCCCCCTCCGCGCACCGGAGGACGTCTATCTCGGCTGAGGGTTCGCGGGGCTACTCCCCCGCGAGGCCGCCGAGCAGGTGGCCGAACGAGCGGCCCTCACCGAGATAGTTGTCGGGGTCGAACGGATCGGAGTCCGTCGCCGGCTCGCGCCGGGCGATCGCGTCGGCGAGCTCGCGCGCGCCGCGGTCGATCCGCTCGCCGAGGGGCGCGATGTTATCGGCCGACGCGCCCCAGTCGCTCGATGCCGCGAAGACGCCCGTCGAGACCGGCTCGGCGTGCAGGTACGTGAACAGCGGCCGGATCGCGTAGTCGATCGCGAGCGAGTGGCGGGCGGTGCCCGCGTTCGCGCCGATCAGCACGGGCTTGCCGGTGAGGGCATCGGGGTCGAGCACGTCGATGAACGACTTGAACAGCCCCGAGTAGCTCGTGGAGAAGATCGGCGTGACCGCGATGACCGCGTCGGCCGAGACGACCGCGTTGATGACCGACTCGAGGGCGGGCGGCGCGAACCCCGTCAGGAGGTTGTTCGTGATGTCGTGCGCATAGTCGCGCAGCTCGAACACGTCGACCTCGATCTCGATGCCGCGCTCGGAGAGCTGCTTCGCCGTCGCGGCGGCCAGCCGGTCGGCGAGCATGCGGGTCGAGGACGGGTTCGACAGACCTGCCGAGATCACGGCGATGCGGCGAGCGGTCATGTCACGCCTCCTTCCGGCCGAGGCCGAATGCGGCGCCCGCGGGCGCCGGGCTGTCCTGGTACGGGCTGGTTCCCACGAGGTTGTCACCGCGGTTCGCTCCGGGCACCGCCTGGCGCGGCGCCTGGTCGCCGTAGGCCGCGGCCACGAGGTTGGCGTGGGTCGGGGCATCCGGGACCTCCGGCGCGCGGTTCTTCTGCAGCTCCTTGCGCAGCACGGGGACGACCTCGCCGCCCAGGATGTCGAGCTGCTCGAGCACCGTCTTCAGCGGCAGGCCGGCGTGGTCCATGAGGAAGAGCTGGCGCTGGTAGTCGCCGTACGTCTCGCGCATGGCGGCGTAGCGGTCGATCACCTGCTGGGGCGAGCCCACGGTGAGGGGCGTCATCTCGCTGAAGTCCTCGAGCGACGGGCCGTGGCCGTAGACGGGCGCGTTGTCGAAGTACGGGCGGAACTGCGTCACCGCGTCCTGCGACTTCGCGGCCATGAACACCTGGCCGCCGAGGCCGACGATCGCCTGCTCGGGCGTGCCGTGACCGTAGTGCGCGTAGCGCTGGCGGTACAGCGCGATCAGGCGCTGGTAGTGCTCCTTGGGCCAGAAGATGTTGTTGGCGAAGAATCCGTCGCCGTAGTAGGCGGCCTGCTCCGCGATCTCGGGCGTGCGGATCGAGCCGTGCCAGACGAACGGGGCCACGCCGTCGAGCGGACGGGGGGTCGACGTGAAGCCCTGCAGGGGCGTGCGGAACTGGCCCTCCCAGTCGACAACGTCCTCACGCCACAGGCGGTGCAGCAGGTTGTAGTTCTCGATCGCGAGCGGCAGCCCCTGTCGGATGTCCTTGCCGAACCACGGGTACACCGGGCCGGTGTTGCCGCGTCCGATCATGAGGTCGGTGCGTCCGCCCGACACGTGCTGCAGCATCGCGTAGTCCTCGGCGATCTTCACCGGGTCGTTCGTGGTGATGAGCGTCGTCGCGGTCGACAGGATGAGGCGCTCGGTCTGCGCGGCGATGTACGCGAGCGTCGTGGTGGGTGACGAGGACCAGAACGGCGGGTTGTGGTGCTCGCCGAGGGCGAAGACGTCCAGGCCCACCTCCTCGGCGTGCTTGGCGATCTCGAGCGTCGCCCGGATCCTCTCCGCCTCACTGGGCGTGGTGCCGTCGGTCGGGTCCTGGGTGATGTCGCTCACCGTGAAGATGCCGAACTGCATTCCCGACCACGTGGTGCTCTCGCTCACGATCGCTTCTCCGCTCCCCTGACTCAGGGCTCCGTTCGCCGTGCGGGATCTCCGTCGCGGACGAATCTATGCAAATGAATGTATCTCGTGTAACGCGTGCCCTCAAAGGTTATTCCCGAACGGATGCCGTGACCTCCGACATCCGCTCGATTCACGGCTCGCCGCGCATCGGCCCGTGCGCTGCACGCAGCACGACGGCCTCCCATGGCCGCAGCGTCATCACGCCCGACGCCACCGGCGGCCGGTCGTCGTAGTTGCCGATCACGAGTTCCGCGGACGCCGGATCGACCCCGTCGACGTCGATGTCCTGCGGATCCCCCGAGAAGTTGCCGGCGACGAAAAGGGTCGGACCGCCGCCCGAGCGCGTGAACGCGTAGACGCGGGGGTGATCGGGCGCGACCAGGGCGAAGTCGCCGAGCCGCACCACCGGGTCGTCGTGCCGGAGGGCGATGAGACGGCGGTAGTGGTGGAACACCGATGCCTGATCCGCACGCTCAGCCTCCGCGTTGACCGTCGCGTGATTCGGGTTCACCCCGATCCACGGCGTGCCGGTCGTGAAGCCCGCTGACGCTGTCGCATCCCACTGCACCGGGGTTCGAGAGTTGTCGCGGCTGCCCGATCCGAGCGCCGCCACGAGCTGCTCGTCGGTGAGCCGCCCGTGGGCACGGGCTTCGGCGGCGAACCGGAGCGACTCGATGTCGCGATAGTCCGACAGGTCGCGGAAGTGCGCGTTCGTCATCCCGAGCTCCTCGCCCTGGTACACGTACGGCGTGCCGCGGTGCAGATGCAGCACGGTCGCGAGCATCGTCGCGGACTCCCGCCGATACGCGCCGTCGTCGCCGAACCGCGAGACGCTGCGGGGCTGGTCGTGGTTCTCCCAGTACAGCGAGTTCCAGCCGGCGTGGAACAGCCCGTGCTGCCAGCGCGCCATCGTCGCCTTCAGCTCGCGCAGGTCGAGCGGGTGCAGGTCGAAACGCCCACCGGGGCCGTGATCGATGTGGACGTGCTCGAACGTGAACACCATGTCGAGCTCCTGGCGGGAAGGATCCGTGAACAGGCGGCCGTCCTCGACGGTGGCGCCGGGCGTCTCCCCCACCAGCAGCAGGCCCTCCCGACGGCCTTCGAACACCTCGCGGTGCATCTCCTGCAGGAACTCGTGGAGGCGCGGGCCGTTGACCGTCTGCAGGCGGCTGTCGCCGAACCGCCCGTCGACGACCACGCCGTCGGCGAGCGATCCGTCCGCGCCGACCACTTTCGAGACGAGGTTGATCACGTCCATGCGGAAGCCGTCGACGCCGCGGTCGAGCCACCAGCGCATCATGTCGTAGACCGCCGCGCGGACGGCCGGGTTCTCCCAGTTGAGGTCGGGCTGCTTGCGGCTGAACAGGTGGAGGTAGTACTCCGCCGTCGACTCGTCGAGCTCCCAGGCAGGCCCCGAGAAGGCGGAGGCCCAGTTCGTCGGCTCGGCGCCGGGGGTTCCGGCCTCCATGCCCTCGCGCGGGGGTCGCCACCAGTACCAATCGCGGCGGGGAGAGTCCCGCGAGGACCGGGACTCGACGAACCACGGATGCTCGTCGCTCGTGTGATTGACCACCAGATCCATCACGACGCGGATGCCGCGCTCGTGCAGTGCGGCAATGACCTCGTCCAGGTCGCCCAGTGTGCCGAACAGCGGGTCGACGTCGCGGTAGTCGCTGATGTCGTAGCCGTTGTCGTCCTGCGGGCTCCGGTAGATCGGCGAGAACCACACCACGTCCACGCCGAGTTCCACGAGGTGGTCGATGCGCCGCAGCACACCGCGCAGGTCGCCGATGCCGTCGCCGTCGGAGTCCTGGAACGACCGCGGGTAGATCTGGTAGACGACGGAGCCGGTCCACCAGGCGGGCGGGTCGGCGGGAGCGCTGTCTGCGGATGGGGTCATGGGGTCGAGGCTCATGAGGGCGTCCTGGTCGGTGAGGATTCAGTCGAGCCGAAGCCGATCGACGGCGGCTTGGATGGAGACGGCGGCGGCACCACGGGCCCACGCCGTGAATCCGGAGTCGTCGACGTAGAGGCGCACCTGCTCGGCGCGGGGATCGCGGCCGGCGGCGATGGCCGCGCGCACGCGGTCCTCGGCGATCGCGAAGAGCCCGATGCCCTCGCCGGCGAGCACCGCGGCGGTCTGGAAGGTCAGATTCGCCGCCAGCGCGATCAGGCGGCCGAGCGCATCAGCCGCGGAGTCCACGACCGCGGCTGCCGCCGGCTCGCCGGCCACGGCTCGTTCGAGGGCCTCGTCGTACGTGACGGGGCGCTGCAGCGCGGCCGAGACCTGCGCCGCGATCGAGCCCGATGTGAGCATGGCCTGCGAACAGCCTCGGTGCCCTGCTTGGCACAGCGGACCGTTGTCGTTCAGCGGGATGTGTCCGCCCAGCCCGAGGCCCGCCTCGGCCGAGCGCACGACCTCGCCGCCCACGACGAGACCGTAGCCGACGCCCGCGCCGATCGTCAGGACGACGAAACCGGGGATGCCGCGGCCGAGGCCGAACCACCGCTCCGCCTCGGCGAGCGCGACGAGATCGTTCTCGAGCGCGACCGGAACACCCAGTTCCTGCTCCAGAAGGGAAGCGAAGGGAACGTCCTCCCACTCCAGGAACGGCGCGTAGCGCACGGTGCCGTCATCGACGGCACCGCCCAACGCGACGCCGACGCCGACCAGCGCCTCGACCTCGAGCGACCGGATCACCTCGGCGATCCGCGAGGCGACCCCGGTCGGCTCATGGGTGCCGAGCGCGGCGGTGCGGTGGGCGAGCAGTGCGGCGCGCACGTCGGTCACGACCACCTCGAGGGCGTCGCCGGTGACCTTGACGCCGGCGAAACGTCCGAGCCCCGGTGCGACGTCGAGCGGCCGAACGGGCCGCCCGACCGACCCGTCCGCGAGATCGTCGAGCTCGACGAGGTAGCCGCGGTCGAGGAACGGCTTGGCCAGCCGGGTCAGGCTCGCCGGCGACAGGCCCAGGCGGTTCGTGAGCGCGCTGCGCGCGATGGGTCCGTGGATGAGCACCGCTCGCGCAAGCGCACGTTCGCTGTCCGTCAGCATCGTCGGCGGCTCCCCTCCCGGCGGGCAATGGTTTCATCTTGGCACGAATAGGGCGAGTTCAGCACGCAATCCTCGCTGATTACCACTCTTGCCCCTGTTATTACTTCCATGCTAGAACTAACTCCATGCACAGGACCGACCAGCTGCTCGACGCCGAGCACACCGCTCCTCCCTCGGACGCGCGCGTGCTCCACCTCACGCGCGGCGGCACGAGCGTCGTCATCGACCTCGATGCTGCCCCCGCGCCCGCGATCGTCCACTGGGGCGCTGCGCTCGGGGATTCCACACCGGCCACGCTCTCGGGGCTCGCGATCGCGGCGCGCGGCCAGCGCGTCTCCGGCGGCCTCGACGCCACGCCCGCTCTGACGCTCCTGCCCACGGGCGCCGAGGGGTGGTTCGGCTCACCCGCTCTCGAGGGGCACCGCGACGGCTCGGGGGTCAGCCTTGTCTTCACGATCGCCGACGTGCAGGCAGGCGAGCACCGGGCGAGCATCGCCCTCGCCGACGCGGAGGCCGGTCTCGCGGTGCGGGCCGAGCTGCGCATCGGCCCGAGCGGCCTCTTCCACCAGCGCCTCACCGTGCGCAACACCGGCGCCACCCCCTACGTCCTGCAGACGACGCAGCCGACCTTCCCCCTCCCCTGGGACGCGACCGAGATCCTCGACACGACCGGGCATCACCTGCGCGAGCGCTCGCCGCAGCGGCGAGCGCTCACTTTCGGCTCCCACGTCCGAGAGAGCCGCCGTGGCCGGACTGGTGCGGACGCCGCGATCCTCCTCGCCGCAGGCCGCCCGGGCTTCGGCTTCGAGCGAGGGCGCGTGCACGGCATCCACGTCGCGTGGAGTGGAAACCACCGCGTCCTCGCGGAACGCACCGTGAGCGGCGACGCCTTCCTCGCCGGCGGCGAACTTCTCCTGCCCGGCGAGATCGTCCTGCAGAGCGGGGCGGCGTACAGCTCGCCCTGGGTCATCGGATCGTGGGGCGATGGCCTGACCGACCTCTCCCAGCGCTTCCACGACGAGTGGCGCGCGCGCCCGCAGCACCCGCGACGCCCGCGCCCCGTCACGCTCAACACGTGGGAGGCCGTCTACTTCGACCACTCGCTCGCCCGGCTCACGGCCCTCGCCGACGCCGCGGCATCCGTCGGCGTCGAACGGTTCGTGCTCGACGACGGCTGGTTCGAAGGCCGCCGCGACGACACCGCCGGCCTCGGCGACTGGACCGTGGACGGGGATGTCTGGCCCGACGGCCTGCACCCGCTCGTCGATCACGTCCGCACCCTCGGCATGGAGTTCGGGCTCTGGGTCGAGCCCGAGATGGTCAACCCCGACAGCGACCTCGCCCGCCGGCATCCGGACTGGATCCTGCGGGGACGGATGTCGCTGCCGCCGTCCGCGCGGCAGCAGCAGGTGCTCGACCTCTCACACCCCGAGGCCTACGCCCACATCGCCGCACGCCTTCACGCCCTCCTCGACGAGTACCCGATCGCGTATCTCAAATGGGACCACAACCGCGATCTGGTGGATGCCGCCAGCGGACCGGCCGGAAACGCGCGCGTGCACGAGCACACCCTCGCGGTCTACCGTCTGCTCGACGAGCTGAAGGCCGCGCATCCCGGCCTCGAGATCGAGAGCTGCGCGTCGGGCGGTGCGCGCGTGGATCTCGGCATCCTCGATCGCACCGACCGCGTCTGGACCAGTGACAGCCTCGACCCGCTGGAGCGGCTCGAGAACCAGAGGCACACCGGCATCGTCGTGCCGCCCGAGATGCTGGGCATGCACCTGACGAGCCCCGTCGTCCACTCGTCGGGGCGCACGGTCTCGCTCGGCCTGAGCGGAGCGGTCGCACTGTTCGGCCACTTCGGCATCGAGTGGGATCTCACGACGCTCGACGACGCCACGCGCGCCGACATCGCGGAGTGGGTGGCGCTCGCGAAGCGCCTGCGTCCGCTCATCGCATCGGGCCGCGTCGTCCACGTCGACGGCACCGAGCCGGGCATCGATGTGCGGGGCATGGTCGCGCCGGATGCGGCATCCGCCGTCTTCACGATCGTGCAGACGGCGACCGGCGCCGCCTACCCGCCGGGACGGATCCGCATGCCCGGGCTCGACCCGGCACGCAGGTACCGCCTTCGCGTGCTGATGCGCGACGGCGCCGACGCCGGGCAGTCGCCGCTCGCCTGGGCCGACACGGCGCCCCTGCTGACAGGTCGCGAGCTCGCCGAGGCGGGCGTCCGCGCGCCCGTGCAGCGCCCGCAGCAGGCGATGGTCGTCGAACTCACCGCCGAGAACTGAACACCCCCACCGACCCCACGCGCAAGGAGGCGCACGATGAGAACAACTCACCGACGATGGATCAGGCCGCTCGCGGTCGTGGCCATCGCCGCAACGGCGGCCGCTGTCGGCGGCTGCGCACAAGAGCCGGCCGACGGCGTCACGACTCTGAACTTCTTCCAGTTCAAGGGCGAGGCGCTCGAGGTCTTCAACGAGATCATCGCTGACTTCGAGGCGGAGAACCCCGACATCCGCGTCGTGCAGAACCAGGTGGCGGACGCGGACACCGCGATCCGGACGCTCCTGGTGAAGGATCGCGTCCCCGACGTCATCACCCTCAACGCCAACGGCAACTTCGGCCGGCTGGCCCAAGCCGGAGTCTTCTACGACTTCTCGGACGAACCGGTGCTCGACACGATCAACCCGGCCGTACAGGCGATCCTCGCCGACCTCGGCACCTACGGCGACGAGGTGAACGGTCTCGGCTACGTGAACAACGCCAACGGGATCATCTACAACCAGGACATCTTCGACGAGCAGGGTCTCGAGGTCCCGCAGACATGGGACGAGCTCATCGCGGTCTGCGATGCGCTCGTGGATGCCGGCATCCAGCCGTTCTACGGAACCCTGGCCGACTCGTGGACCGGCATCCCCTCATGGAACGCCCTCGGCGCCTACCCCGCGCAGGACGGCTTCTTCGACAAGATGCGCGAGGAGGGCGCTGACGTGGGCCCGGATTCCGAGGTGTCGTTCGAGAAGGACTTCGCCGAGGCGATGGAGCAGCAGTACCAGCTCTACTCGTACATGCAGGAGGGCTATCGCGGAAAGACGTACGACGACGGCAACGCGGCGTTCGCGCGCGGCGAGTCGGCGATGCTGCTGCAGGGCATCTGGGCCACCAACCCGATCAAGCAGGTGAACCCCGACATCCGGATGGGGATCTTCCCCTACCCCACCGACGAGGCTGGCGAGAGCCTGCTCGTCTCGGGCGTCGATGTGGTGTTCACGCTCGGCAAGGACAACCCCAAGCACGATGCGGCGATGCGATTCATCGACTACGTGTTCCAGCCCGACGTGATCGAGCGCTTCGCAGAATCGCAGAACATGGTGCCCTCGGTCGAGGGCGCCGAGCTCAGCGACGATCCCGCACTGCAGTCCGTGCGGCCCTTCTTCGAAGACCAGCGGATCACCGGCTTCATCGACCACCAGATCCCGCCGGCGGTCCCGCTGATCCCCACCGATCAGCAGTTCCTCTTCGACGGAGACGCCGAGAAGGCGCTGCAGACCCTCGACAGCGAGTGGGCCAAGGTGGCCGCCCGCACGATCCCCGTGACGGGAGAATGACATGGCTACCCTCACCGAAGCCGTCCGATCCACTCCGGCGGGAACGACCCGCCGACGTGCCATCCGCACGCGCACGGACTCGTCTCGCGCGCCCTCGACGTACTACTGGATGGTGTGGCCGGCGGTCATCGCGTTCGCAGCCTTCCACACCCTCCCGGTCGTCGTCGGCATCTTCTTCAGCTTCACGAACTACGCCGGCTACGGCGCCTGGAACTTCGTGGGCCTGTCGAACTACCTCAATCTGTTCCGCGACGATCGCGTCCTGCAGGCGTACGGGTTCTCGTTCCTGTTCGCGATCGTCGCCACGATCCTCACGAACGCGTTCTCGCTGGCCATCGCGCTCGGACTCAACGCCAAGATCAAGGCGCGCAACTTCTGGCGCGGCGTGTACTTCGTGCCGTACATCCTGGCGATCCTGGTGATCGGCTACGTGTTCCAGTTCTTCTTCTCGAACTCGCTGCCGAAGATCCTGTCGGGCATCCCGCTCTTCCGCGACAACATCCTGACCAACGAGACGTGGGCCTGGACCGCCATCGTCGCGCTGGCTGTGTGGCAGGCGTGCGCCTTCGCGATCATCATCTATCTGTCCGGGCTGCAGACGATCCCGGCGGAGCTCTACGAGGCGTCGTCTCTCGACGGCGCGTCGCCGTGGCGGCAGTTCCGCTCCATCACGTTCCCGCTCATCGGCGCCTTCTTCACCATCAATGTGGTGCTGAGCCTGAAGGGATTCCTGCAGGTCTTCGACCCGATCGTCGCGCTCACCAACGGCGGACCGGGAACATCGACCGAATCGGTGACGCTGCTCATCTTCCGGGGCGGCTTCTCGGGCGGCGAGTTCGCCTACCAGACGGCCAACGCGGTGATCTTCTTCATCGTGATCACGGTCGTCTCGCTCTTCCAATTCCGGGTCCTTCAGCGCAGAGAGGCCGATTTCTGATGACCACCATGACCAACACCGCATCGCAGCTCGAACAGGATGTGGATGCCGTCACGGCCAACGCCGGCCGCAAGCGCCGCGGCGAGCCCGACGACGACACCCGCAAGACCAACTGGTGGGCGACCGCCCTGATCGCGGTGTGCTCGCTCACCGTGCTGATCCCGCTGTACCTGGCGGTCGTCGTCGCCCTCAAGACCCCGGAGCAGCTGACGCAGGGCACCGGGTTCGAGCTTCCCAACCCGATCCGGTGGGAGAACTTCGCCGACGCGTGGGCGCGCACGAGCTTCCCGCAGGCGCTGCTGAACACGGCGATCATCACCGTCGGCTCGGTGGTCTTCACGCTGCTGACAAGCTCGATCGTGGCGTACGCCCTGGCCCGGAACATCCACCGGCCGTTCTTCAAGGGCGTGTTCTTCTACCTGCTCGCCGCGCTGTTCATCCCGTTCCCGATCATCATGCTGCCGCTGGTCAAGCAGACCTCGATCCTCGGGCTCGACAACCAGGCCGGCATGATCATCCTGTACACGATCTACGGGCTGTCGCTGAACATCTTCATCTACACGGCATACATCCGCTCGATCCCGATCGAACTCGAGGAGGCGGCGCGCGTCGACGGCGCCTCGACCTGGCGGATCTTCTGGTCGGTGATCTTCCCGCTGCTCATGCCGATGAACGCGACCGTCGGCATCATCACGTGCGTCTGGGCGTGGAACGACTTCATCATGCCGCTCGTCGTGCTGACCGAACCGTCCGCACGGACGCTCTCCCTTGCGCAGTACGTGTTCCAAGGGCAGTTCAACACGGACTACACCGTGGCGTTCGCGTCCTACCTCATGGCGATGGCACCGCTGCTGATCGTCTACATCTTCAGCCAGCGCTGGGTGATCTCGGGCGTCACGCGCGGCTCGATCAAGTGACGTCGGGAGCGGATGCCGCACGCGGCGGCATCCGCTCCCATCACTGCGCGTCGGCGAACAGCCGCAGCATGTCGCGCACGAGCTGGTGCGGCGCCGTCTCGCAGGGCGCATGCCCCGTCGGGTACGTCGCCACGCGTGCGCCGATGCGCAGCCCGTAGGCGTCGTGCTGCGCCTGCGGCCACAGGTCCTGCTCGCCGACGGCGATGAGCTTCGGGACGTCGACCGCGGCGACGTCGTCCGCGAAGTCGGGGGTGGTCATCATGAGGCCGACGACGTCGTCGATGCACGCGCGGCCGGTGACGCCGAGCCGCTCGCGCACGAACGCGATGCGCCCGGGGGGCGTCCGGTTGAGGTTGTAGCGGATGCCCCAGAGAATGAGCCCCGCCGCGCGGTGCGGCGACATGTCGGAGATGGGACCGATGTGCTTCACGCCGCGGAACACCTGGCCGGTCGCGGGCGGCGCCGCCATCAGAGTGAGGCTGCGGAAGAGATCGGGGCGCGCGACCAGGGCAAGCTCGGTCACCAGACCCGCGAAGCTGTAGCCGAGCACGTGCGCGGGTCCGCCCGCCTCGAGGATCGCGATGAGATCGTCGACGAACAGCGGGTAGTCGTAGGACTCGCGCGGCGGATCGAGGTGCTGCGGCCCGGCGTCCACCGACTCGTAGTGGCCGGCGATGTCGTATGCCTCGACCCGGTAACCGGCTGCCACGAGGAGCGGGAACAGCAGGATGAAGTCCTCCTTCGATCCCGCGACGCCGGGGACGAGCACGACCCGCGGCGCATCGGGGTCGCCGAGGCGAGCGCGTGCGAGGCCGCCGCTGGGAGCACGGAACACATCGCGCTCGGTGCCGGCGGGGAACACGTGCCAGTCGAGGTCGGGGAGGGCCTGGTCGCGCTCGAGCGCGTCGTCGATCGTCGTCATCGCGACTGTGAGACTACCCCTCGGGAAGACCGTCGAGCTCGTCCTGACGCGGCGCGTAGTCGATGTGGCCGCCGTCGGCATCGAACGCCTGCACCGGCCGGCGGCTCGACCAGGCCTCCCATCCCGGATCGCCGTCGACGACGAACGACACCCAGGCGCGGTGCATGGCGTCGGCGAGCGCCTGCGGACCGCCGTGGCCGCCCAGGGCCGCGGCATCGGGCGTGTCGATGCGGTCGAAGACGAAGCCGAGCTCCATCCCGTGGGCGGCGCCCAGACGGTCGACGGGGCTGCGCCACCGGAACTCGTAGACCCATGTCGGCGACGCGGGTGTCGGATCGAGCCCATCAGGCCGAGCCGAGTCGTCTGTCCGGCTGTCGGCGAACCGCGCGATCGGCCCGCGCAGGAGGACGTCGGTCACCACTTCTCCGAGCACCTCTCCCGGTGTCGCATCGGGCCGGCGGGCGCGGTGCGCCTTCACGATGCGCGAGGGCACCCGCGACGCGAGGCGGGCGAGGGCGAGCGTGCGATCGGTGATCCGGTCGAGCACTCCGCTGGGCACGAACCAGAGCCGGTACTCCTCGCTCGTGGAGCCGATCAGCACGGGGATGCCGCGGCCGGCGCCGGCGAGCAGGGCGTCGAGCGGGTTCTGGGGCACGGCGTCGCCTCCGGCGGCGAGCGCCACGCTGGGGCCGCGGCCGAGCGGAGAGCCGCCTGCGGCGATCGCCCGCTGCTGCACGACCAGCTCTTCGGCGGTCACCGCGGCGAAACCGACGCGCGTCGCGGAGATCTTCAGCCGCTTCGCGATCTCGCGCGTCATGCGTCCGGCCTTCTTCGGAGGCTGCGCGGCGAGCGGCCCGGACTGGAGGATCGCGCGGTCGAACAGCGCTTTCGCCTGCGGCAGGGCGAGCAGGGCGGTCAGGGTGTTGGCGCCCGCCGAGTGGCCCATGACCGTCACGTTCGCGGGGTCGCCGCCGAACGGGGCGATCTCGCGGCGGACCCAGCGCAGAGCCGCCTGCTGGTCGAGCACACCGAGGTTCTGCGGCACGTCGTCGAGCACCGCGAAGCCCTCCTGCCCGAGCCGGTACTGGATCGAGACGTACACGATGCCATGCCGTGCGAACGTCTGCCCGTCATAGGCCGGCAGTGCCGCCGCGCCGCGGGTGAGTGCGCCGCCGTGCACGAACACCAGCACCGGCAGCGCCGCATCGGCCGGCCGGTCGGCCGGCGTCCACACGTTCACGGTGAGGAAGTCGTCGCCCGCGATCTCGACGGTCGGCAGATACTTCTCGAGGCCGCCGCCATAGGGCGCCTGCGGAGCCGTCGGACCGAAGGCCGAGGCATCCCGCTCCCCCTCCCATGCCGGTGCGGGCTGCGGCTCGCGGAACCGGAGATCGCCGACCGGCGCGGCGGCGTACGGGATGCCGAGGAAGCGATCGAGCGCTGTCTCGCGGGTGCCGCGCACCAGACCGCCGCCGACCCGCACGACCGGACGAACGTCCTCCGGCGCGCCGGCCAAGGGATCGGTGGCCGCGGCGTCGGTGCGCCGGGGGGCGTCTTGCAGCGCCCGGGCGTCGGGCGCGGAGGGCATGGGCACCGTCATCGTGGTCTCCTCCTGGCGCACGTCGGCGGCGCAGCCGTACTCAGACTCAGCCCGCCTGGGACCCGGTGTCAAGCGAACGCGAAGCGGATCATCCCCGGCTAGTCTGGTCTGCGCCCCGGCGAGAGGTGACGATGACCGGCAGCAGCGTTCCCCCCACGACGACCACCCCGTCGGGGTCGATCGCCCGCCCGCGACGGCGCACGCCCTTCTGGGACAACGCCCGCTTCGCCTGCATCGTTCTGGTCGTGCTCGGCCACGCCGTGCAGCGCCTGACGTACGACTCCGACATCGCGCTGAGCCTCTACCTCGTCGTGTATGCGTTCCACATGCCGGCGTTCGCCGTGATCTCGGGCTACTTCTCCAAGTCGGATGCCCCCACGCGGACGCAGATGGCGCGCGTCATCACCGACATCCTGGTGCCGTACATCGTGTTCGAGGGACTCTGGACGCTGACGAAGTGGATCGTCGAGGGGCAGGCGAACCCCAACCTCACCGAGCCGTCGTGGACGCTGTGGTTCCTGCTGGCCCTGGGCATCTTCCGGGTCGTGCTCCCCTATCTCGCGCTGCTGCGCTGGCCGCTGCTGTGGACGGTCGTGATCTCGATCGGCGCCGGATACCTGCCCAACATCGACTCGACGTTCTCGCTGTCGCGCACCCTCGGTCTGCTGCCCTTCTTCACGCTGGGCTGGTGGCTGCGCGAGCACGATGTCGTCGCACGGCTGCGGCTGCTGGACCGCCGACCGTGGTGGGTGTTCGCCGGAGGCATCGGCCTGTTCGCCGTCGCCGCCTGGGCGGCGTGGTTCTTCGTCGACGACTGGCGCGCAATGAACCTGCGGGAGTGGCTCTTCTACGACGAGAACTACGCCTCCATCGGCGGCACCCAGTGGTGGGCCGGCGGCGTGCGCCTCGCGCTCATGATGGTGGCGGTGGTGCTGTCGACGGCATTCTTCGCGCTGCTTCCGCGCGACACCCACTGGTGGACGCACTTCGGCCAGTACACGATGTACGTCTACCTGCTGCACTCGTTCGTGCTGTACCCGTTCCGCGAGAACGGGCTGCTGCGCAACGCCGAGCCCACCTGGCTCTGGCTGCCGCTGGTCATCGTCGGCTCGGTGCTCATCGCGCTGGGGCTGGCGACGCGCCCGGTGCGCCGGGTCTTCCGCCCGCTCATCGAGCCGCGCCCGGCGTGGCTGTTCGCCGACCGCACGCTGGCACGACGCGAGGGCCGCCGCAGCGACCCCACGGGTTCTCGGAGGCCGCGCGACCAACCGCGGGGGCCCCGACCCGATCCCCGCCAGAACGGCTGAGCGGAAGGTTCGCGGCGCCGACGGCGGCCGGCCCGGCAATCGCTCCGGACGGGAATCGGGCGGTGCTCAGGCGAAAAGGGCCGCTCCGACGAAGGAACCGGGCTGCGCGCCCGCCGGAATCGCCCAGAGTCCCGAGCCGACGTGGCGGATGTACTCGTTCATCGTGTCGGTCGACAGCGACCGCTGCAGCCGCACGAACTGCTCGGGCGAACGCTGGTACGACAGGAAGAACAGCCCCGCGTCGAGGCGGCCGAGTTCGTTGTTGCCGTCGACGAAGTTGTAGCCGCGCCGCAGGATCCGGGTGCCGTCGTTCAGCTCGGGATGCGCGAGCCGGACGTGGCTCGTCGCCGCGATCGCCGGCTGGCCGCCCGCACCGGTGGCGTCGAAGTCGGGCTCGGTGAACTCGTCGCCACCCGACAGCGGCGACCCGACGCCCTTGGCGCGGCCGATGATCGACTCCTGCTCCGAGAGGCGCACGCGGTCCCACGTCTCGATCAGCATCGCGATCTTCCGCGCGACGAGGTACGAACCACCCGCCATCCATGCCGGCTCGTCCGCTGCGCCGACCCACACGTGGTCGGCCAACGCCGCGTCGTCGGTCGCGAGGATGTTCGCGGTGCCGTCCTTGAACCCGAAGAGGTTGCGCGGCGTCGCCTGTGCCGCCGTCGTGCGCGATGTGCGCCCGAAACCGAGCTGCGACCACCGCAGCCGCGCGCGCCCGAAGGCGATGCGACTGAGGTTGCGGATCGCGTGCACCGCGACCTGCGGATCGTCGGCGCAGGCCTGGATGCACAGGTCGCCGCCCGACAGCGCCGGGTCGAGGTCGTCGCCGAGGAACGCCGGCAGCTTCTCGAGCTGCGCCGGCCGTCGCGCCGCGAGCCCGTAGCGATCGCCTTCGTCGTTCTCGAACAGCGACGGGCCGAAGCCGAAGGTGATCGTGAGGCCGCTCGCCGCGAGCCCCAGCGCCTCGCCGGTGTCGTCCGGCGGGGCTTCGGGCGACCCGCCCACAGCCCCGGTCGCACTGACGTCGAGCCCTTGCGTCATGCGGGCCGCCGCGTACGACCAATCCTGCAGCAGCGTCACCAGGTCGTCGCGGTCGGTGCGCGCCATCATGTCGAACGACGCGAAATGCAGATGATCCTGGACGGGTGTCGTGATGCCGGCCTGATGCGCGCCGTAGTAGTCGTAGACGGACGCCACGGCATCCTGCTCCCGCGCACGCCCGACGGCGACACCCGCCGCCGCACCCGCCCCCGCGCCGAGCGCGAGGCCGGCGGCACCGGCCCCG